>CALFLL010000062.1 GCA_937880845.1 uncultured Drancourtella sp.
AAGCTATTTTCTCCACCTGCCTAGCAGGTGGTTTATTTTATTTGCCATACAAAAATTGGGGACGTGTACCTTTGCAAAGGTACACGTCCCCAAAAATTCAAAACAATTCTGATAATTGAAGTTTTGTTATTTTTCTCCTTCAAATCCAAGATCGTCTAACAATTCCAGCAGTTCTTCTGCTTTGGATTCATTTTCCAGGTACACGCAGTTTTCTTCCAGACTTACCTGGCCGTTAATCCCCTCTTGTTCCATTGCTTTTGTGATTCTTTCTACGCATTTTTGGCAGTGCATCCCTGTTACATGAATTTTCATTGATGTTATCCTCCTTTATTTCATTAATTTTTTTATTGTTTCACATAGTTCGTCTACACATTCATCGTTTCCCAGGCGAATGTCGTTTACAACGCAGGAGTGAATGTGTTCGGAGAGGAGCATTTTGTTGAATCCATTTAATGCTGCCTGGATGGCCTGTACCTGAACGATGATGTCAATGCAGTATCGTTCTTCTTCCAGCATTTTTCTGACTCCTCTGACCTGTCCTTCGATTCGATTTAATCGGCTGATAAGTTTTTTTATTTCTTGTTTATCCCGGTGTTTTCTTTTCTCTTCTTCCATGTTGTTCTCGCTTTCTTTTATTCTGACAGTTTTAATCTTCTGAGTCTGAGTGCATTTCCTACCACACAAACGGAACTTAAGGACATTGCAAGACCTGCAAACATCGGATTTAACAGTGTTCCGTTTATTGCGTACAGGACTCCTGCTGCAAGTGGAATGCCCAGACTGTTGTAGAAAAATGCCCAGAACAGATTTTCTTTGATATTTCTGATGGTAGCTTTACTTAAACGGATTGCCCGGTATATATCATTTAAATCCGATTTCATCAAAACGATATCTCCGGAATCCAATGCGATATCACTTCCGCTTCCGATGGCAGCTCCTACATCTGCCTGAACAAGTGCAGGTGCATCGTTGATTCCGTCTCCTACCATCATGACACATTTCTTTTCTTTCTGCAATGCTTCGATTACATTTGCTTTGTCTTGTGGCAGCACTTCTGCGATCACCTTATCTGCTCCTGCTTGCTTTGCGATTTCTTCTGCGGTTGTCTTATTATCTCCGGTCAACATACATACTTCAATTCCAAGGGACTTGATTTTTTGTATGGCTTCTTTACTTGTTTCTTTCATCTTGTCCGCCACACTGATCAGTCCGATTACTTCTTTTGTGTCTGCAATAAACATTGGTGTCTGTCCTTTTTGAGCCATTTTAGCGGCTTGATCTTGATATATCCCCGAATCTAACTTCTTGGAATCCAACAGTTTTTTATTTCCTATATAATAAGTTTCTTTTGTTCCGTTATATTTCAATACCGCCCGGATCCCCTGCCCGGTGATGCTTTGAAATTCTTCCGGCTCTATCAGTATTTTTCCTTTTTCTTTGGCATATTCTACGATGGCCCGGCCAAGAGGATGTTCTGACACCTGTTCACATGATGCTGTCAGGAAAAGCAGCTCCTCTTCTGACATCTTCTCTGACAAAATCTCCCTTACAGAAGGCTTTCCTACTGTAATCGTCCCCGTCTTATCAAGTACAACCGTATCAATTTTATGAGCAATCTCCAGTGCTTCCCCGCTTTTGATCAGAATTCCATGTGATGCCCCAATCCCTGTACCTACCATGATAGCCGTCGGTGTAGCAAGCCCGAGAGCACACGGGCAGGCAATTACAAGAACCGAAACAAAGATGGTAAGAACAAATGAAAAATCGTATCCCAAGAAAAACCAGACCGATGCAGCTACTACCGCAATACACATAACGGCCGGGACGAAATATCCTGCTACTTTATCCGCAAGTTTGGAGATTGGTGCTTTTTTCCCCTGTGCGTCTTCCATCATTTTGACAATTTTGGCAAGGGTCGTATCAGAACCTGTTCTTGTAACCTGTACCGTAAGGCTTCCCTGATAATTGACGCTTCCTCCGATGACTTCATCCCGGATTCCTTTTTCTATCGGGATACTTTCTCCTGTCAACATAGATTCATCCACTGTGGTACTTCCTTTGACTACAATCCCATCCAATGGAATCCTGCTTCCCGGACGGATCACAATCAATTCGCCTGCCTCTACTTCTTCCACCGGCACTTCTTTCATCTGTCCTTCCCGAAAAACAACTGCAGTATCCGGAGCCAGTTCCATTAATTTTCGAATAGCATCTTTTGTTTTTGTCTTACTTCTTCCTTCCATGTATTTCCCAAGCATTACAAGAGTAACCACAATCGCTGCGGATTCATAGTAAAGCTGATGTGCCAAATGAGAATCAAAAGGAATCTGTACTGTCATAGCTAAACTATAAAGGAAAGCACTTCCCGTACCTATTGCTACGAGAGAATCCATATTTGGATGTCCTCTAAACAAGCTTTTCAATCCGTTAATATAAAACTTCCTTCCATTGATCAAAATGACTGTTGTCAGTATGAGCTGTGCCAGAGCAAAATTCATCGGATTTTTATCCATGCTAAGAGCATCCGGCAAAGGAAGTGGAAATGGCAGCATATGTCCCATAGAAAGATATAAAAGCGGAACCGCAAAAATAATGTTTCCAATCAGTCTGTTTTTCGTGTGGTGCACTGCTTCCTGTACGTCTTCTTCTTCTTTTTCTCTTTCCTTTTTACTTTTTTCGATATATAAAGAAGCACCAAATCCTGCTCTTTCTACTTTTGCAATGATTTTCTCCGGATTTACTTTTTCTTCTTCATAAGTGATAGTCAAAATACCTGTAGTCAAATTGACATTACTTTCCTGTACTCCTTCTATTTTCCTTGTCACACGCTCTACCGCACTGCTGCAGGCAGCACACGACATTCCTGTAATGACATATTTTTCTGTTTTCATTGAATCACCCTCTCTTTTCAAATACCCATACGGGGTATATGTTTATATTATACGGGATTTCTATATTTGTCAACAGGAGTTTGTCAAAAAAACGATATCCAAAAAACAAGAAAAGGAGATGCTGATCTTTCTTGGACTGCCAAGCTATTCATCCAAGAAAAATCCGCATCTCCCTTTCATGTTTCCTCAAAATTCTTTATTCACTTAATTGTGCTGTCAATTTCACTTCTACTTCTTTTTCTTTGTAATTTCCTCCATCAGCCGGGAATTGTACTTTCACTTTTACTTTTTCTCCGATTCTGTAATAGCTTAACTGGTTTTGAAGTCCTTCCATATTGCTTACACCGGATCCCTCGATTCCTGTGATAATACATCCTTTCGTGATACCGGCTTTTTCAGCTCCTCCGTTTTTCAATACTTCGGAAACATATACCCCTGAAGGCATTCCAAACTGTTCTGCATTCTGTTCATCCAGGTCAAAGCCTTTGATTCCGATATATCCTCTCTGTGCTTCCGGAACCTGTGTTCTTGTTTCTTTGTTCATGAGCCCTTTGATCGCATCAGCCACATCGGAAATCGGAATTGCATATCCCATTCCTTCTACTGCGGAATCATTTACTTTTACTGTATTGATTCCTACCACTTCACCTTTGCTGTTCAAAAGAGCACCTCCGCTGTTTCCCGGATTAATGGCCGCATTCGTCTGAATAAGTTTACAGTCAAATCCTTCCATCTGAAGATCTCTTTCTTTGGCACTGACAATTCCGTTTGTCACAGACTGTCCATAACCAAGGGCATTCCCGATAGCAATCACTTCTTCTCCTACCTGAAGCTTTTCGGAATCTCCGAGAGTTGCAACTTTGATGACTTTTTTTGTTTCATTGCTGATCTTATTTAACGGAACCGCAACGACTGCCAAATCTTTTGTCGAGTCTGTTCCTTTTATGCTTGCTTCCACACTCTTTTCATCATTGAATGTGACAGTTAAAACCGTTGAACCTTCTACCACATGATTATTTGTAACAACCAGAAGTTCATTATTGTTTTGTCCTACAATAATACCGGTACCTACGCTTTCCTGTTTTTGTTCACGTATTCCTCCAAAGAAATCCTGTACCTGTTTCACACTCATATTCTGGATTGAAACAACAAATGGCATGGAATTTTTTACAATCTTGGTAATATCTGTATCTGTCACTGTTCCATCTGATGATTGTGTCAGTTCTGCTGTTTCCACTTTATTTTTGGAGCCATTTGATGTTCCCAGTATTTTTCCCGTTGCCAGATTAGTTGCCTGAAATGTAACTCCCCCGACAACACCAAACAATACCGCCAGCCCTACTACCGCAGCAATTTTTGTTCCTTTATTTTTTTTCTTTTTATCATGTTTGTCAGGTTCTCTGAAATCTCCGTTATTTCCATAAAACTGCTGATTTTGCTGATTTGGATCATAGTATTCGTATTCGTTACCCATAACCTTTATCCCCTTTCATTTCTATCATAACTTTTATTCTATCTGTAGTCTAATAGAAAAATGTGTTGAAAGTGTGATAATTTATGAAAAAAAGATTGAATTTACCGGAAAAGCAAATCCAATCTTTTTCTTTTATTCTACGGTAACAGATTTTGCGAGATTCCTCGGTTTATCAACATCACAGCCTCTTCCCACTGCCACATAGTATCCAAACAGCTGAAGAGGTATGATTGCAAGAGAGTTTGTAAAGTACTTATTTGTCTTTGGAATATATATCACATAATCTGCTGCTTTTTCCACATCTGTATTCCCTTCATTTGTAATCGCCATGACAAATGCTCCTCGTGTCTTCACCTCTACCATATTACTGATCATCTTTTTGTATAAATCTTCCTGAGTCAGTACAGCCGTAACAAGTGTACCTTCTTCGATCAGAGAAATCGTTCCGTGTTTTAATTCTCCGGCTGCATAAGCTTCGGAATGAATGTAGGAAATTTCTTTTAATTTCAAAGAACCTTCCATGGAAATTGCATAATCAATTCCTCTTCCGATAAAAAATATATTCTTTGCTGCCAGATATCGATTGGCAAATCTTTGGATCTGATCCTTATTATTTAAAAGTATATCTATCTGTCCCGGCAATTTCTTCATATCCTCGATCATATGTTTCAACTCTTCTTTTTCAATCTTTCCTCTTACATGAGCAAACTTCATGGCCAAAAGATACAGAGCAATCAGCTGACAGGAATAAGCTTTCGTAGTGGCAACCGCAATTTCCGGTCCTGCCCATGTATACATTACATTGTCCGCTTCTCTTGCAATCGAACTTCCTACTACGTTAACGATTCCGAGTACTCTGCATCCTCTTTCTTTTGCTTCCCTTAAAGCGGCAAGAGAATCCGCAGTTTCACCCGACTGGCTGATCACAATCACCAAAGTATCTTTTTCCAATATCGGATCACGATATCTGAATTCCGATGCCAGATCTACTTCCACCGGAATTCGTGCAAGTCCTTCAAAGACATACTTACCTGTCACTCCTGTATGATAAGCCGAACCACAGGCCACCATAACGATTTTTCTGATTTTTTTTATATCTTCATCCGTCATTCCCAGTTCTTCGATGACAATGTTTCCTTCTTTGATCCGTGGTGAAAAAGTATCTTCCACTGCCTTAGACTGTTCATAGATTTCTTTCATCATAAAGTGATCATATCCGCCCTTTTCCGCAGCATTTTCATCCCAGTTGATATGAACCGCCTCTTTTTCCAACGGTTCTTCATCCACCGTAAAGAACTCCATATCTTTTCGTGTCATCTTTACAATCTCTTCATTTTCAATAAAATAGACATCCCTTGTGTACTTCAACACGGCCGGTACATCCGATGCAAGAATACTGCCGTTTTCTGTATGCCCCACAATCAGCGGACTGTCTTTTCTGACTGCATAAAGTTCATTTGGATGATCCCGAAATAAAATTCCCAGTGCATAAGAGCCTTCCATCCGATGCATGACCTTTGTCAAAGTTTCCAGCGGATTCCCCGTATAATAATAGTCGAGAAGATGTACAATCACCTCTGTATCTGTTTCTGATATAAATTGATATCCTTTCTTTTCCAACATTTTTTTCAATTTGATATAATTTTCTATAATTCCATTATGTACAACGACAATACTTTCTTCCTTGTTCATATGAGGATGGGCATTCATATCTGACGGCGATCCATGTGTTGCCCATCTCGTATGCCCTATTCCTACTGTACCCGGCAGCATTTCTCCATGATCTGTCAGCTCACTTAATACTTTCAGTCTTCCTTTTGCCTTTGTCATATTTATTTTTTCACCGTCAAAAACTGCAATTCCGGCTGAATCGTAACCTCTGTATTCCAATTTGGACAATCCGTCCAAAAGAATCGGTGCTGCTTTTTCCTGACCGATATACCCAACAATTCCACACATATCAAATCCTCCAATTCTTATTTTGCACAATCTGCTGATTTTTTTGCACTTTTCTCACGAGGTTTATTTTATCATCCTTCTTTGCATTTGTAAAGAATAAAAAACAGAGACAGCCTTTTGCTGTCTCTGTCATCTGTTTTTATAAATCTATAAAGTCAATAGAGAAGTCATCATCGGAATCGTCATCCTTGGAACCTTTTGATTTTTTGGCAGGTTTCGGATTTTCATACTCTTCTTCAAAATCATCAAAGTCATAGTCATCATCATAATCCGCATCATCGTCATAATCCGGGTCATAATCTGACTCGTAATCCTCTGATACATTATCGTATTCTTCTTCCTCTTCATATTCATCAGAATACTCACTGTCATCATAAGAATCATCCAAGTCATTTTCATCAAATTGTTCAAAATCATCAAAATCATCTTCGGACTGACTGTTGTCTTCCGGTGTCTTGTCTTCCTCGAACTCTTCTTCCTCATATTCTTCTTCCGATTCCGGTTCTTCAGAAGCTTTTTTGCCGTTTAATTCATCCAGTTCATCGTAAACATCGTCTAATTCCAAATTTCTGCGGTGAACCTTTACGGACAATACGATTAAAAGAATCAGTAAAATCAGAAATGCAAATCCTGCTCCGATCACAACATAATCAGCGTGATCCTGAACAAAAACGCTTACTTTTCCGAGTATTCCGTTTCCTTTATCCGTTTCTGCAGATACAGCAGAGGCAATACTTCCGTAATACTGATATGTCTTATCTTTGGAATCATACTGATATAAAGCTGTTTCCCCCTCGGAATTTAATGCCTTTAACAGATAAAATCTTTCATTTTTGGAATCATGCCATGCCGGAATCGTATCTGTTTCGGAAATCTCCAATTCCATCTTTTTATATCTTGCAGGAAGAGTCACGCCTTCTGCATCACTTAACAAAATAATGGTATTTCCTTCGGAAACCGTTACAAGCTGAAGCGGAGAGCATTCATTTTTTTCTGCATCATAAGCAAAGAAACTTCCTTTGTTGTCTTTCCCGATCAGATATAAAAGCTGCATATCGCCTTTCTCCTGCTTTGCACCTTTTACTGTCTGGCCACCATAATTGATGTCTGCCGTCTGAAATCCTGAAGGGAGTTCTTTTTCAGGAAACTGGCTTGCAACAACATACTCTTCTCCGCCAACCGTAGCTTTAAGGCCACTCTGCTGTGCTGTCGTTTCATTATCGGAAGAATCCGTCGTTCCGTCTCCTTCTACAATCTTCACATCAGAATATCCGGCCGGTTCCACAATATTAACAGATGCTCCGTTTTCATCTGTTACTTCTGCTTCTGTCTGTTCCAGTCTTGTTTCTCCCTGTACAAGTGCTTCAAATTCCATATTGAATTCAAGAAGATCTTTGTCTCCTACCGTTCCGGAATAAACAAGTGTGCCATCGCCCTGGTCTGTCACGTTGTCACCACTTACAAACTTCATGGCCGTGGAATCATATTCCATTGTGATCTTGACATCACCAAGGTTGCCCCCGCGATTCTTTACGCTTCCTTTAATGGTGAATTCATCTCCTACTTTAATCCCTTCCAGGTCCGTAAAGAAAATAACTCCATCTGCTGCATTGACCGCCAGCTTAGTACATGGTACTACCAAACATACCGCCAGCAGCATCGCTGCTATTCGTTTCATAATTTTCATATTTGTACCTCTTCTTTCGTCAAAGATTTAATATACACATATAATTTATCATACACGCTTTGGAATAAAATGTCCAGAAATTCTGTGATTAATTCTCAAAACTGTCAACGGTACGTTTCATTCCGTCTTTAAGGCTTACGCTGCATTTCCAACCAAGAGTTTCCAGTTTTTTTGTACTTAATTTTACTCTTCCCATCTTGCTGTACCCTGCACTCATTGTTTCCGGAATATCAAATACGACTTTGAGCCCTTTTTCCGGATAAAGTTCTGTAAGCATTTTTGCCACTTCTCTGATTGGATACGGTTCTGTCTCATTTGCAATATTATAGGCTTCTCCATCCTCTCCTTTTAAAAGAGCACAAAGCATACCTGATACAGCATCCGTAATATAACAAAATGCTCTCTCGGCATCTCCCTTACTTTTCAGCACAATGTCCCTGTTATGGACAATATCAGATATAAAATCAGACATTACTCTTCCGTCATTGTCGATGATCATCCCGGGTCCGTATGAATGTGCGATCCTCACCGCCGTAAACGGTATCTGATATTGGTGATGATAACTTTGGCAAAGGGTTTCTGCCATGCGCTTGCTTTCCGGATAACATGCCCGGAACTCCATCGGATTTAAGCTTCCGAATAAATCTTCCGTGATTTCCGTCACATCCTCAGGCATTTTCCCGTATACTTCCCTTGTGGATGTATACAGTACTTTTTTCGTTTTTCCTTTTCTTGCATACTCCAGAACATTTACCGTTCCTGTTGTATTGGCTGCAATGATGCCGACAGGATCGTTGAGGATATAATGCGGACTCGCATTTCCTGCTGCATGTACAATGTAATCCATTGTTTCTTCTGTTTCAATCGGATCACAGACATCTTGTACCAACAGGCTGAATTTTCGATTGTCCCGAAAAGCTCCGAATTTCTCCCATGCTTTCTTTTCATTTCTTACGAGTGCTTTGACCTTGATACCGTAATCCTGTTTTTCATTCAGATACATAAAAAAATAAACAAGATATGCCGCCAACATTCCGGATGCCCCTGTGACCAGTATGTTTTTCCCTTTTAACTTCTCATATGGAAACGGCTTTTTCAGAAGCTCTTCCATGTCGTTTTGAACAATCTGATTCGTATATTCCATCGTCTTTCCTCCGTTTTGCTTTAGATTCCAAACAGCTGTGAATTTTCCCTTGCTTCAAATAATGCCTTAAATGTATAGAAATCCATTGGGGTCGTAATTTTGATATTTTCTACCGGTCCTTCTACTAGGAACAGTTCTTTGCCGTAATGGGACATGATGGATGCCGAATCAATAAAATCCAGTCTTCCCGCTTCTCTTGCCTTTTCATGTGCTTCCAGCAGCTCATCTATCCAGAAACATTGCGGAGCCCTGGCTACCAGACATTTAGAACGGTCAATGATTTGATCCACCTTTCCCTCCTCAGAGCAGATAATCGTTTCGATGACCGGAGCGGTTGTGATGGCACTTCCTTTTTCTTTTACAGAACGAATACAATCCGTGATCAGATCTTCGTTGATCAGCGGACGTACTCCGTCATGGACAAGGACAATGCTCTTTTCATTTCCTGCAACTTCCTTTGCCGCCTTTAACCCCTGATAAATGGAATCTTGTCCCGTTATTCCGCCGGGAACAATCTTTTTCACCTTTTGCAAACGATATCTGTCTACCAGTTCTTCCAAAAACGGAATCCATTCTTTCACACATGCCACAACGATCGCGTCTATATCTTTATGGTCTTCAAAATGTTCCAATGTATAAATAATGATTTCTTTGCCATACATCTTCAAAAACTGTTTCGGCAAAGCTTTACTGTTCATGCGGGTACCAATACCACCGGCAAAAATTACTCCAATGTTCATTTACTTTTTACCTACTTTCTTTACATTTGAAATCAAGTTTCCAAGTTCTTTTCTTTTTATGATCAGATATCCCCCATAAAATGCTGCATAAATGGCTGTACATACCCAGGATTCGATCAGCCAACTTGCTACAATAAAGATAAATGCAAGTCCGATTTCCATGATATTTTCCTTTGCCACTTTCATATGGAGTTTTTGGGATAAATATAATTCTCCCATCAGACATCTAAGTCCCATTACCACCGGCAGTGTTGCGATTGCAAGTGTCAGGTTATGTAATCCGTATGCCGTAATCCCTGTGAGTACTGCCGTTACTCCCAACATGATCCAGTTAATCTTCATGATTTCTTTTTCTTTTCTCAATGCTTTAAAATATGTATTGACAAGCATGGACATTTTACTTTCAAATACACACATTGGAAAAAGAAGTGCCATATACCGGAGACTTTCTGCATATTGCGGAAGCCACCAGGATAAAATGACCTTGGCAGGATAATATACGATCAAAAGCCCAAGCACCGGGATCATTAACATATTTCTCATGTTTTTATATACTTCTGTATATCTGTCTTCCGACAGATTTTTTAACACCGGATACATGACAATACTTACTGCATTAATAAATATCATAAGAAGGTTGGATGCAGTAATTGTCAGGGAAACCCGCCCGAATACTTCAACAGACCATTGATTTTCGATAGCAAATCTTACAATCCCTGTCAAAAGCATACTTGCAATACTGGAAAACATCAGTTTACTTCCGACACTGATATTCTGCCATGCCCCCTGTATTCCGGCTTTCCACTGGATTGCCTTTCCTTTGACGATATCCTTACATTCTCTGAGGAGAAGAACAAGGGTAAATCCTCTTGCAATCAAATCCGCACCGATAAGGACTTTAAAATCCTTGACTCCAAGAACAAGCAGACCGATCACGAGAATGGCATAAATCATTTTTTCCAAAAGGAAATTTTTTGCATAATTTGCAATCTTATCCGTACTTTGAAGTATATACTGAAGGAATGTTCTCGGAAGCTGTACGATACAGCATAATCCGGTTGCAATCAATGCGATTTCTTTATTTGCATCAGGAATAAAAACCACCGCTGCTGCTCCGATTGCCACAGCTATGATAATTTCCATAAATGTTAAAAGCCAGAACTGCGTATGAAAATATCTCTTATCCAATTCTGCATATTTTTTTCCGCCAAATCTAAGATATACTCCGTCCGCCCATCCAAAATGAAAGAATCCGACATAAGATGCATAAAACAAATATAACTGCCAGTATGAGTATTCTTTAACACCCAGAACTTTTGGCACAAATAATACCAATACAAGAGAAATCAGCATATTTACGCCATTAGCCAAAACGGAATAGGAAAAGTCTTTAAATATCTTTTTCATTTCTATTCTCCTGTTTTCAGTGTAAGATATAAATCCCCCAGTAGCGCTTTATTTGTCATATAATAACTTCTATATTTCAAACACAGTTTCACAAACAGTGTCTTTTTCCCTGTTTCCAAAAACTTCTTTCTCAGTTTCATAAAACGGATGATATGGTCTAAAAGCACCTGTTTTTCCTTTTGATCTCCATTTTCCTTTATCATCTTTTTTAAATATTCCGCAACTTTTATATAATAAACCGTATCATTTAACTTGTCGCTTCTCTTATGTCGTACAGCATCCGATGCATTTGAAGAATGTCTGCGGAATTTGATGGCACTGAAATTAAACAGATACAGCCCGTCCAAAAACAGAGCTGTTCTCCAAAGCAAGGCATCATGAGGATAATCCGGAAATTTATAGTGCACAGCCAGATCAATCAGACTTTTTCTTGCTGCCATGACACAACCCGGTCTGTAAATATAAAGAGCTTTTGTTCCGGCTTCAATCTTATGATACTGCTCATCAAATTTCATTGTCTTTGTAAAGAGATTTGATACTTTTCTGTACTCTTCTCCTTCGTAATATGTTGTATAATTGGCGGCAAGGAGCTGAACCTTTTCATCCTTTTCCAAGATTGCCGACATTTTTTCTATTTTTGACGGATTCCAGATATCATCCTGGTCACACGGAAATACAATCTCTCCTTGTGCCTGACTCATTCCAACGATGAAATTTTCTTTCCATCCTTTGTTTTGCCCGTTTCTGATCATCTTCCAACTTTTCAGATCATTACTTTTTATATATTCTTCTACTATTTTTACTGTATTATCTTTAGAGCAATCATCAATAATCAGAACTTCGTCCGGCTGTCTTGTCTGAGTTTTCAGAGAATCCAGCTGCTCCTTTATATATTTTTCTCCGTTATAGCAGCATAGTACTACTGATACCCGCATGCCTTTTACCTCGTTTCTTTTCGCTTTTTCTAAAAGAATGTTTTATATGGTATGACTTCCCACCATGTAATATATCTACTGTTATAAAAAATACAGGCTCCGATCTGAATGACATAAAAAAGAATCTTCTCCCTCTTTCCTGCATCTTTTAAAAGATTCGGGACCATTGTAATCGCCGGCAGAAGAAAATACATCGCAAATCTCTTGTATATCGGAAGCCATACACAAAACAGACTGATAAAAACACCGATATATACTGAATTAATGGCAATCCGTTCATAGGTACTTTCACCGTCGTCCTCTTTTTTATGCCTGTTTTCATATAAAAGAATGACAAATAATGTAACTAAGAAGCAAATCAGATACGGTACATCTACTTCAAATTCTTTTGTCAGGAAGTTTGATGTCAGATAAGACGGCTTAAATGTCTTGAACAGCCAATACATGATTTCACTGTAATTGAGATTGAACGGTAACGTACAGATAGCCAGTACTGCCAAAAAGGATATTTTCAGCTTTCTGTTCAGCACAAAATACATCGGCAGCATGATAATGGCCGAAAAATGAAACAGACTGGCGATTCCAACGAAAACGGCATATTTAAGAAACTGCCTCTTTTCAATATAAGAATACGCATACCAAACCAGCATCATTGCAATAAACTGTCTGATCAATGTCAGTCCAAGCATATAGAAAAAGCCGTAGAAAAAATACAACAAATAACTTTCCACATAAGCTTTTGTGTATTTTCTTATACATAAGATAAGTAAACCGTAACCGATAAGAGAAACAATAAAATATACCGTCTGGAACGGAAGTCCACACTCTTTTATCACTTTACAAATCTGTTCAAAAGCCCAATCCATATGCCATCCGGAAGTCGGACCCAGACGTTCAAAATATTTAAAATATTCTTCGTAGTCTGTTCCGACATATCCCATGCAGGCATTGACCAGATACATAGGAAGAAATGTAAGAAGCATATATACATATTCTTTTATTTTTTTGATTCTAATGATTTGCAGACCATTGTTGGCTGCCGTTTGTCTTTCCCAAAGGAAAGCAAACACCAAAGTGACAGCCAGCATAACTAAATATGTTTCTATTTCTACCCACTCCTTACATTACTCTGATATAGCTACTCCCAAGACATTTACATGATATCCGCTATATACATCAATTTCTCTTCTGATATCCTCTTTTACTGATTTTCCCATTTCTTCTACAAGAATCACCTGATCACATTTACTACATGCACGGATGCTTTCTGCATCGGAAAGGATATAATTTCCCTTTATAAAATGAATCTTTTCACTTTTTGCCAGTGCTTTATACAGTGATCTTACTTTCTTTTCCTCTGCACTTCCGGCAACCATGACCGTTCCTTCTACATCGGAACTTTCCAGAGAAGCAAGAATCACATCCGCAAGTTTCTGTGTTTTATCAAACACACGTTTTTCTCCTTCTAGATTGTAGATAATCTTATGCCAGAATTTAAAGATCCGTTTTTTATCTGTATATACACCATATAATCGGACATCATATTTTTTCATATCAGCCAGTTTCTGAATCTTTGTGCTTGTAAGATACCATAATCCCAAGATCAGGACTGCTGCGACAAATCCAAGAAGGAATCCCCATACTGTACCTTTAATGATATCTTTGATTACGGAACTTAGGGAAATAACCGTATTTGTTGATGAAGCCGCTGCCGTATTTACAACTCGTGTCGGTGATGCCCCCGCAGAAGGTGTAGGAAGCTTATATTCTATCTTTTCACTTTCCACTTCATATTCAAACTCACCGATCTGTTTTTTCACTTCCTGTGTCAGAATCTTCTCATATGCCTGTGCAATTTCTCTTGCACGTTCTTCATTCATAGAAGAAAATCCGATGCCGACATAATTGTTTGTCGGATTATCTGAACATTCATATACTCTTAGCTGATTTACAAAGTCTGTTTCACTGTAAGTATAATTTCTTTCTTTGTCAAGGATGTATCCATACGCATATAAAAGCTCGCGATTTGCTTTATTATCATTTTTTTCTGCTTCCAGATACTGATCCATCAGCTGATTTATCACTTCGCTGTTTGTTTTGTTTGCAACATAGGAACTGATGATATATTGCGTAATATCGTCTCCGTTTTCGTTGATAACCGGTTCCACTCTTAGTAAAACATCCACGTTTTTATACACAGGTTCTCCCGATGTTGTTTTCGTGGTTTCTGTTGTCTTCTGAGGATTTTTGTCCTGATTCAGATATTTTGGAACGGTTTCTACACATCGCATTCCTGCAAAAATCACACATCCTGCAAGTACAATCGCGATAAAGCATTTTATCTTTCTCATATAAAAGACAATAATGTTATTTAAATCATTGAATTCTGCCATTTTTCTTTCCTCTACCCGATTCTTTCTATTATTTTTTCTGCAACCTTTTTCGCCGCGTGTCCACTTTCTTTATATCCCAAAAGGCGATGATGTTCTTTGATCTTTTCGGCACTTTTCTCTTCATCGTACCGACGGATCAATTCCTGAAGCTCTCCGTTTGTCTTTGCAAGCGGAAATGCCCATGTTTCCGGATCTGTATAAAAGCTTCTTTCTTTGCTGTACTGTGCAAGATCCGGAACAAAAAGGAATCCCGGCTTAAACATCAAAGAATAATCCCAAATTGTTGATGAATAATCTGTGATAAATACATCTGCCGCATAAAGGAGTTCCTGCATATCCGGATAATCACTGGCATTGATACAGCCGTCGAATGTTGTACTTTTTACAAAATGATGCTTTCTCATTAAAAAGACCCATTCTCCGCCAAATCTTTCTTTCAGGGCATCCAGGCACCCCTTTGTTTCCAGTTCCGAATGGAATTTGGCCGTCTGTTCTTCTCCTCTGTACGTCGGTGCAAACAGGACAATCTTTTTTTCTTTGTCGATACCGAAATATTTTTTTACTTTATCCCCGATATCTTCTTTTGTTCCTGTTACAAGAAAATCATTCCTCGGCATTCCACATTCCAGGAACCGTTTTGGCGGTACCATTTTTGCCTTTGACATGACTTCGGAAAATTTCCGGCTGCTTGATAAAAAGATATCTGTCTGCTTTCCGCAGATCCTGTTTATCTTTAAATCTACCGGATGCTGATCCGTAATAAAATCCACACCGGATTTTTTGTAAGCACCGCCTCCGTGCCATGTATTGATAAATGTCTGCGATTTTCTTTTCGGAATAAAACTCCCAAACCCATCATTACTGATCAGGATTTTAGAAGTCAGCATATAATAAAGGTCTTTCAGGCTCCCCGGTTTGACATAAGTCGTATCTTTTTCACTGCCTGTTCCATTATACTGCCATATATACTCATATTTACCCGGATAGTTTTTTTTGAGATACCGGTAAATATAAAGAGGATTGCAACGAATCCCACTTCCTCTGTCAGCAGAAAGATAAATTCTGTTTTTCTTCACCGGAACAAGATACACTATTCTTAATCCAAGACGACAGGCATATATCATCATTAATTTTAGATATTTCACGTTTTCACTCTCCTATCGTTTTTGCTTTAACACGGCAAACACCATCGGAAGTTTGCTTTTACATATATAAATCACTCTTCCAAGCATCATGATCCCATATATATTCCTTGTTTTTAATACCATGATCATAATCTTTAAAAGTTTCCCGTCAGACACGGCAGACGGGATCAGTTCCTTTACAAGAGGTTCCTTTACAAGATGACGAATCCAGTTCTTTCTGTCTTTATATGACATACCCGCCCTCTCATCGTAATTTCTCTGGATGGCCGAAAAAATATAACGGGTATATAATGCACCCAGAATTCCTTTTACCTGCTTATTACATAACCCCCAGTATTGATACTGTCTGTATATAAGCTCAATCCTTTTGCGGTGAAGTTTGTAATATTCCGGCACAAATTTAGATGTCAGACTGTTGTCCATCCGCTTATTATAATGATATCCGCAAAAATCCAGTATGTTCATTCTCCGGATATCCATGCAGTATTTTACATTAAATAAAATGTCTTCTATCAGTGTGACAACTTCAAAGCGAAGATTGATTTCTTTTAAATAAGACAGCTTGTACATCTTATTCCATGCATATCCATATAATGTCTGCTTTTCCAGTTCGATGATATAGTTTCTTACCTCTTTTTGGTCTTGAAATTCCTTTCTTGCCGGACAGATTGTTTCACTGTGGTGCAGTCTGTCTTTTTCATCGTAATAATCCTCCGTCAATCCAAAAACAACAATTTCCGCCGGATTTTTGTCAAGAGATTTTCTCACCTCTTCAAAAAGAGTATCTTCCACAGAATCATCCGAATCCATAAACCAGATATATTTTCCTCCCGCGTATTCCATTCCTGTATTACGCGCCATACTAAGTCCTTGATTCCTTTCGTGATGGATCACCCGAATACGTTCATCAAGAGCTGCCAGTTCTTCACATAATGTCGGACATCCGTCCGGTGAACAGTCATCCACGAGAATAATCTCAAAATCCTGAAATGTCTGATTCCGTACACTGTCCACCGCTTTTTTCAGATGTTTTTCCACATTATAAACCGGCATTACCACACTAATGAATGGTTTCTTTTCCTGCATTATCTTCCCGCCTTTAATTTTGTAAACAGTTTTGTGTTCTTTGTTTTTACATAGGTAATGACTTTCGCTTCCAGATAGGTGAGAATGGTGCTCCTCCACTTGATTGGAAGAAGCATGATCTTCATATAAGAAGAATGTGGTCTTGCTATCCTTGCCATCTTCTTCACCCTTGGATTTGCAAGCATCTTTTTGATTTCCTGCCTTTTTTCCTGTTCTGTCATATCACATTTTGGATTAGTGATATTTTCTACACATCCGACAAAACGCTCGATATAACGTCTGGCAATCATTTCCCTGCTTGCTGCATCCTTTACATTCCACTGTTTGTAAAGATTAATCATCCAACCATGCTCTTCTTCTCTTTTTTCATACATTCCCGGACGATACGCTGCTGTTTCCGATTCAGAACGTGCTCTTAAGAAATGATAATACTGCTTATGTGTCACCGTTACTCTTTCCACATTTTTTACAATGCTTACATTAAACGGGAAATCATCCCAGAACGTCTTCGGGAAACGCAAATTGTTGTCCATGATATATTTGGATTCAAATAATTTGTTCCACGGTGTGTACAGTAAATTCTTGTCGAATAATTTATATGCATTTTTGCGGAAAGATTCCTTGTCCGGATAAACCGCATCTTCCACAAAATAATCATCTGTCATATATTCTTCTTTGTTATAGTAGGTATCAATATAAAATCCTGCTATGACAAGCTGTGCATTATCTCTTTTTGCCAGATTGTACATATCTTCCAGCATGGTCGGTTCTGCCCAGTCATCAGAATCCATAAAGTACATATATTCCCCTTTTGCAAGTTCAATCGCCATATTTCTTGCACTCGGAGCTCCTCCGTTTTCTTTATGGATCACTTGAATCCTTTCGTCCTTTGCAGCATATGCATCGCAGATTTCACCACTTTTATCCGGGGTTCCGTCATCTACGATAAGAAATTCCCATTCTTTCAGTGTTTGAGCCTGAATACTTTCAATGGCTTTTCCGACATAGTCCTCTACCTTATATACAGGCATGATAATACTTACTTTGATCTTATTGTTTTCCATTGTCTTCTCCTATCGTAATTCTTTTTCTACAAGGGTAAATGCAGATTCAATCACTTTGTCCATATCATAATATTTGTATTCTGCAAGTCTTCCGCCAAGCAATACCTCTTCTTTTTCCGCCAGTTCTCTGTACTTCTGGTACAATTCCTGGTTCTTCTCATCGTTTACCGGATAGTATGGCTCCATGCCTTCCTGCCAGTCTGTCGGATATTCTCTTGTAATGACCGTTTTTTCCTGTGTTCCAAACTCAAAATGCTTATGTTCGATCACTCTTGTATATGGAGTTTCCCGATCTGTGTAATTTACGACCGCAACTCCCTGATGGTTCTTTTCATCCAAAACTTCCGTTTCAAATTTCAGGCTTCTGTATTCCAGTTTGCCGAACCGATATCCATAATATGCATCCAGCATACCGGTATAAAGAACTTTTTCTCCGAGGGCATTATATTTTTCTTTATTTACATTATAATCAACTCCCAATTCCACATCGCATCCTTCAAACAAGGCGTTGATCAGTACATTGTATCCACCGATCGGGATTCCCTGATAAAGATCATTGAAATAATTGTTGTCGTATGTGTAACGAACCGGAAGTCTTTTGATGATAAATGCCGGAAGATCCTTGCAATCTCTTCCCCACTGTTTTTCTGTATATCCTTTGATCAGCTTCTGATAGATATCTTCGCCGACCAGGCTTATGGCCTGCTCTTCCAAATTTTTTGGCTCGCCTTTAATGGCAGCTTTCTGTCTGTTTATGATTTCTTCTGCCTCTTTTGGTGTCGCCACTCCCCACATCTTGCTGAATGTGTTCATATTGAACGGCATGTTATAGATTTCTCCTTTGTAATTTGCAATAGGAGAATTGGTATAACGGTTAAACTCAACAAGAGAGTTTACAAAATCCCATACTTTCCTGTTGCTTGTATGGAAAATATGTGCACCATACTTGTGAACATGGATTCCTTCCATATCTTCACAATAAAGATTTCCTCCGAGTGTTTCTCTTTTTTCGACTACCAGACATTTCTTTCCTGCCTTATGTGCAAAGTATGCAAATGTACCGGCAAACAGACCGCCTCCGACGATCACATAATCATATTTTTTCATTACTGCTCCTCCGTCTCTGCTTCTTCAGCTGCTTTAAATATATATTGCCTTTTTTCATTTGTTTTAAATGCCTCTGTGCTGTCTGACTTCAAAAGAACAATCGCTGTCTGAAAAATAAGCTGGATATCTTTCAGGATACTGAATTGTTCAATGTACATCATGTCCATGATCAATTTATCTTTTGGTGAAGTGTTATATTTCCCCGCAATCTGAGCATACCCTGTAAGTCCGGCCTTCACCCTCAATCGATATCTGAACTCAGGAAGTGCCTCTTCGTATGCTTCCACGTTTTCCAGCATTTCCGGTCGTGGTCCTACAAAGCTCATATCGCCTTTCAAAATATTCAAAAGCTGCGGCAGCTCATCCATACGGATCTTACGCAGAATTTTCCCCGGTTTTGTGATCCGGTCATCATCATCCGTTACCGAATGATTTTCCACGTTTTCTTTCATAGTCCTAAACTTATATACCTCAAATACACGTCCGTTTAAAGTCGCACGTTTCTGTTTAAAAAAGATATGTCCTCCGTCATATAATTTTATCGCGATTGCACTTATAATCCAAATCGGAGAAGTCAAAATACCAAGAATAATAGCAAGAGACATATCCAAAAGCTTCTTCATTACACGCTGTTCCATGGTCCATGCTTTTACGTTGGCATTTAAAACAGACACGTCATCTAAAAGATAATATTTTGCACTGACTTCTACAATATCTTCAATCTCCGGATTAAAATAAATATTTATCTTATGTTTATAACAAAATCTTACAATCTCACTTCTTTTGCTTAACGGCACATCCTGGATAAAGACCGTATCTGCTTTTGCCACCGCTTCAAAAAGGTGTTTGTCTTTGTAATCCATAATGGAATCAATCTTATACTGTTTTTTATATTTCATGATACCACGGACAATGTTATCAAGACTTTCCTGGGAAGAAGTAATGACACAGCAGCTTTCCGGCTTGTGGATTGCAAAAAACAATCCATTTCCCGCATATACAAAAAGAATAATGATAATGAGCTGAACAATGAAACTCAGAATCAAAGAGCCGATGCTGTCCAGACGAAATGCATAAATACTCGGTGTGATCGTATTCATGATCATCAGCTGAATATACGTTACAATATCCGTGAAGATAGTGGCAAGTGCCAGAGAATAGATGATCGGCTTGCTTTTTCTCCGCCCCACATCATACTTACCATAAATACTTAAAAATAACAGTCCTACGATACAATATGTTGTAAACGTAATTCCCATAGTCCTTGACAATACTCCAAGAGCATGGTTTTCCCTGGACATGATCATCATGAATGTCCCCATAATCAGAATATATAATAATAATTTGATCAATAACCACATTGTGGATTCAAACTTTTTCAGTTCTCGCTTCATAAATACCTCACCTGCCTATAAACTTCCTATATTATATAAGATTTATATAGTTTCCGCAAGTTACAACACCTTAATTTTTTCTTACTTTGTAACAATTTTGTAATTTTTCCATAATATTTTTTTCGTTTTTTCTACTTTTTCTCCTAGAATACCGCTTTTTTCTTTTCTTTTTTGACACATATAAAAGAAAGAATTCCATATATAACAGCTTCTGATACCATGATTCCGATATAAGAATATGCTGCTCCGGATATTCCGGCTTTTTCTACTAAAAAATAAGAAGAAACAAAGGCACATACGGCAAGAAATACATAAATATACATCTGTACCACGGTGTATCTCATAACAGTCAGCAGGGATAATAAAATAAATGCAATCCCATAGAAAATCGCCCCCGCCATGATCAAGATCAATTCCATACGGTATGAATCCAAAGAAATTCCGTATAAAATTTCCAGAACCGGAATCCCAAGCCATGCAGCTGCCAAAACTGCCAGTATCCCGAACCCAACCATGATTCCGATCATCCTATAAACAATTCTTTTCATTTCTGCGAACGCTCTTTTTGAATACGCTTTTGTCAGATTTAAAAGAGATGGATGGATGATGAACTGCCCCAGAAGACTTAACACCGTAGCCGGCATGAGGATAATACCGAAAATCGCCTGAAACTCATCCATTCCTCTCATATCAATAGCATACTTTGCAGCACTGACGATGTAATTGGATAACAAGGTTGTAATACAGATAGCAAATCCTCCTTTAAACAAAGCCATAATGTTTGTCTTACTGAATCTGCTTCTTGATACATTCATCTTTTTAATATTTGCCATATCATAAAACAAAATAACAGCCACCATCACAATACAGATCCCAATACAGGAAATCAGAAGATTTCTTGTGATCATATCTACAATGACAAAGACAATAAAACTAAGAACCGCTTTGATAAAAAAAGATTTCCCGACCATATACAGACATCCGTTTTTCTGTACAATCCCATAAATCACATCACTAAACGCTTCCAGCATTTTATAAACAGTAAGCGACATGAAAATAATCGATTTTTCCGGAGAGTATTGATTGATAAAAAGCATAATTCCGGAAATCAGTATCATTAAAACACACGTAAAGCATCGGCTGTAAATATAATCACTGTCCGTAATATCTTTTCCCGTATAACTTACCTGATAGGTTCTGCCCATATACATTCCTACTACAGAAAGAATACATGCATTTGAAAAAGAAAAGCTGAAAATTCCTGCATCTTCCACACCATTGATTCTGGTCACGATAATAAGAAAAAACAGGGATAAAAACGCATTTGCAGATGTTCCTATCGTATTCCATATTACATTTTTATTCATCATCTTTGTTGTTTCTGTTTCCATAATCACTTTCTTCTCTCTTTGCTCTTTCCATGGAAATTTCCTGTATGATATCTTTTTGCTTTTCCTCCAAAGCTGCCACTTTATTAAACAGAATAAATACTAAAATGATCAGGAAAAAGATCACGATCAAAAATACTGCATTTGCCGGAGAAATCACACCGATAATATCCGACAATGCATAAATGATCTGTGGAAAAATACTAATAATGATAAGACAGATAGAGCCAATGATCCATCCCATCATATAATCGGAACGCAGTTTTCCTTTTTTTACTCCGTGTTTCAAAAATAAAAAGCATACAACTGTTGCCACGATCAATAAAATTCTTATTTTAATATCCATTATTTCTCACCCTCAATTAATTGAAAAACAGAAGTGTTACAATCACTTTTACCATATATTTAATAGAATTCCCGATTCCTGAATAGATACTTGTTCCTGCCGTTCTCTCCTGCATGGTTACCTGAATTTCTTTTACCCGGTATCCTCTTTTCATCTGGTATGCAAGTGTATCCGGTTCCGGTTTCCTGTTGATCTCAAACGCATAATCCCGAATCAGTTCTCTGTTGATCATTCGCATACCGCTCGTAGGATCTGTCACTCTTTTTCCGGTTGTCAACCGAATCATCCATGTAATGACACGGCTTCCCAACATTCTGAGTGACATAGGTTTTTTCTCTCTTACAAATCTGGAGCCAATAACAATGTCATATCCGTTTTCAATCTCCCTGATCAAATCCGGAATGTGTTCCGGCAGATGCTGTCCGTCACCGTCAAATTGCAGGGCTGCATCATAGCCATGATACCATGCGTACTTGTATCCTGTCTGTACAGCACCCGTCAATCCAAGATTAACGATTAGATTGATATGTGGGATTCCATTCTCTTCCAATATCTTCTTCGTTCTGTCTTTGGAGCAGTCATTGATCACGATATAATCACACTGCGGTACTGTCTTTTTCAGTCCTTCAACAACTTTTAAAATATTCTCCTCTTCGTTATATGCTGGTATGATAATCAATACTTTCATCGAATCTCCTCTTTACTTATCCGTTATTCTTTTCACTCAGAGAAAATACTTTTGCAATTCCCCTGGCAAGAATATCCGGCCAGAATCTCTTAAATAAAATCAAATCCTCTGTTTTCCTTATATTATTTGCAATATTTTGCGTAGTGGTAGAACCTTCATGTACCCTGTGTGCCATTAACGTTTCCGGGCAGTAGACAAAGCTTCCTTTTCTCTTTGACAGTCGTTCCCACATATCCCAGTCCGCTGCATTCTTAAAATGCGGATCAAAAACTTCTTTTCCCATTTCTTCTTTACAGAAACTGACGGACGGACAGCAGATCGGATTCCCAAGACTTAAAATTCTTCGTCTTACCCAGACTGATCTTTGCATCCTTTCAAACTTCATAGGACAGTTCATGATATCTTTAATCTTAAGATTCATGTTTGTCCGTTCCAGTTTCCCGTTCTTGTCCTCTGCATATCCCGTATAAATAATAATCGGGTGAGGGTGTCTGTTAGCACAGCTGATGATTTTTTCCGCATATGTTTCAAAATAGTAATCATCCTGATGGCACAGTGTATACAGTGCGGTTTTTGTACAACCGGCCGCATAGTTCCAATCCTGTGAAAGTCCGCTTTTTCCTTCTCTTACAAAAAGCTCGATCCCATATTTTTCTGCAGTTCTTTTGATAAAATCATTTGGTGTAGATGTACATATGATGATTTTGCTCTTTTTTGTCTGATTTATCAGAGAATCAATACACGCTTCCAGATAAGGACTTTCCTTATAAGCGCAGATTGCAAATGTATGATCTTTTTCTGTATATTTCATATTTTCTTCATCCTATCTACCAATTATCGTTTCAAAAATCCCCCATACCGTCAAAAACTGAAGGCAAAAAACTCCTGTTATGACAAATCCCTTTATGGACTTCTTCAATACGATTGCCCTGTTTTGCACTGCTATAAAAAGTAAAGGAAGAAACGGGAGAAAATATCTTCCCTGGACTCCATACACACAATCCGATGTCAGATTGGTGCAGTCTTTTGCAAGGTTAAACGCCAGTAATGTTCCGCAAAAGATACCGATACTGATAAAAATTCCCAAAAGGCGTCCTTTAAAATCAATAATCTTTTCTTTTTCTCTTACAATCAATGCCAATACAACAAGTATAAAGAATCCTGTAATAACAAGCCAGGAAATCTCCACCTTACTGTATGCCCCATACCCTCCGAAAATCTGCTTTAGATAATACACACTTCGGTCTTTTAATGTATTCATCCATAGAGCTGCCGTGTGCAGCGGATCTGTGATCAGCATTTTTATCGTATAGCCTTCAACAATCTGACCGTTTACCATCATTGTATCTTCTGCCATGGCACTTGTCGTAGTGGCTCTTGAAAAAAGAGATACCAGAACAGAACTCAAGATCAGAGCCGCCTTTAAAAGATAACTCCATATCTTTCTTTTTGAAATTTTGAATCCCGGAATCAGAAGAATCAAAAATCCGAGTAACAAATAAATGATTTTGACCGGAGCCAAAATGATGATGCTGACAAAAAGCACGATCCAGTCTTTCCATGAAACCTTCTTCTTCCTGTATGCCAGAAACAATGTATAAGCCACAAAAAGGAAGGAGCATGTATTGAGCATACTATCATAGGAAAAGGATGCAGCTTCCTGAATGGCTGTAGGTCCAAGCATCAGTACAGCCATCGGCATCTTTGCGAACGGCATATATTTCAATGCGAAATAACCTGCTGCCAGATATGCAAACAACGCAAAGAGTCTTCCCAAAATAAGCCATGTTACATTTCCAAGTCCAAAAGCTCTGGCGGCAAGAATTGCCAAAATCTGCGGGAAATAAGACACAGCCGGAACTTCCTTCATCGGCTTCCAGTCCATACTGATCATGTTTTCACGATTTTCTTCCCTGTCATTCCAGTGCCGTCTCATCTGATTATACGTATATCTTCTTGTCACAAGTTCATTTGGAGTAATCGTCATATCGCCTTCTCTGACAAGAGTCTCGCCTTCATTATTGACTGCCTTGTCCCCCATCAGTGTACTTGCATCGTAGTATGCGGTTGCAATGTGCACATATTCGTCCGGGCAGGCATAAGGCGCCCATAATACCGTATATAAAATCCCGATAGTGCCTCCTATGATAACAAACAGTTTCTGAATCTTCCATTTTTTATAAACAGCAGCATACCAGACAACTGCATACAGAATCAAAAGAATCGTAAATACTGCCCAAAACAATGGAATAAGGTAGCTACAGTCCCCCCCTGATGCAGACATGGCAATATCATAATCTTGCTTATCTCCATCAATACGGACTGAAGTTTCCGGTATATTCCATTTTGCTTTTCCAAGGTATCCGCTTCCTTCTATATAATTTCCGACATTGACAAAATCCAGTGTATACGTTTCCTTTTCTTTTATCTTGAGAGGTGCATCCAAGTTCAGCTGCTGCACTGTATTTTCCGGATCATGAAATTCCATCTCCCAGCGTTGTATTTCCGTTTTCCCTTTTCTTAAGATTACTTCTATACTGCTTCCTTTTTGTGCCTCTCCATAAACAACCGGTATCTCAATCTTTTCCAATATACCGTCTTCCAAAGTAATCTTTTGGCTAATCTTGTCCTGTAACGGAATCTTCCCCTTTAAAGAAGAATTAATAAGCAAATCTTCCGGTTTCTTGCTTGCAGGAATTACATCTCCCAGATAAATCACTGCAGCAATCCCAAGAAGAAACAAAAAAATCAGGGTAAATGCAATTTTTTTTACATGTTTGCCAATGATATTTTCTAAAGTATTCAAGATATGTTCCATTAGTCTTCCTCTCGTTTTTATTTTCGGTCAGTCAATATTTTGTATTATAACATACTATGTTGCAAAATAAAAGGGGCTGTGAAATAAGTCCCTCAAAGAAATAGGACCATTCGCTCATGCGAA
>CALFLL010000063.1 GCA_937880845.1 uncultured Drancourtella sp.
CCTTTCGCATGAGCGAATGGTCCTATTTCTTTGAGGGACTTATTTCACAGCCCCCATTTTTATTTATCTACAGTTTCATACTTTTCCTGTCCCAACAAAATGTCTACATATTTTGTATATTTTTCGAATGCTGCCGGTATTGGATACTTTCTTTGTATTTCTTCCGGATGAACAAAGAGCATTTTTTCTGTACATGAATTTTCCAGTTCATCTACCCGTACAGAATATCCTTTCATATGCCATTCCACATGACTGAAAATATGTTTTGCCTCCATAAGTGGTTCGATTCTGATTGGGCTTAAGCCAATCTTCTTTGCATATTCTGCCGTCTGCTCCATTGTAAGATGGCCTTCTACATTCGGGAATTCATACATTCCGGCCAAAAGTCCTTTGGACGAGCGTTTCCTGATAGCGATGTTCTCTCCGTCCTTAAAAAGAAATACCGTTCTTTTTTCAATCTTTCTCTCTTTTGCTTTTTTCTTGATCGGAAAAGACAATTCTGTTCCTCTTTTATGGGCAAGACAAAATTCTTTTGCCGGACACTGCTCACACTTTGGCTCTCCGTTTGGCCCGCACACAATTGCCCCCAATTCAATAAGACCCTGATTAAATTCATTCGCCCTGTCATGCGGAATCACTTCTTCCAACATGGTTTCAAATTTCTTTTTTACGGATGCTTTCATAATATCCTGATCATCTGCCAGTATCCTCGTGATCACACGAAGGACATTGCCATCTACCGCCGGTTTCGGTATTCCAAATGCAAAGGAACTGATGGCTCCTGCCGTATAACTTCCAATTCCTGTAAGAGAAAGAATCTTCGCATAATCCGCCGGCATTTCTCCGCCATATTGTTCCACAATCTGTCTGGCTGCTTTTTGCATATTTCTGACACGATTATAATATCCCAGACCTTCCCACATTTTCAGGAGTTTCTCTTCCGGTGCATCTGCCAGATCCTGTATGGTCGGAAATGCTTCCAGAAATCGGACATAAAACGGCTTTACCGCTTCTACTCTCGTCTGCTGCAACATAATCTCGGAAACCCACACATGGTATGCACTGACCTCATGTCTCCACGGCAAATCCCTTTTATTTTGTTCAAACCATTTTACCAAAGGATTCGGTAGCCTGCGAAGGATCTCTTCAGGCGATTCGTCTTCTTCATCTCCGTATTGCGGTAATACAACAGGAATTTCTTGATCCATTCTAATGCTGTCCTCTGTCACAACACAATCACAGGCAAGCAGATTTACTCCTTTTTCTTTTGCTTTCCACAGTGCTTCTGCAAATTCCGGATGCATATCCACATTAGGAGTAAAACTCTCCACGCCTTTCATTTGGACCACAAAAAGAACGTAGGCTTCATACCCTTCTTCTTTCGCCTTTATTAATTCTTTCAGGTGTTTTACTGCTCTTTCACTTGGGGCATCCGGAAATTTGGCTGTCTTTCCGTCTTTTAAAGTAACCCCTTTTACTTCCAGAAGTATCTTTCTCTTGCCTTCCTCTACATACAGATCGATCCTTGAATTGCCAAAAGAATATTCCGGTTTTATCATTGTTGCGTTTGGGAAAAGATTCCCCGCTTCCAGCCATTCTTTTACGATCTTATTTGGAATCTGCGAATCCATATTGATAATCTGCCCGTCTTTTTTAACCGCTATAAGATCCCATTTTGTTTTTCTTCCCGGACTTTCGGAATGTTGTACATATACTTCCGCTCCCGGTATCAAAAGTTCTGCACATCTTCCTGTATTTTTCACATGTACTTTTTCTGCCGCTCCGTTCTCCCCGGTAATTCCTCTGACATAGGCAATAAACCGATTCGGCCGACTCTCAAACAATCCCTTTTTGACTCCTTCATATTTCATGGAACTTATTCTCCTTCAGTCTGTGCTTCCCGGACAATCCGGCCTTTCTGCATTGCCTCATGTTCTTTAGAAAGTTCCTGATAAAGCCGCAGGGTATTCCAATACACATTGGTAGGCGTTAATACTGCCTTATAATCAACTTTTTTTATTCCGTTTTTACGCATTTCCCCAAGTAATCTCTGCAATTTTGAATCCGAAACGCCGACAAAGACCATCATTTCTTTTTCCGGATCTTCACCGGAATAATTTTCTTTTGAACCTTCTATCCCTTCTACTCCGACGATAGCCCCCAGTGGCTGCAAAAATTCTTCTTTTTCCACCATTCGGATTTTTATTTTTAAAAGGAATGCCGTCATCTGAATCCCCTTTAACTGCTTTTTATCCTTAAAATTTATCAATAATAATTGTTCCCTCATTCTATTCCTCCTGTTTCTGTCTTTTTCTGGATTCGCTTGGCAACATGCCGTATTTCTTCTGAAATTCTCTTGAAAACGCCTTGGAATTCGGAAAACCGTTATTCATTGCAATCGTCGCTATCGTATAGTCCGTATGTATCAATTCGCGAAATGCATGCTCTACTCTGAGATTTTGCAGATATGATTTATAATTGATCCCTGCATACTTCTGAAACATTCTTGACAAATAAGACGAAGAGTACCCAAAAACTTCTGCTAATTTTTCAAGTGAAAGTTCTTTCTCATAATTTTCTTTGATATAATCGGTAATTGTAGATAATTTTTTTAATTTTCGATAACGCTTGATTTCTTCTGCTGCAATCTGCTGCTTCCTATATTTTGTAATCAGAAGATACACAAGCATAAAAAACTCACTTTGCACTTTCCACTCGTATCCCTCTTCTTTTCTCAATACACCTCCATACATTTTATCAACCAAATTCATAATTTTTGAATCTTGCGTTCTCGGACTGTGTGTAAATAAAATAATTCCCTCTTCATTGTAATAATTTTTAAATATATTTATCGGAATCTGCAAGACGATTGTAGAATTTTTAAATGGTGAATAGATAGAATGTACTTCATTGGAATTCAAAAGAACAAATTCTCCGTTATGAAGAGCATATTTTTCCTCATTGATATAAACGTCTAAAGTGCCTTGAAACACCGCAAAAATTTCCACCGAATGATGCCAGTGTTTCTCTCTTATATAATGTCCGTCTTTTCCTTCAAATTGAAAGATTTTAAATGGAAGCCTGTCATCAGGAATAATCACTTCGTGCTCAACTCCCATTTTTTAATTTCCTCCTTTTATGCTTTCTGAATCCACTCTTTCAATTTTTGCATATCTTTTTCATCCGGATGGGAAAGAGCCTGATCAAAATTTTCAATCATCATCTTCATGCGTTCATCCTGCGGATTTTCTTCCAGCATCGCTTCGTAACGCTTTCTTACAGATACCGGCATTTTCCCCTGACACATAAATCCCTTTCCAATCTGATTATCTTCCGGTATGCAAGAAATAACATTTGCAAGAATTCTTTCAAAATAACTTTCTTCTTTTCCAAATCCGGCTGTTCCAAACATATAAATCTTCTTTTTATGTATATTTTGCAAGAATTCTTGTATTTTATCATCACAATTTCCTTTATCAGTCCAGAAACCCACGTAAAGAACCTCTGCCTCTTTAGCTTTATCATCCGGTTCACCGAAATAAACACAATCTTCTTTTCCTTTTTCTTTTTGAATCTTCTCTGCAAGTATTCTGGTATTACCCGTTAAACTTCTATATACAACTGCATACTTCATCTTTGTTCCTCCTCGCTTTTTCTTTAACTGTAACACATCTTGCCTCGTTATCAAACCTATACTTTTTATTTTCCAAAAAATATTTTTTCTCTTGACTTTGACGCAGCGTTAAGCTTTATACTTATTTCGACGAGGAGGAAAAGAAATATGCACTACAGTATCAAAGAATTATCAGCGTTATCCAAAGTAAGCACACGTACTTTACGGTACTACGATGAAATAGGACTTTTAAAGCCATTATATACAACAGATGCCGGCTATCGTTGGTATGGTGAGCACGAAGTAGATTTACTGCAACAAATATTGTTTTATAAAAAACGGGGATTTTCCTTAAAACAAATCGATTCTATTTTATCACAGAAAGATTTTGATATTCTTACCGCCCTTCGGGAACATCTTATTTCTCTTCAACGTCAAAAAGAACACCTTGATATGCTGATTCAATCGGTTGAGCAGACAATCTTATCCATGAAAGGGGAATACCAAATGAGTGACAAAGAAAAATTTGAGGCTTTTAAACAAGAAATCGTTGATGAAAATGAAAAAAAATTTGGACATGAAATACGTGAAAAATACGGCGATGAAGAAATGGACATCTCTAATCGAAAAATCTTAAATATGTCTCAAGAAGACTATGAACGCTTTTTAAATCTTGGAAATGAAATCAAAGAATCTCTAAAAGAAGCGGTCTTATCTTCTGTTTCTCCCGAAAGCGAAAGAGCAAAAAGAATCGTCATTCTTCATAAAGAATGGCTCTCCATGACATGGAAGCAGTATTCAGAAGCAGCTCATAAGGCGATTGCCACAACCTATATTTCCGATGAGCGCTTCCGCCTATATTACGATAAAGAAATAGCAGGCTGTGCCGAATTTTTGGAACAATCCATTTGTTACTGGGTAGACAAATTAAACTAATGACAGCAAAACAGCAGGTACTGTAAATCTTACAATACCTGCTGTTTTTATCTCTTATAAAATTTTCCCAAGGAATTCCTGCAAACGTCTGTCTTTCGGATGAGCAAAAAACTCTTCCGGTGTATTTTCTTCTTTGATCACACCTTCATCCACAAAAATAACCCTTGTTCCCACTTCTTTTGCAAATCCCATTTCATGGGTAACAACAACCATCGTCATACCTTCTTCTGCCAGCTGCTTCATAAGATCCAATACCTCTCCTACCATTTCCGGATCCAGTGCAGAGGTCGGTTCGTCAAAAAGCATGACATCCGGTTCCATAGCCAGTGCCCTGACGATCGCTATACGCTGTTTCTGTCCTCCAGAAAGCTGCTCTGGATCAGCACCGGCTTTATCCAAAAGTCCAACCCGTTGCAGTAAATCTTTGGCTTTTACTTCTGCTTCATCCTTTTTCATCTTTCCAAGTGTTATCGGTGCAAGAGTAATATTTTCCAAGATTGTCTTGTGAGGGAACAGATTGAAATGCTGAAATACCATTCCGATTTTTTGTCTGTGAAGGTCAATATTAACTTTCGGATCAGTAATATCCGTTCCTTCAAATAAAATGTTTCCTGCCGTAGGCTTTTCAAGTAAGTTCAAAGAACGAAGGAATGTAGATTTACCGGAACCGGACGGTCCAATGACAACGACAACTTCTCCTTTTTTAATATCTGTTGAAATCCCTCTTAATACGTGATTTTTCCCATATACTTTTTCCAGGTTCTGCACCTGAAGCAAGGTTTCTCCATTACCGTTCATTTGTACGCAGCCTCCTTTCCAGTTTGTTCATAAAGAATGTCAAAATCGAAACAAGTGCAAGGTAGATCAATGCTGCCGCTAAAAGTGGCATGAATGCGTCAAATGTACGGCTCTGAATGACCATTGCTGCCTTTGTAAGATCGTATTCCCCTATGTAGCCGATGATCGCAGTTTCTTTGATCAAAACGATCATCTCGTTTACCAGTGCCGGCAGTACGTTTTTAAATGCCTGCGGAATAATGATCAGTTTCATTGTCTGTCCATAGCTAAGTCCAAGACTTCTTCCTGCTTCTGTCTGTCCGACCGGAATGGACATGATCCCGGAACGTACGATTTCTGCGACATAGGCTCCTGAATTGATTCCAAATGCAATTCCTCCGATGATGATCGAGTTCAGAGAAGAAGAGCCAAACACTACCAGATACATGATCAAAATCTGAATCATGGACGGAGTGCCACGGATAACCGTCAAATAAACTTTACAAATAATATTCAAAATTTTCCATTTCCCGGTCTTGTCATGATAAGACCGGATAAGGGCTACCGTAAATCCGATGATCACCCCAAAGATAAGAGCAAGTACCGAAACGATTACCGTTACCTTAAGACCGTTTAAAAGATCCAACCAACGGTTCTCTTCAATAAAATTCTGATAAAATCTTTCAGAAAAACTTTGAGCCAGTACAAGCCCTTGTATATTCAAAAATGCCTCCATGTTTTTACCTCTCTTTTGAAATACTTTTACGTATCTTCCCCACTTATTTCTGTACGATCAATACCTGGCTTGCATTTGCATAGGTATCAGTGAAATCCACGTTCTTTTCCCTTTCTTCCGTCACCGTCAGTCCGGCTGCTCCAAAATCTGCTTTCCCTGTCTGGATGGTAGGAAGGATGGAATCAAATTCCATATCTTCTACTTTCAGGCTATATCCCATTTTATCACAAATAGCTGTTGCAATATCAATATCGATTCCTACGATTTTACTGTTGTCATAATATTCATATGGTTCAAATTCTGCATTTGTAGCAAGGACCAATTCTCCTTTGGAATGATCTGCATCTGCCGGTGTTTCATACTGATAGGAACCGACATCTCCGATATAATTGGAGATAATCTTATCAAGCGTTCCTTCTTCTTTTAACTCTTTTAATGCTCCATTAATTTCTTCCAGTAATTGTGTATTTCCTTTTTTCACACAGATTGCATACTGCTCTTCTTCAAATAATCCTTCAATCATTTTCAGATCATCATTTTTTTCTACAAATTTCTTAGCCGGCTGTGTATCAATGACAACACCATCAATTTTTCCTGCTTTTAATGCCTGGATTCCTGCTGAACCCTTTGTATAACGCTTCATCTGACTATCTTTTTCTACAATGTCGGAACACAGAAGATCTCCCGTTGTCCCCTGTTGTACACCGATTGTCAATGTTTTCAGATCATCTGCTGTTTTGATATCTACTTTTTCCTTTTTACCTGAACCACATGCCGCTAAAGACATGATACAAACTACTGATGCGGTTACTGCAATTAACTTTTTTAATTTCATATTCTTTTCCTCCCTGTTTAACTATGCATAAAAATTCATATTTTTCTTTTCTTTTATTCATTTACTTGTTGCTTTTACTTATTCTAGCACATTCTCAAAAAAAATCAAGTGGTTTTTTATACATTTTTATTGTATAAAAAACCACTTGATTCAATTTTTGTATAATTTATGAGATTTTATGCAAAAATAAGGAAATATCCGAGGACTATGATTCCCAGGATGATTCGATAGTAACCGAATACAGTAAAGTCATGTTTCTTGATATATCCCATAAGGAATTTAATGGCAAATACAGAAACAAGGAATGAAACAACACATCCAACAAGAAGAATGACTACTTCCTGTCCTGTATAATTAAATCCGAATTTGATCAGTTTCAGGCCACTTGCCGCGATCATCGTCGGAATTGCAAGGAAGAATGTAAATTCTGCTGCAACCGGTCTTGCAACACCTATCAGCAAAGCTCCGATGATGGTCGCACCTGAACGTGAAGTACCCGGAATCATTGCAAGAACCTGGAAACATCCGATAGCAAATGCTGTTATATAAGTAAGCTCTTTTAATTTTGTAACTCTTGGTTGCATATGGGCATTTCTTTTTTCGATAACAATAAATAAAATACCGTAAATGATCAGCATCAAAGAAATCACAAAATAATTAGACAGCTTTTTGTCAATAAAATCATCAAGAACTATTCCGACTGCCGACGGAATACATGCAACAACTACTTTCATCCATAGTTCAATCGTATTCCATTTCTGTGCATGTGTTTTTCTAGGTGAAAACGGATTCAGTTTATGGAAATACAAAACAATAACAGCAAGAACCGCTGCAAGCTGAATAACTACTTTAAACATATTCATAAATGCATCGCTTACATTCATATGTAAAAACTCATCAGCCAAAAGTAAATGTCCCGTACTGCTGATCGGGAGCCATTCTGTAATTCCCTCAATGATTCCGAGTATAACCGATATAATAATATCCACCTTTAAATCCTCCTCTTTCTTTCAGTAAATTCTAACAAACAGTTTTTAGTGTATCATATTCCATGAAAATATCCAATACCTTTCACTGTACCTTATGTATTTTATATATATTCTGTCAGTTCTTTTTTTGTTCCCGAAAAACGGAATAGTTTCTTACTTACTTTATGTTCACTTCGTTTCCATCCTTCGTTTCCAAAATCAATCATCTGTTTCAACGCCTTTTTATCCTGCTCCGGAACAAATAAAACCAGATCTTTTGACGGAACCATAATGACTACATCATCTTTTAGCTTATCCGTACACACTTCCCAAATATGCCGTAAGCAAAGGGCACTTGCTTCATGTACTCCGTCTGCCAGAACGCCAAATCCTCCGTACATTGTATTTGAAAATACAAATTCCACATCTCGTACCAGATTTTTGCATGCTATATGATATAATTTTTCTATATCGGTTTTTGGAGGAAGCATGTCATCTTTTAAAATCTCGTATGAATCCTCACCTCTTTTTATGGCAAAAACAATCATCAATCCTCCCACGAATGAAATAACGGGAGCGTTTTCCGTTGTGATTATTTTTCCATTGGAAGCCAGATTGTCTTTCAGACTTTCTTTCACCCATGGATAGATATGCTCTCTTATCTTTTCAAAGCAATATTTTTCTTCTTGGTACTTCTCCATCTTCTTTCTTCCCTTTCTACATGATTATTTATATTTTATCAAAGTTTGATTAATTCCGCAATTTATAGTATACTCAAACTGTATTTAATTTTACGAAAGGATTCGGTATTTAATGAAAGCAAAAATAAAACCTTTTTTACGTGCTTTTACTGCTTTCGCTTGTGCTGCCGTCCTGACGGTTTCTCCGGTTTTGGTTTCCGCCGAAGATTCGGTTTCCGATCTTGAACAGCAGACACAGGATCTGCAGTCTGAATTGCAGAGTTTAAACGAACAGCTTTCTTCTTTAAGTAAAGAGATTACGACTTTGGCTAAGAAGATTGAAAGCACAAATAAGGCCGCTGAGCAGGCCGAATTGGATTTGGCCGCCGCACGATTAGATGAAGAGCTTCAATACCAGTCGATGAAGAAACGTATTCAGTACATATACGAAAACGGGAATACTTCTGTTTTTGATATTTTGTTTTCTTCATCCAGTATGGCTGATTTTCTGAATCGTATGGAATTTGTATCCAATGTGACAGAGTATGACCGTAAAATGCTCCAGCGATTGAAGAAGCTGAGTCAGGATATCGACCAAAAAGAGAAAAACCTAAAGCATCAGCAGGAACAGCTTGATGCCATGCAAAAAAAGATGGCTTCCAAACAGGAAGAATTAAATTCAAAGATTGCATCCACAAACGGGAAGCTGGCTTCATCCTCTCAGGCTCTTGCACAGGCCAAAGCGGCACAGGAAGCCGCAAAAAAAGCTTTACAAGCCAAGACAGATGCGTATAACGCAGCCGGAACAAATACTTCAAAAAAAGAAGATGGCGGACAATCAAAGCCACCAACTCCTCAAAAGCCTTCCAAGCCGGATAATTCCAACGAAAATCAAAAACCGGAATCCGGTAATGGCAATCAAAACGGCGGAAGCAATAACAGCGGAAATAATAACTCCGGTTCCGGAAACAATGATACAATACAAAAGCCTTCACAACCCGGAAATACAAGTGATCTTGTGCTTCTGGCAGCTATTTTGGAATGCGAGGCCGGTTCCACCAATTACGATGCACTTCTGGCTGTTGCCACTGTCATCATGAACCGTGTAGAAAGTCCTCGTTATCCAAATACCGTCCATGGTGTCATTTATCAGCGTGGACAATTTTCTCCGACATGGAACGGAAGTTTAAGCCGTGTTCTGGAACGTGGTCCTCGTCCGCTTTGTTATCAGGTAGCCCGTGATGCTCTAAACGGCAAACGTCTTGCTTCCGTAAGCGGATGTTATCAATTCCGTGCAGCTTCAACCGGCCACAGCGGCGTTGTAATCGGTGGAAATGTATTCTTCTAATTTTATACATAAAAAAAGTGGCTGAATCAGCCACTTTTTTATGTTATTCATTCTGATCCTGAACAGAAGGTTTCTGATTCAAAATCATCATAAATTCATCTCCTGTAATTGTTTCATGTTCATACAGATACTGAGAGATTTCATGAAGTTTCATGATATTGTCCTCTAAAATCTTTCTTGCTTTCTCATGCTGTGTCTTTACAAGACTGATCACCTGTTTATCAATATCAGTAGCCGTATCATTAGAACATGCCAAAGAGGCATCTCCTCCCAAATACTGATTTGTGATATTTTGAAGTGCTACCATATCGAATTTTTCCGACATACCATACTGTGTGATCATCGCTCTTGCAATCTTTGTAGCCTGCTCAATGTCATTGGAAGCTCCCGTGGAACTAGAATGAAAGATCAGTTCTTCTGCCGCCCTTCCGCCTGTGAACGTAGCAATCTTATTTTCCAGTTCTTCTTTTGACATCAGAAAATGTTCTTTTTCTTCCACCTGCATCGTATATCCTAAAGCACCGCTTGTCCTTGGAATGATCGTAATCTTCTGGACCGGTGCAGAATGTGTCTGCAGAGCCGCTACAAGAGCGTGACCCACTTCATGATACGATACTCGCAGCTTTTCTTTATTAGAAAGAACTCTTGTCTTTTTCTCATATCCGGCAATGACAACTTCAACACTTGCTTCCATATCTGCCTGTGTTGCAAATCTTCTTCCTTCCCGTACTGCTCTGAGAGCCGCTTCGTTTACGATGTTGGCAAGCTCTGCACCGGATGCACCTGCAGTCATTTTTGCAATCTCATCAAAATCTACATTATCCGCAATTTTAATCTTCTTTGCATGTACTTTCAAAATAGCTGCACGTCCTGACATATCCGGCAATTCTACCGGTATCCTTCTGTCAAAACGTCCCGGACGAAGAAGTGCAGGGTCTAGAGAATCCGGCCTGTTTGTCGCCGCAAGAATTACCACTCCTTTAGAGCCATCAAAACCGTCCATTTCTGTAAGAAGCTGGTTTAATGTCTGTTCTCTTTCATCATTTCCACCTACTTGTCCGTCTCTTTTCTTACCAATGGTATCAATTTCATCAATGAATACGATACACGGAGCTTTCTCATTTGCCTGTTTGAAAAGATCACGCACTTTGGCAGCTCCCATACCTACGAACATTTCTACAAACTCGGAACCGGAAATAGAAAAGAATGGTACATTTGCTTCCCCTGCAACTGCCTTTGCCAGCAATGTCTTTCCTGTTCCCGGAGGACCGACCAGCAAAGCACCTTTAGGCATTGTCGCCCCGATTTCTCTGTATTTTTGCGGATTATGAAGAAAATCTACAATTTCTGTCAAAAGTTCCTTTGCTTCATCTTCTCCTGCCACATCCGAAAAATGGATTCCCGAATCTGATTGTACATAAATCTTGGCATTGCTCTTTCCCATGCCAAACGCCATGGAATTTGCTCCTCCGCCCATTTTTTTCGCCATTCTCTTTGCAAGCCAGTTTCCTATAAAGATAAAAATGGCGATCGGAACTACATAAGATAAAATAAGACTCAGCCATATAGGCATCTGTTCATCAATGTTTTGTGAGAACTTTGCCCCGGATTCATACAAACGATCTACAAGTTCCGGGTCATTCATCTTTCCGGTCTTATACATCTGTTCTTCATTCTTATCCGTAAATACAATTTCTGTATCTTTGACTTCTACCAAACCGATATCCTTATTTTCCATCATGGTCATAAATGTTCCATAATCTACTTTTTTCACTTTTCTTTCAGAAATACTCGGGAAAAGCAGACCGTTTAACAACATGATCATGACTATGACAATAACAGCATATATCATCAACGGTTTTTTGGGTGATTTTACTTCTTTCATACAATTTCTCCCTTCCTGTTTTCTTGTTCTAGTATATCACGACATGTTTGTCGAAACTGTGGAGATTTTATTAAGCTTTTCTAAAATCATATCCCGTTATTTTATAAAATTTTTTCATATGCATAACGCATTCTTCCCGTTACAAGATAGATATATCCGCAATATTCAAACCCGTTCTTTAAAAGCCAGTTCTGCATGATCTTATTATCTTTATGCGTATCTATCCTAATACTTGTCTTTCCTTCTTTTTCCGCCATTTCCTCTGCAAATTTCAGCAAAGCCCCGGCTGCTCCTTTTCTTTTATATGCATTGTGTGAGGCCAGTCTGTGCATGATCAGAGATTCTGTATTTGTCTTGGTTTTCCACTGTCCTTCTTTGATATATCTGTATGTTATTTCTTCTTTCGTCGAAATGACAGATGTGGCAATAATACGCCCTTCTTCTTCAAGTACATAACTTTCCTCTTTTTCAATATCTTCCAGTATCACCTCTTCTGTCGGATAATTGTCCTGCCACTGGTCTATCCCAAGTTCTCTGAATTTCTGTTGTGCCATATGAATGATTTCCATAACATCCTGAATATCTTTTTTCTCTGTTTTTCGTATCATCTCTTTTATCCTTTCATCTATAATTGAGTATTATATCATATTTGTTTTTGTCTGATAACAAAAAATTACGCCGGATAAACCGGCGCAATCCGAAATTTTATTTTATTGATAATCTAAAATATCAATCCATTTCATAAGAAATTCTTTTTCCATAGAATCATCTTTTGTTAGTTGTGCTGCCGCTACGATCGGAAGCCATTGTTGCACATATTGCCTTGCCGTATCGCTTTTCTTGCAGAACAACTTCAAATATTTATCTGCAAGTTCCTGATTCCGCAAAGCAAACATTAAATATGTCATAGCTGCATCTGCACTGGCATTTCCTTGTGTAGCATGAGCCCAATCTACAATATAAACTTTACCGTCATCTCCGATGATGATATTGCTCGGATTAAAATCCCCATGACATACCTTATGATGATTTGGCATACTGTCCAGTCTTGTCAATAGTTCATATCTTGTCGTAGCATCCACTACGTTTTTCAGGCTGTTTATCTGGCGACTCAGTTTGTCTTTTAATTTATTCAGAAGCGGTGCTGTCTTACTATGTACTTCCAATTGCAAATCTACAAATTGTTCCATATATTCATCCAGTTTTTCCGGATGTTCTTTCATCAGCTCTTCCAGTGTTTTCCCTGTTTTATATTCAACAATAAGAGTCCATTTCCCATCAATCTGTCCAACACTTTTTACCTTTGGTACATTTAAACCGGTCGCTTCTACTCTTGCCTGGTTCAGCGCTTCATTAAATACGTTTTCTTTTGGATGAGATGATTCAAATACTTTTGCGATTCCTTCTTCGCACCGATAAACTTTTTTATATGGCCGTTCCACAATTACATTTTCGAGTTTCATAAGCTTACCTCCTGTCCGCCCTAAAATTACATTTATTTGTTCATATTATATCATGTTTTTCTGATAATTTTAATATTTTTTGTTAACTATTAGAATTTTTAATACAAGATATAAAAGCAGGCCCAACCGTATTTAAAATAGATTGAGCCTGTTCTTTTAATTATTTCCCATAGTAAGATTTCAAGTAAAGTTCTTTGATTTCTGAAAGTAAAGGATATCTTGGGTTTGCACCTGTACACTGATCGTTAAATGCCTGCTCAACCATTTCGTCCAAAGTAGCAAGGAAATCTTCTTCTTTGATTCCCCAGTCTTTGATGGTTGCCGGAATTCCGATCGTTTTCTTTAATTCTTCCAATTTTTTACAGAATAATTCTACTGTTTCCGCATCATCTTTTCCACAGATTCCGGCAAATCTTGCCGCTTCGGCATATCTTGCCTGAGCATGCGGATATTGATACTGTGAGAATGTTCCCATCTTTGTCGGAACTTCTGCTGCATTATAGCGGATCACATTTGTCAGAAGAAGTGCATTGGCTACACCATGCGGAATATGGTGAAATGCTCCCAACTTATGTGCCATGGAATGGTTAAGTCCAAGGAATGCATTGGCAAATGCCATACCTGCCATACAGGATGCATTGGCCATTTTCTCTCTTGCAATCGGATCATTTGCTCCGTTTTCATAAGCTGACGGAAGATAATCAAATACTGTTTTGATTGCTTTTAATGCAAGACCGTCTGTATATTCTGTTGCCATAATGGATACATATGCCTCAATAGCATGTGTCATAACATCAATACCTGAAGCACTTGTCAGTCCTTTTGGCTGTGTCATCATGTTGTCAACGTCTACAATTGCCATGTTTGGAAGTAATTCGTAATCAGCCAGAGGCCATTTTACTCCTGTTTCAGCATCTGTAATGATTGCAAACGGTGTAACTTCAGATCCCGTACCAGATGATGTAGGAATAGCTACAAAGTAAGCTTTTTCACCCATTTTTGGGAATTTGTAAACTCTCTTACGGATATCCATAAAGTCCATGGCCATATCTTCAAAGTTTACCTCCGGATGTTCGTACATTACCCACATGATCTTTGCTGCGTCCATTGCGGAACCTCCTCCGAGTGCAATAATCGTATCCGGTTCAAATGCTCTCATCTGATCTGTTCCTTTCATTGCACACTGTAATGTCGGATCCGGTGCAACTTCATAGAAACAAGTGTGTTGGATTCCCATTTCATCCAGTTTATCTTCGATTGGTTTTACATAACCGTTTTTATATAAGAAAGAGTCTGTAACAATAAAAGCTTTCTTCTTATTCATTTCTGTTCCCAGTTCGTCAAGTGCTACAGGCATACAGCCTTTTTTAAAGTAAACTTTTTCAGGTGTTCTGAACCAAAGCATATTTTCTCTCCTCTCAGCCACAGTCTTAATGTTGATCAGATGTTTTACTCCCACGTTTTCAGATACAGAGTTTCCACCCCATGATCCACATCCAAGTGTCAATGACGGAGCAAGTTTGAAGTTGTATAAATCACCGATTCCTCCCTGAGAAGAAGGTGTATTGACAAGAATACGGCAAGTTTTCATTGCTGCTGCGTGTTTTGCCATTTTTTCTTTTTCTGCTGTATTGATATACAGTGAAGAGGTATGTCCATAACCACCGTCAGCTACTAACTGTTCTGCTTTTACTAGTGCTTCATCAAATGTTTTTGCCTTATACATTGCAAGTACCGGTGAAAGTTTTTCGTGAGCAAATTCTTCTGAAATATCTACGGATTCTACTTCACCAATCAAGATTTTTGTGTTTTTCGGAACATCAACGCCTGCAAGCTTGGCAATCGTGTACGCTGTCTGTCCAACAATCTTTGCATTCAATGCACCATTTATGATAATGGTTTTTCTTACTTTTTCGATTTCATCTTTTTTAAGGAAATAACATCCGCGATATGCAAATTCCTTTTTTACTTCCTCATATACGCTTTCCAAAACTGTAACGGACTGTTCCGATGCACAGATCATACCATTATCAAATGTCTTGGAATGGATGATGGAGTTTACTGCAAGTCTGATATCGGCTGTTTCATCAATAATCGCCGGTGTGTTTCCGGCTCCTACTCCTAAAGCCGGTTTTCCTGAAGAATACGCTGCTTTTACCATTCCAGGACCGCCTGTTGCCAGAATAATGTCAGATTCTTTCATAACTTCATTTGTCAATTCAAGAGACGGAACATCTATCCATCCGATGATTCCTTCCGGAGCACCTGCTTTTATAGCCGCATCAAGGACAACTTTTGCTGCTGCAATCGTACATGCCTTTGCACGCGGATGTGGACTGATGATAATAGCATTTCTTGTTTTTAAAGCAAGTAACGTTTTAAAAATTGCAGTAGATGTCGGATTCGTAGTTGGAATAACTGCAGCGATCAAACCAATCGGTTCTGCGATTTTTTTTGTTCCGAACGCTTTATCTTCCTCAATTACACCACATGTTTTTGTATTTTTATATGCATTATATATATATTCTGCTGCATAATGATTTTTAATGATTTTATCTTCAACAACGCCCATCCCTGTTTCTTCAACTGCCATTTTTGCAAGTGGGATACGCTGTTTATTTGCTGCCATAGCTGCTTCGAAAAAGATTTTATCAACTTGTTCCTGAGTAAATGTAGCAAATACTTTCTGAGCTTCTCTCATCTCTTTCATTTTTGATGTCAATGCTTCTACATTGTCAATTACTGCTGCTACTTCTCTTTGCTTTGTCGCCATGCTTATTTCCTCCTAAAATCCAAAACAATTTCGTTTCACTGAGGTCAGTATATAATATCGTTAATTATTTGTCAATAATTTTTCGTCAATTTTTTAACGATATTTTATGTTTTTATATTATGCACAAGAAACTATATTTGATTCTCTCCTAATTTATAAGATTGTTCTAAAAATTTTATAGTACAAAAAAGGCTATTCCCTAATGGGAATAGCCTCACATTCATTAAAATTAAACTAATTCAATGAATACTTCCATCGCAGCGTCACCTTTACGCTGACCAATCTTAACGATTCTTGTATAACCACCGTTACGATCCTGGTATTTTGGTGCGATTTCTGTAAATAATTTGTTTACCAAATCAACTTCTTTTGCTGATCTCTTCTTTCCCTCTGTAACTTCTTTCACAGGGCAAAGAACTTTCAGCATTTCACGACGTGCGTGAAGTCTGGATGGTAAATCTTTTTTGATTGTTTTTTCTACTTCATCATAAACGGTTACTTTTTTTCCGTCTACAACTTCTTTTACACGTTTTCCATCAGCATCTTTACGTGCAACTTTTGCTTTTACAGTAACTTCTTCAAAGTTATCTTTTTCTCTTACTGCAGCTGCAATCAGTCCTTCAGCAATTTTACGGATTTCTTTTGCTTTTGCTTCAGTTGTTCTAATTCTTCCGTTGTTGATCAGCGCTGTTACCTGATTTCTTAATAAAGCTTTTCTAAGATCGCTTCTTCTGCCAAGTTTTCTATATTTTGCCATTGTATAAATCCTCCACAATATTACATCTGATTATGCATCTTCGGTCTTACTAGTCAAATGCCCCACCGTACTCTTCGGATTTACCGGCGGGAAATTTGGTATCTATTATTCTTCGCCCTGACTTAACTCCAGGCCGAGTTCTTTTAATTTTGCCAGCACTTCTTCTAAAGACTTGCGTCCCAAATTACGTACTTTCATCATATCTTCAGGAGTTCTGTTTGTCAGTTCTTCAACTGTATTGATTCCTGCTCTCTTTAAGCAATTGTAAGAACGAACAGAAAGTTCTAATTCGTCAATGCTCATTTCAAGAACCTTTTCTTTTTCGTCATCTTCTTTTTCGATCATAACTTCAGCAGCCTGAGCCACTTCGGACAGATCAATAAATAATTTCAGATGCTCATTCAGTACTTTCGCAGCAAGGCTGACTGCTTCGTCCGGAAGCAATGTACCATTTGTATATACATCCAATGTAAGCTTATCATAATCTGTAATCTGTCCAACACGAGTATTTTCAACAGTCAGATTTACACGCTCTACCGGTGTATAAATGGAATCAATCGGAATTACTCCGATCGGGAGATCTTCCTTTTTATTTTTATCAGAGCTTACATATCCACGACCTTTTGTGATTGTCAGTTCCATGTAAAGCTTGCTGTCTGCTCCGCCATTGAGTGTCGCAATCACAACATCCGGGTTCATGATCTCGATATCAGAATCTACCTGGATATCTGCTCCTGTTACAACACCTTCTCCTTCAAATTCAATATAAGCGGTTTTTGGTTCGTCTGTTTCTGAAGTGTTTTTAATAGCTAATGTCTTAAGATTCATAATGATCTCGGTAACATCTTCCTTCACTCCCGGAATGGAACTGAATTCATGAAGAACCCCCTCAATCTTAACCTGGCTTACTGCAGCTCCCGGTAAAGAAGATAACATAATTCTTCTAAGGCTGTTACCTAATGTTGTACCATAACCTCTTTCCAGCGGTTCCACAACAAATCTGCCATATTTTTTATCTTCTGACATTTCTGTGATTTCGATATTTGGTTTATTAAAATCAAACACTATAAGTTCCCTCCTGCTTTTAGCACGTTTTACGGGTTATTATTTAGAATATAATTCGACAATCAGCATTTCGTCAACCGGTACGTCGATTTCATCGCGTGTCGGAAGTTCTTTTACTGTTCCTTTTAAGTTTTCTGTGTCGATTTCTAACCATGCCGGTACAAGACGTCCGCCTGTTACTTCAAGGATATCTTTATATCTCTGAGAACCTTTGCATTTTTCTTTGATTTCAATCACATCACCAGCTTTTACAAGATAAGATGGGATGTTTACCTGTTTTCCGTTTACAAGTACATGTTTGTGGTCAACAATCTGTCTTGCTTCACGTCTTGTTCTCGCAAGTCCCATACGGAATACTACGTTGTCCAGTCTGGTTTCAAGAAGAACCATTAAGTTTGTACCTGTCATTCCGCTCATCTGTTTTGCTTTCTGGTAGTAGTTGCGGAACGGTTTTTCTAATACGCCATAGATAAATTTAGCTTTCTGTTTTTCACGTAACTGAAGTCCATACTCGCTCATTTTTCTATTTGCTCTTTTTAACTGTCTTTTAGATTTTTTATCAATTCCTAAATAAATCGGATCCATTCCAAGGGAACGACATCTTTTTAATACTGGAACTCTATTTACTGCCATGCTCTTATCCTCCTAAATTAGACTCTTCTACGTTTTGGTGGACGGCAACCATTGTGTGGTACCGGAGTTACATCTTTGATGCTTGTTACATCAATTCCGCATGCCTGAAGTGCACGGATTGCTGCTTCTCTACCTGAACCTGGTCCCTTTACCATAACGTCTACTGATTTCAGACCATGTACTACTGCTGCCTTAGCTGCTGTTTCAGCTGCCATCTGAGCTGCATATGGAGTAGATTTCCTTGAACCTCTAAATCCGAGACCGCCGGCACTAGCCCATGATAAAGCATTTCCCTGTGCATCTGTCAGTGTAACGATTGTGTTGTTGAAAGATGACTGGATATGTGCCTGTCCATGTTCAACGTTTTTCTTGACACGTTTTTTTGTCACTTTTTTTGTAACTTTCTTTGCCATTTAAACTAACCTACTTTCTTATTTTTTACTTAATGAGTTATTATTTCTTCTTATTTGCTACTGTTCTCTTAGGACCTTTTCTTGTTCTTGCGTTTGTCTTTGTTTTCTGACCACGAACCGGAAGTCCTTTTCTGTGACGGATTCCTCTGTAACATCCGATTTCCTGTAATCTCTTGATGTTTAAAGCGATTTCTCTTCTTAAATCACCTTCTACAGTCTGTGTTTCATCAATTACAGCACTGATTTTCTTAACATCTTCATCTGTTAAATCTCTGCATCTGATGTCCGGATTTACTCCTGCATCTTTTAAGATACGGTTTGCACTTACTCTACCGATCCCGTAGATATAAGTTAAACCGATTTCAACACGTTTGTCTCTTGGTAAGTCAACACCTGCAATACGAGCCATTCTTGTTTTCCTCCATTTTCAATTCATTTTTTTCATATTGTCTTTAACTGGGGTGCCTGCATTTGACGGAATACATCTGCACCCAGGCATATTCGGTATGTTAATATGCCCTTTCCGGCAACCTTTCGGTTAATGACCGCCGGTATTAGAAGCAATATACAATGGAGCACTCTCTGCGGTGTCCTTGTATATTTAAAATAGCTCTACACACTTCCTGGTGTGTCGTGCTATCAGCCGCCTAAATCATTTCCAATTCACATTTCGTTCAGTTAAAATTAACCCTGACGCTGTTTGTGTTTTGGATTTTCGCAGATAATTCTAATACTGCCTTTTCTTTTAATAACCTTGCATTTTTCGCAAATTGGTTTTACTGATGATCTAACCTTCATGTCAAATCCTCCTTTCATACCTGCTGAACCATTTGTTCCTGCCGATACGCAGACTACGCCTACGCACGGCACTTTAATATTATAGTATCTTCAAATTTGAAAGTCAATAGTTTTTTCTATTTATCTCTCCAAATAATTCTTCCTTTGGACAAATCATACGGTGAAAGTTCCAATGTTACTTTATCTCCCGGTAAGATTTTGATAAAGTTCATACGAAGTTTTCCGCTGATATGTGCAAGTACCTGATGTCCGTTTTCCAATTCTACCTGAAACATTGCGTTTGGTAATTTCTCTACCACTGTTCCTTCGATTTCAATAACGTCAGCCTTTGACATGTTGCTCCTCCTTTTTACATTACATATTTACTTTCTGATATTTCTTTAGGAATGACCGAATATCCGAATCCGTCAATTTCTCATTTTCCATCCGAACTTTTATAAGTTGGACATGCATTGTTTTTTTCTTTTTTGGCCTGTCTTTTGTACGTATGCTACCGTCTGCCAAATATAAAACTCCGCTATTTTCTTCTATTATAATATATAATTTCCCTGAATCATGACCTGCAAGCGATCTTACAAGCATCCCTTTTTCATATTTTAACATATTATCTCCTCTTTAAGTGGGTTTTCCGATAATGTTAAGATCTCGGGTTCTCCGTCTGTGATCAAAACCGTATTCTCATAATGGGATGAAAGTTTTCTGTCGTTTGTGATGACTGTCCAACCATCAGAAAGCCATTTTACTTTTTTTGTTCCCTGATTGATCATAGGTTCAATCGCAAGCGTCATTCCTGCTTTCAATCTGATTCCTCTTCTCGGCATTTTAAAATTCGGAATCTGCGGATCTTCGTGCAATTTTGTGCCTATACCATGTCCGCACAATTCTTCCACAACACCATACCCAAACTTTTCGGCATAATTACCGATTGCCTCTGAAATGTCATAAAGGCAGTATCCTTCACGGGCATACTTGATTCCCTCAAAAAAACTTTCTTCCGTCACTTTGATCAGTCTTGCAGCATCTTCTGAAATATTGCCTGCCGCAACCGTTCGTGCAGCATCAGCATGATAACCTTTATAGATTACACCTGCATCCAGAGAAACGATATCACCTTCTTTGATGATCCTTTCTCTGTCAGGTATGCCATGTACAACCTCTTCGTTGACAGAGATGCACACTGAAGCAGGATATCCATTATAACCAAGAAAAGAAGGGCTACAGCCATAGCTTCTTATTACTTCTTCCCCCAATTTATCAATATCTGCAGTACTTATTCCCGGACGCACCGACTTCTGTAATTCTTTCAGCACTTCCTCCAAAATCTTTCCTGCTTTTCGCATAAGATTAATTTCTCTGGCCGATTTTATTTGAACAGACATTTTTATTCACCTAAAACTTCTTCAATTTGTCGGAATACATGGTCAATTTCCTGCGTTCCGTCCACAATTTTTAAAATTCCGGATTGTCTATAATAATCAATCAGCGGTTTTGTCTGTTCATGATATACATTCAGACGTTTCTGAACCGTTTCCGGTTTATCATCTTCTCTCAGGACAAGTTCTTTTCCGCATACATCACAAATATTCTCTTTTGCAGGTGCCGCGTATTCAATGTGATATGTAGCTCCGCATCCGACACATGCACGTCTTCCACTCATACGTTTTATAATATTTTCATCCGGTACTTCCACATCAATAGCCAAATCTACTTTATCTCCAATAGATGAAAGCTCTTTATCCAGTGCCTCTGCCTGAGGAATTGTTCTCGGGAATCCATCCAGCACGTATCCGTTTTTGCAGTCTTCTTGGCCGACACGATCCACTACCAGATCTACTACCAATTCGTCAGGAACCAGCATGCCTTCATCCATATATGTTTTGGCTTTCTTGCCAAGTTCTGTTCCTTCTTTAATATTGGCACGAAAAATATCTCCCGTAGAAATGTGTGGGATCTGATATTTTGCAGCAATTTTTTTTGCCTGTGTTCCTTTTCCTGCCCCCGGAGCACCTAACATAATTACTTTCATATCGCGTTCCTCCATAATATCTCTTTATAGAATTTTAACTCGCGAAAAAATTTTCCGCGAGCTAAAATTATCAGGTATTTAAAAATCCTTTATAATTACGAACAAGCATCATTGATTCAATCTTCTTAATTGTTTCAAGAACAACACCAACGATAATAATTAATGATGTTCCGCCAAAAGAAACATTTGCGCCAAACACTCCGTTAAAGAAGAACGGAATGACCTGAACGATAACAAGTCCACACGCACCAATGAAGATAATATAATTCAGGATCTTTGTCAAATATTCAACCGTTGGTTTTCCAGGCCGGATTCCCAGAATAAAACCACCGCTTTTTTTCATATTGTTTGCAATTTCCATCGGGTTAAATGTGATACTCGTATAGAAATATGCAAAAAATACAGTCAGAATAATGTAAACAATCAATCCCCATGAATACTGAAGCTGAGATGGATTACACCAGTTATTGGAACTTAATCCTTTCAAAATCTCACTTCCGATTCCATCCCCGTTTCCTTTTCCTAAAAAGGTAGCGATCAAAACAGGGAACTGCATCAGTGAAGATGCAAAAATAACCGGAATAACACCTGCGGTATTTACTTTTAAAGGGATATTGGTAGACTGTCCTCCGATTGTTCTCCTTCCGACTACTTTTTGTGAATACTGCACCGGAATCTTTCTTACAGCATCCTGAAGAATAATTACGAACACAACAACTACAAGAAGAATCGCAAGAATAATCAGTGCAGCCAAACCTCCTGAAGCCAGACTTTTTCCTTTAATAAACTGGTTATATAAAGATACCATATCGTTTGGTACTCTTGATATGATATTAATCAACAATACAATAGAAATACCATTTCCGACGCCCTTTTCGGTAATTCTTTCTCCGATCCACATTAATAATGCGGATCCTGCGGTTAATGTAAGCACAACAACAGCCGCATTTACAAAGTTAAATTCTATAAGGAGTCCCTGGCGTCCAAATCCTACTGACATGGCAGTAGATTCTATTAAAGCAAGTCCAACTGTTAAATAACGGGTAATAGCCGTCATTTTTTTTCTTCCTTCTTCGCCTTCTTTTTGCATCTCCTCAAGTTTTGGAATTGCAATCGTCAAAAGCTGAACAATAATGGAAGCAGTAATGTAAGGCGTAATACTCAATGCAAACACAGACATCTGTGTAAAGGAACCACCGGTAAATGCGTTAAAAAAATTAAACGCATCACCGGTTTGGCTTGCAAAAAAGTCCTGAATATATGTTGGATCTACACCCGGTGTCGGCAATTCAGATCCAAGCCTTACTACGATCAACATCAAAAATGTGAAGAACAGCCTTTTCCTGATCTCCTCAATTTGAAATGCCTTACGGACTGTCTGCAGCAACTAAATCACCTCTGTTTTTCCACCAAGTGCTTCGATTTTAGCTTTTGCGCTTTCGCTGAAAGCGTTTGCCTGAACTGTAAGCTTTTTGGTTAACTCTCCGTTTCCAAGAATTTTAACTCCATCTTTTGGATTTTTAACGATTCCTTTTTCAATTAAAGTTGCAACAGATACAACTGCATCATTTTCAAATACTTCTAATGCGCTTACGTTGATACCGATAATTTCCTTAGAGTTTCTGCATGTGAAACCTCTCTTAGGAAGTCTTCTGTATAATGGCATCTGACCGCCTTCAAATCCCGGTCTAGGTGCTCCGGAACGAGCTTTCTGACCTTTATGTCCTTTTCCGGCTGTTTTACCATTTCCAGAACCGTGTCCACGTCCTCTTCTGAAATTATCACTGTGTTTTGAACCATCAGCTGGTCTTAAGTTTGATAAATCCATTGTGACACCTCCTTATCTCTATATTAAGCTTCTTCTTCTACTTTTACTAAGTGTCTTACCTGCTGTACCATTCCTCTTGTCGCTGCATTGTCTGGAAGTACAACAGTCTTGTGCATTTTCTTTAATCCTAATGCTTCGATTGTTCTTTTATGCTTCGGAACAGCGCCGATTGTTGATTTCACTAATGTGATTTTTAAATTTGCCATCTAAACCGTCCTCCTTAGCCTAAAATTTCTGCAACAGATTTTCCACGAAGTCTTGCAACATCTTCCGGTGTTTTAATCTGTTTTAATCCGTTTAAAGTAGCAAGAACTACATTCTGTTTATTGTTAGAACCTAAAGATTTTGTACGGATATTCTTGATTCCCGCCATTTCGATAACGGCACGTGCCGGACCTCCGGCAATAACTCCAGTACCTTCCGGTGCTGTTTTCAGAAGTACTGTAGCACTTCCGAATTTACCGTACATATCATGTGTAATACTTTCATCTTCATTTAAAGCAACAGTTACAAGATTTTTCATAGCATCTTCTTTTCCTTTGCGGATAGCTTCCGGGATTTCTGCTGCTTTTCCTAAACCTGCACCAACATGACCTTTTCCATCACCAACAACTACTAAAGCTGTGAATCTGAAGTGACGGCCACCTTTAACAACTTTGGTTACACGTTTAATTGATACTACTTTTTCATTTAATTCTAACTGACTAGCATCAATATGATTATGTCTCATCTGTGTTTTCCTCCTCAACTTCTAGAATTCCAGCCCAGCTTCTCTGGCTGCATCTGCTAATGCTTTGATTTTTCCCTGATATATAAAGCCGCCTCTATCAAAAACAACTTCTTTAATACCTTTTTCTAAAGCTTTTTTAGCGATTACCGTTCCTAAATATGCTGCTGCTTCGACATTGTTGGTTTTTTCCAGTTCTGCTTTCACATCTTTCTGAAGAGTAGAAGCTGATACCAGAGTGTTTCCAACTGTATCGTCAATAATCTGAGCATACATATGATTGTTGCTTCTGAATACAGCAAGACGTGGTCTTTCAGCTGTACCGCTGAAACGGTTGCGTAATTTTCTATGTTTGTTTAAACGAACTTCGCTTCTTGATTTTTTGCTAACCATTTTCACACTCTCCTTACTTATTTCTTACCAGTTTTACCAACTTTACGTCTGATAACTTCATCAGCATATTTAATACCTTTACCTTTGTATGGTTCCGGTCTTCTCTTATCTCTGATTTCAGCTGCGTATTGGCCAACTTTTTCTTTGCTGATACCTTTAACGATGATTTTGTTCTGTCCGTCAAGAACTGTTTCGATGCCTTCCGGATCTTCCATTTCAACCGGATGAGAATATCCAAGATTTAATGTAAGTTTGTTTCCGGATTTTGCTGCTCTGTAACCAACACCGTTAACTTCAAGAACTTTCTGGTATCCTTCTGTAACACCGATAACCATGTTGTTGATCAGTGTTCTTGTAAGACCATGTAAAGATTTCATTTTCTTCAAATCATTTGGTCTTGTAACCACGATTGTATTTTCTTCTTTTTTGATTTCCATTTCAACTGGAAGTTCTCTTACGAGAGTTCCTTTTGGACCTGTTACAGTCACTTTATTATTTTCTGCGATTTCTACAGTTACTCCTTCCGGAATTGCAACTGGCAGTCTTCCGATACGTGACATGACGTATACCTCCTATACTTAAATTTTCGGAACAAGCTATTCTTGTTCTGTTTTCAGTTACGATAAGTGTTGTTCTTTCCTACCAAATGAAGCAAAGAACTTCTCCACCTACACCAAGTTTTCTGGCTTCTTTGTCTGTGATCACTCCCTGGTTTGTAGAAATGATTGCTGTTCCAAGTCCGCCGAGAACTTTCGGAAGTTCATCTTTTCCAGCGTAAACACGAAGACCTGGTTTAGAAATTCTCTTTAAACCTGTGATAACTTTTTCGTTTTTGTCTACACCGTATTTTAATGTAACTCTGATTGTTTTTACAGTTCCTTCTTCAATCAGATCGTATTTTGCAATATATCCTTCATTTACAAGGATGTCAGCGATAGCGACTTTCATTTTAGAAGCCGGTACATCAACTGTATCATGTTTTGCAGTGTTTGCATTACGGATTCTTGTAAGCATATCTGCGATTGGATCACTCATAGTCATTTCAAATTTCCTCCTTATGGAATAATTTTTATATTTACTGACTGCGGATATCCTTTTTCAAGGAAGTTCTCTTTAATCTTAAAGAGAGCAGCCTTAAGCTTTCAGAATCCCAACAAGGGATTCTAAAGCATGTTTACGGCTTACCAGCTTGCCTTCTTAACTCCCGGGATTTCTCCTTTATAAGCTAATTCACGGAAGCAGATACGGCAAATACCATATTTTCTCAAATATGCATGCGGACGTCCGCAAATTCTGCAACGGCTGTATTCTCTGGTAGAGAATTTCTGTTTGCGCTGCTGTTTAACTTTCATAGATGTCTTTGCCATGATTCTCCTCCTTTACTATTTTGCGAATGGCATGTTGAACTGTTTCAGTAATTCACGGGCTTCTTCGTCTGTCTTAGCTGTTGTAACGAAGATTACGTCCATACCGCGAACTTTGTCAACTTTATCATATTCGATTTCTGGGAAAATCAACTGTTCTTTAATTCCAAGAGCGTAGTTACCTCTTCCGTCAAATGCGTTCGGGTTAACTCCTCTGAAGTCACGTACACGAGGTAATGCAAGGTTGATCAGACGATCAACAAATTCATACATTTTTTCTCCTCTTAATGTAACTTTACATCCAATCGGCATACCTTCTCTGATTTTGAAGTTAGCCACAGATTTTTTAGCTTTTGTAAGAACTGCTTTCTGTCCTGTGATTTTTTCAAGATCAGCTACGGCAGATTCCAAAAGTTTATGATTTTCTTTAGCTTCGCCTACACCCATATTGATAACAACTTTGTCAAGCTTCGGCACTTCCATAATGTTTTTATATCCAAATTTCTTTACCAGAGCATCTACGATTTCATTCTGGTACTGTTCTTTTAATCTACTCAAAGTGGTGGACCTCCTTTCCCGAATTAATCAATAACTTCGCCTGTTGATTTTGCGAAACGTACTTTTTTGTCTCCATCCATCTTGAAACCAACTCTTGTAGCTGTTCCTTTATGGATGTACATTACGTTAGACGCATCAATAGGTCCTTCCTGATGAACGATACCGCCTTCCTGATTAGCAGCACTTGGTTTTGTATGCTTTGTAAGCATATTCACACCTTCTACCAGGACTTTTCCTTCTTTTTTGTTAACGGAAATAACTTTTCCTTCTTTACCTTTATCTTTACCGGCAATTACTTTAACTGTATCGCCTTTTTTAATTTTCATAGTTGACATTCTCAAGTACCTCCTTATAATACTTCCGGAGCCAGAGATACGATCTTCATGAACTGTTTTTCACGAAGTTCTCTTGCTACTGGTCCAAAAATACGAGTTCCTCTTGGATTTTTGTCTTCTTTTATAATAACAGCAGCATTTTCATCGAATTTGATGTAAGAACCATCTTTACGACGTGCGCCTCTTACTGTACGAACAACTACGGCCTTGACAACGTCACCTTTTTTAACAACGCCGCCTGGTGTTGCATCTTTAACAGAAGCAACGATTACATCACCGATATTCGCATATCTTCTTGTAGAACCGCCCATAACACGGATACAAAGTAATTCTTTAGCACCTGTGTTATCTGCTACTTTTAATCTGCTTTCTTGCTGAATCATGCAGGTAACCTCCTTATATTCTGCTCCTTAGTGAAATTATTTCACTTTTTCCATTACTTCCACAAGTCTCCATCTCTTATCTTTGGATAACGGTCTTGTTTCCATAACTTTTACTTTATCTCCAATGTTGCATTCGTTGTTTTCATCATGTGCTTTTAATTTGTAAGTTCTTTTTACAATCTTATTGTAAAGCGGGTGTTTCACATGGTCTTCAACTGCAACTACGATTGTTTTGTCCATTTTGTTGCTGACAACCTTACCAACTCTTGTTTTTCTCAGGTTTCTTTCCACGATCTATTCCCTCCTTACTCAGCCTTTGCCATTTCTGTAATCACTGTCTGGATTCTGGCAATATTTTTTCTTACTTCTTTGATTCTGCTTGTATTATCAAGCTGATTTGTTGCGTTCTGGAATCTCAGGTTAAAGAGTTCCTTTTTAGCAGCTACTAATTCTTCATTTAACTCTGCAACTGATTTTGTTCTTAAATCTTCTACAAATGCATTAATTTTCACTGTTATCACCGCCTTCTAAATCTGCGCGAGAAACGATTTTACATTTACAAGGTAACTTGTGCATTGCAAGACGCAGCGCTTCGCGTGCAACTTCTTCCGGAACTCCGGCAAGTTCAAACATAACACGACCTGGTTTTACAACTGCTACCCAGTATTCAAGAGTACCTTTTCCGGAACCCATACGCGTTTCAGCTGGTTTTGTAGTTACTGGTTTATCTGGGAAAATCTTAATCCAAACTTTACCACCACGTTTGATGTAACGAGTCATCGCAATACGGGCAGCTTCAATCTGGTTGGAACGGATCCAACATGGTTCCATTGCCACAAGACCATATTCACCATTTGTGATTTTATTTCCGCGTAAAGCCTTTCCTCTCATGGAGCCACGGAACTGTTTACGACGTTTAACTCTTTTTGGCATTAACATTATTTATCGCTCCCTTCCTTATTAGCCTTTGTTGGAAGAACTTCGCCTTTGTATACCCAAACTTTTACACCTACTTTTCCGTAAGTTGTGTCTGCTTCGGCGAATCCATAATCAATGTCTGCACGCAGTGTCTGAAGCGGAATTGTTCCTTCGCTGTAAAACTCTGTACGAGCCATATCAGCTCCGCCCAAACGTCCTGACACAGATGTTTTCACACCAAGTGCGCCAGCTTTCATAGTTCTGCTCATGCAGGATTTCATAGCACGTCTGAAAGAAATACGGTTTTCAAGCTGAAGTGCAATGTTTTCTGCTACAAGCTGAGCATCTTTGTCCGGTCTTTTTACTTCTTTGATGTCAACGATCACTTTTTTGTCTGTCATCTTCTGAAGTTCTGCTTTTACTTTTTCGATTTCAGCTCCGCCTTTACCAATTACAACACCTGGTTTTGCTGTGTAAACGATAATTTTTACACGGTCAGATGCTCTTTCGATTTCAATTTTAGAAATTCCGGCACTGAATAATTTATTTTTAAGAAATTTTCTGATTTTGTGGTCTTCTACAAGGTTATCAGCAAAATCTTTTTCAGCATACCATTTAGAATCCCAGTCTTCGATAACACCGACTCTCAATCCATGTGGATTAACTTTCTGTCCCATTATTACCCTCCTTATCTTTCATCAAGCACAACTGTGATGTGGCTCATTCTCTTTTCGATTCTGTAAGCTCTACCCTGTGCTCTTGGTCTGATTCGTTTCATTGTAGGTCCTTTGTTTGCATAGCATTCTGCAATATAAAGGTTTTCTGGTGACATACCGTTATTGTTTTCAGCGTTTGCGATTGCTGATTCTAATAATTTCTTTATTAAACTGGAAGCATATCTTGGATTGTATGTTAAAATTCCAAGTGCTGTTGTTACATCCTTACCTCTGATGGCATCTAATACGAAGCATGCTTTCTGAACAGAAACTCTTGCGTAGGATAATTTTGCAGATGGTCTCGTGTCTTTGTTAGCATTTCTTTCTCTCTTAATTTGAGATCTATGTCCTTTTGCCATGGATGAACCCTCCTTTCGAATACTCGTTTATTATCTTACCTTAGATTTCTTTTCGTCTTTTCCATGTCCTCTGTATGTTCTTGTTGCAACAAACTCTCCAAGTTTATGTCCAACCATATCTTCTGTTACATATACCGGAACATGTTTTCTTCCATCATGAACTGCAATTGTATGACCGATCATCATCGGGAAAATTGTAGAACGGCGGGACCAAGTCTTAATAACAGACTTGTCTCCTGATTCGTTCATAGCTTCTACTTTTTTCAGTAAACTCGCATCTGCGAATGGTCCTTTTTTAAGTGAACGAGCCATTAGGTTTAACCTCCTTACAAACTACTTATTTGATTCCTTTTCCATCACGTCTTCTTACGATCAGTTTATTAGACGCTTTGTTTTTCTTTCTAGTCTTAAGACCAAGTGCCGGTTTGCCCCATGGTGTGCACGGACCCGGACGACCGATACCTGTCTTACCTTCACCACCACCGTGTGGATGGTCATTCGGGTTCATAACAGAACCACGAACTGTAGGTCTGATACCCATATGACGTTTACGTCCTGCTTTACCGATGTTGATAAGATTGTGTTCACCATTTCCCACAACTCCAACAGATGCACGGCATACAAGCGGAACCATTCTCATTTCGCCTGAAGGCAGACGCAGTGTAGCGTATTTTCCTTCTTTAGCCATTAACTGTGCGCTGTTTCCTGCTGAACGAACCATCTGTCCGCCTTTTCCAGGATACAACTCAATATTGTGAATCTGTGTACCAACCGGGATTTCAGAAAGAGGCAGGCAGTTTCCTACTCTTACTTCTGCTTCCGGTCCATTCATGATTGTCATTCCGTCTGTTAATCCTTCCGGTGCAAGGATATATGCTTTTTCACCGTCTGCGTAACAGATTAAAGCGATGTTAGCTGTTCTGTTCGGATCGTATTCGATACCGATAACTTTTGCCGGAATTCCGTCTTTATTTCTTTTAAAATCAATGATTCTGTATTTTCTTTTAGCTCCGCCTCCGCGGTGTCTTACTGTGATTTTACCCTGGCTGTTACGTCCAGCTGTTCTATTTTTGGATACCAGTAAAGATTTTTCAGGTGTTTTCTTTGTGATTTCAGAGAAATCAGAACCTGTCATCTTTCTTCTGGAAGGTGTATATGGGCTATATGTTTTGATTCCCATTACTGTCTCTCCTTTCACTTTCTAATTATTCGTTTCACGGATTTGCACCGTATAGTTACTTGTTCAAAATCTTATAATCCCTGGAAGATTTCGATATCTGCACTTTCTTCTGTAAGTGCTACGATTGCTTTCTTTGTTTTAGCAGTTTTTCCGAATGTCATGCCACGGCGTTTTGTTTTTCCGTCCATGTTCATTGTGTTTACGCTTTTTACTTTTGTTCCTGCGAACATTTTTTCAACTGCTTCTTTGATCTGGGATTTTGTTGCTTCCGGATGAACAAGGAATGTGTATTTCTTGTCAGCCATAAGCCCCATGCTCTTTTCTGTAACCACTGGTTTCAGGATTACGTCATAATACTGAATGTTTGCCATTATGCGTACACCTCCTCGATAGCCTCTACAGCAGCTTTTGTAGCGATTACTGTGTTGTATTTCAGGATATCATACACATTGATTGTATTTGTGCGGACTGTTTTAACATCAGCGATGTTTCTTGCAGAAAGTTCTGCATTTTTGTTTTCATCTTCCAATACTACCAATGCTTTAGATACGTTCAGGTTGTTTAAAACCGCCTGGAATTTCTTTGTTTTGATTTCATCAAAATTCATTTCGTCAAGAACGATGAATTTCTTTTCTTCTACTCTGGATGAAAGAGCAGATTTGAGAGCAGCTCTCTTTTCTTTTTTGTTTAATTTGAAAGAGTAGTCTCTTGGTGTTGGAGCAAATACAACTCCTCCGCCTGTCCACTGTGGAGCTCTTGTTGAACCCTGTCTTGCATGACCTGTTCCTTTCTGTCTCCATGGTTTTCTTCCACCACCGGAAACTTCAGAACGTGTTTTTGCTTTCTGTGTTCCCTGACGATTATTTGCAAGCTGCTGTACAACTGCCATATGAACGAGGTGTTCGTTAACTTCTACACCAAAAACAGCATCGTTTAAGTCAATTGTACCAACTTCTTTACCTTCGATATTGTAAACAGATACGTTAGCCATCTGTGTGTTCCTCCTTTCTTCTCAAAAACCTAAATGCTCTTTACCGCTTCTTTGATTGTTACTAAAGATTTTTTAGGTCCTGGTACGGAACCTTTCACTAAGAGTAAGTTGTTTTCAGCGTCTACTCTTACTACTTCAAGATTCTGAATTGTAATCTTTTTACTTCCCATATGTCCCGGCATTTTCTTTCCTTTGAATACCTTGCTCGGATCGGAAGCCGCACCGTTAGAACCTGCATGACGGTGGAATTTGGAACCGTGAGCCATAGGTCCTCTGTGCTGATTATGTCTCTTGATCGCACCCTGGAATCCTTTACCTTTGGAGATTGCTGTTGCATCTACCTTATCTCCCGCTTCGAAGATGTCGGCTTTGATTTCCTGTGCAAGTGCGTATTCTTCAGCATTGTCGAATTTGAATTCTTTTACAAATCTTTTGCCGGATACTCCAGCTTTTTCGAAATGTCCTTTTTCTGCTTTTGTTATACCATTTCTGTGGATAACTTCTTTTTTGCCGTTCTTGTCAACGTTAACGATTTTTTCTTTTTTGTCAACGAATCCAACCTGAACAGCACTGTAACCGTCATTTTCTACAGTTTTGATCTGTGTTACTACACAAGGACCAGCCTGAAGAACAGTTACCGGAGTTAATACTCCATGTTCGTTGAAGATTTGAGTCATTCCGACTTTTGTTGCTAAAATAGCTTTCTTCATTATGTTTACCTCCTGTGATTTACAGCGGAACGGTTTTACCCGTTCATCCTAAATATTAGGAATACTGTTTGCTTATTTTTGTTTCATTTTGATATCAATGTATACACCTGCCGGCATTTCCAATCTGGATAATGCATCTACAGTTTTCTGTGTCGGTGCAATGATATCGATCAGTCTCTTATGAGTTCTCTGTTCAAACTGTTCTCTGGAATCTTTGTATTTGTGAACCGCTCTTAAGATTGTAACTACTTCCTTTTTTGTCGGAAGCGGTACCGGTCCGCTAACCTTTGCTCCATTCTTTTTTACAGTTTCGATAATTTTTTTAGCAGATGCATCAACTAACTGATGATCATATGCTTTCAATGTGATTCTCATTACTTGACTTGCCATAAAAAAAGTCGCCTCCTTTTCGTACTTTCAAACTTCAGTACGACAAGCGGTGACTGTACACTCTCCCGTGTGTGTCCTCAGACTCCTACACGTTGTTACCATGTTTCAATGGATGTTATTGATTCGTACAGTGACTTGTCGCCAGTTTCCTAACTTGACATTCGCTCCGCGGAAAACCTGCCATCTCTCAGGCAGCAACCTCACGTTTCATCGCTATCATGTCACAGCTTTTTCAGTATATCCGATAATTTCCTTTTTTTCAACCCCTTTTTGTATTTTTTTGTATTTTTTTTCGTACAATCTATTTTTCTTCTTTTATACTTTTTTTCACATTTTCTATTGACACCACTGTCGTAACATGATATATTGATATCGTATTAACACAATAAAGTGTTAAAGATTGTATTGCAGTGTTATTGATATTCCCCCAAAATATGAATAACGCCTTCAATTCTTATATACACCTCTTTATAAAAGAGATTCCCCAATTTTTGTATATAATGAACCTGCAATACAGTCTAAACCTCTCAATGACATACCAAAATGAAAGAACGGATGCCTCTGTGCATCCGTTCTTTCATTATTTTATATGTTGCTTTTTTTTCCTTATGCTTTTATAATAGTGTTTGTAACTATAATTCAGAGAGATATATAATAAGAATAAATAAGAATATATCGGAAAGGAGTATATGGATTTACTATTTTTTATCAAGGCAGCAATTATTATTTACGGTGCTGTGTTTACATTTATTCTTGTAAAAGACTACCTTACACACCGCAACGAATTTAAACGAGGGAAGCTTGTTCCTTTGTCTATCATCGGATTTATAAGCGATCTGCTTGACACCTGGGGAATCGGAAGTTTTGCCACATGCCAGGCAGGCTTTAAGTTTTCGAAATCCTGTGACGATGAATTAATGCCGGGTACTTTAAATATCGCCCATACGTTACCGACGATTTTGGAATTTTTATTGTTCCTGAATCTGATTAAAATTTCCGGAGTTACTTTAATCGCTTTGATTGCAGGAGCCGTAGTCGGTGCCGTATTCGGTGCTTCCATTGTTTCCAAATGGCCGGCAAAACTTGTACGGATTGCCCTTGGATGTGCTCTTATCATACTTGCGATTGTTCTTTCCTGCAAATTGGCGCACATAGGGCCTTTTGAAAGCACACTTTCACCACAAGCCATTGTTACCCAACTTGAAAAGGACTGTATCACGATTGAAAATTCCGATCAGTGGATTTATAATTTAAAGCACACTTCTTCTCTTTCCAAAGAAGAGCAGAAGCTTTATACCGATCCTTCCATAACAAAATCCGAAATCGATCATGTCGTTTCCGAATTAAAAGCAAAAGATCAGACTACCATTCCGGCAGAAGAACTCAGTACTGCCATTTCCGACAATCTGATCTATGGTCTGGAAGGTTCCAAACTGATTATCGGTATTATCGGCAACACGCTTCTTGGTGCACTGATGACAATCGGTGTCGGCCTGTATGCACCATGTATGGCCTTAGTAAGTGCACTTGGCATGAACGTAACTGCATGTTTTCCTATTATGATGGGTTCCTGTGCATTTCTCATGCCGTCAGCCGGCCTAAAATTCCTAAAAGCAGGAAAATACGACAGAAAGGCTGCTGTGACTATCACTCTTTCCGGACTTGTAGGTGTCTTTGTGGCATACAAAGTTGCCTCCATGCTCCCGATGGATGTCTTAACCGGCATTATTATCTGTGTTATGGTCTATACAGCAATCACATTCTTCCGTTCTGCAAAAAACACAAATACACAGCCATCAAAAAATTAATCTCAGACAAAGAACAAAGGACTTGGTGTTTTTCCAAGCCCTTTTCTTTATTTTTTTCGCATCTTCAATTTCAGCATAGCCGTTGCTTTTCTGGCATCCATAGCATCTACCGCATTCTCTCCCACTACGTTTGTTTCTACACCTTCCGGATTTTTATTCATATCTACAATGGTATCCATATATGGATTTGTCACAACAAATTGAGCTGCTGTTCCTGTAAAATGAATTCCCACAACCGGAATATTTCTTTTTCCAAGCTGTTCGATGGTATTTGTATAATCTACATCACTGTTTCCCCATCCATCTGCCGAAATAATCACACCGTCTGCCCGCATCCCCTCTGCCCAGACAGCCGCTCTTGTCCCAACAAGGATTTTATCATATTGATCCTGCGGTGTCCCTACGATCAGTACACCCAAAAGGTCCAAATCCTCGTCAGATGATACAATATCCAAAAGCGGATCTCTGAAATGATGAAGTGAAGTTTCTTTTGTTGAAGGTCCGATTCCCATACTCTTTTCCTCTTTCCTTTTAATTATTGCATAGACCGCAAAATTCCGTCTCTGTACTCATTCGGCGTTACAAGAACAGGCATATTCCCCATATCTATGATAGAACGGCCGCCCGCCACTCCGGACGGCTCTTTTGCAAACAGATGCATATCATACATTGCCCCCTGCCCTGCTACCTGTTTGATGATCAGAACTTTCTTTTTGTCCGGTCTGACCACATCATAATATTCATGTCTTTCCGTACATTTATTTCCATGGAATTTTTTAAGTTGTTCTCTGTATTCCTGAACAAATTCATCACACGCCTGATGGGCCGCCGTTACGCCTGTTCGCTCCTGTCCCATTCCTTTTTGCATCACAACATCAAAAGCAATGATCAAATCCCGTTCTCCCGGAGTTCCCGCCTTCCCGTATTTAATCTGATCTTTCAGATTTCCTTCAGAAGAGCCAAACTCATGAGTCTGTTTTCCTTCCGTATCCACACCGGTCAGGATCACATATACACCGGTCAATGTATGTGTAATTCCATCTCCGATCGTTCCCAAAACTTTTGTGGAAATCGGTATGATATCCATAATTGTATTTGTATATTGATCTCGCTCTTCCGGTCGAATGATCCTCACCGAAATATCCGAAATATAAGTTTCTTTTCCACTTTTATACTTTCCGATATTTTTCTTATCCACAGTGAGCTCCCCTGTTTCCGTAATCCGGTTTTCATTTCCCCATTCTGCTTTTCGGATATGATAGGCCTTGATCACCAGTCTGCGGAGTTGTCTTTCGTCTGCCGCCATTTTATCCTTTTCCTTTCTTCCGTTCTATTATCTTTATAGTACCACAGTTTTCTTTTTCCGCAAACAAAGAAATGCATACAAAAAAAGAAACCTGCACTTTTTGTACAGGTTTCTCATATTTCTTGTTAAAATTATACTTTTGCTACGTATTCGAACGGAAGCGGTACAACTTTTCCAGGAGTATCGATGGCAATCAGCTGTTCCAGTGTTGCTTTTACGATATCCCTCTGCATTTCAGGATTGTTTGGTTCTCCTGCATTTGCTCCCATAGGAACAAGCGGAGCTACCGCACGTGGAGTACCTGTCTGACGTACGACAGGCGGAAGAGCTGCAATAATAATTGTAGGAATTCCAGCTTCTTCAATCGCTCTCTGCACCAATACTGCAGAGCGGTGACAAGTACCTCATCCGGCTGTGAGGATAACTGCATCTACATCCTCACTCTTGAATAATTCAGCGATTGCCGGTCCGGTTTCATGTTTGAATTTTTCCTGGTTTCCGCCGCCGCCCATGAATCCAACATGTACCGGAGCACAAGCTCTGATAAATCCTTCTGCTGCAAGTTCATGAATTCTGTCGATCGGGAACATACAGTTGATGTCTTTATTAACATCACCATTGTCATATCCACCATGTGAAACCATCAATTCGCTAGATGGTGTTGTGTTTTCAATCTTTCTCCATGTAAAATCTCCTGCAAGATTAAATCTTTCCTGAGATTTTTTATGAACACCTGCTGCTGTTGCAAGAGCGATAGACATATCTTTCAGCTCTTTTTTAACCGGAGTCCAAACAGCCGGAGGAGTAATCGGAACAAAGATTTCGGATTGCAATCCTTTAACTACTGTTAAACTCATTATTCTACCTCCTTATTATTTTCGCGCATCTCTTTCTGACGGCGAGTATAAATATCCAGATTACTAACGTATTTCTCATTGATTTCCGGTCCGAGCTGCTCAATAAAACTCATGTTCCATGCAACTTCCTGACCTACTTTAATCGGATAATCAGTGATCAGCATTCGCATCGGTATTTTCAGATAACCGAGACGTCCTTTTAAATCGACACCTACACATCCGTCGTGAACCTCTACGATAATGCCTTCCATTCTGATGATTTTATCTCCATATTTCAATTCCATACGTCGTACCTTCTACTAATCGTATTTTTCTTTTCTCTTCTGGCTCATCGGAAGTGACTGTTCGTTTTCTACAAGTTCAATTTTTTTGCCTGTAGCCTTTTCGATCATTTCGATGTTATTAGCCTTAACATTCGGATTCCATTTCTTTTCTGCCGGTTTCACTTCTTCACCAGCCATTGCAGCTTTCAGCATTGCAATCGCACGTACTGCTTCTTCTTTACATAATGTGTTGCATGCAAGAACTTCGTTTTCGATACCGGATTCAGATTTGTTGTTATCAACCATGTTTGTCATGTATGGGTTACCAACAACAAGTGCTCCCTGTACGGCACAGAAAGATAATCCAACTACCGGAACACCTCTCTTACCAATCTGTTCATGATGGCTTGCAAAGTCAATATGGTTGTTTCCGAAACCTTCTGTTGTAATGAATGCACCGTCAACATCAAGTGCTTCGACAGTCTGACCTACACGTTTGGATACATAGAATTTTTCGGCATTAATCTGAGGGCTTCCTACGAAAAGAACACCGCAAAGATCTAATTCTTCATCGTGAAGTACTTCCAGTACAAGTGGTTCTCTCCAGTAATGTCTGGACATTTCCTTGGAAGCAGGTCCGATACATGTAAGTGCATGGATACATCCATCAAGCACTTCAAGCGGAGATGTCATAACCGGAACATTTCCTAAGTCAACGTTTGGTCTTGCTCCGAGAACTCCAACCGGTTCCATCGGAAGGATCAGGTTGTCATGCATAGCTCCCTGTCCCATGATTTCTTTTACGATTACAACTTTCTTTTTGCCCGGATGTCTTAAATGTTCGAATTCTTCTGTATCTGTTACAAGAGAATCATCCACATCTTTTAATGCCTTACGGATTTCTTCTGTAATCATATCTGTTGCTGTATGAGCAGCCAGCGGGCCCGGACGTTCCATGTTTGTTCCTTCTTTGATGATCACTTCTGTCTTAATGAAGATTTCACCCTTATCCGGAGCTCCCGGACGTCCCCACATGATGTTTTCATCAAGGTATCCTTCGGAAGAACCGAATTCCCCGATCTGTACTCCGTTTGCATCTGTTCCCGTTACCATCATGATAACACCGTCAAGAACACGTGTCACACCACTTCCGAGTTCGTCTTCACCTTCTTTTGTTGCAATCGGCTGTACGTCCATAATCGTGTTGGAATATGTGTGGTACATATCCGGTGTGATGATTTCGATTTTAAGGCTGTTTACCAGTTCCTGGCTTGCAGCTGCTTCTTCTTCGATTCCTTCGCGAATGTAAAGAGTTGTTCCTTCAATCTTTGTTTCCGGTCCTCTCTTTACTTCTGTAATCTTGAAATGTTTTCTTGTAAGAGTTCCCATCACTCTTGCTTCCGGTTCAGCTGCTTCTGCTACCGGTGCTACTTCTGCTGCCGGTACGACTGCTGCTCCGTTACCATTTCCAAATACTCCTACCGGGATTTCAAGATCAATATCTTTTCCTTCACCGATATGGATTCTCATAACCTGACCTGCTGTCGGTACTGCAGCTACCGGTGTTGCCTGTGCCGCTTCCGCCTTTGCCGGTTCTTCCTTCACTTCTTCAGCCGGTTCCTCCACAGATACTTCTTTATAACCTTCTACTACATCTGCTGTAAGTGCTGTAAGTGAATCACATGTTTTTTTCAGTTTTGCACCAAGAACCTGTTCGATTGTAAGAACACCATCCAGGTTCAGTAAGCCTGAATCCACCAGATCATCAAAGATTGCCGGATCTTCAAGATTCGCAGCTTCGATTGTAATGCCTTCTTCTGCTCTGCAGCATAATACTGCCGGATCTTTTGCATGAGCTTTCGCTGTTTCAGCTGTAATTGACATGTCTGTTTCCTCCTTGATTTACTCCATCGGCTTTCGCCGGTTATATATACAATCACAATGTCTTATGACACCTTGCGTGATGTACTAACTTTTTTGTTACATTTATTTTCCTTCCGGAAGCTGTTCTACATGTTTGGACACTCTTAAATATCTGTATAACGGATGTCCGATTGTTCTCATCACATGATCTGTCTGATGGAATACTTTTAATTTCATCTTCGGTGCAGATCCCATAACAGTGTTGGAGCAGTCAGAACAGTTTCCAATAATAATGTATTCACATCCGTCTTTTTTAAACTGAATGTTGTTTTTAGCCTGTCCAGGACAGTTTCCCGGTCTTTCACATTTTAAAGGTGCTCCCGGTTTGTTTTCTACTGCCTGTTTACATCTTGCCACAGATGCGACAACTCCATTCATTTTCTCACAAATATCTCTCATACGTGCTTCGCTTCCGCCGCACGCACAGACAAGCAGCCCTACCTTTGCTCCGTGCAGGTTCGGAAAATCAATCGTAACGATGATACCGCCCGTTGTCTTTGTAACAGGAGCATCTTCCGTTGTAGGATTTCCTGTGAATGGTCCTCCCATAATGATCTCTCCGTATAATCCGTCAATGCCGCCTGCTTTTTCAATCATTTCACCGACACTTGTTCCGACAGGAACATCCATAAATACATGCGGTTCATTTCCCCCGTTGATCTTTCCGATAACAGTCATGTTCTTGGAGAAGCAAGGTTTTCTTTCTTCGATTGCTTCTGCTACTCTTGCGATCGTTTCTACATTGACAACAACTGCATTTGCTGCTGATGGAAGTTGTGTTGTTTCCAACTCTATTCCGAGGCACTCTCTTACGACTGCTCTTTCTTCTCCCATCGGATAGATGTCCGGAAGGAGATGGATCGTCATGGCATCTTCTTCTTTTACAGCTTTTCTTAATGTTTCAACTGCTTTTTCATTTTTCTTTTTGATAGCAAAGATTGCTTTGTCAGCTCCCGCAATTTCCATGCAGTATTTTACTCCGCGAACAATCTTGTCCGCTTCTTCCTCGATCTGCTGGATGTTGTGACGAAGTCCCGGTTCACATTCTGCCGCATTGATCAGGATATATCCATGATCCAGATGAGCATCCAGTTTGATTCCTGTCGGGAATCCTGCTCCGCCCATTCCGACAACACCCGCTTCTTTTACCATTTCAAGCGGTGTTCCTTCTGCGATCTTCTCATATTCTTCCGGCTGTTCTTCATCCGGTCTGATGATGATGCGGTCTTCTTTCACTTCTTCTACCACACCATAGACACTGGAGAAAATGTTTGCTCCAAGGCCTGTCGGTTTCGCTACTAACGTACCTTTTTTTACCTTATCGCCTGCCTTCACAACCGCTTCACACGGTGCTCCGACATGCTGACGAAGTAAAAGTTGAATGTTTCCCATAACAACATACTCCTTTTCTATGCATTTTTTAATCAGAAGTGCGGCTTCTTTCCGCTCTTCCTATTTCATTGTTTCACAGCTATGTTTCTTTAATTCAGCCATAGAAATTCTCTATAAGTTAAAGATAACCTCGAATTGCTTCAAACTTATGATTTCATCTGAACTTAAAGTCTTCTTTTCACAATTCCAGGTTCCTAAAACATCTTTTAAACTTCTTTACTCTTTTTGGCGGAGGCATGTGGGAATCGAACCCACCCGGGACGCTCCTAACGCCCCACACTGGTTTTGAAGACCAGGAAGCACACCAGTTACTCAACTACCTCCATGTTCCTTACCGCAAAGACAATTTAACACAATCTGCAGCAAATTTCAACATAAATATTTTATTTTTAACAATTTTTATTCTAGCAAATAGTCATTGACTTTTCAAGGCTTTTCCCTCATAATTATAGCTATCTGTTGTACCCGATACTAGAATGTGGTCTATTTTTCGGGGTTTTACTTATTTATTTTTTGTATAAGTATTTGATATTTTTAAGGAGGATATGATCCATGGAACTTCATCCAAAATTAAATCTCGACAAATTCGAGAAATCTTTTGTAGCCGTTGATACTCATACGGTTGGTGAATTTACGCGTATTGTTGTTTCCGGTTTCCCAAAACTGGAAGGAAATACAATGATCGAAAAGAAACATTTTCTTGCCGAACACTATGATTATTATCGTAAGGCTTTAATGTTTGAACCAAGGGGACACCACGATATGTTCGGAGCCATCATCACAGATCCGATCAATCCGGAAGCTGACTTTGGTGTTATCTTTATGGATACAGGCGAATACCTGAATATGTGCGGACACGGAACCATCGGTACGGTTACGGCAGTGATCGAAACAGGACTCAAGGAAGCTACAGAACCATTTACAGAAGTTGTTCTTGAAGCACCGGCCGGTCTGATTCGTACAAAAGCCGAAGTAAAAGACGGCAAAGTTGTAAGTGTAACCTTGACAAACGTACCGGCTTTCCTTTACAAAAAAGATCTTAAGACGGTTGTAGACGGAAGAGAAATTACTTATGATATTTCTTTCGGCGGAAGTTTCTTCGCTCTGATCGATGCCGAACAGCCATCTATTGCGACATCTGTTGGTCCAAAAAGCGTTCCTTTCTTCCAGGATCTGGGAATGAAAGTGATTGAAAATGTAAATAGGGAAGTAAAAATCCAGCATCCGGAACTTGACATTACCTCTGTTGACCTTGCAGAATTCTACTGTCACACCGATACTCCGGGATGTGACCGCAGAAATGTTGTAATCTTCGGTGATCATATGGCTGACCGTTCTCCTTGCGGAACAGGTACAAGTGCAAAACTTGCCACTCTTCACGCAAAAGGAGAAATCGGAGTCGGAGAACCATTCGTATACGAAAGCTTTATCGGCTCCAAATTCAAAGGTGTGATTTTAAAAGAAACAAAAGTTGCAGAATTTGACGCAGTAATTCCTCAGATTACCGGAAGTGCTTATGTAACAGGCCTTTCTACATATGTAATCGATCCTGATGATCCGTTAAAATATGGTTTTCAGGTAGGCTGCTAATCATAGTGCCAACATCAAATCAGCGGGGACGGTAATATAGATACCTCCCCGCTTTTATGATATCCGTCGTTATAATATAACATGAGCCGTTATCGGCTCTCAACCATTCACTCAGACAACAGAAAGGTGATAGATATGCCACGAAAACGCTCCTCAACAAAAGACCGCATTATAAAAGCGGCATGGACTCTTTTTTATAAAAAGGGCTACGATGACACTACCATCGCAGATATTATCGCCCTGTCTAAAACTTCAAAAGGAACCTTTTATCATTATTTCAAAGGGAAAGAAGCTCTTTTAAATACGATTTCTGATTTATTTGACTCAAAATATGAAGAGCTTCTGTCACACTTAAATTCTTGCTTTACAGCATACCAGACACTTCTTTATTTAAACAGAAAGCTTTTTGAAATGATAGAAAGCAGCATTGATGTAAAATTGATCGCATCATTGTATTCCTCTCAGCTTATCACAAAAGACAGCCAGTCTCTCCTTGACCAGGAACGTGTCTATTTTGTCTGTCTTTCCGATATCATCGGAAAAGGGATTGAATCCGGTGAGTTTTATTCCGGTTCTTCTACGGAAGAACTTGTCAAGATATATGCCATGTATGAACGTGCCATTATCTATGACTGGGCTTTATGTAAAGGAAAATATTCTTTGTCTGAATACAGTGCCCGTCTTCTTCCTCATGTCCTTGACACCTTTGTATCCGGAATCTAAAAAGGCAATGCCTTTTCACACATCTTCGTGTGATTGGCATTGCCTTTCTTTTTCCTTATGTTTTCTATTACAGAAGTCCGCCGACAGATAAGAACAGCGGTGCAAATACAAGTGACACGATTGTCATAAGCTTGATAAGGATGTTGATAGATGGTCCGGATGTATCTTTGAACGGATCTCCTACCGTATCCCCGACTACTGCAGCTTTATGAGCTTCGCTTCCTTTTCCGCCATGATGTCCGTCTTCGATGTACTTCTTTGCATTATCCCATGCTCCACCGGCATTGGACATGAAGATTGCCATCAGAACACCTGTTACAAGTGCTCCTGCAAGAAGTCCGCCAAGTGCGTTTGGTCCAAGTACAACACCAACAATGATCGGTGCTGCCACAGCCATGATACCAGGTACAAGCATTTCTTTTAATGCTGCTGTTGTAGAAATAGCAACACAAGACTTGTAATCCGGTTTTTCTGTTCCTTTCATGATTCCAGGCATTGTCTTGAACTGTCTTCTTACTTCTTCAATCATCTGATATGCAGCTTTGGATACACTCTGCATTGTCATAGATGAGAAAAGGAACGGAAGCATACCACCGATGAACAATCCGATGATTACACGGTTGTCAAGAATATCAATCGATTCCAGTTTTACTGCTTCTGCATAGGATACAAACAGAGCCAGAGCTGTAAGAGCTGCAGATCCGATTGCGAATCCTTTACCGATCGCTGCTGTTGTATTTCCAACTGCATCCAGTTTATCCGTAATCTTACGAACAGAAGCATCAAGTCCTGACATTTCTGCAATACCACCCGCATTGTCCGCAATCGGTCCGTAAGCATCAACCGCAACAGTGATCGCTGTTGTAGAAAGCATACCTACCGCAGCAAGTGCGATACCGTAAAGTCCGCAGAACTGATATGCTGCAAAAATACCAACACAGATCAGAAGAATCGGTGCCGCTGTTGACTTCATACCTACTGCAATACCGCTGATGATCGTAGTAGCCGCACCTGTTTCAGACTGTTCTCCGATTTCTTTTACGGATTTGTAATCGCCTGATGTATATACTTCTGTGATGATACCGATTAGAAGTCCTACTACAAGACCGGAAACAATAGCGATTGCTGCATTGAAGTTTCCGAAGAACTGGTTGCTCAGTACAAAAGAAACGATAACAACAAGGATACTTGCTACATAAGTTCCCATTTTCAGGGCTTTATGCGGATTGGCGTTTTCATCGCCTTTTACAAAGAATGTTCCCAAAATGGACGCAATCAGTCCAAGTCCTGCAATAAGAAGCGGGAATACCGCACCTTCTACTTTAAAGTAAACAATTCCAAGAGTAAGGGCAGAAATAAGAGCACCTACATATGATTCAAAAAGGTCAGCCCCCATACCGGCCACGTCACCTACGTTATCACCTACATTGTCAGCGATAACAGCCGGGTTTCTCGGATCATCTTCCGGGATACCTGCTTCTACTTTACCAACAAGGTCAGCTCCAACGTCAGCGGCTTTTGTGTAGATACCACCACCAACACGGGCGAACAGTGCGATAGAAGATGCACCAAGGCTAAAACCTGAAAGCACTTCTACGTTGCCTGTAACAATATAAATAACACTTACTCCAAGGACTCCCAGTCCCGCTACGCACATTCCCATAACCGCTCCACCGGAAAAAGCAATGGAAAGTGCCTTATTCATACCTGATTTCATAGCAGCATTTGCAGTTCTTACATTTGCTTTTGTAGCAACCTGCATTCCACAGTAACCTGCAAGTGTGGAGAATACAGCTCCTACAACAAAACATACTGCCGTAATCCAGTTCCCGATACCGAATCCGATCAGGACAAACAGCACGACTACAAAGATTACAAGGATTTTGTATTCGGCTGTCAGGAATGCCTTAGCACCATCGCTGATCGCGCCGGCAATTTCTTTCATCCGTTCTGTACCGATTTCCTGACGGGAAACCTTTGCTGCAAGAAATACCGCAAACAAAAGTGTAACAACCGCAAAAACCGGTACGATCATTAATAATGTTTTCAAATTATCTCCTCCTTCATTCACATAGGATTCTATTTTAACATAATCTTAACATAAATTTCTAGTGATATTTTCTTTTTTCACCACTTCTCCAAAATGCACCAATATATATGTATAATTTTTTGCTGTTTTTGGGCATTTTTGACTATTTTTTGCACCTCAACACAGCAATAAAAAAGGCCATTCGCCGAAAACAGGATTTTAACCTTCTTTTTCTGTGAATGGTCCTTTCCGTTATACCATACATTCATGCATTTCTTCATGTTCCAGTCCTATTTTTTCCATGACCTTAAGAAGAACTTCTCTGTCTTCCAGCCCTGCACACCATGCAAGACCGCAGCCTGCGGAAATACTCCTTGGTACAGGTATCAAACGACCGTTGACCTGATTTTCCTTACAGGTCTTTTCCATGGCCATGGCATCTGCCGTAGTATGGAACGTAACAACTAATTTTAATTCTTTTTTTCTCATGATTCAATCACTATTTCAAATTCAGAGCCTTTCTCTTTCACTGTAACTTTCTTCCCGTGATCTTTTGCATACTTTTCCACATTCATCCTCTGATGCGGTTCACTTACAAGTACTTTTACAGGTTCCCCGCTTTCCTTTAATGCTTCCGCCGTCAGCATGATCGGTTCCGGGCAGGAAAGACCTCTTGCATCTACTTCCTTCATTTTTTTCTTCCTTTCTCTATAGGATATCATATTTATTTTTGAAAATCCACTTTATTTGACACTTTTCCTTTTATTGGTAAGAGCTATCACAAAGCAAACGACAATACAGATCACCACGGCAATCTGTCCTGCCGTACTGACTCCTCCTGCAGACGCTTCCTTATCTGCAGTTGCTGCAGATGCCGCTGCTCCTGCAAGTCCAAAATTATGAGATACTGCTGCTCCGACAAAAAGTCCCAGAACGGTTACCGCTGAATCGGATGACCCCTGCCCTGCAAGGACAAGCTGACGAAGCGGACATCCGCCTGCAAGAACTGCTGCAAAACCTACTGCATACATTCCAAGAATACTCCACAAATGATCAGAATGTGCAATCGGCTGCCCTGCAAATCCAAAATGAAATCCACCGGTTGCAATATTATAAATCAGCATTACTACAAAAAGTCCTACAATGACAGAAATCAGGTCAAAACTTTTGATAAGAATCATGTCTCTGATGCTTCCGGCAAAACACATTCTGGATTTTTGAGCAAATGCACCAAATATCAGCCCGCCGATCAAAGAAACAATGACCGGCGCATGAAGTGCCCCAGGTCCTGCTCCTTCCGGTGAAAATGCAAGAAGCGTTGTTGCAATGCTCAGAATAAAAATACCAATCATCAGAACCGGCAAGACCATCCCGCTTACCTGATTTGTTTCATATGCTCTTCCAAGGCTAAATCCTCTTTTCAGGAAGAATGCTCCTGTTCCTACACCTGCGGCAAATCCGATCAAAGCTACCCATGCATTTAAATCTCCTGCCGACATACGAAGTACCATACGAAGCGGACATCCCAAAAATGCAAGCGAGCCGATCATAATCACCATACCGAGTACAAACCGGATCATCGGAGATGAACCGGATGTAGAACGGTATTCTTTTGTTGCGATTGAAATTACAAACGCTCCTAAAACAATGCCGATAATCTCCGGTCTTGCATACTGCACCGCTGCCGCACTGTGCATCTTCAATGCTCCTGCGGTATCACGGATAAAACATGCGATACAAATCGCCATATTGGCCGGATTTCCCATAGCTGCAAGTACGGCGGCAACAACTCCGCAAACCGCACCGGCTAATATGAGTTTTTTCTTTGAATCTGCTAAATTCACTTTGTTTCCTCCCTCTATTCCTCTTTTGCTAATTCTTGTACTGCCCGAACAGCAGTCTGAATTTCCTCTTCCTTATTAAAATGCGAAAAACTGAATCTGACAGCTCCCTGCTCTACCGTTCCCAGTGCTTCATGCATAAGTGGTGCACAATGTCCTCCCGGTCTTGTGGAAATATCATATGTCATAAGAAGTTCATCACTTACTTCGGAAGAGTCATAATCTCCGATATTCAATGTCACGATAGGGCATCTTTCTTTTGTCGAAAAATCTCCGTAAACCGTAACATTCGGAATTTCTTTTACACCTTCGTAAAACATACGCATCCATTTCTGTTCTGTTTCACGAATATTGTCCATTCCTGTTTCTTCTATATACTTCAAGGCCGCACAAAGTCCGGCAATCCCATGCCCGTTCAGTGTTCCGGCTTCCAGTGCCGTCGGCATTTCCTTCGGATGATGCTTATTATATGTCTGTACACCGCTTCCTCCGCTTTTTAACGGATGTATCACAAGCCCCTCTCTTACATACATTCCTCCTGTGCCTTGAGGTCCCAGAAGTCCCTTATGTCCCGTAAAACAAAGCACATCAATGTTCATCTCTTGTACATTAATCGGAAATACCCCTGCCGTCTGTGATGCATCCACAACAAAAAGGAGGTTATGTTTCTTTGCAATCTCTCCTACTTTTTTGATATCTACCAGATTCCCCGTCAGATTGGAGCCGTGTGTACATATGATCGCTTTTGTATTGTCTTTGCACTCTTTTTCAAAATCATCATAACAGACCCTCCCTTTGCGATCACTCTTTAAAAATGTAACTTCTACTCCTTTTTCCTGTATCTCATACAACGGACGCAATACAGAATTATGTTCTAACATGGTGGAAATTACGTGATCTCCGGTCTTAAACAGCCCCTTTATCGCAACATTAAGGCTTTCCGTGGAATTTGCCGTAAATACAATCTGCTTCGGATTTTCTGCTCCAAAAAGCCGTGCCAGCCGCTCTCTTGTTTCATAAATCGTTCTTGCCGCCCCAAGTGATGCCGCATTGGCTCCTCTTCCGGCGTTTCCCAAGGAATTCATAGCCTCCACAACTGCTTCGATCACCTGTTTTGGTTTATGCATTGTCGTTGCCGCATTATCAAGATAAATCATTTTTCTTCCTCTCTTTCTCTATATGTTAGTATATCTTTTTCCTTTTCTATCGTCTAATTAATAAATCTCATAAAAACACCCGCTTATAGTTTCATTCTATAAGCGGGTATTCATCTCTATCTGATTTCAAACATTTCTTTCACTACTTTGATAAACCGTTCTGCCGATTTGGAGAGATGAAAATTTTTATTATATACAAGATTCAGGTCTCTCCCTTCTCCTTGTCCCGGGATGCTCATCCACAAAATTTTTCCGCTTCGTATTTCTTCCTGGGCTGCAAGTCTGGAAATAACGGAAATTCCCATTCCGTTGATCACAGAACGTTTAATTGCCTCCTGGTTTGCCATACTCGCTACAATTTTTAAAGATTCTGTTGCAATACCGGCTCTTTTTAACTGCTTTTCCGCTTCTTTCCTTGTACCGGATCCTTCTTCCCTCATGATAAAAGCTTCTTCTTCCAGCCACCGGATTTCACCAAAATCCATCTTTTTCTGATACTGTTCGTTATTTGGCATGATAATGACCAGCTCATCTTTATAAAACGGAATATACTTACAAAATTTCTTCTCCAGTACGGTTCCGGAAAATCCGACATCCGCAGTTCCGCCTGATACAAGTTCTACTACCTTACTGCTGTCTGCTTCTACGACTTTAAACTGTTCTTTTGGATATTTCGCCGAAAATTTTGCCAAAATCCCCGGAAGGATATACTGTGCAGGGATTGAAGAAGCCGCAATCGTGATCTTTCTTGCCTCTGCCTGTCTTTCCCCACAAAAACATGCCCGGATCTGCTGTTCCAGATCGATCATCTGTTTTGCGTATGCATACAGAACTCTCCCGTCTTCCGAAAGATTCACCTCTTTCGTGTTTCGGATGAACATCCTTGCATTCAATTCTTTTTCCAAAGATGCTATATGTGCACTGATTGTCGGCTGTGTCAGATAAAGTTCTCTTGCCGCTTTTGAAAAACTCTTTCGCTCTGCAACTCTTACAAATGCTTCCAACTGTTTTAAATTCATATGTAAGCACCCCTTTCACTTTCTCCGCCTGTTTTTTTCGTTACTTTTTTACTGTCCATGTATTCCAGAATCGGCTTCGCACTTTTACGGCTTGTTGAGAACATATCCCGCACTTCCGCGATTGTGATCACTCCGTCTTTTTTCAACTTTTCTCTGATTTTCTTTTCTGCATCTTCCATATAGCCGGAAAGTGTATACATTTCATCGTTGATTTTTACGACTTTCTCTTCTGCTGCCAGTACCTGAAGGACATCCTCTTTTGTTCCTTCCGGCAGTTTCGGAAATTCAATCTCGGAAAAACGCACAAAATCATATCTTGCCCTTTCAAAAGTGTCAAGGATGATCCTGGCTGTTTTCTCAAACACTTCATCTTTTGGAATCTCATGATCCGGACAATATAAGAATTCTCCTTTTCTCGCAATCCTTCCCATCTCTGTCATTTTTTCAATGTACAGGTCAAATATATTCGGTTTTACCTGTTTCATGAACTTCATATGTACCTCTGCTTTTTGCATCCCGTAACGATATGGGTGTTCCTTATGAAATTTGGAAAGAGCCGCCAAAATCTGATCTGTCATGGCTTCCATGGAAGTTCTGTGCCATACATAGGTATCTTTTTTCATCGGGAAGAGAATGACTGTCTGACTCTCTTCCAGTTCCCGGATATCTTTCTCTACTTCATCGGAGGACAGTGCCGTAATCTTTGCAAGTTCTGCCATTGTTACCATTGTAGCTTCATGCTGCTTTACATGAAGTTCAATGACATCTGCGGAAGAGCCGGATTCTTTTTGTTTCAGTTCTTCGATGGCATCCTTCTGGAAACGTTTCTTTTTCTTTGGGTTCGGTTCCAGTACCACTCCTCCTCCGATAGTTTCCATCGGTGAATAAAAACGTACCACAAACCGGTCGCCTCTTCTCAGTGCGATTTCTTCTTCCAGGCGAAGCTGTACATATCCGCTTTCTCCCGGTCCGATTTCTTCCTTATCAAGAAGAACGGCACGGCAGAGGATCTCACTTGTACCGCTGAAAAAGTGAAGTCTTGAATTGTTTGTGAGAATACGCATGGAAGATGGAAGTACGTTCAGTTTCACATCCAGAAGATCCGTGTTTTTCATATTCTTTGGCGGAGCCAGTACGCATCCTCTCTTAATTTCTGATTTTTTTACATTGGAAAGATTGATGGCAACACGCTGTCCCGCATAGCAGACGTCCACACTTTCCCCGTGCACCTGAATACTTCTGATCTTACATTCTTTTCCAATCGGATACATACAGAGCGTATCCTCTTTTCGGATGGTTCCTGCAAGAAGCGTTCCGGTGATGATGGTACCAAAACCGGATAAGGTAAACGCCCTGTCGATCGGAAGACGCGGAATCGTGTGGATATCTTTTTCCGTCACTTCATTTTCCGTCATCTTCTGAATGGTGTCAATCAGCTCCGGAAGCCCCTGCCCGCTTGCAGCAGATACTTTCACGACCGGCGCTCCTTCAAGGAACGTTCCTTCCAGTTCTTCTTTTACTTCCTCTTCCACCAGTTCCAGCCATTCCTCATCAACAAGATCACATTTGTTCAGAACAATGATACTTTTTTCGATTCCAAGCTGTCCGAGAATATCCATATGTTCTCTTGTCTGAGGCATGATCCCTTCATCTGCCGCAATAACCAGCATGACCAGATCCATCCCTACAACTCCGGCAACCATATTATTGATAAACCGCTCATGTCCAGGTACATCAATGATCCCTGCTCTGTCACCGTTTGGCAGATCAAAATACGTAAATCCAAGATCGATGGTGATGCCTCGTCTTTGTTCTTCTTCCCATCGGTCTGTATTTCTTCCTGTCAACGCTTTGATAAGCGTTGTTTTTCCATGGTCAATATGACCCGCTGTTCCAATAATAATATGTTTCATTTTTCCATCCCTATTTAATCACTTCATTTGTTTTTTGTTATAAAAGCTGCTTTAATTCATCTGCAGCAATTCTCATCTGTTCTTCATCCATTGTCCGGACATCCAGAAGAATCTCATCATTTACAACTCTTGGGATGATCGGTATATCCAACTGACGCATTTGGGATTCAAGCCGCGAAACCGTCATCTGATCCGGATGGATTGAAATACCCATACTTTCGATACGTTCCAACGGAAGAGAACCGCCCCCGATCTGGGATTCACATTTGCATACCGTAATCCGTGCTTTTACTTTTCTTGCTGTCAACATTCTTTTGAATCTCTTTGCATCTTTTTCCACTTCTTCTTTAGACTTTGTGATCATCCTGAGTACCGGAATTTTCTTTACGGCATTTTCTTCACTTAAATATTCCTGAAGGACAAGTTCCAGTGCGGTAGCCGTAAATTTGTCAATACGGAGTGCTCTTGTCAGCTGATTCTTCTTCATCTGGTCAATGTATTTTTTCTTTCCTACGATAATTCCGGCCTGAGGACCTCCAAGAAGCTTGTCGCCGCTGAAACAGACGACATCCGCACCCTTTTGAATGGAATTCTGGACCGTCGGTTCATAGGTAAGCCCGTATTTACTGAGGTCGATCAAAACCCCGCTTCCAAGGTCTTCAATGATCGGAAGATCATATTCTTTGCCAAGCGGGATCAGTTCATCTATGGATACCGAATCCGTAAATCCGACGATTCTGTAATTGCTTGTATGTACTTTCAGAAATGCTTTTGTTTCCTCTGTTACTGCCTGTGCATAATCAGAATAATGGGTTTTGTTTGTAGTGCCGACTTCTACAAGATGGGCACCGCTTTGTTCCATTACATCGGGAATACGAAACTTCCCTCCGATTTCCACCAGTTCTCCTCTTGACACGATAACTTCTCCGCCTTTTGCCATGGAACTTAAAATGAGCATCACCGCCGAAGCATTGTTGTTTACAGCCATCGCCGCTTCTGCTCCTGTAATCTTACAGAGAAGCTTTTCAAAATGGGAATATCTTTCTCCTCGTTTTCCCGCTTCCAGATCGTACTCCAAATTAGAATATCCGCAAGCAACCTCCGCTATTCTGGCAAGATGTTCTTTGCTGATCGGAGCCCTTCCCAGATTTGTATGAAGAATCGTTCCTGTTCCGTTAATGACCGGCCTCATATCCGGTGTATGCATTTTTTTCACTCTTTGAACGATATGTAAAACCAGTCCTTCAATCTCGTTTCTGATCTTTTCTTCCTCATCACATTCCCGTATCAACGTCCGTACACTGTCTATCTCTTCTCTTATGGCATCCATCACCGTATCTCTGTCAAATGTTTCAATCGCTTCTTTTATCTTCATATCTTCCAACAACACGTCAACTTTTGGAATGCTGCGGTAAAATAGATTTTTATTCATACCTTTCTCTGCTTCCTTCCTCCATTATACATTATACAAGACGGATAAAAGCATTCTCCTCCTGCTCTTTTTCTACTACTTCGCCGATTACGGCTACTTTTGTATCCATTCCTTTTTTCTCAAACTCTTCCATGACAGCATCCGCCTGATCGGATGCCACGCTGATCAAAAGGCCTCCTGATGTCTGCGGGTCATACAGAAGATCCACAAAATGTTCTTCTGCCTTTCCGGTATCAACCCATGCTCCCGCATGAATCCTGTTCTTATAGGCTCCTTCCGGCACCAGTCCCATTTTTGCATATTCCATTGCATCCTCAAAGTATGGGATCTGATGTACATGAAATTGAAGACAGACATTGCTTGCCGTAGCCATCTCTGCCCCGTGCCCCAGAAGTCCGAATCCGGTAATATCCGTACATGCGGACACATCAAATTTTTCTACCACTTCTTTTGCTTTTTTATTCAGAGATGCCATAACGGTTTCTGCTTCTCTGATTGCTCTTTGGGAAGCCATCTCTGCCTTGATCGCTGTATTTACAACCCCGTTTCCTATCTGTTTTGTTAAAATAAGCTTATCGCCCGGACGACATCCGTAATTTTTGAAAATCTTCTTCGGATGAACAAATCCGGATACACAAAGTCCGTATTTCGGTTCGTCGTCCTGGATGGTATGTCCTCCTACAAGAACGGCTCCGGCTTCCTTTACTTTATCTGCTCCTCCCTTTAATATCTCTCCTAAAATCGAAGGATCAAGACAATTCGGAAATCCGACAATATTCAGTGCCACTTTTGGATCTCCTCCCATGGCCCATACATCGCTCAGAGAATTGGCAGCGGCAATCTGACCAAACATATATGGATCATCTACGATCGGAGTAAAAAAATCCACAGTCTGAATCATCGCAATCTCATCCGTCACCTTGTAGATTGCCGCATCATCTGCAGTTTCGATACCTACCAGAAGGTTCTCATCTTCAAATTTCGGCAGCTTACCCAGAACCTGGGCAAGGGTCTCAGGACCTATCTTGGCAGCTCATCCCGCCGTTTTGGTCATTTGCGTTAATTTCACATTATGCTTCATCTTTCTTCTCCTCTCGTTTGTCACTTATAGAAAAAACTTATAGCTTTTTTATTATATCATAAACCCTTTTAACTTCAACCAAAATTCCCTATTTCCACATAAAAACAGGACTGACAGCTTTTCTTGCCAATCCTGTGACTGTTTTTATGTGTTTCTTCTATATTATGGTCTGATAATTCTGTTCGCTTTCGCCATTATTTCTACAATACTGTACATGTTTGTCACGCTTCCTACTGCCAGTTTTTCTTTCAAATCATAATAGTCAAGACAGGTTCCACATGTAAGGATCTCAACTCCCTGAGCTTCCAGGCTCTTTAAGTCTTCCAGAGAATCCGACTCTTCTGTCGTAAGGGTTGCCCCTCCATTATAAAACAGCATGGTCTTTGGCAGTTCATCCAGCTGAGTCACGGCAAAAATGAAACCTTTCATCAATACTTTTCCAAGTTCGTCATTTCCGCTTCCCATTTTATCGGAAGATACCACAACGATGGTGTTGCCGCGTTTATCCGGAGTGCAGGAAATTTCTTCCTCTGTTTCTTTACCGGCAGGAACCTCTCCCACTTCAATCAGGATCTTATATTCTTTTTCCGCTATTTTTTCGGATGTCACCTTTCCGCCGGATGACTGACCGAGTTTTGTCACATTCTGAACCGCAATTTCATTATCTACAAGTACCTCTATCACATCCGGTCCCTTCAGCTCTTTCATCGCATTTTTCGTTTTAATCACAGGAATCGGACAGTTATCTCCGATTGCATTTACCTTTATCATATTCCGTTCCACCTTTCCTGTCAGGTTTTACCTGTACACTGCTATTATTTTAGCACTACAACGGAAAACGGTAAACGGATTTTTCCATTGCTTTTTTCAATGTTATGATAAATATTTTCTATAAACAGCCTTTCTCAAAATCCATATTGAGCTTTCTTTTTATTACTGTTATAATTAAGAAACACTAAAATGGAACTCTGTTTTATGGATAAAATATATTTTTTTAAGAAAGGACACGTTAATATGTGGATTGCAGATGGTTGGAAAGACTATGAAGTCATTGACTGTTCCTGCGGTGAAAAACTGGAACGCTGGGGCGAATACATTCTTGTTCGTCCGGACCCGCAGGTAATATGGAACACAGAAAAAAAGGAAAAAGGGTGGAAAAAGCCAAACGCTCACTATCACCGCAGCAAAAAAGGAGGCGGTGAGTGGGAATTTTTCAGCCTTCCGGAACAGTGGAAGATTCATTACAAAGATCTGACCTTTCATTTGAAACCTTTTAGTTTCAAACATACCGGGCTGTTTCCGGAACAGGCAACGAACTGGGACTGGTTTTCCGAAAAGATCAAACATGCCGGCCGGCCGGTCAAAGTTTTAAATCTTTTTGCCTATACCGGCGGTGCCACACTTGCTGCCGCAAAGGCAGGGGCTCATGTTACTCATGTAGATGCTTCGAAAGGCATGGTCAACTGGGCAAAGGAAAACGCTGCCGCTTCCGGTCTTTCCGATGCACCGATCCGATGGCTTGTAGATGACTGTATGAAATTTGTAGAACGGGAAATCCGCCGCGGCAATCATTACGACGCCATCATCATGGATCCCCCTTCCTACGGCCGTGGGCCAAAAGGAGAAATCTGGAAAATCGAAGATGCCATTCATCCTCTGATCAAGAAATGTACGCAGATCTTATCGGATCAGCCTTTGTTTTTCTTAATTAATTCTTATACAACAGGTCTGGCTCCTGCCGTACTTACTTACATGCTTTCCGTAGAAATGAAAAAATGGAACGGACACGTAGATTCTCAGGAAATCGGTCTGCCTGTTTCTTCCAATGGCCTTGTCCTCCCATGCGGGGCAAGCGGACGCTGGGAAGCCAGATAACTTCCTTCGGAAATATTTTTAAATCCTACGTTTTGAAAGTACATTCAATCATGATGTGCTATACTGTAACTATAATTACAAAGGGGGATTTTAAAAATGAAATTCTATGAAGAAAAAGACTATGATGCATTAAGTCAGAGAGCCGCAAACATTATAGCTGCTCAAATCGTGACAAAACCGGATTGTGTTCTTGGTCTTGCTACCGGATCTTCTCCGGTCGGTACTTACAAACGCCTGATTGAAAAATATGAAAACGGAGATCTTGATTTTTCACAGGTAAAAACAGCAAACCTTGACGAATACAAGGGGCTTACAAAAGACAATGACCAAAGCTACTACTATTTTATGCATGAAAACTTATTCGATCATGTAAATATCTGTCCGGAAAATACAAATATTCCTGACGGAACAAAGGAAGACAGTACTGCAGAATGCAGTCATTATGAAGAAGTGATCGCTTCTCTCGGCGGAGTGGATCTGCAGCTTTTGGGCCTTGGCCACAATGGTCACATCGGTTTTAATGAACCGGCAGATGACTTTGCCAAGACCACACATTGTGTAGACCTTCAGGAAAGTACCATCGAAGCAAATAAACGTTTCTTTGCTTCTGCCGATGATGTACCAAGACAGGCTTATACAATGGGTATCGGAACAATCATGCGTGCCAAAAAAATCCTGCTTGTAGTCAGCGGTGAAGACAAAGCCGATATCGTTGCAAAGGCTTTCTTCGGACCGGTTACTCCAAATGTACCTGCATCTATCCTGCAGTTCCATCCGGATGTGACAATCGTCGGAGATAAAGCTGCTTTTTCAAAAATTCCTCATTAATTTAAAACCGGGATGCCGTATCGGAAGCACATGTTTCCCCGGCATCCCTTTCTTACAGAAGGAGAATGACCATGATTATTAAAAATGTAAAAATGTATGGCGAAGATAAAATCTTTCATGAAGGAGAAGTTGTGATTGAAAATGGTATGTTTCAGTCGGAAGCTTCCGATTTTTCCGAAATCATCGACGGCGAGGGAGCTTATGCAATTCCTGGCCTTATCGACATTCATTTTCACGGATGTAAAGGGGCCGATATTTGTGACAACGATCCTGAAGCAATCCGTACCATTGCAGAATATGAAGCTTCCATCGGTGTTACAACAATCTGTCCTGCAACCATGACTCTTCCGGTAGAAGAATTAAAGGACATCCTTTCTACCGCTGCCTCTTATAAAAACGAAAAAGGTGCTCACCTTGCAGGATTAAATATGGAAGGTCCTTTTATCAGTATTGCCAAAAAAGGAGCACAGGATGAACGAAACATCATCACCTGTGATTCTGCAACTTTTAATGAATTCCAGAAGGCAGCAAACGGTCTGATCAAATTTATCGGTGTTGCCCCTGAGATGAATCCGGACAAGACACTGAAATTTATCCGTGATGTAAAGGACAAAGTTTCTGTTTCTCTGGCTCATACAAATGCAGACTATGAAGAGGCAAAAGCCGCTTTTGATGCAGGTGCCTGCCATGCCGTCCATCTGTTTAATGCCATGCCGGCATTTACCCACCGTGAACCGGGTGTAGTCGGCGCTGTATTTGACAGTAAACATGTTTTTGCGGAACTGATTTGTGACGGTGTCCACATCCACCCTTCCATGGTGCGTGCCGCATTTGCAATGATGGGCGCCGACAGGATCTGCCTGATCAGTGACAGTATGCGTGCAACCGGAATGCCGGATGGTTCTTATACCCTGGGCGGCCTTGACGTAACGGTAAGAGGCAAACATGCAACACTTACTTCCAACGGAGCTTTGGCAGGTTCTGTTACAAACTTGATGGATTGTATGCGTACGGCAGTAAAAGAAATGAACATTCCTCTGGAAGATGCCATCGGATGTGCAACCATCAATCCGGCACGTGCACTTCATCTGGAACATAAGTACGGAAGTATTGCTCCGGGAAAAGTAGGAAATCTTGTTCTTTTAAACCCGGATCTTTCTTTAAAACAGGTCATTATTAACGGATAATTTCCCGGAGGGTTATTATGGATCATACTTTATTTTTATCCTGTCCCGGTTTCCTTTACCAGATTGGGACGGATTATTTCTATCTTGGAAAATGGATTTGTCAGAAATGCACGGACTGCGATGTAACAGACACCCATTTTATGTATAAACTGGCTTTACAAAACCCAGATAATCCGGAACTAAATCTTTATTTCCAGAAACTTCGAGCTTACAGCGATTTTGCACTTGTACCTCCCCTTAACACAAAAGCAGTCCGGGAATCACAAGATCAACTTCTTTCTTCGCTCAGCGAAAAAGAACTGGAAGATCTCCTTCGGCAGAGAGATGATTTTATTTCCTGTCATAGCCGCTTTATAGGAGGTTTGTCATGAAAAAAATTCTTATTACCGGCGGCACCGTGTTTGTCAGCCGGTATGCCGCTGAATATTATGTCAAAAAGGGATATGACGTTTATGTTTTAAACCGGAATCATCATCCTCAATCTGATGGTGTCACTCTCATTGAAGGAGACCGTCATCATCTTGGCAGCCTTCTTTTCGATTTTCATTTTGACGTCATTTTGGATATCACTGCATATACCGGAGAGGACGTAAAACTGCTTCTTAATGCTGTCGGAAGCTTTGATGACTACATCCTCATCAGCTCCAGTGCCGTCTATCCGGATACAGGCCGGCAGCCTTTTACCGAGGAAACGCCGACAGGCAAAAACCAATACTGGTTGAAATACGGTTCCGATAAAATCGATGCAGAAACCGAACTTTTAAAACGGGTGCCAAATGCATATATTCTCCGTCCGCCATATTTATACGGACCTATGAATGATATTTATCGGGAATCCTTTATTTTTGACTGTGCTTTAAACGGAAGACCATTTTATCTTCCCAAAGACGGAAGTATGAATCTGCAGTTTTTTCATGTACATGATCTGTGTAGGTTTATGGATCTCCTTATCACACAGCATCCGAAGAATCACATTTTTAATGTCGGTAACAAAGAACCGGTTTCTGCAAAAAACTGGGTGACATTGTGCTACGAAACAGCAGGAAAACATCCTGAATTTATAAATGTCTATGACAAAGTCAGCCAACGAAATTATTTTAGTTTCTGTGAATATGAATATCTTCTGGATGTAGAAAAACAATATCAACTAATGCCAGAAACCATTCCGATGACAGAAGGATTGAAAGAATCTCTGGACTGGTATCTCCAACATCCTGATCTTGTAGAAAAAACAGATTATCTGCAATTTATTGATATGCATTTTAAATTGTAACCCAAAATACGAAAGGGCTCCAAAATCATTTCATCTGATGATTTTGAAGCCCTCTTTTTATTGATTGAGTTTTTCCAGTATCTTTGGCACTTCCAAAAGAGAATTGCATTTTTCATAATATAATTTCTGAATTTCTTCATTTGGCTGTACCAGATCCGGTACCATGATTGGATACATACCGGCTGCATATGCCGAACGTATTCCATTTGGAGAATCCTCTAAAGCCACCGCCTTTTGTGGTTCTGCCGAAACAAGCTCACACGCCTTCAGATAAATCTCCGGATCCGGCTTGGCATGAGTTACCATATCTCCAAACACAAACCCGTCAAAATAATCATAAATTCCTTCACTTTTTAACAATTCTTCCGCATATTCTTTTCTCGAAGATGTGGCAACTGCAAGTTTATACTCTCTTTTCCTTGCATATTCCAGAAGTTCTGTCACTCCCGGTTTTTTAGGAACCCCATCTTTTTCTTTTATCTGATAAAAAATCTTTCTTGTAGCCTGATTAAATGCTTCAACCGGAAAATCTTCTCCGAATGTTTCTCTGAAATATTCACTTCTTTTTACCACATTAAATCCAAGTGTATGATAAATATGGTTTCCCACATCCGGATATCCAATCCTTTTCCCTGCAAGGTACCATGATTTTTGCACAACTTTTTCAGAATCAAACAAGAGGCCGTCCATGTCAAATATCAGCGCCTTTATCTTCCAGTCGTTACGGTCTTTCCCCATTATTCCAGCAGTCCCTTTCCCATCATATCTTTTACGTAAGAGGTAACATCTTCCAGTTTTTGAAGTATCTCCTGGCGTTCTTCCCAATCGTCTCCCTGCATGTCCAGATCTACAAGTGCCTGCTTTACTTCTTTTAATTTTAAAATCAATTCCTGGCCCATATAAATTCCTCCTTTACCGTTTATATATTTATTGTACTACTTTTCTGTTTATGGGTAAAGTTACTTTTATATGCGAATAATCTTTGAAAATTTCTATTTTTCCAATAAGAAAAGAGGTTACACAAACCTCTTTCCTTTTAAACCTATTTTCTATTCAATACAATATGGAAATTGTGATATCCTAAGATGCGTACACCCAAAAGGAATCAATGTGATTTCTTTTTCCGGCTCCTGAGTTTGCACAGGACTTTTTGGTATATCAGATGCACTTCCTGATTCTAGTTTCCATTCTTTTATCTGTCTTGCTTTCGCTTTTAAAATGACCGGTGGCTTGTCTTTTAAAAATGGGATTTTTCCCATTTCTGCTTCCTCCTCTTTAATCTCTTGACTTTCTACCAGTGCATAATTCCATATATCCTCTGACACCACTTCAAAATCTTTTATTCCTCCACATTCTCTATAGCATCTCCAGTTTTCTTTCATATCTAGTGCAAATACAAAAGGTCCTCTTTCCAATGCCATACTGTTATGATACCATTTCGTTTTCTTTACTTCTGTTTTCCATGCAATATCTATTTTGTCGTCTTTCTGAAATCTTTTCCTGACTATAATAAACCCATCTTGTTGTACTGGCATTTCCATGGTTTTATTGTAAGAGAATTCTACTTCGGTACACCACTTAGGAATCCTAATTTTTAAAGTTAATTCTTGACTTATGCTTTTATGAATGTGATATTGGATATGTAATCTGGAAGGATACTCTGTCTTCACCTCAATCTGCACTTTTTCTCCATTCAGTTCAGTATTTAAAATATTTGGTGCAAATACCATAGATACCAATGCATCTTCTTCTTTGTACCACAGGCTTCTTACAAATTTCGGCCATGCCTGGTGCATATTAGCTGTACAACAGCCAAAGTTAGGTTCCAATCCATATGTATTAGAATCATCTAAATTATTGTACCAATATCTTTTTTCGTTTGTAGCGTAAACTTGATTTGCCTGCTGCAAATACTGATGTCCCATATAATCTTCGGTAAACATAGCTGGATATGAATTGTATGCCAGTCTTTCCAACAAATCTGCATAATATGGATCCCCATAAATTTCCATCATAATCTGAAGGCTGAACATGTATTCCGCTATCGAACATAATTCGGATCCTCTTGATGGATTATTCCCCGCCAGATGTTCATCGCCATTTATTGCCCCTGTTACAACACCATGATATTGTTTCAACTCCGCAATAGCCTTATCCTGAACTTCCTTTTTTGTATAACCTTTTACCCATGAAAATAACGCTGGATATTTTAATGCCATTGTTACATTTACAATATGAGTCAGATGAAACTGCATAAGTTCCAAAATCATATCCTTGGAAAACAACTGCATTTTATCCCAGTTGTAATAGTATTCCGTTGGCCTTATAAAAGGGAATTTTTTAAAATAATCGCACCAATCTTCTCCCTGTTCTATCACCAGATTCGCAAGTTCCAGGAGATATGGTTCCGATTTTTTTTCATAAAACCATTTGATACTATACAATAAATCCGCACATCTTGCTTTTCCCCATTCTTTCAAGGGGTGTTTTGGTAATTCTTCTTTCTGATATTTAAAATATCGATCCATAAAAGTTAAAATTCTTTCTTCTTCTGTAATTTCATAATATTGAATCATTGCCTTTAACATAACCATTCTGGACCACCAGTCTTCTTTACTGTAATACGGTCCAAAATTTCCATCTTCATCCTGACTGTCAAGCGTCCATTGAATAAATTTTTCTGCTGTTTGAAACATCTTGTCATCTTTTAAATAATACGAAAGCGGAATAATTCCATCCAAAAAATATGGTCCTCTTTCCCAATTTTCTCCTGTTCCGCCAAGCCACCCACTGTAACTTCCTACACTGTCCCAAATTTCAAAAAGTTTTCCTGACAATCCATTAGCCTGTATTTTTAGTTGCTCCTTTAACCATCCTGCCGGTTCGACCTCTTTTATACCTAAAATCTGCATAATTTTATAACATGTCTTTTCCTTATCCATACTACTTTATTGCACCTCCAAGCATTCCTTTAATAAAATATTTCTGTAAAAAGATAAACAGAATCATAATAGGAGCCAAACCGATAATTGATCCTGCAGTAAGTAATCCCCATTCTGTACCATATTGTCCAATAGCCATATTTGTCAATCCAACATTAAATGTCTTAATTGATTCATTATTCGCAAATACAACTGCAATTAAATAATCATTCCATGTGGTATATGCTGAATAAATAAATATGGTTGCAAGGGAAGACCAGGTAGTTGGAAGCATTACTTTAAAAAATACTTTTAGTTCACCCGCTCCATCAATCTGTGCTGCTTCTCTTAATTCATTCGGAATCATATCAAAAGCATTCTTCATCATGTAAACGGCAAACGGTGTTTGAAATGTCATATATATTAGTACCATAGAAATCCTTGTATTTGTCAGATGCAAATTGGACATAATAGAATACAAAGGAATCATTAAAGTTTGAAATGGTATCATTAATGCCGCGATGATTAAAAGCATCCATATTTTTTTCCCTTTTACTTTCAGCTTTGAAAATGCATACCCTGCAAATAAGCTGATAACCGCCACACAGATCATGGTCAATATCGTGGTAATAATTGAATTTTTCAAGTACATCAAAAAGACTCCATCATTTCTTTGCAGAATCTCTTGAAAATTCTCAAAAACCGGATTATCCGGAAATAAACTCGGCGGTTGTACATAAATTTCTTTTTTATCTTTTAATGCCGTGATAAATGTCCAATATAAAGGCAGCAGCATAAACAAAGATAACATAATATTTGTAATGATTTTTCCGGTATGTTTTTTCTTCTTCATCTTGCCCCTCCTGTTTATTCCGTAGGATCTTTTAACAATTTCATCTGAGCAAAGCTAAGCACAAGCATAATAATCAGTAATACGATTGTCATTGCTGATCCATAGCCAAAATTATAGTATTTAAAGGATGTATTATAAATATAATGCACTAATGTTGTCGTTGTTTCTGTTGGTCCTCCTTTTGTCATGATCAAAAATTGTTCAAAAGCAAGAACCGAACCGATTACAGACATGATCAGGGCAAGACCCACTTGCGGTCGTATAATCGGAAGCGTAATATGAAAAAACTGTTTTATCTTTGATGCACCGTCTATGCTTGCCGATTCGTACACTTGTGTATCTACAGATTGGAAAGCTGCCAAAATAATCAACATCGAAAAACCTGCCGTTTTCCATGTAATCATAAAAACAATTGCGGGCAATGATGTTTTTTCTGTACCCATCCAGAGAATTGCCTCGTCAATAATATTCAATTTCAGAAGAATATAATTCAAAATTCCATACAAATCATTATAAATCCAAAGCCAGATTAAACTGCAAGAAGTCATGGATATGACAACCGGTGAAAAATAGATTGTCCGAAATAACGTCACCCCTTTAAATTTTCCATCAATCAACAATGCCAGGATAAAGGCAACCAGAAAAATGGCAGGTGTTACAAAAAGTGTGTATTTCATTGTAAACAACAACGATGTTACAAACTGATCATCCTGAAATAACATCTTATAGTTTTCCAATCCAATAAACGTCTTTTCTCTCAAAAGAGGCCATTTAAAAAATGACATAGTCAAGGATTGAAGAAACGGAAGGCAGAAAAAAATCAAATTGATAACAATTGCCGGACATATAAACAAAAATGGTATTATACTTTTATGTATTGTTTTTTTCATGATTAGCCCCCTTTTGAAAATGCCTTAAAAGCTTTCGGTTTATGCCATCTGCTTTTAAGGCATTTTTTATTATTTCATAATCTTATTAATTTCTTCCGTTGCCTTCTTAAATGCTTCTTCCGCAGTCGCTTCTCCCATCAAACAACTCTGAGTTGCATTTACAAGAGGTTGGTTCATTTCGTTATATTTTTCAGACCTGGACGCTCTTGATACTTCCAATGCCTGTTTCAATACTTCATATTTATCGTTCTTATTGAAATATTCATTATCAAATAGATCTGTTCTTGCCGGAAGAAGACCATTCTTAGCAAACAATTCAACCTGAACTTCTTCACTCAGAACATATTCTATAAAATCCCACGCTTCTTCTTTATTTTTAGACTGCTCCATAATCGCAATCAAATCTCCGCCTCCGAAGGAAGAATATTCTTTTCCATCTGCTTTCGGAATCATGCATACTCCAAAATCAAAGTCCGGATATTCTGTCAAAAATGTATAAAGCTGTGAGTTACCAAGAATTGTCATACTGGCTTTTCCACTTAAAAAAGCATCTTGTGATTCTGACCATGAATATGTTGTCACTCCTTCCGGAGTTACTTTATATTTATTAGTAAGATCGTCATACAGTTGAAGTGCTTCGATTGCTTCCGGCTGATCTAAAAGACATGTTTTTCCATCTTCACTTAAAAGGTCTCCGCCATTACTCCAGATGAACGGAACAAATGTAAACATCTGTTCGCCACCACCTGCATATGTATATCCGTAATGTCCGTCCCGTGTCAGTTTCTGAGAGTATTCAATCAAATCTGACCATGTTTCCGGACCTTTTTCCGGATCCAGTCCTGCCTGTCTGAAATGTTCTTTATTGTAAAACATAAATGATACATCCGGTGCAAATGGTATTGCATATTGTTTTCCATCATATTCTCCAAGTTCAATCATACCCTGACTAAATGAATCTTTAAATTCTAATTTTTCAAATTTATCTGATACATCTGCCAGTGCGGATATAGAATTATAATACGGTGCTAAAATATCATCCAATGAAACAATATCCGGTACATCTCCGGATGAAATAGCTAATGTCAGCTGGTCTGTCAATTCTTTATCCGGATAAACAACTGCCTTTACTTTTACGTCATCTTGTTTTTTATTATATTGTTCAACAGCGGCTGTAATAGGATCTTCCATTTGTTCTCGAACCCAAATAGTAATTTCCTTTGTTCCATCTGCCTTTTTGCTTTCATCTTTATTATCACCGTTTTGTGAACATCCAGCCAAACTCATACACATACTCGCGCAAAGTATCGCACTAATCATTTTATTTGCTCTTTTTTTCATAATACTCCTCCTTTTTTTTTGGAATACGCTTATTTTTATAATATTTAGCTAAATATTTTCTTATATTCAGATTATATATTGTCATTTTCCACAAATCAATGTATACTATTAACATATAAATATAATTAAATTAACATTTTTAACTTAAATAAATATCACATTTTTAACATATTATTTTTTAGGAGGATTAATTATGATATACATTCATTTTACCAGCCCGCCCACTCCTCATTTCATATCTTCCGGTGAAGCTCTGTATAGAATGGGGGATCGTCATAAAAAACGCTCAAATATTGGTGTATTTGATATGTTGTTTGTGGTATCAGGTCGATTGTACATTATGGAAGAAAATGAACATTATATTATAGATAAAAATCAACTATTAATTTTATCTCCCGATAAAACACATCAAGGTTATAAACTTTGTGACACAGAAACAAAATTTTATTGGCTTCATATGGATTGTTCTGGAGAATATTATGAATCGGAACATCTTCATCCCGTAAAGAAAGTTGTAAACAAATCTTTATTCCGTGATACCATGTTTTATGTAACACTTCCCAAGTATATACAACTTACAGAAGACCGTGCAGAAATGCTTCGTAATTATATAAAACCTTTATTGATGTTTTCAATCAATAAATATAACAATAATACCGAAAAATTTAAAATTAAACTAAATCCACTTCAGCAGCAACAACAATTTTTAAATATTTTAAATCTTTTAAATACAGACTCCAAATTTAGTAATGCATCCGATGATTTAGCCTCCGAGATCATGCAGTATTTGCAAAAAAATTATCATACACATTTTACCATGCAGGATTTATCCAGACTTTACAACTTTCATCCGGTTCACATTATTCGTTGTATGAAAAATTCTTATCACGTGACTCCCATACAGGCGTTAACAACAATCCGATTAGAAAAAGCAAAAGAACTACTGGCCTCTACCTCTATGACTATACAGGAAATCAGTGAATCTGTCGGATTTTCTTCTTGTTCTTATTTTATTAAACAATTTAAATCTTACTATAAAATCACTCCTGTTCACTATCGACATGAAATCAAACAAGCAACAAGCATTTCAAAAAAATAGAAGGCAGATTCGCATGAATCTACCTTCTATTTTTTCTTTCTTCCGGATACAAAAATTTTCTCACCCTGTCCGGGCAGTCGTCATCTCCGGTATAATAGATAATATCATTCAGTTTGAACATGGCTTTCGGTCCAGGCGACATCATCAGCACTCCGTTCCTCTTGATGGCAATTACCGTAGCAAACGTTTCCTGCCAGAAATTGACTTCTCCTACCGTATGATCCACATACGGAGTTTTTTCTGTAATTACGATTTCGTATGGGATGAACGGATTTGTTGCTCTGTAACATTCAATCTGATCGATCACTTCATTAAGATATCCGTATAATTCTTTTGTATCCCGCTGTTGCCGTTCTACATTGTCCAGAATATTTCTTTTTAACTTCTGGATAGATTGTGTATGTTCCTGCTGTTGCAGGAAATTCTTGGCATTATCTACACACCGAATCACAACCCCGCTGTTTTTTTCCACATCTACAATATCCCAATCCGCCAAAATACACATTGCTCTTCTGGCCGTTTCTGATGAAACATTATACTGACTCCCAATCGCCGAACGCGCATAGATTTTCTGTCCTTCTTTATATGTGCCGTCTATGATTTTGTATGCGATGTCGGTGGCAATCTGTTGATATTTTGGTATTCCGTTTTCTGTCTTCTTTGCCATATTTCGCCACCTGCCTCTTTTATTTTACTTTTGTTGTTCTATTATATCATATGTGCTTTTTTTTGTCATTGTATTTGAGAATATAATCGGGGTGCCGTAATCTCACAATTCCAACAGCTACACATGCCGCCACTGTTTCCTTCACACCAGTCCGAATTTGTACAGTGCATTTTCACATTCGGAACCGCAAACATTCCCGTATATCTTCCTGAGATTTTTGCTGTTTCCTGCCCTGCACACAATCCGTTTGATATCAGGAAGTGCTGCGGCTTATATATCTTGAAATCATAATACGCCCGATCCGTCCCATGTTGGGGAATTTGAACACACCAATATTTATCATGCATTTTTACGACCCCATCTTCATTCCTTTCAAGCCATTTTATCTGATCCGGCGTAACGCCTCCGGTGAACAATACATTCTTCTTCCCGTCTTTACATGTATGAAATGCCAGGCTTACTCTGTTTTGAAACTCTTTTAATTCTTCCTGTCTGTCCTGACAGCGTTCTGCCATACCTAAAAACAGTGGATTCCTTCTTAATTTTTGAAAATCCGTCCGAAAATTTTTCCAGTCATCTTCCAGTTCTTTTGGAATATGTTCTTTATTTCTTGTAATCATATTGTTTTCGTTTAATGCACATACACGCATAAATAATTCCCGCATTCTTCCGGAAATTTTCAGAAGCTCCTGCCATATTTTTCTGTCCTGTTCATAAAAAGCCTCCTCTATCCCTATATCATAAGCGGTTTTTTTCGACTGTCTGCAAAGCTCGTCTTTATCCGGAAGCAATACCTGATATTGCTTTTCTATTATGTTCCCTCTAGAAAGAAGTTTTATATGATAAGGTGTTTTCAAAAGAATTTCCAAAAGCATACAAAGTGTAACACTTTTCCCCGGAAGATACCCTCCTTTGGAGAGATCTTGTAAAATCAAAAGAGCAATGGTTTCATTCATCCTGCGATCTGTAAAAATATCCGGAAGACAAATTGTATCCCATACCCTCTCTTCCGTTTCTTTATGCACATAGAAAAAACCACTTAATTGTTCCTGTCCAAACTGTGTGGCAAGAAATGTCCTTTCTTCTTCCTCTTTGATGTTTTGAAGGATTGTGTGAAAAACCGTTGAAATTTCCTGTTTTTCTATTTTCCGGTTACGGCTTCCAAAATTCACTGTCAGGTTCCCTTCTTCAGACGTAAGCCGGAAGCATTCTCCAAGTCCCACGTTATACATCCGTATTTTCATACTGTTTTCCCTCTTCTTTCTCATTCAGGAGTATTTCCCATTGATGTAGCTTTTCCACAGCTTTTGGATTTTGTTTTTTCAGTCGTCTTTCCAGTTTTTCTCTGCTTTGTTTCAGCTGTTCCAATTTTTCCGGATTTTCTTTTCTCAGTTCTTCCAAAATATGTCGACGCCTTTTCTCAAGAAGTTTCAATACAATCTTTTGCTTTTTGTTAAAATCTTCTGGGAGTTCATCCAAATGAAGTTCCATTCTCCTTAATATTTCATCTTCATCTATTGCTCCAAGCCGATCCCAGACATCCAGTTTTTGTACGATTCCTTGTTCTGCTATTTCCTCTACATCTGTCATTCCATGGATTTGTTCCAACAAATGATGCACCTGTTCTTCCAGCTGCCGCACCGTTTCTTCTCCAAAAGCCCATGCAAACTCTTCCAGAGAATTCTCCTCTTCTGCCGGAAGATAATTCGTCTTCGACAGTTCCTTTTTATCTGTGTTTTCCAACGGATATGGTTTTTCAAAATCCAGATCACAAAGGGCACTTGTAATGGTTCTTCGAACCATTCCCTGTCGGATCAGTTCTCCTATTCCAAGATTCCTCATCTCTTCGTTTACTGTATCCATATGTTCTGTCATATAAAAACGAATCCCTCTTTTTTTAAGGCTCTCCGAAAGTTGCATCAATCCATCTGCAGCTGTAATATCAAGACTCGTCACTGCTCCCGCATCTATGATCACGGCCTTTGTATTTTTCCGTATGGCACCTTCAATATCTTCCCGGAAAATCTTTATATTTGCGAAAAAAAGACTTTCACTAAACCGATAGATCACCACATTTTTAATCGGGCAGGCATGGCGGTTCTTCTTTAAATCATAAAATCCTTCTCTCCCCGGTATGATTCCTAGAAATGCTCTCGGCGGATTTGTTTCTTTTATGATCACCGCAACAAAAGAAAGGATAATTCCGATCACCACTCCGTAAATCGTTCCGAGGAATAATACAGCTCCGCATGCCGCCATGAAAATATAAAATTCTTTCCTGCTTACCCTAAACAAACGTTTTGCCAGACGCAATTCCACTACATTCAACAATGCCGAAATCACGATGGCAGTCAGAACCGGCACCGGCAAATAACCGATAAATCCCGTACAAAAACTTAAAATGCAAAGCATGGAAACGGCAGCTGTAACAGAAACAACCTGCGTTTTCCCGGAAAACTGTTCATTCATGGATGTTCTGGATATACTTCCGTTCACGGGACAGCTTCCCGTAAATCCAGATATGATATTTCCTGCTGCACAGGCCAGGATTTCTCTGCTATCTTGTATTTTATAGCCGTTTCTGGCGGCAAAGTTATTCTCAGCCAAAAGACTTTCCGACATGACAACCGCTGCAATCGTTACGCTTCGTCCGATCACATGAGTAAAATCCACAACGGAAAAATCCGGAAGAACGATACCCGGAAATCCCGGTTCTACCTCTGAAAGCAGACGTACCCCCTGCCGATCGACATGAAACAGCATGGTTGCTGCCACTCCCAGTCCCATAATGACTATCGCCATAGGAAATTTGGGTATCCACCGTTTAGCCATACCAAGCAGTAAAAAAGACCCTATACCAAGCAAAACAGACGGCAGGTTAATGTGCATAAATGCCTCTTTGATATGTTCCAGTAATTCCAATGCTTCTCCCGAACCGGATGTACTTCCCAATATTTTCGGTATCTGCATCATAATGATCGTGATAGCAATTCCGGTAATAAATCCGCCCATAACGGGTGTTGAAATGTAGTCTATAATTTTTCCTGCTTTCAAAAAATAAAAAATCAACAGCCAGATTCCTGTAAAAACAGCCATCAGGGGCACATAACTCATTGCTTCCGGCGATGCACTTTCAATCCCAAGTGATGCCAGTGCCGAACCCACAATAGCAGCAGGTGCCGCATCCACACCAAAAATAAATTGAGGTGATGTCGTAAACAGCGCAAAAAACAAAATCGGAAGGACAGAACCATACAAGCCGTATACGGCCGGAAGTCCTGCCACTTCCGCATACCCCATAGAAATAGGAATGGAAACTGCCGTGATGATGATACCCGAAAAAATATCTTTTAGTAAATATTCTTTTCGATATCCTTTTAGCGTAGGAAAAATCCATCTTGTGCTATTTTTTTCATCCTGTCATTTCCTCACAATTTTATTATTCTCCCCTATCATACCACAATTTTCTTATGATATGTCGTCAAAATTTTGTCCTGCGAATTGTGAATGATACAATTTTTCATAAATTCCCTTCTGTTCCAATAATTCTTCATGAGTTCCCTGCTCTACAATATCACCATCCCGCAATACAAGAATCAAATCCGCATCTCTTATGGTTGACAATCTATGGGCAATAACAAACGATGTTCTACCTTCCATGACTTTCTGCATGGCATCCTGAAGTCTTTTCTCAAGCCTTGTATCCACAGAGGATGTCGCTTCATCAAGGATCAAGATCTGCGGATCCTTTAGAATCGCTCTGGCAATGGTAAGAAGCTGTTTTTCTCCCTGCGAAATGTTGTTTGCCTCTTCATTGATCATGGAATCATAACCATGGGAAAGTGTTTTGATAAAATGATGTACATTTGCCATTTTTGCGGCATTGACGATTTCATCGTTTCTTGCATCCAACCTTCCATAACGAATATTATCATATATCGTCCCTTTAAAAAGCCACGTATCTTGAAGCACAAGAGAAAATAGTTTTCTAAGATCTTCCCTATCCATATCTTTGATATTGATGCCATCAATTTTGATAGCTCCGCCTTTTACATCATAAAAACGAAGAAGCAGATTCATAAGTGTTGTTTTTCCGGCTCCTGTCGGTCCGACGATTGCCACTGTCTGTCCGCTTTTTACTTCTATATTGACATCCTTCATCAACAATTCTTTGTCATATCCAAACTGCACATGTTCAAAAGAAACATTCCCTGTCATCTTTGTTTTGTCAATCTTTACGGTGCCTTTTTGTTCTTCCTCTTCTTCTGCAAGAAGTGTAAAAATACGTCCCATGGCAGAAAAAGCAGACTGTACCTGTGCCGAAAGTTGGGATACCTGTGACAGTGGATCGTTGATCTGCCAGATATATCTGATGAAAGCCTGCAAATCTCCGATCTTTATGGTCCCCTGAATAACAAGAAGACATCCTAAAAACGCACATCCTCCGATCGTCAGATAGGTTACAAGTGAAATGCATGGTGAAATCAACGAAGATACAAATTGTGCTTTAAACGCCGCATCTTTCATTCTTTTATTGACATCTTCAAATTGTTCCAGGGCATCTTTTTGTTTATTGTAAGTGAGAATCTCATTAAATCCTCCGTACAGTTCCGTGATTGTTCCGTTCAATTCTCCGACCGTTTTCTGCTGCAGATCAAACAATTTCTGTGAGCGCTTTACAAACGCCTTTGTTATCAAAACAGTCATAGGAATAATGACCAGTGCAAGCAGTGTCATTATCCAGTTGATCCGAAACATCATGATGATAACGAGAATAAACGTCAAAATTCCTGTAATAACTTTTGTCAACGTCTGTTGCAGTGCATTGCTGAGTGTATCCACATCATTTGTCACACAGCTTAATACATCACCAAATGCGTGATTGTCAAAAAAGCTCACCGGAAGTTTCTGTATTTTGTTCTGAAGTGCACCTCTGAGATCATGCATAGTCTGCTGAATTGCGTTTGTAAGCAAAAAAGTTGAGATCATAAGTGCCAGTGCCCTTGCCAGATAACAAGAAGCAAGGATTGCCAAAATCTGAAATACCTTCTGAAAATGCACATGTGCTCCCGGTATACCGGAAACAATTTCCGCGGCGTCATTTGCAAGCTGAGTCGTAACACGCCCTTCTACCATTGGATTCATGGTATAGATCACGGTGGATAAAATCACCATAAAAACGGCAGTCAAAATTTTCCATTTATATGGCCCTGTAAAATGAAGAATTCCTTTGAGACATGCTCTCCAGCTTATTTTCCTAGTCATACATAAGTTCCTCCTCACTCAGCTGAGAAGCTGCAATTTCGTGATACACGTCGCAAGTCTTTAACAATTCTTTGTGTGTACCTTTTCCAACGATCCTGCCTTCCTCCAACACAATGATCTGATCCGCATCCATGATCGTAGAAACCCTCTGTGCCACGATCATTACAATCTCATCTGTCATTTCCTGTTTCAGTTCCTGTCGTAATTTCGCATCTGTCCTGAAATCCAACGCTGAAAAAGAATCGTCATAAATATAAATCTCCGGTTTTCTTACAAGAGTTCGTGCAATAGAAAGCCTTTGCTTTTGCCCTCCGGATACGTTGCCTGCCCCCTCTACGATCTTTTCCTGAAATTGATTTGGCTTTTCCATGATGAAATCATATGCCTGAGCAACTTTGGCCGCATGGATTACTTCTTCCATGGTAGCATCCTTTTTCCCGAATCGGATGTTTTCCTCGATGGTTCCGCTGAAAAGATTCGCTTTCTGGGAAACAAATCCTATCTTGTCCCTTAATTTATACATATCCATATTTCTGACATCCACACCATTGACAAGTACTCTTCCTTCCGTCACGTCATAAAATCTCGGAATTAATCGGATCAGTGTACTTTTTCCTGATCCCGTACTTCCTATAAACGCTATTGTTTCCCCTGCATGTGCTTCAAAAGAAATATCTTTCAGAACGGCTTCCTCGCCGTCCGGATATACAAATGTAACATGTTCAAAAGAAACTGTTCGTCCCGTTTCCTTTACATTCTCATCCGGTGAGTTGTGAATGGTTGTTTCCGTATTTAACACTCTCATGATACGCTTTGCTGAAACTCTTGCCCTCGGATACATCATAAACACAAGACAAAACAAAAGTACAGAATACATTGCATGAAAAAGATAATCCATAAATGCCACAAGTTTTCCAATCGGAAGACTTCCGGCATCAATCATATAACTTCCGGCAAAATAAATCCCGATAACCGCAAGATTCATCAAAAGGAAAAAAATCGGTTCTGTTGCAGACATCAACTTAAACAGCCTTCTTGACTGCGTCATAAAGTTTTTATTTTCGTCATCAAACCGTTCCGATTCATAGTCATCGTTATTAAAAGAACGGATAACCCGTATCCCCGTCAGATTTTCTCTGAAAATCCTGTTCAAAGAATCCAGGGAGGCTTGTTGTTTTTCACTGATAGGTGCAGAAACTTTTGCTACAATGACCACTCCCACAATGATCAGCGGAATCGTTGATATGATGATCAGCGAAAGCTTCAAAGAGGTGGTCAATGTCAACATGAAACTGACTGCGATCATAACCGGTGTCAGAACTGCCGTTCTTAAAATCACGTTCATAAACATCATGATCTGAAATGCATCGTTGTTTGTTCGTGTGATCAAAGAAGCCACACCGATTTCATTCATTTCACTATGGGACAATGTCTGTACCTTCCGGAACATATCACGACGGATGTCATGTGCAATTCCCGTAGAAATCCTCGCACAACAATATCCAAGAAGAATGGTACCGCATACACCAACCACAGAAATGACTGCAATCAAACCTCCCATTCTCATCAAATACCCCTTATCTTCATTGATGACTCCGTTATCGATCATTTCTGCCACAATAGTAGGAATCCCCAATTCCACAAGTGCAAATCCGAATACAGATATCAAATTCAGCACAAACAGGAAACGGTATCTTTTGAGATATCTCAAAATCAGTTTCAATCTAAAACCTCCTTATCCTCATTGTAAATGTTGTAATTTCATTGTATCTCATACAGTATTTTCAGGCAACGTATTTAGCAGAAAAAAAGCTGTAGAAACAGGTATCTTTCCTGCTCCACAGCTCTCTTTGGTACACCCTATTTCAATGCAATCTCATACATTGCCGCTGCAACGATCTGATGGGAAAGCATCAGCTTTTCAACATCTGCGTATTCGTTTGGCTGATGGATCACATCCGGATCTCCCGGAAAAATCGGTCCAAATGCAACCATGTTGTCAAACGCTTTTGCATAAGTTCCTCCGCCGATCGCGATCGGTTCTTCGTTTCCGCCTGTCTGAGTTTTATATACATTCATTAATTTCCGCACCAGTTCGGAATCTTTCGGAACATATAATAACTTACCTTCTGCTTCTATGTTTGCTTCCAGTCCGTATTCTGCCGCATGTTTCTTTACATTTGCGATCAGTGTTTCTCTGTCCGCATTCTTCGGATAACGGATATCCAGCGTGAAGAATAATTCGTTTTCTGTACATCTTACTACGCCAAGATTTAAAGAGGTCACACCTGTTTCTTCATCTTTCCAGCAGATATCCAGTGACTGGCCATTTGTTTCTGTTCCGATTTTTTCCAGGATGAAACGAATCATCTGTTCCATGTCTCCGCCAATTCCTGCATCTTTTACTGCTTCAAACAGTCTGATAGCAGCATTGATTCCGCAATGTGGAGTACTTCCGTGAGCTCCTTTTCCTTCTGCAATTACTGTTGTTTTTCCGTTTTCTTTTGTTACTGTGATTCCTTCTCCTTCTTTTACAGAAAGATCTCCTTCGGCAACCAGAGTACATCTAGGGGTTACAACATTTTTTGCAGTACCTCCTTCGATAGAAAGAACTTTGATTGCAGACGGATTTTCTACTTTTTTGGTAACTTCCCAGAAACTCTGTCCTTTTTCGCAGAAAATAACCGGGTATTCTGCATCCGGTGTAAATCCGATCGTTGGTTTTTCACCGCCTGCTTCTATGTAATGTTTTACACAGGAAGATCCGTTTTCTTCGTCTGTTCCGAAAATGACACGCAGTCTTCTGTCGATCGGAAGTCCAAGATCACGGATTGCTTTTAACGCATAAATAGCTCCGATCACCGGTCCTTTATCATCCATGATACCACGTCCGTACATTTTTCCGTCATGTACTTCACATGCAAGCGGAGGATACTTCCATCCATCTCCAAGAGGTACGATATCCAGATGTCCAAGTACTGCTGCCATTTCTTCACCTTCACCGTATTCTACCCAGCCTACTTTGTTATCCAGATTTCCTGTTTTAAATCCAAGTTTTTCCCCTAACGCAAGTGCATGGTCAAGAGCCTGTTTCGGTCCTCTTCCGTACGGAGCATCTGGTTCCGGTTCTCCTTTTACACTTTCGATTGCGATGCTTTCTTTGATGGATGCAAAGATTTCATCTTTCATTTCCAGCATCTTTTCATTCAACTTCTCATATCCCATTGTTGTAACTCCTTTCGCCGAACATTTCGGTGTATAAATTCATAGATTAGTGTATAATATACTGACAAAAAAGGCAAGATATATTCCATATTTCAGATAATTGTTTAAAACTTCACAATCTTCGTTTTCAAAATTTCAACACCAAAATCATTTTGCCCCTCAAAATCTTACAAAAAAAGATGTTGTTATAATTGATTCTATAACAACATCTTTTTATTTTCTTTATTGTCGCATCACTTTTCTAATCACACATAATACAACCCCGGCCAAACAACAGCCAAGCATCATTGTTTTCATACCATCCAGGATCTGAAGTGCCAGTCTTGCTCCGTCCAGCATCTGTGGATTCTGCGGAAGCAAAGCTTCCGCTTTTCCTGCAATCGCTACAAGAATTCCAAAGAAAAGGAAAGCGGTAAGTCCACGTCCCGTGTCATAACTTCTGACTCTTCCGCCATCTGCCATCTTTTTCCCTGTCAGAATCCAAAATGCCGATATCAAACCGATCAACAAAAGTATCCCTGCAATCCCAAGATAAATTCCTTCTGCGTAGTTCTTATCTGCTGCCACTCTCCAGATTTCTCCGAGTGTGCTTTTCTGTGCCCAAAAATCCTGAAACATTTTTAACACAATAAGAACCATCAAAATAAAACTTCCGCATTTCAACACAAGAGAAAGTCCCTTCCCAACTGCTTTTCCTGCTGCCTTTCCTGCTTTCCCCGCAGTTTTTCCGACTGCTTTTACCGGTTTGGCAACTGACGGTCCTTTTTTCTTTTTCTGTTCCTTTCCGGTTTCCGGCTGCGGTTTTCTTTTCTTCGGAGGGTTCGATGAAGATCTGCTTTTCGCTTTTGGAGATGAGGAAGCCTTCGGAGAAGGCTTTTTTTCTGCCTTTCTTACCGGTTCTTCTTTGTAATCATCCCAGTCACTTCCTGTATCCCAGTCATCTTCGTCAAACCATTCTTCTATCTCCAGGTTTCCTGTATCTTGGGATGGTTCCTCGTCATCCAGCCATTCAATATCAAGCCAGTCGTCTTCCTGATTTATGTCTTTGTCTATGTGATCTTTGATCCTTCTTCCAGAGGATGCCATATGATCAGCCTCCTTTTGTAAGCTACATTTTTGGTTTCAACACTCTTATTGTAGCATGAAACGTTTCAAAGGAGTGGCTTTTCACATTTTTTTAAGAAACTTAAATATTTATCAATATTTATCCTAAATATTCTTTAAGCAGAAGCAGAGTATTTTTCACACCGTCTACATGGCTTCTTTCATATCCGTGAGAAGCATATACCCCTGCACCGATCAGAGAATGTTTTACATCATATCCTGCCCTTAATGTTGCTTCCGCATCTGAACCATAATGTGGATATACATCGATTGCATAATCAACGCCGGCTTTCTTTGCTGCCTCAACAAGAGCAGATACCACTTCATAGTTGTATGGACCGCCGCTGTCTTTTGCACAGATAGATACCTGATGTTCTTTGCATGTAAGTCCGTCTCCTACGCATCCCATATCAACAGACATAACTTCTGTAACTCCTTCCGGAACGGAAGCAGATCCGCCGTGTCCCACTTCTTCATATACTGTCATATGAATATAAATCTTTCTTTCCGGAACAATCCTTTCATCTTTCAGATGTTTTGCATATCCAAGTAAAATGGCAGAGCTTAATTTGTCATCCAGGAAACGGCTCTTGATATATCCGCTTTTTGTAATCATTGTACGTGGTTCAAAGCATACATAATCTCCGACTGCAATTCCCAGTTTTTCTGTTTCTTCTTTTGAGAATACTTTTTCATCAATAACGATTTCCATTACATCATATGTACGCATGGTATCTGCATATTTTCCGTTTACATGTACGGATGCATTGCAAAGCTGGCATGTTCCGTCATAAACTTTTCCGTCTCTTGTTCTGATGCGGACTGTTTCACATTCTGCAGTATTTGCACCGATTCCTCCAACAGGTGAAATTTCCAGACATCCGTTGCTTTTGATCTGTGATACCATTGCACCAAGTGTATCTACATGAGATTCCAAAAAGATGGCATTGTTTTCATCTTTTCCGTCAATTTCGGCGATCACGCCGCCTTTTATTGTACGGTATGCTTTAATTCCAAGATTTGCAAATTCCTGTAACAGATAATCTGTCACTTCTTTTGTATAACCTGAAGGACTGTCGATTGCAAGAATATTCTTGAGCTGCTGTAATACATATTCCATATCCATTTTTGTTACCTCTTTCCTATTGAATTAAAATTCTTTTTTCAGATATACCATATCTTTTAATTGTTTTCCGCATTCTATGATCGGGTGATCATAATTATCCACAAAAAAGTCCTTGATTCTGTGACTTTCCGTGAATCCACACTTCTTATAAAAAGGAATCGTCAGCGGACTGTCTCCGGTTCCGACATAAAGTGTTTTTAAGTCTTCATAATACGCTTCAACATACTTTATTAATTCCTTTCCATACCCCCTTTTTTGAAATCCGGGAGAAACCGCAATGTTTTTGAGCTCGTAAATCCCTTCTCCTAACCTTACGACGATACATTCTCCCGCAGCATTTTCATTGTCCTCTAACAGAAACATATCTCCACGGTCCAGGTATTCTTCGATCATACTTTCCTGCTCATCTGCCAAAAATAATAAATCCATATACTTCCGCTTTTCGGATTCTATTTTTATTATTTGCATTTGCTTTTCTCCTTTTTTCACAACGCTGGTTTTATTATACCATTATTTTTTAACACTTTCACCTATGATTTCTTACTTTTAAAAATTTTTCAAAAAATTAGCACTCAAGTGTTGACAGTGCTAATAATAGGTGTTATATTACACATAGAGCAAAGATGAAGGAACAAAAAAGATTCCTCACCGATGTTCGATCACAACACTTCGGATTCTCCGACAGTGCTTATAGAACATATTTTATTTGTCACATGAAAGGAGAAATGACTTATGATGATGCCTAGTATTTTTGGAGAAAACTTATTTGATGACTGGATGGACTTCCCATTTGACGATTCTTTCTTTAACAGAAAAGTTCCGTCTTATGCGAAAAATATGAAAACAGATATCCGCGATATGGAAAATTCTTACGAACTTGATATCGACCTTCCAGGATATAAAAAAGATGAGATCAATGCACAGTTAAAAGATGGATACCTTACCATCTCTGCCGCAAAGAATATAAATAACGACGAAAAAGATAAAAAAGGTAACTACATCCGTCGTGAACGTTACAGCGGAACAATGAGCAGAAGTTTCTATGTAGGAGAAGCGGTAAAACAGGAAGATATCCATGCAAAATACGAAGACGGTATCCTGAAATTATCTATTCCGAAAAAATCACAGAAAGAAGTAGAAAAAAACAATTATATTTCCATTGAAGGCTAATTCGAAATAACTCTTTCATATAGAAAAACCGGAAGGGAGCAATCTCCTTTCCGGTTTTTCTTATATTTCATCTTCTTTTGCCCAGGGACAAATGCTGTCCCCCATTTTTTTGGCTTCTCTTTTATCATGAGTTACAAAGATCACTGTTTTGCCTTGACAGCATTTCTTCGTATAAGCAATGGCTTTTTCTTTAGTTTCCTCATCCAACCCTTTAAACGGTTCATCCAGGAACAAAATATCCCAGTCCGCATATAATGCCCGAAGAAGTGCCACTCTTCTTCTCATCCCCCCGGACAGCTCTCTTACCGGCTGATCTTCACATCCCGAAAGCCCCATCTCTTCCATCGCTTCATGGATATCCTTTATTTCCTGCTGTTTTCCTCCGGGTATCTTTTTCAGAGAAACAAGCCGGATGTTGGCAGATGCACTTAAATTTTCACATAACCGGTCCTCCTGAAATACCGCACTTTTTTTCAGTCCTTCCATTCCAAGAATCGTTCCTTCATCTGCCTGTTCCAACCCCATCAGAATTCTTAAAAGAGTGGTTTTTCCTTTTCCGGATGGTGCCATGATACACGTTGTCTGGCCTTTCGGGAAATCAAAAGAAGCATTGTTTAAAACCTTTTTCCCTTCATACTGCTTACACAGATGACGGATTATGATGTTCTCTTTTTTCATCTTATTTCATCCTTTCCAGACTATATACAACACGGTCAATGGTAGCAAGGAATAATTTTTCAAATAGCAGGCTGATCAGTACGATGACAATGGTCCACGCAAACAGATCCGGTGTATTTAAATAGACTTTGGCATTGTAAAGCTGTTCCCCGATAGATTTATCCGGAAGCCCGATTACTTCCGCCGCTACCCCGGCTTTCCAACAAAGACCAAGGCCAAGAGAGCACCCTGCCCTGAAAAACGGGAGCACCTGCGACACATAAATATAGCGAATCCGTGTTCTGGCCGACAATTCAAACACCTCTGCCATTTCCAACAATTTCTGATCCATACTTTCTATCCCGTTGAGTACATTTGTATAAATAACAGGAAATACCATCAAAAAAGAAATCACGACGGAAAGGTTTTCAGACGGCACCCAGATCAGCACAAGAATGACAAAGGACGCAACCGGAATCGCTTTGATCGTAAGAACGGCCGGTGCCAACAGTTCCCTGATTCTTTTAAAACGGTAAGACAGTCCCGCCATCAGAACACCGGTAACCATGGCAAGTAAAAAACCTCCAAGAATCCGGATGAGGGAAAACAAGATCGAATACCATAATTCTCTCGTCTGCACCAGTTCAAAAAGCCGCTTTAAAACAACGACAGGAGATACGAGTAATATCTCCTGTCCGATAGAAACGCTGACTGCCTGCCAGACAAGCAGCCAGACAGCCACAGCCCATAATCTGATCTTTCTTTTCTTTTTCTTACGGGATGTAGTAGAAATCATCTTTTGGCAATGCTCCTCCTATGGCTTTCGGATTCTGATCGGAAAGCACTTTTAAATATCCTGAAAGCTGTTCCTTCATATCTTTTCCAAAGATACATACAATGTTACATTCCGGCAGTGCTTTTTTTGCAACCGGTTCCGGAACAATATCATACTGTCCTACCAGTTTTGCCGCTTCATCGTTATTTTCATTTACAAATGTTACGGATTCTTTATAGTGCTTCATAAAATCTTCCACCGCCTGCGGATTTTCTTTTACAAAATCCGTACGGGCAACCACAACACCTGTAATCATGGAACTCTTTTCTTCTGTATCCTTTGCTTCCTGAATCTTATCCCATTCTTCCGTCATATCCAATGCAATACGGATGTTTGGATTTTTGGTCTGTGCTGTTGTTACAAACGGCTGAGGAAGCATCGCGATTCCGTCTGGATCATTTGCAAGTGCAGCTACACATTCGGAATGTTCGCTTTTCCATTCAATCTTCACATCTGTTTCCGGATTTATTCCGTTTTCCTGCAAAATGTAATCCAGTGCATATTCCGGTGTGGAACCTTTTCCGCTTGCATAGATCGTCTTCCCTTTTAAGTCTGCCGCAGTTTTAACTGCTTCACCACTTTCTACAATATACAAAACTCCAAGGGTATTTACCGCCAGTACCTGTACCTTGCCTTTCGTATTGTTATAGAGTACGGATGCCAGATTGGCAGGAACCGCTGCGATATCAATCTCGCCCTGCACTAGCTTTGGTGTCACTTCGTCGGCAGATGCCGCAATATTAAAATGGTAATTCTCATCCGTTACTTCTTTTTTGTCGGCATCGTTCATGAATTTGACCATCCCCATAGCTGTCGGTCCTTTCAGAGCCGTAATATCCACATCGACAGGATCTTTTTTCTGCTCCGTTTTTGTTTGTCCTTTCTCCTTGCCACTCTCGTTTTTTCCTGTTCCGCATCCTGTTAAAGCTACTGCAAACAGAGCAATGACAAGCATCCATGAACACAATTTTTTCATAATATTCTCCTCTCCTTTTTACTTTTTGCATAGTTAGTGTCTGCTGAGCAAACTGAAAACACTTGATTTTACTGACTTTTGCCC
>CALFLL010000064.1 GCA_937880845.1 uncultured Drancourtella sp.
TCCCGGGAGCCCTTTATTTTCAAGGGTTCTCGGGATTTGCTAATTATTCAAACTCAATCGTTCCAGGTGGTTTTCCTGTCAGATCATAGAGTACGCGATTTACGTGATTTACTTCATTTACAATTCTGCTTGTTACTTTCTGAAGTACTGGCCACGGTACTTCTGCAGATTCTGCTGTCATGAAATCGATTGTATTTACTGCTCTTAAAGCGATTGCATAGTCATAAGTTCTTTCGTCACCCATAACACCAACGCTTCTCATATTTGTAAGTGCTGCGAAATACTGTCCGACCGTTTTGTTCATTCCGGCTTTGTCCATTTCTTCACGGTAGATAGCATCTGCATCCTGCACGATTTTTACCTTTTCTGCAGTTACTTCTCCGATGATACGGATACCGAGTCCCGGTCCCGGGAACGGCTGTCTGAATACGAGACGTTCCGGTAAACCAAGTTCCAGACCTACTTTACGTACTTCATCTTTAAAGAGGTCACGAAGTGGTTCGATGATTTCTTTGAAATCTACGTAATCCGGAAGACCACCTACGTTGTGGTGAGATTTAATTACTGCTGATTCTCCGCCCAGTCCGCTTTCTACGATGTCCGGATAGATGGTTCCCTGTACAAGGAAATCAACCGCTCCGATTTTCTTCGCTTCTTCCTCAAATACACGGATGAATTCTTCACCAATGATCTTTCTTTTCTGTTCCGGTTCTGTCACGCCTGCAAGTCTGTCATAGAAGCGCTGCTGTGCATTGACACGGATGAAGTTCAAATCATATGCTCCTTCCGGTCCGAATACCGCTTCTACTTCATCGCCTTCGTTCTTACGAAGTAAACCGTGATCTACGAATACACAAGTAAGCTGATTACCGATTGCTTTGGAAAGCATAACTGCTGCGACAGAAGAATCTACCCCGCCTGAAAGGGCACAGAGTACTTTTCCGTTTCCGACTTTTTTACGGATTTCCTGAATGGAATTTTCTACAAATGCATCCATCTTCCAGTCTCCGGCACATTCACATACGTTCATCACAAAGTTGCGAAGCATTTCTTTTCCCTGAACAGTATGAAGTACTTCCGGATGGAACTGAATTGCATATAATTTTTTATCTGCATTTTCTGCTGCTGCTACCGGGCAGTCTGCTGTGTGAGCCGTGATTTCAAATTCCGGTGCAACTCTTTCGATATAATCAAAGTGACTCATCCAGCAAATTGTGGATGGAGATACCCCTTCAAATACTTTTGATTCTGTCTTATCAATTAATACTTCTGTTTTTCCATATTCTTTGACATCTGCTTTTGTTACGTTGCCGCCAAGTACATGCATCATAAGCTGTGCTCCGTAGCAAAGTCCAAGAACAGGAATTCCTAATTCAAACAGTTCTTTTGTATATGTCGGTGAATCTGCTTCATAACAGCTGTTCGGACCGCCAGTCAGAATAATTCCTTTTGGATTCATTGCTTTGATCTTTTCAATGTCGATTTTATATGAATAAATCTCGCAATATACATTACATTCACGAACACGTCTTGCTACCAGCTGGTTATACTGTCCACCGAAGTCAATAACAATTACTAATTCGTTTTTCACGGATTTCCCTCCTTCATTTTCCTTTGTGGTGCTTCTATTATATGATACACCCCTTTTATTTACAAGTATCTTTTTCTCCAAAAGCCCAAAAACCCCGTGTTTTCCACATTCTCATCATCAAATGACGGTTTTCCTATATGCAATTTGGAAGTTTTTATATGACTTTAATAAAAAAAGTGCCATATCACTATGACACCTTTTTCTTTTAATACATATGTTTTCCTTTATACTTTTCACGTGTAGCAAGACCTCCGCGAATATGCCTTTCTGATTTATTGACATCTAGCACTTTCCTTGCCTCATATGCCAACTGTGGATTGATCTGGCTTAATCGTTCGGTTACATCTTTATGTATCGTACTCTTACTAACCCCAAATGCTTTTGCCGTCTGCCTCACTGTTGCATTATGGTCAATAATATAATGTGCGATTTCTACCGCCCTCTCTTCGATATATTCCTTCATAGAATTCCTCTATACTCACTATTTTTACAATGTATGTAAAGAGAAATACAATTATGCTCTAAAAAGCCGGAAACATAAAACCACCGAAGAAACTCCCACGGTTTCTCCGGTGATCATTTTTCGTAAATATAAAATGCTTCTTTAAATAAGTACCTGTGCCACCAGCATCACTGCACTGAACGCTGCAATAATACCCATAAGCGGCATGATAAATTTCAACCATTTATCATAAGATACATCTACCATGGCCAGTGTTGCCAGGATAAGTCCTGTCGGTGTGATAAAGGAAATCAATCCAAGTCCGTATGCGTATGCGGAAACAATCACATCTCTTGATAAACCGACTGCATCTGCAAGCGGTGCCATGATCGGCACAGCCAGTACCGCAAGTCCTGAAGAGGATGAGATAAAGAATCCAAGTACAATGAAAATCAACATCATTAAAATAATGAAGATGACCGGATTCATTCCCTTGATGCTGTTGGAGAAAAATTCCAGAATTGTATCTGAAATCATTCCCGTTTCCAGAATAACATTAATTCCTCGTGCAACACCTACAACAAGGGCAACACTCATCAGGTCGGATGCACCATTAATGAACTGTTCCATAAAGTTCTTTTCTCCGATACCTGAAGCAAATGCCAGAAGAACTGCACATGCCAGGAACAAAGCTGTCATGTTGTCAAACCACCAGTGAGGCACTACCAGTCCCCAGATCAGTACGGCAAAAGTAAGTCCGAAGATAATAAGGGATAGTTTCATACGTGGTGTAAATTTCGGCGTTTCTCCCTGATGTCCAAATTTTTCCGTCAAATGGTTTCTGTCAGCATAACAGATGGATTTTTCCGGATGTTCTTTTACTTTTTTTGCATATCGTAAAATATAAATCAGTGTGATCAGTATACCGATAATAAGAGCGACGGTTCGGAATCCCATCCCTTCGGATATACTGATTCCGGCTGCGTTTGATGCATTTCCGACAGAGAACGGATTGATGGTAGGGAACATGGTTCCGATGGAAGAACCCATGTAAATTGCCGCGATACATACAAGTACATCATACCCGGCGGCCAGAAATACCGGCACAAGAATGGGATACAAGGCAATGGTTTCTTCTGCCAGACCAAATGTTGTTCCTCCTGCCGCAATGATGACGGTAATCAAAATGATCAATATATACTCTTTTCCTTTTGTAACTTTAGACAAAGCCGCAATACCGGCATTGAATGCCCCCATGTAATTGAGAACTCCGATACAGCCACCCAGTATAAAGATAAACAGAATAATATCAATAGACTGATAGACTCCGTTGATCGGTGCCAGAAGAATATCCACAATTCCCTGCGGCTGCTGTTCAACACGTTCATAGGTTCCCGGAATGGCAACCGGCTTACTCAGGCTTCCGTCAAGGAATTTATCCAGATTTCCGGTAACCCCAAGTTCATCCAGGGTTTCCTGTGTTGGTTCCATTTCCACTACTTTTCCGGATGGATCGGTCACCTCAAATTTATCGCTTGATGAATTGTAAGAGAGTTTTGAATATAAACCTGCCGGTACAACTGCGGTCAAAATGGCCGCAAAAATCAGGACGATAAATAGTACGGTGAGAGCAGTAGGGAAACTTAGTTTCTTTCTTTTACTCTTGCTCATTTTCTTTCATCTCCCATATTGATTATTTTTTTGCAAGGAAATCTTGCCATTTTTTCAGTATACAAACTTCCTCCTTTCTTTTCGCATACAAATCTACTTATATTTTATCTTTTTAAATCAATTCATTCAAATTCTCTCTTTTTTCTTTACAAGAAAAATTTTTTCATATTTTTTCTTATCGGTTATTTTTTTCTTTATTTTTGCTCCATCTCAATGATATCAATCTACTTTTTCTTTATTTTCAAAGAAAAAAAGATTTATAAGAAATGCATACTTTCCAAACATCTTTTTTTCTCTATCTTAATCCACTCATCCAAAGATAACGGCATATAATCGGAAAACATGCAAAAACAGTTGATCATATTACATGGAACAGCTTTTTCTTCCCCACTTCGAAAATCCGTCCTTACTGTATTTCTTGTCTGTTCTTTAAACGACGTAATCAGTGTTTCATCAAATGTATTATGAACATGTCCATAAAGCATATAAGTGGTAACCTCCCCCTTTTCGTTTCTTCTGTACTGTCCGTTATAGCAAAAGACAGGATAATGGCTCAACACAACTTTTCGCTTTTGATCTTTCATTTCCGCATATGGTTTGATCCATACAAACCGGCTTCTGTCAAATTCGGAATCACTCAGATAATGATCATGATTTCCCTCGATCAGGTATAATCTTCCGTGAAGCCTTTGTAGAATCCGATTTGTTTTTTCTCCTTTTTCCATGGAAAAATCTCCGAGAATGACTACTTCATCATTTGGCCGTACTTTTTTGTTCCACTGTGAGATCATATATTCGTTCATTTCTTCTTCATTCTGAAATCCCCTTTTGTCCATTTTTTCATTTAATGTATTATGATAAAAGTGACAATCTGCAATATAATATCTCATGATTCCTCCTTGTACTTACCTTTCTTTTGCTTCATATTACAGTAAAATAAATCTTTTGAAAAGAAATTTTTTCCTCTTGACAGTTTCGATTCATGTCCTGTATAATTGTTTCATATTGATTACAGAAAGGATTTATTACATTTTATGGACGACTCTGATAGTGATGAGCATCATAATGTTGTAAAAGTAAATAGGTATACGGATATCGAAAGGTATAGTCTGGATTTTTTTGTAAAGTCGGACTATGCCTTTTTGTGCATTTTAATCCGTATGCGAAGGTAAATTTTCACCATTTTGTTTTTAATTTTTACACCATTATATGATTAAGTAAAGGAGAATGAAATTGAATTCGATTGTTCCACAATTATTATTACAAGTATTTTTGATTTTTTTAAATGCATTCTTTGCTGCGGCCGAGATTGCAGTCATTTCACTCAATGCCACCAAACTACGTCACGATGCCGAAGAGGGCGATAAAGTATGCGCAAAACTTTTGAAACTCGTTGAAGAACCTGCCGGTTTTTTATCCACGATTCAGATCGGAATTACACTGGCCGGTTTTTTGGGCAGTGCATTTGCCGCAGATAACTTTTCCGGTTACATTGTAGACTGGATTTATTATGGAATCGGGTTTACTTCCCTCCCATTATCTGTCTTGGAAACTGCATCCGTTATTGTTATTACACTGATACTTTCTTATTTCACACTTATCTTCGGAGAGCTTGTTCCAAAACGTATTGCCATGCAAAAATCATTTCAGGTTGCAAAGCTTGTATATCGCGTTGTTTCTTCCGTGGCAGTCATTATGCGGCCCGCTGTATGGTTTTTATCTTTCTCAACAAATCTTGTACTCCGTCTCTTCGGAATGAAAACGGAAGCGGAGGAGGAAACCGTTACGGAAGAAGAAATCCGTATGATGGTAGAACTTGGTGAAGAAAAAGGAACGATTGACAGCAATGAAAAAGAATGGATCCAAAACGTGCTTGAATTTGATGATACCATTGTAAGAAACTGTATGACACACGAATCTGAAATAAAAGCAATCGAGATTTCCGCAAGTTGCGAGGAAATCATGCAGACTATCACAGAAAGCGGAATGTCTCGTTTTCCGGTTTACCGAGAGAATGTACATGATATCGTCGGTATTTTAAATGCCCGTGATTTTCTTTTGCACTATTCCGAAACCGGAAACTTTAAAATAGAACAATATCTTCGCCCTGCTTATTTTATTCCTGAAACGGTTCATGCCTCTACACTTTTTAAAGATATGCAGCAGAAAAAAACTCATCTTGCGATTGTCGTGGATGAATATGGTGATACCTCCGGTATTGTTACACTGGAAGATTTGATGGAAGAAATTTTTGGAAATATTTACGATGAATTTGATGAAAACGAACCGGCAGATATCGAAAAACTTTCCGAAAACCGTTGGCGTATTTCCGGTACTGCATCCATTGAAGATATTGAAAAGTCACTGGATATCTCACTTCCTGAATCTACAGACTACACAACTTTGGGTGGACTTATTTTCAGCAATCTGAAAAAAATCCCAAAAGACGGTACTACCGTCGACCTTGACGTATCGGAAATTCACATTCATGTTGACTCCATTTCCAGACGCAGAATCAAATCCGCCCTTGTATCGAAAATTTCAAAACAGTCTGATGAAGTATCCTAAAATCATGACCACCGGCTAAGCCGGTGGTTTGCTCTGCCCCTATAAGGGGCTTA
>CALFLL010000065.1 GCA_937880845.1 uncultured Drancourtella sp.
TTGTTGAGGTTAAATTGAGATTGACTTTGTATTGTATAAGTATGAAATAAAAAGGAATCAGGTGATGTACAATGAAAAAGCATAAAATATGTAAAATCCTTCTTGTTATGCTGGCAATTTTTTTATGTGTGGCTTTTTATGAATTGCTCGGAATCTGCGTTGCATATAAAAAGCAGCCGGAAGTGTCCAATACAACCAAAAAAGAAACAAAAAATGGGTCATGGAACGAATGCAGTGAAAATACAGAACGGGCAGTAATCATAGAAAAGAATCCAGAAGCGCTTTTACAAAGAGTGCGTTTGATCAAGAATGCAAAAAAGGAAATTATTCTTTCTACTTTTGCATTTCAATCCGATGAAAGTGGAAAATTGATTTTAGGAGCACTGCATGATGCGGCAGACAGAGGTGTACATATTCGTCTGTTAGTAGATGGAATGGAGAGCTGGATTGATATGGAAGGAAATCCGTATTTCTATGGATTATCTTCCCATGAGAATGTTGAAATTAAACTGTATAATAAGGCCAATCCGTTGAAACCGTGGAAAATGATGGGTAGAATGCATGATAAATATTTGATTGCAGATGGAAAGAGATATATTCTTGGGGGAAGAAATACATACAATTATTTCCTGGGTGATTTTCCGGGACATAAGAACTATGACAGAGACGTGTTAGTGGTTTGCGATGAACCTGAGAAAGAAAATTCAGTTAACCAGTTGTCAGAGTATTTTGAAACCATATGGAATCAGGAAGACAGTGGTTATTTTCATAACAATAAAAAACTGGCAAATAGAAAATCTGTAAAGAACGCAGTTTTAGAGCTGCAGAACAGCTATCAGAAATATTTTGAAGAGAATAAGGAAAGAATCTGCAAGACCGATTATACGGACGAAACTTTTGAGACAGAAAAGATTACATTAGTGTCAAATCCTATTCACACAGGTTCCAAAGAACCAGTAGTGTGGTATCAGTTGGGAGAATTGATGAAAAATGCAAAAAATCGTGTGAAGATCCACACGCCATATATTATCTGTAATGATATGATGTATAATACATGGGAGGAGATTGTAGAGAACGTTTCAGATTTTTCTATCATGACAAATTCAGTTGCGAATAATGGGAATCCATTTGGGTCTGCCGATTATGCGAAAAACAGAAATAGAATCTTAAGTACAGGAATTAATATCTGGGAATATGAAGGCGGTTATTCATACCACGGAAAAAGTATTCTGATTGACGATGATCTGTCTGTAATCGGTTCCTTTAATATGGACATGAGAAGTGCATATCTGGATACGGAACTGATGCTTGTAATACGCAGTAAAGATATTAATAAACAGTTGGAAGAGGGCATGATGGAATATGAAAAAGTGTCCCGCCAGATATTAGAAGGCGGAACTTATAATGATCCATATCATGTAGAGCCAATCGAATTAACAAAGAAACGTCAGAGAAAAATATTTTTGGTACAGCATCTGCTTGGATGGGCAAGGTATCTGTTTTAATAAGGAGGAAGGAAAACGTGTTTCAAATATTGATTGTAGAAGATGATAAAGAATTAAGCCAGCTATTCCAAAAAGTGCTTGAGAAGAATGGATATCAAGTCAAAAGTGCATCGGATGGAGCACAGGCATTAGAAGTATTGGATAAGGAATATATTGATCTGATCATTTCTGATATTATGATGCCGGTTATGGATGGCTATGAACTGGTGTCAGAACTTCGTTCAGCAGGATATCAGATACCAGTGCTTATGATCACAGCGAAAGGTTCCTTTGATGATATGCGTCAGGGATTTTTTTCGGGAAGTGATGATTATATGGTAAAACCGGTAAATGTGAATGAAATGGTTTTAAGAGTCGGAGCACTGCTTCGCCGTGCACAGATATTGAATGAACACAAAATTGTGATCGGTTCAACAGAGTTTGATTATGATGCAATGACGGTTACAACTGATAAGGAAAGTCTTGTTTTGCCTAAAAAAGAATTCCTGCTTTTATATAAGCTTGCAGCTTCGCCAGGCAGAACATTTACAAAACAACAGTTGATGGATGAAGTATGGGGATACGAGACGGAGGCAGACCCACATACGATAGAGGTACATATAGGAAGAATCAGGGAGCGTTTGAAAGATAACCCTGATTTTGAAATCGTAACAATGCGTGGAATTGGATACAAGGTGGTGAAAAAATAATGGAACAAAAGAAAGAAAAAGGATTGCGGATCCGATCCTGTCTGACTGGTGCAATCTGGCTGGCACTTGTATTTTCAACAGTCATATCTGCTTTATTATTTGCTTTTTTGAATCATTTTTTTAATCTGCCGGGCAGCATATCTGTGCTTGGCTGGCTTTTGATTTTCAATACATTGATTGCAGGGCTGATCACTTCCTTTATCAATGCAAAGTTACTGGAACCAATTACCAGACTTAGTAAAGCAATGAAGGAAGTTTCTCAGGGAGATTTTGAACAGCATTTGGAAACGAACAGCCGTATAGCAGAAGTTGGAGAATCTTATCAAAGTTTTAACGTTATGACAAAAGAACTTCGTGCAACAGAGGTGCTGCAGATGGATTTTGTATCTAATGTTTCTCATGAGTTTAAGACCCCGATTAATGCCATTGAAGGATATACAATGCTGCTTCAGGGAGAAGAACTGTCTCCGGATCAAGAGGAATATGTAGAAAAAATCTTATTTAACACCCAAAGACTTTCCGGATTGGTTGGTAATATTTTGCTGTTATCCAAGTTAGAGAATCAGAATATACCAATGAAAAAAACAGAATATCGTCTGGATGAACAGATCCGCCAGGCATTTCTTTCATTGGAAACAAAATGGACAGAAAAAGAAATTGGTTTTCAGGTAGAATTGGAGGAAGTTAAATATACTGGGAATGAAGGACTTTTTATGCATATCTGGATAAATCTTTTGGATAATGCGATTAAGTTCAGCCCTTCAAAGGGGACAATTACGATGTTTCTGAAACAAGAACAGGATTCTGTTAAGTTCATTCTGGAAGATGAAGGACCAGGAATAGAGGATGATGTAAAATCCAGAATATTTGACAAGTTCTATCAGGTAGATGGATCTCATAAAGCAGAAGGAAATGGCCTAGGTCTTGCACTTGTAAAACGGATTGTAGATAGTGCCGGAGGAACAATCAAAGCAGAAAACCGTGAATATGGTGGATGCAGATTTGTTATAGAGCTGCCAAAGCAGAAAGATGAGATTATATAGTTTTAAGATAAATTAGAAGATGGGAGAATTTATATGACATTTTATCAGGAGTTGCAGTTAAATCAGGCAGGTTCTAAAAACCTGTTGAAAAAGAGTGAAACACTAAAAGAAAAATTATATCATATGTGGGTATATCTGGTGAAGATAGCTGTTACATTGGCATTTTGTTTTTTCTTTGTTAGTATTTTCAGCATCCTATTTGGAAATGAGAACAGCATTGTAGGTGTAGTAGTCTTATTATGTCTCATGGTGTTTAGAAATGCGGATCTGGGGATCCACACCGGACAATCTACGATGCTTTTGGCTTTGTTCTTTGTAATTATGACTGTATGTCCGCATTTAGCAAATCAGTTTTCACCGGTATTGGGAATGCTGTTAAATATTGCGGCACTGGCTGTGTTGATTCTGTTCGGATGCCATAATCCATTCATGTTTAATCAATCTACATTGGTTCTTGGGTATCTGCTGCTATATGGTTATGATGTTACGGGAAAAAGCTATCAGATGCGATTAGTCGGAATGGCTTTAGGTGCAGCACTTACCTGCTTCGTATTTTATCGAAATCATAAAAACAGAACTTATAAAAGAAATCTGAAAGATCTGATACAAGAATTTGATATCACTTCTTCCAGAACAAAATGGCAGATATGTCAGATTTTATGCGTACCGATTGTCCTTTGCATTGCAGAACTTTGTAATATGCCACGTGCAATGTGGGCTGGTATTGCGGCCATGTCCGCGATTTTGCCGTTTATGGAAGATATGCACTACAGAGTCCGTAAAAGAATTGTCGGAAATATTGCAGGTGTTATATGTTTTACAGTATTATATTTTCTGCTTCCTTCGTCAATCTATGCATATATAGGAATTCTTGGTGGAATCGGTGTAGGACTTTCAGCACAATATGGCTGGCAGGCAGTATTTAACACATTTGGTGCTTTAGCCATTGCTGCAGAGACTTATGGACTACAAGGAGCGGTTAGTCTTAGAGTGATTCAAAATGTTTTTGGTGTTGTGTTTGCTTTAGCATTTTGTGTTATATTTTATTGGTTTATGTCTAAAAAAAAGGAAAGTGAGGTGACCGTACATGCAGAGTGAAGTGAATCAGGAAGAAAATTTGAATAGAATTATTACGGTTCCTAATCTTCTTTCTTTTTTTCGGCTTTGTCTGATTCCGGTAATTATATGGAGTTATTGTGTAAAGAAAAATCCTCTGTTAGCTGGTGAAATCTTATTGCTGTCTGGTCTTACGGATCTTGCTGATGGATATATCGCAAGAAGATTCCATAGGATTAGTAATTTAGGAAAAATACTTGATCCGGTGGCTGATAAGCTGACACAGGCAGCGATGTTAATCTGTCTGTTTACTCGTTTTCCGCATGTGTTTCTTTTAATCGTAATAATGGCAGGTAAGGAGCTGTATATGGTAGTCAG
>CALFLL010000066.1 GCA_937880845.1 uncultured Drancourtella sp.
CAGATGTAAGAGTTGGAAGTTACAGATAGCTGCTTAATCAGCAGACACTAAGTATCACATTCAAAAAGGCATTGCCTGTTTCTATATAATCCTCATAATCGGAAATTTGATCCTGGATTTTTGAAATCATTTCTTCCGCTTCCTGCTTTTTCTCCCGGTCTTTATTATTTCCAATCTCTTTTAGCTGTGCCTGCAGTACGAGCAGGTGATTTTTCATATCATGATATATTTGTCGGACACGTTCTTCTTCTTTCTGCTTTTCTTCGTAAAATGACTGTTTCAGCTCCAGTGTTTTTACATAATATTTCATCTCCATATTATCACAAATATATGCGGCAAAATAAATCACGCCAAATCCGGACAAAACGGAAGCAATACATATTGGATATAATAAGAAAGGGTTATTCGGCATAAAGTATATCATTGTAAAAACAGCAACATTGGGTGTCAACAATAGTATCGTAAGCATTATGGTCATTTTTACTGTCATTTTCTCTGTAATATGGGATAAATGCTTCACAGTAAAATGATATACGCAAACTGCAAGCACGAATCGGACTAAAGCAGCAAGAATACATATCACATAGTATGTCAGAACTGCACTCTGAGTCCAGTAAACGGCCGCAGCACGTTCCCCTGCAATACCCCAAAATATCCTCTCACGAATATCATAAAGGAGATAATTGATTGCAAGGATTACCGGCAAAAAAATCAAGACGGAAAGCAATTTTTTAATCCGGTTTCTTCTGTAAAAAACAATCACATATAAAATAAATCCCAATACTACCAACAACAAATTAAATGCTGTCTGAGCATAAACAGGAGTAGTCCACAAAAACACAAAGAAAATCAACGCGAGGATTTGTGTAATTCTGTTTTTCCTAATTGTAAGGAAACTCCCAAGTGCAAAGAAAAAAACACATGCATAAGTAATATCAATCATACTTAAAACAGCCTGTAAAAATTTCACAGCATTTTCCCCCAATATCCGGCTAATGTTTCCATGAATTTTTTTCGCTTTGGCTTGCTGACATAGACGATTTCCCCGGAAGTCAGTTCTATATCCAGTTTTTCTACATTCTTAACAAAAGCAAGATTCACAAGGAATCCTGCATGGCAGCGGAAAAATCCATACGAAAACAATTCCTTTTCCATCTCTTTCATATTTTTATAACAGATGATTTCTCCATCGTCTGTATGTAGTAAAAGATTTCTCTTGTATGTTTCCACATAATGCAGCTTATTCATGGACACTTTAAAGGATCCTTTATCGTTCTGCACAACAATATAAGGATTTTTATGTTTGTGTTTTTCAATCCAACCATTCATTTCCGCTTTCAAACGAATATATTTCAAAGGCTTTACAATGTAATTTACAGCTTGATATTTATAACCTTCCAGAGCATACTGTTTTAAAGATGTTAAAAAGATAATACTGACCTTTTCATCCAATTTCCTGATTTCCCCGGCAGCCGTAAGTCCATCCATCACATTCATCTGAATATCAAGGAAAATCAGATCCGTATTTGTATCGTACTTCTCAATTAGATCCCGCCCGTTCTGATATTCAACTGTCATGAGTTCTCTTCCGGTTTCTTCGGAATATCTCTTCAACATCGCTTTTAATTCGGAAATAAATTCTGTTTCATCATCACAGATTGCAATCTGGTACATAACTCACCTCAGTAGTTTTATATTTCAGATTGTATTATATCTTTTTTCTGCGTGATTTTCTACTAGATTATTTGCTAGATCCTTTACTCTTTCAATCTGGAAATTATATATGGATTCCGCAAAATTTTCAATCTTCTTGCACGATATTCCCTTTAATATTTTCCTCCAAAAACAGGGAAAATACTATGTTCTCCGTAATTTTTGATTTTTTCGATAGATTTCAAAATATCCATATCTTTATCTGAAATGACAAAATCAACAGCTGCATTTTCTTTCATATGTTCCGGATTGACTGTTTTAGGAAGTACAATCATATCAAGCTGAATACAATAGCGAATACAAAGTTGTGACATAGATACACCGTATTTTTTTGCCATTTCTGCAATCGTTTTGTTTTTGAGTGCTTCTCCATGTGCAATCGGCGAATACGCTTCCATCACGATACCTTTTTTCCGGCAAAAATCAATCAGTGAAAGTGGTGTGTTTGAGATATGGCAAAGTACTTGATTTACCATTGGTTTGATTTCAGCAGTTTCCCAAAGGTTTTCAATATCACTTTTCAAAAAGTTAGAAACACCGATTGCACGAATTTTCTTTTCCCTATACGCGTCTTCCAGTGCTTTCCATGCCAATCTGTTCCCTTCTATATAACGGTTGTCGGACTGATTGACTTCTTTCCATGGCTGAGGAGAGTGAATGATCATCATATCAAGGTAATCAAGCCTCATCTCAGCCAAGGTTTTATCGATTGAATCAGCAGCTTCTTCGTAAGTCTTATATTCAGCAGCCACTTTAGATGTTACAAACAACTGTTCCCTGGGAACTTTACAGGTACGGATTCCTTCGCCTACACCTCGTTCATTTTCATATGCCTGTGCGGTATCAAAATGTCGATAGCCGATTTTTACTGCAGACTTAACCACTTCTGCTGCTTTATCATCATCAATCATCCATGTGCCAAGTGCCAATACAGGGATTTCCGTTCCATTTGTTAATCGTATTGTTTCATTATACATTTCTATCTTCTCCTTTTCCTTTACTCAAGACCAACAATCTATGATTACAACCATCTTGATGCCCATTCAGATAAGTCAGCTTCCGATGTGCTGCTTGAGAAACATTTGCCACTATCTACCTTTGCACCGTTTGCAAACATTTCTATATTCTTACCGGACTCTCCGATACCGCTTCCACCGGATGTGGCAAAAGGAACAACCTGTTTTCCGGCAAAGTCATGGGCTTCCATAAAAGTATCAATGATAGAAGGTTCTCTATACCACCAAATCGGAAAACCAATAAAAACAACATCGTATTGCCCCATGTTTAAAACAGTTCGTTTGATTGCAGGACGGCTGTTTCTGTCATTCATTTCAATAGAACTTCTGCTTTTTCTGTTCTGCCAATTTAAATCGGCATTGGTATAAGGTTCCTTCGCCTCTATTTCAAATAAATCCGCTTTAATGCCATTTGCTAGCTTTTCCGCTACCTTTTTTGTCATTCCACTCGCACTGAAATATGCAACTAATGCTTTTTTCATAATACGTCCTCCTTTAATTTGACTTAAATACATCATTTTGCTACAATTAGTTTAAGATAATTTTACAACTTAAAGTTAACTTTAAGTCAAGAGATAAATTTATATTGGGGAGGAAAATTTATGTTGTATACCATAGGGGAAATGGCAAAAATTCTTAATGTTTCCGCATCTACACTTCGATATTATGACAAGGAGGGGATTTTACCCTGTGTCGAGCGTTCTAGCGGAGGTATCCGTATGTTTACAGATAAAGATTACGAATGGCTAAAAGTAATTGAATGTCTAAAGAAATCCGGTTTATCTATTAAGGAAATAAAATTGTATATAGATATGGTGGAACGTGGAGACAGTTCTTTACAGGAAAGATTGGAACTTTTCCGTTCACGTAAAGAAGCTGTGAAAAAATAAATCAACGATATGCAAGAAACACTAAATCTTTTGGAATATAAATGCTGGTACTATGAGGAAGCCTTAAAAGACGGAACTGACAAAAGAATCAGTACACTATCTCTTGAGGATATTCCGGAACCACACAGAACTGCAAAAGAAAAAATCAATATTATGCATAACAAAATTTGATTTGCTCCTCTTCACACAATTTACATGCAATCTTTCTTTTCCACTCCTATCACAGTAAGCAGTGCAAACAATAACGAAGAAACGGCATAGCCACAAGCTACACCGTTTCCGAAAAATACATTTAATCTATTGACCTTACTTCGATTAAATTGCCGTCCAAATCATAAAATCGTACCATTTTTTGTCCTCGGCTATATGCTGTAAGCCGATTTACATACTGAATAGACGGATACAGATTATCAAGTTTTTTTACAAAATCTTCTATATTGCGTTCTTCAAAATAAAGTTCGCAGGAATTACTTTTCGCAAGAACCTCTTTACCAAGAAAATCTCTCCAGATTTTTTTATCCTGGAGTACCAGACCTTCTGTAAGGATCATATTTCCATCATTATCCAGCACTACATTAAGCCCAAACAAATCGTGATAAAACTGTTTTGATTTTTCAATATCTTCTACAACGATCAATACATTTTTTAACTTCATACCTTCTCACCTTCCGAACAAAACCGTTTTTCTTTCATTCTATTCGGTATCTTTCTTACGTGCAAGGGTTTTCTAAAGTTTTTCTTTTTCTAATCTACACTTCTCATTCTTTGTACAAGTGGTTCTTTTTCAAATTGTCCAAGTACGATTTTCGTTACAAAAACCGGAACAATCAATACAATGATAACGTATGCGATAAAAAACCATGTAGGGAAGACGTAATCCAGGTACGTAATATTCATACTTTCTGCCAGAAGGATCAGGCCGTTTCCAACCAGAACACCAAGTATAAGGGTGATGATGAGATTTCCTGCCACCAACAGAAGGCTTTCTCCGCACAGCATATCGAATAGTTGTTTTTTACTCATTCCGATGGATTGAAGAACGGAAAATTCCTGTCTTCTTGAAGCGATATTGGTAATAATCGTGTTTACAAGATTGATCAGGCTGAATACAATCATAAAGGCGGAAATTCCTACTACCATTTGAATGACGCTTTGGTTTTCCAGATGTTGATTTTTCACTTCTTCTCTTAATGTTGCAAGCTTTAATGTTTCTTTTCCGTCAAGCAATGCTTTTAATTCTTTTTCAACCTGTCCCCGCTTTTCTTTTTCGGAAGAAATGATCAGAGTTTTATTTAAATTCATATCTCCTACCGCTTCCTGTATCAGTTCCTCAGGTATTGCAAACCACCCTTCTATCGGATTATCATAGTAATATTCCTCCGATAGAATACCGCCGATTGTATATTCTTTTACCACTTCTTTTGTTCCGTCAAAGAAGGTCATCTTTACGGTATCCCCTACTTTGAAATCTTCTCCAAAAAATTCAGCTGCTCCTTCCTGTGCAAGAATCTGATTATTTTCCAGAAGTGTTTCATATGCTCCTGTTCCATCTACAATGAAATCCTGTACTTCTTTCTCGTTCTTTTTCAGTATGGCAACGTCATGTTCTCCGGATTCTCCGTTTACTTCCCAGATATTTCGGATTCCTTTTTCCACGATCACGTTTTTTACGCCGTCGATACTTTGAATCTGCGTGATCAATTCCCCGGTAAGAGGATTATCTGCCTGAAGTCCGGAAATTCCATGTTCATTTTCCTCGATTGCATTAGAAGAGAATTCAACCCTGAATTCTCCGTCTTTAAAAGCACTTCCTCTTGCCATTTTTTCTTCATCTATGGACATCACCAATGTTCCTGCCACCATGATCAAAACGCCTCCAATTCCGAGTGTGATCATGGTAAGGATTGTTTTCTTTCTATGATTGTCGGAAGCAATTTTGGCAAGTCCGAACGGAGTCATATTTCTTTTTAATTTCTTAGTTGTATTCTTATTTCCCTTGCTGGCTTCTCCTACATATTTTAATGCTTCCATCGGGGATACACAGGATGCGATTTTAGCCGGTTTTTGTATGGAAATAAGGATAGCTGCCATACATGCTGCAAAGACACAGAGGGCTGTAATAAGAGTATTTCCCCAGGAAAATCCTTCCGGCACCATAAAATATGCAACAACCGAACCGATCACGATCCCAAGTGGGATTCCCCGTATTCCAAGCATGGTTCCTTCTTTAAATAACATTTTTTTAATTTGCTTTTTGTTCATTCCAATGGTACGAAGTTGCCCAAACTGGCGAATTCTTCCCACAACAGACAGATAGAAAATACTGTAAATGACAAGGATGCTTACAAATAAAATACCAAACCCTACAATGATTACTGCTTTTTTCTCACCGGAAGATGCTTCTCCTCCTTTTAATGAATCCACAAAGTTTCCGTTATCATTGACATATCTTGCATCAATATCACAGTCTTTTCCGATTTCTTTTAATAATTCCAAAAACTGGATCTGATACATATGTTCCGCATTTTCAATTCTTGCCAGTACAGAATATGGAATGTCTTTTAACTGTCTGCCATTGTCTGCATATTCTTTGGAACAGAGGATATCATAAAATTTTGTTTCTCTTTCATCATCTAAAAATCCACAGACTGTAAATTCTTCTGTCGTTCCGTCTAAAAATGTAAGGGAAAACGTAGTTCCAAGTTTTGGTTCTTTTCCGATTTCCTGTAAAAATTGTTTTTTTACGGCTACTTCATGCATCTTTTTCGGAGTTTTTCCTTCTTTTACTCCGATCAGATCAATCTGCTTTGAAGATGTATCACGATAGCTAAGCTGTACCTGATAGTCATCCATTTCCATGATCTGTCCATCTTTTACAAGTCTGGTTTCTTCAATTCGTTCATCATTTTTTAAGCTTCTAATTTGTTTTTCATTCACATCATGAAAGATTACTTGCTGCATATGTTCTACGATGCGTTGCTTTTTCTTATCGATAGCCAATGCCGATAATGCCATTCCCGTAATGAGACCAGACGCCAAAATAATGGTGATGATGATAAATATATTTCTTGTTCTACTGCTTTTTATACTGTTTTTTGCAAGCCTTTTGATCACTTTGTTTGTATTATGATTTGTCTTCATTTTCTTTTCCCTTCGCTTTCCGAATCTTTTCTTTAGTCTGCTATTTTTCCATCTTCTATTCGGATCGCACGGTCCGCGTTTCTCGCGATCTCATCATTATGTGTGATCATTACGATTGTCTGATCAAACGTCCTGCTTGTCATTTTCAAAAGCTGTATGACATCATCACTTGTCTTACTGTCCAGATTTCCGGTCGGTTCGTCGGCCAAAATAATGGCCGGCTTACTTGCAAGTGCTCTTGCGATGGCCACTCTTTGCTGTTGTCCTCCTGATAATTTATTTGGCATGGATTTTAATTTTGTATCCAGTTTTAACAGTTTCACGATTTTTTGGATATATGCCTGATCCGGCTGCTGTCCGTCTAATTCCAACGGAAGAACAATGTTCTCATATACATTCAGCATCGGCACCAAATTATAATTCTGGAAGATAAAGCCAATCCTTCTTCTTCGAAAGGCCGTTAATTCTTCTTCTTTTAAATCGGAAAGTTCCAGATTTTCTACTTTTACGCTTCCTGAAGAAGGAACATCCAGCCCTCCAAGCATGTTAAGGAGAGTGGATTTGCCTGATCCGGAAGTTCCGATCACAGCTACAAACTCCCCTTGCTGGATTTCCACGTTTACATCATCTAAAGCCTTTACAAGACTTGCTCCTTCTCCATAATACTTTTTTAAATGTTTTGTTTTTAAAATCGCCATTTCTTTTTTCTCCAATCCCTTTATTTGTGCTTATTATAAAAAAGCATGGTTACAGGAAAGGTACAAAAAAGGTACAATTTTGTAACAAATCAATCTTCCGTTTTTCGCAATGCCGCAACAGCCGTCCATATAGCGGTTAAAAATACTATCGGTATCAAGATCCATAACGGTCTGAGAGAAAGTGTAAATTCACTGTAATATTGTGGCATCATATAGATTCTTGCCCCTACTCCCGCCAGTAAATATGCAAAGAGGAAGGAAAAGATGGCTGTGAAGAACGCAATTATCAGATTTTCCAAAAGCACCATACGCCTGACTTCTCTTTTTGTCATTCCGATGCTTCGCATCGTCTGAAACACCTGTTTTCTGTCCCAGATTCCCGTTGTGGAAAAATTAATAAAACTTAATAGAGCAGAAATCATAAAGGTAATGCACAAAAGCAGCAAAATCTGTATCTTTAAACGGATTTCCTGCCAAAATCTTTTACTTAACATTTCTTTTGTGATCATGTAAAGGTTTTTATTTTCTTTCTTTAAATGCTCTCGGTGTGGGAGACCGTGTTGTGGGCAGTGCTGCAACCAGTATCGATTATCTCCAGAATTATATGAAGGATGATATCAAAAATCTTGGTACGATCAAAGAAGCAGATCCGGAAGCTGTCATGTCCTGCGAACCGGATGTAATCTTCATTGGCGGCCGTCTTGCATCCAGTTATGATGCCCTTAGCGAAATCGCACCGGTCGTATATTTATCTACCGATACACAAGCAGGAGTGGTAAAAAGTGTAGAAAAAAATGCATCCGCCATTGCATCCATGTTTGGACTGGAAAACAAAGTAACGAAATTAATGTCCGATTTTGATTCCCGTATTACTGCTTTATCCGATTTTGCTGCCGGAAAAAATACCATTATCGGGATGGCTACAAGCGGAAGTTTTAATGTACTTGGCAACGATGGACGCTGTTCCATTATAGGCCGTGAAATCGGATTTGAAAATATTGGTATAGATACGGATATTGATACCTCTACACACGGTAATGAAGCATCTTTTGAATTGATCGTGGAAAAGAATCCTGATTACATCTTTGTTATGGATCGTGACGCCGCTATCGGAACGGATGGTGCAAAGCTGGCTCGGGAAATCATGGAAAACCAACTGGTAATGGAAAGCGATGCCTATAAAAACGGAAATATTGTTTACCTGGAACATCCGGCTGTCTGGTATACTGCTGAAGGCGGTATTACTGCCCTTGACATCATGCTTACAGATTTGGAAAAAGAATTGTTAAAATCCAATTAAATACTTTAGGCAGAACCTTAAAATCAGGTTCTGCCCCTTATATGAAAGACCGCTTAAGTTCTCGGTTCTCCTTAGCGGTTTTATTATACATAGTATCAAAATTCTTTCTTCTGAATGATCCATATACTGACCAGTATGGAAACTGCCATGATAATGGCCGATGCTAAAATGCAGTATACAGGAAACATTTTACCTGTAAACAAAAGATTCAACCGGTGTATCCATGTTCGTGCCAGTTCAGAATCCATCTTTCTCATCATTTTCCCGATAAAAACCGCCGCTAATGCAATACCCATAACTAATATAATGAAAATAATCCTTCCTTTTTCGCCACCAAATTTCAATTCGACAGGAATTGAAACAGAAATGGAAATAATTCCGATTAAAATCATAGCAGAAACAAGCGTGAGTGTAAATTTCATATCCAGTCTGGAAGGATACACCATGTAATAGAATACCTGAAGAATCACGGCATAAAGACAACTGAAGAAAAACAACACAAGGCCGAACACGTACTTGGATATGACATATTGTTTTCTTGTTGCCGGAAGGGTCATCAAAAATGTCATTCCACCGTTTGCCTCATCATATGCAATACTCATACCTGCTACCATTGCCATCAGAACAACAATGTATCCTACAACAAATGACACATCACTACCAGAAAACGTAAGGATGACAGAAACAAAAATGATGATAGCCATCAGTTTCCGAAACTCTTTTAAAAGACACCATTCTTTTACCATGAATCCTTTCATATCTTTTCCCCCTTTATTGTCATCATGATCACTTCATCAAGATTTCCTTTTTCAATCGTGATATCCGGATAGTTTTCTTTATAAAAGAACAGTTGATTTGTAAGACAACTGTATCCGTATGGTTCTTTTTTAATCTGGAGAAGATATTCTTTATCCAGATGCAGGTATTGCTCCTCTGTTACTTTTAACAATCCATATTCGCTCATCAGTGTATCCATATCTTCGTGGAATATGATTTTCCCCTTATGAATCATATAGGCATCATCACATAGTCCTTCCAAATCCCCGGATATATGGGAGCTGATCAGGATAGATCTTCTATCATCTTCTTCCATGTATTCCCGCAGCAGATTTAAAATACTCTCTCTTGCCACCACATCCAGACCGGCCGTCGGTTCATCCAGAATCAGGAATTTTGCCTGATAACTCAATGCGATCAGCACTTTCAGTTTTGCCTTCATACCGGTCGAAAATCCTTTTAAGGGCTTATTCAACGGAATCTGATATTCTTCACATCTGGACAAAAATGTTTCTTTTTGAAAATCCGGGTAAAATGCTTTTAAAATCTTTACGATATCTTTCACATGAAAGGTTTCGCTAAACGTACTTCCGGATAAAACCACTCCAATCTTTCTTCGTTCCTCCACAGAAAGCCGGTCATGCGGTTTGCCAAAAATGGTAATCTCACCGGAATCCAAAGAGATCAAATTTTCAATCGCTTTGAATGTGGTACTCTTTCCCGCACCATTTTCCCCAATCAATCCTGTAATACACCCATCTTCTACTTTCATCGAACATTCCAGATTAAATTTTCCATATGTCTTTCTTATATTTTTAATTTCCAACATAGCCTATTCCTCCAATACGAGTTCAAAAAGTTCTCTGATTTCCTCAATTTCCATTCCGTATCGTTTGCCTTTTTGAATGGCCAGTTCAAAATCAGCCTGCACTTCTTTTAGCTGTTCCTCTTTCATAAGAGCCGTATTCGTTGCTTTTACAAAAGTCCCTTTCCCATGTACCGTAACGGTCAGTCCTTCCTGTTCCAGATTATCGTACGCTTTCTTGACAGTCAGGGCACTGATCTTAAGTTCTTTAGAAAGAGAGCGGACAGACGGAAGAGCATCATTTTCTTTTAATGTACAGTTCATGATCATCGCTTTAATCTGTTCGACGATCTGTTCATAAATCGGAATCATTGAGGAACTGTTGATAATAATATTCATTTGTTCTCCTCCTGTATAAACAGTATATAACAGTATACAACTGTTGTCAACTGTTATATACTGTTATATGCAAAAAATAATTAAAAACGGGGATGTGAAAAAACTCGATTGAGTTTTTTCACATCTTCATTTTTGCACTTGTT
>CALFLL010000067.1 GCA_937880845.1 uncultured Drancourtella sp.
AGAGGAAGCGGCATCGGTTTAATATAGCAATTATTTATTATTCGCTGTACTAGTTCGCGGTTCCAAGGCATATGCCAATTTCCGATCATCACCTCCCAATATTTTGAAATCCGTTCTTCCGGTGAAGCATTGGATTTGTATTCCCAATCATATGTAGCAATCAATCTGGATAATTTATGTTCTTCATATAATATCTTCTCCCGCAATGCTTTTTCCAGATCATATGGGCTTTTGAATATTTTTAATTCATAGCCAGTCTGTTCCTTTGGTATTTGTGATAATCGTCGATTTTTGGTAAAATCATCAATCCATTTCATAATTTCTTTTGATGCTTTCATACGAAGCTGATTTTTTAGTTCAAAATAGTTTTTCTGTTTTTTTGAAACTTTGCGATAATATTCCAATTTTTGTGCTTCCCAATACTGTTCTGTTGTAAGTATTTGATTTTCATCAAACATCACTACCGTTACTTTTGCTCTTTGTATGATATCGTGAAGCTGATCATTTCCTCTATAAGATTGTTTTCCTTGTGTTAACAATAAATGTGCCTCATCAACAAATGCTACATCAATCAAATTATCGGAATCATGTCGATTGATAAAACTTGTCGGTTTACAAACTATTTCTTCATTTTCATTTGCCATCCCCAACTTCTTTGCAATCTGCTTGTAAACGGTAATCTGCTCATCATGATTGACTATCATGTAGCATTTCAAAGACTTTTTTCCCTGTTCTTTTGCAGAAGAAAAGATTTCATAAAATGTACTGCTATTAAGAACGGTTTTTCCTGTTCCGGCTTCACCTTCGACAAAAATTAACTGTTCTTTTTTCTCTTCTTTTAAGGCTGCAAGCACTTTTTGGATAATACATTCCTTTATCATTTCCTGTTCTTCCGTTAATTTGTGCAACGGTGAAGCCTTAAAAACTGCAGAATCTTTAATTTTACTTTCACTTGGAAACAACTCTTTATTATCTTTTTGCAATTTTTTCCAGATCATTTGAAAAATAGAATCCATTTCAGCTTCCGGATAATATTTTCTTTGTGGATTGCCTCTTAAATTGTGAATCCGACGTACATGTTCCACGCTCATCATATAAAGCATCAGTCTGTTTTCTATATCCAATGTTAAGGACTTATTAAAATGCTCATGTCCGATAATATAAAGACTTGCCTTTTTCTTCCGAAGCTGATGCTGCCATTTTTCTTTATCCAAACCGATTTTATAATGCTGCTTTGTCCGTTGGACAATATTATTTGACTCCCCTATATAAATCTCATAATCATTCGTATTTTCCCAATTATGTATGTAAACCGTAGGAAATTCCAAAAGTATCTCTTTCTCTTTTTCTTTGGATAAGGAATGCTGAAATTCTTCCAGACCTTCCATATTATCATTGATTTTTTTCACAATCGGTGATTTAATTACTTCCACCATCTTCTATTCCCCTTTGGTATGTTGTATGATTTGTAATCTTCTGCAATGCGAATCACTTACGCATATACTATTCATGCTCCTTACATGAAATCTCTCTCACTTCAAGTTTAAAAACAGACATATTCTTTAACATTTCCATAGAAAATTCCCAATCTCTTTTTTCGGTATAGTGAAACATGATCTGTTGTAATGCATGAATTTTTTCATCCAAATCCTCAATCAAAACTATCTTTCCTGTTCCGATGATACTTTGAAATCCTGCCGAATATCCGCATGCATTTTCGTTTTCATGAAGCTTATAGTTCGTATCCATCTCGAATCCTACCGGATTTCCTGTTTTTATGAGATTGATTTTCCGTCCCTCTTTTGCTCCATGAAAATAAAAAATCCTTTTCTCTTGGATTTTTTCATATCCGAAATTTAAGGGTACAATATATACTCCGTCATTATCATAAAATCCCAGCCGGCAACAATGACAGAAGGAAATAATGCTTTCGATTTTTTGCTGATCTATTACTTCTCTGTCGTTTCTTCTCATGATCAAATCCTCCTACTCCTCTTCCAAAACTACTTCTTGTAATGCAGCATGGCAGACTCCGTTGGAAGCAATGATTCCTGTACGTTTTAATTCATCTAACGCATGTTCAGAGGTTGGTTCCAATGTTCCGCCTGCATTTCGGACAATAATACCGGCTGCTCCATAGTCCCAAGGCTGCAGTACAGGTTCAAAAAATCCGTCAATCCTTCCGCACGCCAGATAGCATAAATCCAAAGCTGCGCTGCCGCTTCTTCTTATATCACGAGTCTGTAAAAAGATTTTTTTCATGATCTCAAAGGTTTTGTCAACCAATTCTTTATTGTACGGAGCCGTTCCTACCATAATTAAAGATTCACGAAAACTGTTATTGCTGACATGAATTTCTTTCCCATTACATGTGCTTCCGACTCCTTCTACTCCCACAAAACATTCATCAAGATACGGATTATAAACTACACCGATGACTCCTTTTCTTTGATGATACAATGCAACGGAAATGCAGGAATGGTGATAATCATATAAATAGTTGGTTGTTCCGTCGATAGGATCTATAATCCATGTAAAACCTTCACCAATCTGCTGCCGGTTTTCTTCTTCTGCCAAAACCACACTTTCGGGTATACATTTCAGACACTCTCCAATGATAAGCTGCTGACACCTGATATCCATATCCGTTACAATATTGGAAACATTTCCTTTTATCGTGACTTGACTAATCTTATGATCAGAAATAAATCTTCCTGCCTTTTTCGCTATTTCTTCTATTTGCTTTGCTAAAGCCATTTTTTCTTCGATTGAAATCATGATTTTCCTCCTGAATTACCGTTATTTCTTATTTCTATTATACTTTTTTGACTGTAATCTGTCTTTATCCAATCAATCCTATTTTTCAATCTTTACAGTGAATGACAGATTGATTCGACTGCCCTTTAATCAGCTCTTGGGGTATCGGTGACTCTTTTCCTATTCTCCTTCTCCGCGGTTATTGACAAGCTCCTTTTTAACTGCTACTATTTTTCTGTTTAAATTGACTATACCCAAGGCACGTCATGTCGTGCCGGAAAGGATCCATACTTATGAATTATTTCAGAAAAATATATTGCAGAACTTTTCAGACGGCATTTAAGATTGCTCTTCCGTTTCTGCCTTACCGAAAACCGAAAATCGTCAACAGTGTAAAAGCACTTCCTAACATTATTCAAAAGAAAAAACGCAGTAAAGTCCTGATCATCACCGATGCCGGAATCCGAATCTTGGGACTGACTTCCCGCCTGGAGCAGGCTTTGGAACATGCAGAAATCCCTTATTGTATTTATGACAAAACAGTCGCCAATCCAACTACGGAAAACGTAACAGAAGCTGTAGCCTTGTACCGTGAAAATGGCTGTGACTGTATCATCGGGTTCGGCGGAGGTTCCAGTATGGACTGTGCCAAGGCCGTTGGTGCCTGCATTGTCAAACCGAAACAGTCCCTTGCAAAAATGAAAGGAATTTTAAAAGTTCGCAAAAAACTGCCTCTTTTGATGGCAGTTCCTACCACTGCAGGTACCGGAAGTGAAACGACTTTGGCTGCCGTTATCACGGATGCTAAAACCCGTTATAAATATGCCATCAACGATTTTCCGCTGATTCCGCGATATGCGGTTCTCGATCCTAAGGTTACGTTAAGCCTTCCGCCGTTTATTACCGCAATCACAGGAATGGATGCTCTTACTCATGCAGTAGAGGCTTATATCGGAAATTCTACCACTTACGGAACACGCAAAGATGCACTTATGGCGGTAAAACTGATTTTTGAAAACATTGATACCGTATACGAAGACGGCGACAATGTGGAAGCCCGTCGAAATATGCTGCATGCTTCTTTTTATGCCGGCTGTGCTTTTACAAAATCTTATGTCGGATATGTCCATGCCATCGCTCATTCTCTTGGCGGAGAATACAATGTACCACATGGTCTTGCAAATGCGGTCATCCTGCCGATGGTTTTAAAAGCTTACGGCGAAAAGATACACAAGAAACTGGCCCGTCTTGCCATCGCCGCCGGACTGTCCGACGAAACTGCACCTTGCGATGAGGCAGCCGAACAGTTTATTCAAGCCATTGTAGACATGAAAAAACGATTCGGGATCGGAGATCACATCCCTGAAATCCGTGAAACGGATGTTCCAAAACTTGCTCACTATGCCGATAAAGAGGCAAATCCTCTTTATCCAGTTCCCGTACTGATGAATGCGGCAGAACTGGAAACATTTTATTATATGCTGATGGTAGAACCAAAGGAAAGAAAGGAGAAATAGAAAATGACGGAACAGGAAATCCAACATCTGATCACACAACAGAGAACTTATTTTCAAACCGGAGCCACACTGCCGGTCAGTGTACGCATCAATGCTCTTCGAAAGCTTTATTCCGGGATTTCCCAACATGAGAAAGAAATCCATGATGCCCTAAAAAGGGATCTTGGCAAAAGTAATTTTGAAAGCTATATGTGCGAAACCGGTCTTGTACTGGAGGAAATCAGCTATATGCTGAAGCATATCACCCGGTTTGCCAAAGAAAAACGGGTTCATACACCTCTGGCACAGTTTCATTCCAGAAGTTTTCAAAAGCCGTCCCCTTATGGGGTCGTATTGATCATGAGTCCGTGGAACTATCCTTTCATGCTGACACTTTCCCCACTTGTGGATGCACTGGCTGCCGGAGATACCGCTGTCGTAAAGCCAAGTGCCTATTCTCCTTACACAAGTGCTGTAATCCAGAAGATTTTATCCAAGTGCTTTGATTCCAGATATGTGGCTGTTGTAACCGGAGGACGTGCGGAAAACACCTGTCTTTTACAAGAACATTTTGACTATATTTTCTTTACCGGAAGCCAGTTTGTCGGGAAGGAAGTCATGCGAAAGGCAGCGGAACACCTTACTCCCGTCACCCTGGAACTTGGCGGAAAAAGTCCTTGTATCGTAGATCAGACTGCAAACATCCGTCTTGCAGCAAAACGGATCGTTTTTGGAAAATACTTGAACTGCGGACAGACCTGTGTTGCCCCTGACTATATTTACTGTCACCGGGCAGTGAAAGATCAGTTTATAAAAGAAGTGAAAAAACAGATTCAGAAACAGTATGGGAAACAGCCTCTTCGTAATCCGGATTTCGGCAAGATCATCAATGAAAAACATTTTGACCGGATTCTGGGTCTGATCGATGAGAAGAAAGTGGTACATGGCGGAACTTCTGACCGTAAAACACTCCGTATTGAACCGACCGTCCTTGATCATGTAACATTTCATGACCCTGTCATGCAGGAAGAAATTTTTGGGCCTGTCATGCCAATCCTGACTTTTGACAGTCTGGATGAGGTGATCCAAAAAGTCAATGCCATGCCGCACCCTCTCGCCCTTTACTTCTTCACCTCAAATAAAGCAGCTGCCAAAAAAGTAACTTCCCGCTGTGGATTCGGCGGAGGATGTATCAATGATACCATCATCCACCTGGCCACAACAGAAATGGGCTTTGGAGGGTTTGGTGAAAGCGGAATGGGCTCTTATCATGGCAAAATCGGTTTTGACACGTTCTCCCACTACAAGAGTATTGTAGATAAAAAAACATGGCTGGATCTTCCGATGCGCTATCAGCCTTATCGAAACATCCATGAAAAAATGATACGGTTTTTCCTGAAATAGTCTAAGACACCAGAAACCGTGCCACTACTCTGTTAAACACATCCGGATTTTTGGCAGCAATAAAATGATCCCCCTCCAGGCAGACAAAGATTGCCTGGGGGATTTTTTTTGCGATAAACAGCGAATGTCTGTGACGAATCATGTCCTTTCTTCCTACGAGAACCAACGTCTTTGCCGAAATATTTTTCAAATCGTCCGGATTGATATACGGATCCCGTATCATCAGACCCAAAAGTTCTTTTTTCTTTTTGATTGTTTTAGAAAAGTGAGCAAACATCCATGTAAGTCCGTACTCCGCCCAGATTGGGAGAACAACAGAAATTTTCATACCGGCCGGATAAAGGTTCGCTCCATTTAAAATCAGCTTTCCTACTTTTTCAGGATATTTCAATGCAAATATCAGAGCAATATTACCACCGTCACTGAATCCGAGAATATCTGCCTTTTCGATTCCTTTTTCTTCCATGAAATAAAATAAATCTTTGGCAAACCGGCGGATAGTAAAAGGTGCCGTTCCTCTTGGACTTTTCCCATGCCCCCTTGTATCAACGGCTATGACTTTGTATCTCTTTGAAAAATAAGAAATCTGATTGGAAAAATAACGGCCATCCTCTCCGTTTCCGTGCAGTAAAATCAATGGTTGTCCCTGCCCTCTTTCCATAAAATTCAGTTTAATATCGTTCATCGTCTTTCTCCTCTTTTTTGTCTCACACTGTAATTTCAATCTCATTTCCTTCCCAGTCAAGAATACAACTTTCATAGTAACCGTCACCTGTCATACGAGGACCACTCGTAATGCGGAAACCATCTTGCTTCAGTTTTTCTGTCAATTCATCCACCTTTTCGCGACTTCCTGTACTAAAAGCGATATGGGCGAATCCATTTTGAATCATTCTTTTTCCTTTAGATTTCATATCTTTCCTGTTCATTAATTCTAATCGTGTTCCGTCAGAAAATCTAAGAAAATATGAGCGAAATTCTTTCTTCTTGTTATAATACATATCGTTTGAAACAGCATGGAAATAGGTTTCGAAAAATTGTCTGCTTCTTTTCAGATCTTCTACATACATTGCAATATGTTCAATTTTCATCTGTTTGTTTCCCTTCTTTCTTTATAAAACAGGTGCCTTTTTATTCAATCTTTCATGCATTGCCACCATCAAAAGCAATAGAATCAACAAGTAAACCGGCAGAAGTCTTACAGTGATATGATTTGCAATCAGGCCAAACAATGGCGGCATAAAACAGGAGCCCACATATGCACTTGCCATTTGTACTCCGATTACGGCCTGAGATTTGTCTGCTCCAAAGTGATCCGGCGTAGAATGAATGATACTTGGATAAACAGGAGCACAGCCCAGACCAATCAGAGCAAGTCCTGTCAATGTCATTTTTTCTGTTCCCGGAAGCAGCATAATCGCCACACCTATGGCTGTCAGCGTCTGTCCAAGACGTATCATCTGTGTATCATTTAATCTCATAGTTATAAAACCACTGATTCCTCTCCCTGCTGTGATCCCGATAAAAAACACACTGGCAAAACCTGCCGCTGTTTCGGCAGAAACTCCTTTTGCAAGCGTCAGGTAGCTGCTGGCCCACAAGATTGTTGTTTGTTCCAAAGCACAATAGCAGAAAAAACAAACCATCACTTCTTTCGCTCCCGGAATCCCTACAATCTGCTTCAAATTAAGTACCTGATGTTCCATCGCCCCGGATTCTGCCGATACCGCTTTTCTTTCCTTCCACAAAGGAAGACTGAAAAACAAAATGGCTGTCAATACGATCTGAATGATTCCAATGTAACGATATCCACTGTTCCATCCATTTCCCCCGGAAAGTGCGTATCCCATCAAATATGGCCCAATGGTTGCTCCCACTCCCCACATACAGTGAAGCCAACTCATGTGACTGCTTTTGTAATGCAGTGCCACATAATTATTTAATGCCGCATCCACGCTTCCTGCTCCCAATCCATAGGGAATCGCCCAGATGCAAAGGACCCAAAAGGAATTTGTAAAAGAAAATCCAAACAATGCTGCCGCTGTCATAGCCACACTGATAGCTGTCACTTTCCCTGTTCCTAGTTTTCTGGTCAGCCTGTCACTTTGCAGGCTGGAAACAATGGTTCCTCCTGCAATAATCATGGATATGATCCCTGCATAGGATACCGGCACGCCAAATTCCGGATACATGGAAGGCCATGCCGACCCAAGCAAAGAATCCGGAAGTCCCAAACTGATAAAGGCAAGATAAATAATTGCCAAAAGTAAATGAATCATAAAATTCCCCTCTCCATACAGGCATCGTCTTCTTGACAATACCTGTCTTTTTTCTTTATGATTATACTGTTTATCAAAAGAATTTTCTATTGAAATAATGCATAATTTTATAACAATCCTGCGAGGTGTGGAAAATGATCATAAACAATGATGATTCTGAAAAATTAAACTATGACAATCCGGATTACCCGATCTTCCGAAAATACTGCGTCCTCTCTTCCTATCCAGGTTATGCGGCTCCCAGCCACTGGCATGATGATATCGAGTTGATTGTCGTTTTATCTGGAAACATGCAATACAATATCAACGGTGAAATCATCACTCTATACGAAGGAGAAGGACTTTTTGTAAATTCTCGCCAAATGCATTTTGGCTTTTCCTCCGCAAAAGAAGAATGTATCTTTCTTTGTGTTTTACTGCACCCTCTGCTACTTTGCACTACTGCATCTTACGAACGTGATTTTGTCCTTCCTGTTCTTAACCACGGAGATCTTCCATTTATACATTTTTACCGCGAAATATCATGGCATCAAGAAATCCTAAAAAAAATCCAATGGATATGTGATATCAAAAAGGAGTCGGCCGCACCATTGAAAATCCAGACTGCATTTCTTTCTATTTGGGTATTGCTTTATGAACATATGCCACCCATAGTAAAAACCAATACCCATGCAGCCGGTGATTTAACCCTTGTAAAAAACATGATGGGATTTATTCAGCAAAACTACCAAAAGAAAATATCGCTTAGCGATATTGCCGCTTCCGGTCTCATAGGGCAAAGTAAATGCTGCAAACTGTTCTCTAAATATCTAAGCCAGACTCCGGGACTTTACCTTACCCGGTACAGACTAAATAAAAGCATACTTCTTCTGAAAAACACCGAAAAAACCATTACGGAAATCGCCATCGAATGCGGCTTTGGCAGCAGCAGCTACTATGCAGAAACCTTCCGGAAATGGATTGGAGAAACTCCCACAACATATCGAAAAAAATAGAAAAGAGAGTCTATATACAAGACTCTCCTTTATACCCAATTTTTATTTTACTTCTATCAGTTCAATATGGAAATTCAATTCTTTTCCTGCCATTTCATGGTTTGCATCAAAGGTAATGGTTGTTTCTTCTTTTGCCGTTACCTTTACAGGGAACGGCTGACCATACTGATTGGTCAGATATACCTGCTGTCCTACTTCCAGATCTTCGGATCTCGGAAGCTGTGCGATTTCCAGTGTAAAAACAGCGTTTGGGTCCGGCATGCCGTATGCTTCTTCCGGCATCAAGTGGATATCTACACTCTGTCCGACTTCCAAATCTGCTACTGCCATATCAAATCCTCTGATCATCTGCCCTGCTCCGCAGACAAATTCTAACGGCTCCCCTCTGTCATAAGAAGAGTCAAACTGTGTCCCGTCGTTAAATGTTCCTTTATAATGGGTACGGCAGGTCTTTCCTACATTTCTTCCACTGAATGCTGCATGAGAACCGCATCCGCCTCCACAGCTTCCACCGCAGTTTCCACCGCAGGAATGTTCTTCCTCATGATGCCCGCAGCTGTGTCCTTCTTCGTGATGATGATTGCAACTTGTTCCGGCAGAAACTAATTCTCCTTTTAGATACGCTTCTACAGCTGCATCTGTATTGCCCTCTGCTCCGGAGCATACTTCGATTCCTGCTTCCTTAAGGGCTTCCTGTGCTCCTCCGCCGATACCTCCACAGATCAGCACATCAACACCCTCTGCTGCCAGAAATCCTGCCAGTGCACTATGTCCGGCTCCATTGGCACTGATTACTTCACTTGAAACCACTTTCTTATCTTCCGCTTCATACACTTTGAAAGATTCTGTTTTTCCAAAATGCTGAAATACATTTCCATTTTCATATGTTACTGCTATTTTCATTTTGCTCCTCTGCTTTCCTGTTTTTTATCTACCCGCATTTATAAATCAATTTTGATTTCATAGCGGTCATGGATTAATACATAATTATAACCATATTTGGGGCACATGGCAAGGTATTCTACGTTATCTTTCAAGACAAGTTTCGCCAGTACGGTTTTCCCTGTGCGATGCACCTGTGTGCAAAATAATCATGCTTCTTTTCTCCTGTCTTTCTTTTTTTCTGAATGGAAAGAATATCCATATAAAAAAATATCCATGTGAAATGCTTTTCCAAGTCGTTTCATCTGCAACGGAGCCTCTTCCAATCGCTTAAATCCCCAATGCTCATATACTTCATACGTACAGGTTGTATCTGTATAAAGATAAATACGATGTACCTGTTTTCTTTTCAAATAAGTCATGCATCGTTTCATCAGATTTTTCCCGATTCCCAGACCACGGCAATCTGCATTGACGGCAAAAAGGGTCAGAACACCGTCAAATTCTCCCTTATGCCTGTTGTAAAATTGATGATAAATTTTCTGTAACCGCTGATATCCTGCTGCCTGGTCCTTTTGCTTTTTGGCATGCCAGAAAAGCTTTAACATATACCAAAAAAGTTTTGTAAGATACGGGATATGATAAAACATATGGTAATCTTTTTTAGCATTCCCCATGATCACACCAACAATTGTGCCGTTTTTTTCTGCTACACAGGTATAGGTAGCTTCCAACAGACAATTATAAAGATATTGCGATTTTACCGCTTCCAGCAGTCTTTTATCTTCCATGTACTGATCCAAAAAAAACGCATGACAGATAATGTCTTTTATCGTTTCGTAATCCCTTTTTTCGATTGGTCTGTATAAAATGTTTTCCATGATACCCTTCTTTTCTATGAATTTTTTAATACTGTATATTTTTCTTTACTCCCATACGCTTTTTCTATCGGGTATTTTTCATTATTTTTCTTTACTTTTTCTCTTATGATCTCGTCCAGATCCAAATTACAGGCATCTGCCATCAGAATACAATAATTAATCACATCTGCCAGTTCTTCCCTTATTTGTCCCATCTTATCTACACATGTTACATCTTCTGCACTCCATTGAAAAATCTCCAATAGTTCCGCCGCTTCCAGACTGATGGAAATCGCCAGATCTTTTGGATTGTGAAATTGCTTCCAGTTTCTGTCATCTCTGAACTTTAATACCTGCTTTATCGTTTCTTCTTTCATTTACCTTCTCCTCTTTACCGGAATCCATATCTCACTATATACGTAACCTTGCCTTTTCTCGTTCATCTTTGTCATTATTTATTCCTTCAAACTGTAACGGTACTCGTTTGCTATGCCTGCGAAGAAAAAAGCAGGTTTTTCTACAATTTTGTATTCATCATATCTCTCCTGATCTCTATTTCACTTTTATAATACTGTTCTTGAAAATAAACAGCCTTTTCGATTTTTTCTTTACTAAAATTCATATTTTCCGGTGCGGCAACAAGTTTATCTTCTATATCATTTTTACGATGCACAATTCCGATGATACGGGCTCTGTATTGTTTAACAGGGACATCTACCCCAAGCAAATATACATCCAATTCCTCGCCGTCTCCTCCAAAAACATTTGGAAGAAATCCATAATTAACGGGATAGATCATCTCTTTATACTTCGGGTGTGAACTGCCAAGAGGGCGGTCAACCTGTATATCCACCATTTTGCCAAGATAAGACCAAACAAAAGCTTCTCTTAATGTAGAATGTATAAACTTCTGTTTTCCCTTTGTATAACCTTCTCTTCCTTCATCAGATGACCATTCGGAAGCAAGTAAAAGTTTTAAATCTTCATATTTTTTTGCCATAGACAAATGACTATTCAAATAATCTCTGAAATTTATATAATTTTTCCATTCTATACTGCCTTTCAAAACAACATGGATAAAATGTGTCTGCAAATCTCCGGAGCCATCATAAAAATTGCCACAAGCAAATAATAATTGATTTTCAGTAGAAGATTGTGCACCAGGGCGATAATAAAATCCATTTTCTTTCAGTTCCTGTTCAAATGTAAGAACAGAAGGAAAATTCTCTACCGCAACTGCAATATCAATAATAGGTTTCGCTTTAATAGTCACAATTGCCGTACTCCCCACATGCTGAATATCATCAACTGTATTTCCCAGTATCTTTTTTAGACGTATAATTGTATTTTCAGCCTCCGCTTCCCAGTCTTTTTCATGCTCACACAGCCTGACACTCCCTCGCTTCAGTCCTAACATTCGCACCCTCCTTTTCGTATCCCTATTATATCATCCCAGCCCAAAACGTTCCAGCATCTTATTTTTTCCAAACCATGATATACTCCGTTTCATTGGTATTCATATCCATTTCTTTCGAAATCGCGGCAAATCCTTCCCGTTTATAAAAGTCTATCGCACGTTGATTCTTTTCATATACATGCAACGTCAATTTTTCATGTCTTTGCTTTACAAAGTCCAAAAACTGTTTCCCGATACCAGTGCCTCGAAATTCCTTTTTCACAAAAATCCCTGCAAGATAATCTTCCTGCATTCCTGCAAACCCTTGTATTTTCCCCTGTTCTTCGTATACATATACCTCTGCCTGCAGCAGTTGCTCTTTTACCATCGGGATATGCATTTCCCAGTATTCTTTTTCCACAAAGTCATGGGCTTCCAGATTTCCGTTAAACCAGATATTCATAACCTGTTCCATATCACAGGATTTCAGTTTTCTAATCACGATGTTTCCCTCCTTTCCCAATTCTGTTTCTTATTCGTACCATCCTCTTTATGGTCTGCATGTACCACACGGACTGTATCCTTTTTCCATTGCCTCTTCTTTTGTCCCGGTAAATTTCATCTTGTTGGATGCTTTCATATCTTTCACTCCAGAGCAGTCCGGCTTATGAAATTTTTTTGTATTGGTATTTACGATATATGTCGTCTTCCCGGATTGGAGCAATCCGTTTTCTGTTTCCTTGCCATTTGCTTTTTCACTTTCCCCGGTTTCATAATCAATTTCGATTCCAGGCTGTACATTGTATACATACACGTTAAAAGAAATTTCTTTTCCTTTATCTTCCACGGATTCTGCTTCCATCTGTACTCCGGAAGCGACCAGATTGTCTTCTTCATACACCGGCGTTACACGATACATGACATGATTCCCTGTATCCTGTATGTAATCCGCAACCATATTCTCAAAAGGAAGCATTCCTTCGGTATTCATATATCTTGTTCCGGTAATAAGATTTTCTTCGTTGGCGTTTTCTGCGGTCAGCTGATAGCCGATCAGATGGCATCGGTTATAAAGATATCCTCCATCCACATTATCATATTTTTTATTTACCCATCCGGAAGGTTTTACTTCCGATATGCTTTCTCGTTCTGCCTGTGGCATCAGTTCTTGACCTATCTTTGCCTCCGCGGTACCGCATCTTCCAAGTTCATCCAGATCACTGTATTCTTCAAATGGTTTTGTTTCCAACTCTTGTTCGGAAAAATCCGGTTTGTTGTTTTTTACTTCTACATACGGTTCTCCGCTGTATTCCGGAATTTCCTCCAATGTAACTGTTTCCGTATTCTTACCTTGACTACTACCGTCCGTTGTGTTTCCACAGGCCGGCATCCATAAAAGTGTCAAAAGCAGCACGCATAGCATTCCTGTTTTTTTCATTCGTTTCATGATGTCTTCCCCTTATGTTATAATTTCGTTTTTAATGTGATACAACAGATTCCTTTTGATATTGATGCAGTCTGAAATCTATTTTAATATTCCAGATTGCGATTGCAGTAATGCATAAATTTCCTCTGCCGATTCTTTCATACCACGAGCCAACCACTCTTCTATCCAGCCATATATCCCATAAGAAACAAAAGCAGTTGCATATGCTTCTATGTTAGAAAGAGGTTTTTTTGCTGTAATAGTGTCTTTGAGAACCTCTCTAAATAAATGAAATAATTTTTTTTGATATAATAATGTATAAAACTCTTTATATTCAATAAGATGTTCAAATAACTTTTTTAACAAATCATTGGGTAATATACTTTCCGTTTCATTTTTCCATTGGTTTACGATAGAAAAAATATACCTTTCCAAAATTTCTTCTTTATTCTTGTAATTGCGGTAAAAAGAGGCTCTTCCAACCTGTGCTTTTAATGTAATTTCACTAACAGTGATTTTCTCTATATCCTTATCTTTTAATAATTTCAGCATGGCATTTGTAATTTCTCTTGTTACATACTGATTTTTTTTGCTATTGTTCATGATGATACATTCTCCTTTGTTTTGTTTCATTTTTATAAATGTATTGAAAATCAAAGCAAAAATATGATACATTTGTTTCATTAAAATTCTAACAAAACCGGTAAAATTCTGTCAAGAAATTTTTAGGAGGCAACTGCAATGCATATGACAAAACTACGAATAATCATTTTGATTATTATAATCATCACAGCATTCGTATTAGGCAGATTAGCTGTGAGAGCATTTTTAAATTTGCTTATGGGTGGTACACTATTCGGAGGTAATTTTTTATGAAGCAATCTAAGCAGAAAGGGGAAAGAGTAATGTTTGTACTTTTATGTATCGTCACATTTTTAGGCTGTTTGATATTGGGTGCCGGTTCAAAGATTTTATTAAAGCCGTCATGGTCTAAAAAATATGAAGTAAAACTTACAGATGAAATCGGAACATTACATACAGATTTATCTTATGGTGATAGGCAGACTAATAAATTTGACATGTACTTACCTTCAGATAATACTCGAAATAACTATGGCTTAGTTGTATATCTTCATGCGGGTGGATTTACTTCTGGTGATAAAGCAGATGATAAACAAATACTGTCATGGCTTTGCTCTAAAGGTTATGTGGCTGTCGGTATCAACTATACCCTATTCAGTGAAGAAACCCCTAATGAAAATGTCTATACCCAGTCATTAGAAATAAAAGAAGCAATTCCAAAAATCATTGAAGAAGCAAAAAAGCATGGTTATTGCATCAACGAAATGGCGATTGGTGGCGGTTCGGCAGGACATACCCTTGCCATGATTTATGCTTACCGAGATATCGATACCTCTCCTGTTCCTGTAAAACTGTTATTCGGGGCATCCGGACCTTCCGGCTTTTATACAGAGGATTGGGATATATACGGTTTTGAAAAAAAGTACAGAAGAAATCAGACAGAAAGCATCCATATTGTTTGGTACCATGGGCGGAGTAGAACTAACCAAAGAAATGCTGAAAGATGGTTCATATATTGATAAATTAAAACCTATATCACCTGTTATGTGGATAGATAAAGATACTGTTCCAAGTGTGGTCGCATATGGAAAATATGATAAAGTGCAGCCATTTAAAGGCTCACAACGATTATTGAAAGCATATAAAGAAAACGATATAGATTATCAATATTTTGAATGTTCTCATTCAGGACACGGTCTTCAAAATGATAGCAAGATATATCAAAAATATATGGATACTGTCACACAATATTTGGATAAATACTTACCTATCAAAAAAATCGTTTCAACTTTATCATAGCCTTTCCTGCTTTTCTGATTTTTTCTATGATTAAAATCAGAAAAAACGTGCCATACTATTTCTGTAACCATTTGAACAATGAAGGAGGATACCAAAATGAATGAAATCTCTATTCTCGATCTGCAAAATCTTCGTCATCTGATTGGAAGCTGTGACACATGTCATTGCAAAATGGACGCTTATGCCAAACAGGCAACAGACGAAAAAGTAAAACAATATTTTGAAAAATCAGCCCAGTCTGCAATGCAGGCCAAACAACAGCTGATGCAATTCTTATAGGAGGTGCCGGAACATGATGAATGAAAAGACGATGGTAGCCGATGCTTTGGCAGGAATAAACGGAGAGTTAAAAATGTATGGCGAAATGATCCCTCAGACCGAAAATACACAGCTTCGTGCTGTTTTAAAACAGCTTCGAAACAGTTCTGAAGCATCGCAGGAAGAACTGTATCAGATTGCAAGAGAAAAGCAATACTATGTGCCGGCTCAAAAAGCTTCCCGTCAGGAAGTGGATCATGTAAAAAATCTCTTTACGTCCAAGACATTATAATACCCTTTACGTTCTTCCTATATAAACAATTTGAATAAATCAAAAAGAGAGGTGTGGCTATCTTATCAGAAAATCCACACTTCTCTTTTCATATATCTTACTTCGTTTCTTTCTTCATTTTCCGAAGAAGTTCATCCAGTTCCGGAAATTTCTTTTTCATTCTTACCGGTATTCCCCGTTCATCCAAAAAGCAATGTCCTGTATGTCCTGTTGCTGCCAACTGTCCTGTTTTTTTCTCTTTTATTTCATAAAATAGTTTCAGTTTAACTCCGTTATATTCTTCCACTTCCACTCTAATTTCCACTTCATCCGGAAATGTTGTTGTTTTTTTGTAGTCACAGTCTACATGGATAACGGGGGAAATCACCCCTTCTTTTTCCATCCTTTCATATCCCCATCCAACAGACTCCAAGAACTGTACCCTTGCCTCTTCCATCCATCGGATATAATTGGAGTGATGGGTAATGCCCATTTGATCTGTTTCATAATACTGCACCTTATGTACACAATGCGGATTCATTATTTCTTCCTCCTGTTTCTTTCTTAAACAATGTCTGTCTTTTTATGTTTATACCAATAGTAAATCACAAAAAAGATTGCTGTTAGAAGCCATGTGACCGGATAACTGAAAATAATGGTATCTATCGTCGGACTGAGTTTTAATGCACCGATCAGCCAGATGATTCGTAAAGCACAGATTCCTCCCAGTGTTATGATCACCGGTATCAGCACATCTCCTACACCTCTTAAAGCACCTGCCAAAACTTCAATCACTACGTAGACTACATACCATGGTGCGATCAGAACAAGCATCTCGCTTCCAAGTTTGAGCACTTCCGGATCGGTCGTAAACAGTCTGAATAAGATATGTCTTCCGAAAACCAACACCAGTACCAGTACAACAGAAACGGCAAAATCCATCAACATACAAACTTTTACGCTTTTTCTGATTCGGTCTGTTCTTCCCGCACCGTAATTCTGACCTACAAAGGTTGTAATGGAAATACCAAAAGCAGTACTGATCATCCAAAATACTGCATCCAGCTTTCCGTATGCAGACCATGCAGCCATCGTATTGGTTCCAAATGTGTTCAGAGAAGCCTGGATTGCAATGTTGGAAACAGCAAACAAAATGGATTCTATTCCCGTCGGAATTCCAAGTTTGATCTGCGGTTCCATAGCTTCTGCATAAAAACGGATTTTCCGAACAGAAAGATGCAGGATTCCTTTCGTTTTTGCCAGCTTATGGGTAACAAGACAGGCACTAAATGCCTGGGAAATCATCGTTGCGATTCCTACTCCAGCCACTCCCATGTGGAAAATAACAACAAACACCAAATCCAGTACAATATTCAAAAGGCAGCATATGATAAGATAATAAAGTGGTGTTCTTGAATCTCCTGTTGCTCTTAAGATACTGGAACCCATATTGTAGACAAAGGTAAACAAAATACCTCCGAAATAAATCCGCAGATACACCGTTGAACTTTGAAGTATCTCGGAAGGAGTATTCATCCACTGTAAAATATACGGTGCCAAGACCACCCCCACGACACTAAGAAGAATCCCTCCCGCTACAGAAACCGCATATGCATTATGAAGTCCTTTTTTTACAAAATCTTCATCTTTTGCTCCATAGTATTGTGCAATGATAACGGAGGCTCCGGATGATAGTCCGGTAAAAAATCCAACTACCAGATTGATAATCTGAGCTGAGGACCCCCCTACACTCGCAAGAGCTTCCGTTCCTACAAAGCGTCCTACAATCACCGTATCAATCGTATTATACAACTGTTGAAAAAATGTTCCCAACATGATTGGGAAAAAAAATAAAAGTAACTGTTTCCAAATCACCCCTTCTGTGATTTGATTTACGCTTTTCGCACTTTCTTTACTCATTCATTTCCTCTCATCTTATTTGTAATTTTTTAATTAATCCTTCCAGAAAGTGTCATTCCTTTCTGCTTTTATCATCTAATTTTATTCTACACCTTTGTAAATATTTTTTGAAGGTTTATTTAAATTTATTTTTCTTCCCTTATAATACCATATTTTCTTCGATATTCTTTTGGAGTCATTTCATATTCTTCCTTAAACAGTCTGTGAAAATGGCTGGAATTTTCGTATCCTACCTGATTCATGATCTCTTCAATTGTAAAATCCCCTGATTCCAGCAAATATGCTGCCTGGATCATTCTTCTTTTCTGAACATATTTTGTAAAAGTATATGGGGAATATTTTTTCACAATCCTGCTGATATAGTAAGCAGGCTGATTGACCATCTTACTGAATTCTTCCAGTGTAGCGGTACTGTAATGTTCCTCTATATATGTATTTGCCTTTAAAACCAGATTTTTTTCATAATCTGACGGAGTTCCTACCGTAATTTTATAAGTTCTGTTGGATAGTTCTAAAAATAATGCTCCCATTGTCACTTGAAGAATCTGCTGAACATTTCTTGTTTCTCTTAGAAGGCTAAGGGTCATATTCTCCAAAAGGTTTTTTGTCTCCTGCATTTCACTCAAATGAAAGTGCAGATACCCTGTCCCATCTTTCTTCCCATTGACAACACCCTCGATAAATCTTCTAAGAACCGTATCTTCTGTAAGCATCCCTAACGGATAACGCAAAAATTCCGGTAAAATCATAAAGTGGATCATTAGGTCATCATAAGCCGGTATGGTAGATCTGTGTTTGACACCCTGACGGATAAACAGCAAATCATCCGTCTGCATCAGAAGTTCCGTATTCCCATCAATAGTTTGCTTTACAGAACCGCTGCACACATAAATCATCTCAAGATAATTATGAGTGTGATCCGGATAATCTACAAATCTTGTCCTTTTATACAGACTGATCATTCTCCTTTTCGACGTCATTTTCTCAAAATCTATGATTTCCGTATCATCATCCAACACATACGGGAAAAGACCTTCCGATGCGTTTTTCATATATTTTTCTTCTTCAGGTGTAATCTTTTTAAGCTGCTTAATTAATTTCTCGTTCATATTATACCTTCTTTCTTTATTTTCAGTATAACACAACTTTGTTATTAATTTTGCAATTTTCGTCCTTTTTAATCTTTTTTTAAGGTTTGCTGCAAATATTGATACTTTTTTTACAAGCACGGTTCTGCATTTTTTTACATTTTTCTACTATACTATTTCTTGTAAAATTGAATTGACATCATTGTGTATATCTGGAAGCTACATAGAAAAAATCATATTAATAAAAAGGAGCGATTAACATGATTCAGGTAGCAATCAAATTTAGACACGAAGAAGATGTTTCAAGATTAGTCGAAACCGTAAGCAGTTACCCATATCACATGGATCTGACAAGCGGTAAACGTGTTGTCGATGCAAAATCTTTGTTAGGAGTTTTTTCTATCAGCAATGCAGACGGTCTGAAACTGTCAATTTACGAAGATTTATCTCAAATTGATCCATCTTTCATGGATGCTATCAAACCTTTTGCATCATGTGACCTTGATGACAGTCTGAGGGAAATCGCCTAATTTATTTACACTCATTCCCATTAGCCCCGGATTTTTCATTGTCCGGGGCTTTCCCATTGTTTTATTTCATCTGGATTGCGATATATTTTGTTTCATGGTATAGTAAAGACAGCAAAATAAAAGGGGGTTATCCAATATGAAAGTAATTATTTATGGATCTGAAATCTGCGGCGACTGCACGGACGTCCTTCAGCGTCTGAAAGAAATCTCTGCAAATGATCTTCAGTATTATTTTATCGACATCACAGAAAATGTCACAAACATGAAGCGTTTTCTGAAGCTTCGTGATACATCCGATCTCTTCCTTGATGTCAGAGAACAACATACGATTGGAATTCCGTTCTTCCAGTTCGACGATGGATTTTGTACTTTAGATGTCAATGCTGCATATAAAAAAATGGGGCTTAAAGAATAAAAACAGAGGGGAATCGTGATTTTATAAATCATCGGTTCCCCTGAAATTTTTCTCTGATCATCTTTCTTCTTTTTCAAGATTTTCTTTTCCGAAAGTAAATGGAAGAAGTTCTTCCACCGTTACAATCTTTTCTTTCTTTTTACCTGTCAGAAGTATCGGTGTGTCTTTTTCCAGAAGTTCTGATAAAACCTGTCTGCATGCACCACATGGAGTAATCATTTCCGCACCGTCACTTGCGATAGCCAATGCCAGAATATCTTTCTTTCGATACCCCTTCGAATAAGCCGCATATATCGCACTTCTTTCTGCACACATACAGGACCCGTATGCTGCATTTTCGATATTTGCTCCCAAAATATATGTTCCGTCTTTTAGTTCTATACAGGCTCCTACCCGGAAATCGGAATAAGGAGCATATGCATGTTCCATTGCTTTTTTTGCTTCTTTTTGTAATCGCTCTTTATTCACGTTCTTTTCCATCTCTTTCTATCAACACTTTAACCGCTTCTACGGCAATTCGGATTGCCGTATCTGTATCCTTTATAACCGGATTTTCCAGATTTTTCTTCTCTCGTTCTTGATTTGCAATCGTTAAAAAAACCGCTCCACAACGAACCCCCAAAGATGCCGCTACGATAAAAAGTGCTGCCGACTCCATCTCGGATGCAAGGCATCCAAGTTTTTTCCACGCTTCCCACTTTGCACTCAACTCATAACCGACCGGGCTTTTTTCCGGACTATGCTGTCCGTAAAAAGAATCTTTACTTTGTACCACTCCGATATGGTATGGCTTTTCCATCCTTTCGGCACTTTCTCTTAAAGCTGACACAACTTCATAATCTGCCACCGCAGGATATTCAATCGGTGCATATTCCCGGCTTGTTCCTTCCATTCTGACAGCACCGGAAGCAATCACCGAATCCCCGCTTTGTACATCTAGGCGGATTCCTCCGCATGTTCCAATCCGAATAAAAGTATCCGCTCCTGCCATTACAAGTTCTTCCATTGCGATTGCTGCAGACGGTCCTCCAATCCCCGTAGATGTCACACTGACTTTTTCGCCGTTTAAATATCCTGTATAGGTGATGAATTCCCTGTTATCCGCAATCTTTTCTGCGTCTGTCAGATATTTTGCGATTTTTTCACATCGTTTCGGGTCCCCCGGGAGGATTACATATCTCCCAACATCTCCTTTTTTTATCTGTATATGATACTGATACCCTTCTTCTGCATATTTCATCCGTCATTCCCCCTACTTTAAATCTTTTAATATATCATTGAGATTGACCGATATGATACGATCTATACATTTTACCGGTATTCCTCGGTACGCATATGCCCCCGATTCAAAAAGCATATACAATTTTCCTCCGTGTACACAAATCTGCTCCATTCGTGTAGGAAGCCTGTAACTTTTTAACTCTTCTTTTGTTTTCAGACTGTATTTTTCTTTCTCGATTGCCTCCCTCTCATAAATCCTAAGTCTTGAATCGGAATATCCATAAGACTGAGATAGAAACAGATAATTTCCAAACACCTCCAATCCTTGAACCTGAGAAAGAATGTCTGCCCATTTCTGGTCCATTGCCACTTTACTAAAAGTCTTTCTTTCTTCATTCAGTTCTTCATATTCATCCTGATGCAATTTGTTTTCTTCAAAATTGACGGAATATCGATTGATGACACTTGTTCCTGACATGGAAAAGTAACCTGCATAAAGGTTTCCTCCACGAAAGGCCATAAAGGAATTTCTTGTAAGACCATCAAGAATATGTGTATTCAAAAAAGGAAGAGGCTTCTTTGTCTTCTCATAATCATAGTTTTCCATGGCTTCTAATGTATACAGGCTGACTGCTGCCTTTCCATCCTTCATATCCGTCACCCATAAAACCCGGTTGATGTTATCATAAGCCAAACCACCGGCATGGGTTTTATTTGGAAGGATGATTTCTTTTATAAATTCTCCCGTCTTACCATCCATCATATAAATCACCGAATTGTGACGTTTTGTATGACAATATGCACTTACAAAAATGTAGTCATCTGTCACATCCATTCCCTGCGGGGTCATGGATGTGCAGATGTCTTTTTTCTTTGTATCGCTTCTGACAGTTTGTGCAGATTCCAAGCCCGGAATCAAATATGTTCCAAAATTTTTTTCAGCAGAAAGAGTTTCCGTTACTTTCTCCGTGAAAAATTCATCATATTGCTTTAAGATTTTTTTTGTTTGTTTTAAACTGTGTACTGACGCTTCCATACTTGTTTCGTTTCTTTTTGTTATAGGTTCATTTATTCCTCTGTACACAAAAATATAGAAGAAAAACGCTATTGCAAAAAGAATACAAAACAAGAGGATTCGTATAAAAATCTTTACCCTTTTTTTCATTGAATTTTAACAGGTTGCTCCACCTTTCAAATGCTTTTGCATGGACAGATTTTCCTGTTTTCTTTCCAGAAGTTCATCAGACAAAAGCTGTTTCTGTACATTTTCAAAACCGATTCTTTCAATAGTATCTGCAAAACGTTCTCCTGTTATTCCCTGCTCACGGAACAAAAGGATTGCCTTTTCTACAATATCCAATACTTCTTCCTTCGTAAAGATTTTCTCTAATGCATGTCCATGAGCTACCTTTTTTCCCCATCGACCGCCGATATAAACTTTAAATCCCTGCATTTCTGTCGATAATGCCTGGAACGGACATGTTTCAATACAACGGCCACAATGATTACAAAGCAAAGGATCAATTTGTATTTTTCCGTCTTTCATTTTTGCCACATGGATCGGACAGCTGTTCTCTACACGGCATACTTTACAGCCTCGGCATTTTTCCGAATCTATATAAGGCACCTTCTGTCCTACAATACCCAAATCATTCAAATCCGGTTTTACACAGTTATTCGGACATCCTCCTACTGCAATCTTAAACTTATGCGGAAGTTTTACATTGCTGTATCCATGATAAAATCTTTCATGTATCTCCTCAGACAACGCAAAAGTATCTGCAAGACCATATTGACAGGTTGTTCCTTTGCAAGATACCACAGGACGTACTTTGGAACCTGTACCGCCTGTTTCCAGTCCGGCATTTGCAAGAAATTCTCTTAATGGATCAATATTCTCATATGGAACTCCTTGTATTTCCACTGTCAGTCGTGAGGTCATAGTGATTTCTCCGCTTCCGAACTTTTCTGCCGCTTCTGCAATAGTGCGACTCTCCTGTGCTGTTATTTTTCCATTCCTTGTAATGACACGTCCATTGAATTTGTCTTCCGTTCTCTTATCTCTCAAAAAGCCAAGTCCTTTAACTCTCGTGACTTCTTCCGGAGAAATACTGCATTTTGCTCCTTCTACTTTTACATCATTTACATACTGAGCACCTTCCAAAACAACTGTATTAGTATATCCAAAAGCTTTCAGGCGGTTTTGTAAGAAATAGCTTCTCTTTCCTTTCAAACATACAAGAAGCAATTTTTCCTCTTTCTCCAATCCTTCTATCGGTCCATTTACAGAAGTAAGATCCACATAAAAAGCCCCCGGTATCTGAGGATTCGGACTTACATCTACGATTTTGTATCCCTTTGCCTTTCCTGCTGCATATTCTGCCGGTGTCATGCTTACCATTTCGTTATTAATCTTATTCAACAAAATATATGCTGCCTGAACAATCGGATGAATGGCTGTAGAAAACGGAGGTGCATATGCCAAATCCAGATTTTCCAGATCCTCCAGTTTTCCGTTCATTGCCATAATCGTAGCAGCAATATCCACCATCTTATCAACTGCTCCTGCACCAAAAACCTGTACTCCAAGAAGCTGATGTGTGCTTCTGTCTGCGATCATCTTAGTTACAAAAGAATCGGAATCCGGATAGTAATGGGCTTTATCGTCTGTCACTGCAACAACTGTTTCCACATCATATCCTGCCTCTTTTGCCTGCTGTTCTGTCAATCCGGTTCTTGCGGCATTCATTCCCGAGAGCTTAACCACACCCGTTCCGAGAACTCCTGGATATGATTTGTTTTTTCCGCCCAATACCTGTGCCAATGTACGTCCCTCATAATTGGCAGACGAACCCATTGCAGACCATTGTGGTTTACCTGTGAGACGGTTTTTAACCATGACACAATCACCCGCTGCATATACATCCGGAAGATTTGTCCTCATTTGTTCATCAATTTGAATGAGTCCTTTTGTCATCTTGACGCCACTTTCTGTTAAAAATCCCGTATTCGGTCGAATACCGATAGCCATTACAACGACATCCGATACGATATTCCCTGCATCTGTTTTAACTCCCCGTGCTTTTTCTTCTCCGAGAACCTCTTTTAAGGCAGCCCCCGTCATGACATGCATTCCTTTTTTCTGAGATTGTTTCTTTACATATGCCGCCATTTCCGGATCGAAAATATTCGGCATAAGCTGAGAGGCCATATCGGCAACTGTCACATCCAAGCCCTGATGCTGCAGATTTTCTGCAATTTCCAGTCCGATAAACCCTCCTCCTACTACAACCGCACGCTTTGCCTGGTTTTCTTTGATATAGTTACGTAATGCAATCGCATCATCCGGTGTCCGCATAGTAAACACGCCCGGAAGTGTTACTCCTGGTACATCCGGGACAAAAGGAGACGCTCCTACCGCAAGAATACACGTATCATATGAATATTTTTCCTCTTCCCCCGTATCTAGGTTGATAGCCTTCACTATTTTTTCTGCTGCATCCAGTGATACTGCTTCTCTTCTTGTAAATACCGAAACTCCTGTCAGTTTTTCAAATGTTGCCGGTGTATTTACAATCAATTCTTCCCTGTTTTCAATCAGACCACCTACATAATATGGAAGTCCACACCCTGCATAAGAAATATCTTTACTTTTTGTGATGATGGTTATCTCTGCTCTTTGATTTTCTCTTTTCAATTTTGCGGCTGCCTTTGTTCCCGCAGCAACTCCGCCAATAACAAGTATCTTCATTCTTCTTCCTCCTGTCCATATCTTTATTTATCTATATTATATACCAATTTTTATCTATAACATATTATGTTTTTTGATTATATCATAATTTTTTCTTCTGATAAAAAAATAAGGATGATCAAAAAAATCATCCTTATTGCTTCCCTATACTAAATGCTCAGTTTTCTTTCTGCAATCCATCCGCTGATTCCAAATAAAACCACACAAACCAAAAGATAAAACAGATAATCCAGCCATGGTGTCTGGGTCCAGAAACTGGTGACTGTAAAATCACGGAACTGAAATACCAAGCCATATAGTTTGCTTATGATAAAGTTTATGACAAAAAATAAAATAACCGAAATCGCTCCTGCAAATCTGGACTTTAAAAATACCGTTCTGGAAAGTATGACAGAAAGAAATCCGGTCATAATAACCGATACCCATATAAGGAACAAGATCAATACTCCGCAGAAAATCTCCAACCAGTTTACATTTACCTGCATCAGTTCAGAAAATAATGTTGTCACATTTTTCAAAAGCTTTCCAAGTAGTCCGCTTTGTGCCATGGTAAAGGTAACGGTAACTGCAAATGTTGCAAAAAACAAAACAAATACAAATAACATTTGTAAAACAGCCGATACGCATTTTGCTCCAAGAATCTCCCATGTGGATTTTGGAACCATCCAAAGCATATAACTTTGTTTTGTCCGCAAATCCCTGTTTAAAACAACGATACTTTCAATTCCTACATACAAAACTCCAAATATACTTGTAAAGAACAGAATCAAGATACTAAGTCCCATGATTTTATCGCTGTTTAAAATAGTTCCTATTACAAAGCTGGCAATAAATGCAATCAAGCATGTTAAAATGATCATCCTGGCCGTTCTTTGCTTTCTCCATTCATATTTAATCAGATTTCTCATATTTATCATTTCCTCCCTACATTAGCTCCCTATATAAATCTGCAATGGATCGTCCTGCACGGATACGCTCATCCTCAGAATCACATTCCAATACAATTTTTCCGGATTTCATAAAAATGGCATGTTCTATAAAGCTCTCAATCTCTTCAATCAAATGAGTAGAAATCACAATGGCATTTTGATCATTTACCGTCATAAGGATTGTATCAATAACTTCTTCTCTCGCTTTTAGATCAATCCCGTTTAATGGTTCATCTAAAAGGTACAATGATGCCTTTCGGGACAAGGTGGCAATCACTTTCAGTTTTGCCATCATACCGGTAGAAAGTTCCCTCACTTTCATCTGTTCTTCAAGCCCTACTTTTTGTGTTAGTTCAGCGTACTTTTTCAAATCAAATCCGTCAAAAAAATCTGCATAATAATCTCCCACCGTTTTTACAGTCATAAAGTCATAGAAAAACGCTTCCGTGGACATATAAGCAATTTCATTCTTCTTTCTATAATTCCATGGAGCTCCATCAAAGATAATTTCTCCTGAAGAGGGTTTTACAAATCCCGTCATCATTTTCATCCATGTAGTCTTTCCACAACCATTTGGTCCAAGCAGTCCATAAATATTTCCTCCACGTATTTTCAAAGATACATCTGATACTACCGTCTTCCCCATATAGGCTTTACTTAAATTTCTGCATTCTGCAATCATTACTCTTCCTCCCTTTCATATTCCCAGATTTCAGAGATAATCTCTTCTTTGTTAAATCCAAGATCTTTCATTTCATCCATAAACCCTTGCAGTAATTCTTCTGCCATTTCTTTTCTGATACTCTTTTGCATATTATCATCCTCCGCAATAAAAGTTCCAAGTCCACGTTTGGTATAGCAGTATCCATCTGCTTCCATCTCTTTATATATTCTTGCAGCCGTATTCGGATTTACCTTATACATAACAGCTAATTCTCTGTTAGATGGAAGCTTCTCTCCCGGAAGGAGCTGACGCCGTACGATTTTTTTCTTAATATCACGTATTACTTGCATGTAAATCGGTATTCCTGCATTATATTCCATTTCATTTCTCCTTTCCACTAGTAAACTAGTTATATAGTACACTAGGTTTTTAGTTTTGTCAATAGGTTATAAAAAAAAGACGTGATAAAATATCACGCCTTTTCGTGCATTATTTATTTTCAAAAGAATATAACCAGTTTGCCTTTTTATAATAAATTAAAAATATAGCAGAACTTAATGTCCATGTAATCGGATATACCCAATAAACAACTGCTATTGATGGGAAGAAAAATCCTGCCACGGTCAGCACAGCCACTCGGATCACGCACCAGCACACCATCATGACAATCATCGGTACAACCGACTTTCCTGCTCCTCGCAAAATTGCCGAAATAGAATGTGAATACGCCAACAAAAAATAAAACAAAGCTGCCGTTCTTGCCTTTTCCACCCCAAATCTGATTACTTCTGCCGTATTATCAAAGGCCGCTATAAAAACAGGTGCAAAAATAAAAATCACAATTCCGATAACTTCCGCAATCGTCATGGCACAGACCATTCCAAACCTCGCACCCTTTTTTGTTCTTTCATAATTCTTAGCTCCGAGATTCTGTCCTACAAATGTAGTCAAAGCCATTGTAAAACTTGTAATCGGCAAAAAACCAAATCCCTCTATTTTCGCATAAGCTCCACATCCTGCCATTGCCATCTCACCAAAAGAATTGATATTGGACTGTACAACAACATTGGCAATGGCAATAATCGAATTTTGGAATCCGGATGGCAGTCCGAATCTGATGATCTGCTTGAGCATATCCCATTCAAATCGTATATGTTTCAAACAAAGATGATATTCCTCTTGTGATCTGATCAACTGTATCATACATAAAACAGCACTGATAAACTGTGATACAGCCGTTGCAAATGCTGCGGCACCAACTCCCATATGAAATCCTGCGATCAATGTCAGGTCCAATACAATATTTACCACTGATGAAACCATCAAATAATACAGTGGATGCCGACTGTCTCCTACTGCCTGTAAAATTCCCACAAAAATATTGTACATAACAAACCCAATGGAGCCCATAAAGTAAATTCTGAAATATGCCGTAGACTGCGGAAGTACATTATCCGGGGTCTGCATCCATACAAGAATCTGTGGTGCAAAAAAAGTACCAACAATCGTTAGTATCACACTGGCCGCCAGCCCAAACGCAACGGTCGTATGTACTGCTCTTTCTACATTTTTTTTATCTCTTGCTCCAAAATATCTGGCAATCACAACTCCTGCCCCAATAGAAATTCCGTTAAAAAAACCGATCATAAGAAAAATCAGGTTTCCCGAAGAACTCACCGCTGCCAGTGCATTACTTCCAAGAAAGTTTCCAACAATCAAAGAATCCACCGTATTGTACATCTGTTGGAATAAATTTCCCAAAAAAATCGGTATGGCAAAAAACGTGATTTTCTTCCATATCGTTCCTTCCGTCATCAATGTTTTTGATGCCTCCATATTTTCCTGTCCCCCTGTCCTTTTCTTTCCGGTTAGCTTGTACAGATTTTTTATCCTCCCTTACACTTCCGGAATTTTAGTATATTATACCATATTTTTATAAAACTACGCGACAGAATTCTGAAATTTATTTAAGCCGCTGCCAAAACCTGACAGCGGCCCATGAATTTTCTAAGAAGTCACGCAAATTTCAGTGTCACAGCATTTATAATCTGTGTCAATATTATGAGCAATGAAACGTGCTTTTAGGTTTCTTCGTCCACAAATGCCTTTCGCATTTTCTTCCGATACATTTAGTTCTTCGGGCAGTACAAATTGGATGCATTTTACAAGAATATCCCGGCAGTTCGGATAATGATGTGCCGGAATGGTGATTGTCTTAATACCGCGAGAGTGTTCGCACCCCTTCGAATCCACTTCTGTCAAAATAACTCCAAGGGCAACTCTCTTGTTCGGACAGACATTTTTTACCGTGACATCCAACTGTACGATTCTTCCCAACGATTTCATGTAGACATCACCCAGATCCATAACAATGGACTCCTTACAGCCATCAATCTGAAAATCAACAGGAATCGGACAAGGTTCCGGATTCACGACAATCCCACAGCTTACCTCTACAGAAGGTTCTGGAAATATCACCAGATTTCCCTCCTTATCAGAATATAAAATCGATTCATTTACTTGTTTTTCGCCGGTATTGATTCCCACATGTTTAATGAAAAATTCCAGAGAAGCACCTTCATTTCCCGAAATACCAAGTGCTGGAATCTTCCACTGCAATGTGACGGAATCGATCATCACGGCTGTACCCCTATTAGGAGGTGTTATTCCAATGATATGAAAATCTGGATTTACTGTTTCATCAATCACAATATCCGTTGCTCCCGGTTTTGAAATATTAGTTGCAAGATCCTCAAATAAATCTTCCAGCTCTTGATCATCGGGTGTTACAGCTACATGCGAAGCATCCGGATCGGTAGCCCAATCATTCAGAACCGTCACATCAATCCCGTCTGCTCCAATCAGACCGATACAATAAATAATAATTCCGGATGCCCTTGCTGCTTCAGCTACCGGTTCCGGCGGTGCACCTGTCGTTGTTTCTCCGTCCGTGAACATTACAATCACCCGTTCATTTTCCGAAGTAGGATCAAATAATTCAACAGCCTTCGTAAAAGCATCGGCATGATTTGTCAGTCCTCCTGCTCTTAAACCATTCACTGCATCTTTCAGTGTATTTACTGACGTAATCAGCTGTGTATTATCAACGGCAGTATCCGCAAAACTTACAATGCCAATCCGACTTCCTAACCCAATCTCTCCATTCTGTGAACTGTCTGTTGCCTCATCAATAATATCAATAAATGTTTTCGCTCCTGCTATCATATTGGCAATGGGTCTTCCCATCATACTGCCCGAACAATCAAGCACCATGACAATATCTATCGGATTGGCAGAAATGTCCGGAGCTGCCGAAAGTCCAAGTGTGACTTTCAATGTCCCCTCGCAGTCAATCTGAGTAACATCAATCTGTTTATTTGAGTTTGTAATGCCCATATGACATATCTCCTATTTTTGATTTCCATTCTCCCTAATATGATATCCATTCTGTAGCAGATTGGTACTCTACACTATTGAGAAATGATGTCTGTAAGCATTTATTTAGCAAATTTTATCATCATAAAAAACCCCTGAATTCCTGTTTTCTGGAATTCAGGGGCTTTAATTACTTTTTCTGTTATAAAATTACATTCCTGCCTGAGCTGCAACTTCTGCTGCGAAATCGTCAACTTTCTTTTCGATTCCTTCGCCTGTTTCAAAACGAACAAATTTTTTCACTTTTACATTTGCACCGTTTTCTTTAGCAACTTTTTCTACATATTTAGCAACTGTAAGATCGCTATCCTGAACGTAAACCTGATCTAACAGGCAGATTTCTTTTAATTCTTTGTTCAGACGTCCGATGATCATCTTTTCGATAATGTTTTCCGGTTTTTCCGGGTTTTCTTTCATAGCCTGAGCAAGTAAGATTTCTTTTTCATGATTTAAGTAATCTTCAGAAACTTCATCACGGGAAACATACTTCGGAGACATAGCTGCAACCTGCATAGCTACGTTCTTCAAGCATGTTCTGATTTCGTCATTTACAACGTCAGCTTCAGCTTCGATCAATACACCGATTCTTCCGCCGCCGTGGATATATGCAACTGCACATCCATCAGTTGTAATCTTTTCAAATCTTCTGATTGTTAATTTTTCTCCGATTACGGCTACTTTTTCTGTTAATGCATCCTGAACTGTCTTAGAATTGTCTGCATTCCACGGCTCAGCCATAAATGCATCCATATTTGTTGCTTCTGTAGCAAGTGCCTGAGCAAGAACAGCATCAACAAATCCCTGGAATTCTGCATTTTTAGCAACGAAATCTGTTTCAGAGTTAACTTCTACGATTGCTGCCACTTTATCATCTTTTACAGCTGCTTTTACAAGACCTTCTGCTGCGATTCTTCCAGCTTTCTTTTCCGCTTTTGCCTGTCCGTTCTTTCTTAAATATTCAACGGCTGCATCCATATCACCGTTTGTTTCACTAAGAGCTTTTTTACAGTCCATCATTCCTGCGCCTGTCATTTCTCTTAATTCTTTTACCATGCTTGCTGTAACTGCCATTTTGTTTTCCTCCTGAACTATACCGAAATGTATTATTCTTCTACTGTTTCCTCTGTTTCTTCAACAGCTGCTTCTTCGCCTTCAAATACATCTTCACCAGTTGTTCCCTGGTTAGCTTCTACAACAGCGTCTGCCATTTTAGCAACGATTAATTTAACTGCTCTGATAGCATCATCGTTTCCTGGAATTACATAATCAAGTTCTTCCGGATCACAGTTTGTATCAGCGATACCGATCAACGGAATTCCAAGTGTATGTGCTTCCTGGATACAGATTCTTTCTTTCTTAGGATCTACTACGAAAATAGCATCCGGCAGTCTCTTCATGTTTTTGATTCCGCCAAGATTCTTTTCAAGTTTTTCCCATTCTTTTTTAATTGCAATTACTTCTTTTTTCGGAAGAACTTCAAATGTTCCGTCTTCAGCCATTGCTTCGATTTCTTTTAAACGGTTGATTCTGCTCTGGATTGTTTTGAAGTTTGTAAGCATACCGCCTAACCATCTTTCATTTACATAGAACATTCCGCAGCGTTCTGCTTCTGTTTTGATAGCATCCTGAGCCTGTTTCTTTGTTCCTACAAAAAGGATTGTACCTCCGTCTGCTGCAATATCAGAAATTGCCTGGTAAGCTTCATCTACTTTTCCAACGGATTTCTGTAAATCGATGATATAGATTCCGTTTCTTTCTGTGTAGATGTACTCAGCCATTTTAGGATTCCATCTTCTTGTCTGATGTCCGAAATGAACACCTGCTTCTAAAAGTTGTTTCATTGAAATAACGCTCATGTTTTTTCCTCCATAGATTTGGTTTTTTACTTCCGCATGTTTCTGCCCTTCGGAGCCAGAATCTCTGGCACCACCGAAAGTAACCACATGCGTGTTTTTTTGCAACGTTTGTAGTATAACATAGAAAAAGTAACCGTGCAAGCCGTTTTCCAAATAAAAACACGAAAAAACAGGTCCTTAATAATCTAAGAACCTGTCACTGTTTCATTTACCAATATCTTCTGTACCAAGGGTTTCCGTATACGCTTGCAACTTTTACCACATCTCCCGGCTGAGGTGCATGAATCATCTTTCCGCCTCCAATGTAAATACCTACGTGACCTACGTAACATACCACATCTCCCGGCTGAGGACTGGAAACAGCTTTTCCACCTGCTCCAAGTGCTCCGGATGTTCTGGCTACACTGATTCCTGCCACACTGTGAGCATATTTTACAAGTCCGGAACAGTCAAGCCCTACTCCCGGAGTATTGCCTCCCCAAACATACGGTGTACCAAGGCAACTGTAAGCTCCGTTTACAATCGCACTTGCAGCATTTGTATTGCCTGTTCCTGAGGAACTGGAACTACCGCCGTTGCTTGGTTTGCTTGGCGTACTTGGCTTGCTCGGATTAGCCGGACGATTCGGTCTGCTTGGCGTACTGTTGTTACTTCCGCTACTCGTTCCATTTTCGGAAGATGAACTTTCTTCTCTTTCCTGTGAAGAGCTTGTCTGGTTATTACTGTTTTGTCTCTGAGCCGCTGCTTCACGTTCGGCTTTTTCTCTTGCTTCCTGTTCTGCTTTCTTTCTTTCCTCTTCAGCTGCTGCCTGAATGGCTGCCTGAAGTTCTTGATCAAGATTTGTCACTTCAGCTTTTTTACTTTCCAGAGTTGTATTTAACTGCTGTTTCTGACTTTCGAAAGATTTTTCCATTTCTTCCATGTTTGCCAGATCTTTTTCAAGAGAAGTTTTTAATTTTTCGATTTTTTCTTTTGTAGCTACATATTCTTCCAGCTTTTCTCTATCATACTTATGTACCGTTTCAGTATAATCTGCCTGATTCAGGAAATCTGCAATGCTTTGTGAAGTAAATAAATCTTCCAGTGCTTTTGTATCTCCCTGTTCGTACATGTATTTGATACGAAGCTTCATTGCTTCATACTGTTCATTTTGTTTCTTTTCGGCTGCCGCAAGGTCTTCTTTGGCCTTTTGGATTTCCTCGCCTTTTTTTATCATCTTTTCTTCCAAATCGGAAATTTTGGTAACCATTGTCTGAAGCTGAGCCTGAACGGATTCAACTTCTTTTTGCTTTTGTTCTTTTTGTGCTCTGATATCGTCTGGATTCGGCGCTGCATAAACCGGAGTTACCGCTATAGAACTTGCCAAAAGCGCTACAACCAGTTTCTTTCCAAATTTGTTCATTCCATTCTCTCCTGTCTTAAAAATAGCATGTCTGATTATTTAACGACAATATATACTTTTTATGATTTCATAAAACTTAGTATATATCAAAACTTATCTTTTTGCAATATTTTTTAATATTTTTATAACAACTTATTTTTCGTCCGAAACGGCAGGATTCTGATCCTGCAAACCACGGATCCAAACAAAACATACAGACGCAAGACATGCACATAAAACAGTGATGATGCCCATTCTCATCGGAGTCTGGAAGATCCATCGGTATGCTCCTGTTTCTGTCAGTATGACGGAAGCAATATTCGCCGCACAGTGAGTGATGATGGCAGCTTTCAGGCTTCCGAATTTTTCATAAATATAACAAAGCATCATACCAAAAAACAGAGAATACAAAAGTTGTACAATATTTCCATGAAGTACAGCAAACATAATCGCCGAAAAAATCATGGCTCTTTTCTTTGATGTAATATCGCACATTCTTTTATATACAACACCTCTGTAAAGGTTCTCTTCCAGGATTGGCACAATAATCCCAAGTCCAATCAGTTCCACAGCCAAAGGAGCTGCATAAAGATTGTCCGATGTAGACTGATAGCTTTGACTGATGGCACGGATATTGCTTAAAATCAAAATATTATTAAATGCAATACCTGCCGTAATCCCGAATCCTGCCGCAAAAATATATTTTGAAGCAGGAGCTTTCCACTGTGTCTGAAAAGCAGGAAGAAGCTGTCGTTCTTTATAGTCTTTCCTCATCATATAGATTGTAATCGGAATCATAATCAGGGCTGCTGCAGATGTCACTTCCGTAGAATATCTCAAAATAAATCCGATGGATTCTTCCATAAATTTCTGTAGCTTTTCCTGACTTTCATACGCAGCCATCAGTTCATTGATGTGGGCCGTTATATATGCTGTTGTAAAAATAATCTGAGCGGTCAGGCTGATTCCCCAATAGATCAGGATCGGTACAATCAACCTTGCTATTGGATTTCTGGGCCTGCCGTATGACTGAAATTCATTCATTTGTGATCTCCTCAAAAAATCTGCGGATTTCTTCTTCTGTTCCGGATAAAGACCCTTGTATCATTTCCGGTTTTCCGCCTCCTCTTCCGCTGAATGTTTCATTCAGTGCTTTTCCGTAACTTCTGACATCCGATGTTCTGCTTCCCAGAACATACTGGTAACTGTCTTGTTCTTTTTTCAAAAATACTGCACAGACTTTTGCCCCTCTGTCCAGAATACGATTCATTAGTTCACGGATTCCTGTCCCATCCAGTTCTTCTTCAAAAAGGCAGACTGCCTTTTCATCGGCAGAAATCCGTTCTGCCTTATATCCGATCAACATTCTTTGAAATCTTAGCAGTTCGTTTTTTAACTTGTCATTTTCTTCCTTCAGTCTTTCTACCGCTTCCGGAAGTTCCTGTTCTTTTGCAGACAGAAGTCCCGAAATAGCCTTCATATCTTTTTCCCGGTTCTGATGATCCAAAAGAGCTCTCTGTCCACTGACCATTGTAAGCCGGATTCCGCCTTTGTATTTCATCATACCGATAATCTTAATCTGACCAATCTCACCGGTACTTCCCAAATGAGGTGCACAACAGGCACAAATATCATATCCCGGAATTTTTACGATCCGTACCTGTCCTTCAATCTCTATTTTACTTCTATATATAAGAGATTTCAGTTCCTCTTCTGACGGATACAAAACTTCAATCCTTTTATTTTCATAAACTGCCCTGTTTGCCTTTGTTTCAATGTCCTTCATTTCTTCTCCGGAAATGAAACCATTGAAATCCATCGTACAAAAGTCATCGTTCAAATGAAAACCCACGTTATCATATCCGTATCTTTCATGGACAAGACCAGACAGAATATGCTCTGCCGTATGCTGCTGCATTCTTGAAAAGCGAATTTCCCAGTCAATCTTTCCGGATATGGTTTCCCCCTCCTTTAAAGGTTCTTCCGTATAGTGGAAAATCTCTCCATCTTTTTCCTGAACATCTTTTACTTTAATACCCGAAAGGGTTCCGACATCTGCATATTGTCCTCCGCCTTCCGGGAAAAATGCAGTCTTGTCAAGTACGACTGCATACCCTCTCTTCTTTTCACAAGCCCGGCAGGACAAAACCTTAGCAGTAAATTCCTTTGTGTAGGCATCTTTATAAAATAACTTTTCCGTCATAAACTACATCCTTTCCGGAGCATCAAATCCAAGAAGTCCGATAGATGTTTCAAGAATATCTTTCACAAGATCCAATAAAGCGATGTACCCTGCCTTTCTATTTTCGTCTTCTTCCCCGAGAATTCTTGTATCATGATAGAAACGATTAAATATGTTTGCAAGATCATACACATATGCACAAATCTTATGCGGTGCCAGTTCTTCATAAACCGTATCCATCACCGCATTAAATTTTGCAGCTTCCAACATGAGGGCCTTTTCAGAGTCGCTTGCAGGAGTCTGTACAGTGCAGTTTTTCGGATTTCCTCCATTTTCCTTATATTTATTTAAAATAGATTTAATACGTACGATTGTATACAAAATATACGGTCCTGTGTTTCCTTCAAAAGAGGCAAATTTATCAAGATCAAAAATATAATCTTTGGATGCCTGGTTTGAAAGGTCACCGTATTTCAAGGCCGCAAGACCTACAAGCTTGGCTGTTTCTTTGGATTCTTCCGGTGAAACCGTGCGGTTTTCCGTAATCTTCTGATACATTTCATCGTTGATTCCCTGGATCAGATCTGCAAGTCTCATGACTCCGCCTTCTCTTGTTTTAAACGGCTTTCCGTCCTTTCCGTTCATCGTTCCAAAACCGATAAACGTAAGTTTGGTATCTTCCGGAACGATTCCTGTCTTTTTGGCACAGCGGAATACCTGTACAAAGTGTAACTCCTGACGCTTGTCTACCACATAAATCACTTCATCAGGCTTATACAGTTCTTCTCTTTCCACCAAAGTAGCAAGATCTGTCGTATCATAAAGAGCAGCTCCGTCTGATTTTAAGATCATACATGGCGGGATTTCCTTAGTATCTGTTTCTTCTTTTACATCGACAACAAGGGCTCCCTGATCAATATGGGCAAAGCCTTTTTCTTTCATCATCTCTACCATACCTGGAATGTATGGTTGAGCATCTGCCTCACCTTTCCACAGATCAAAAGTAACATTTAAGTTTCCGTAATTTTTCTTTAAATCTGCGACAGAAACATTCATAATATGTTTCCAGAGAGCACGGTATCCTCTCTTTCCGTTCTGCAGTTCAAACGTGGCATTTAATGCTTCTTCTTTGTATTCTGCATGTTCTTTTGCATATCCGCTGGCATATGGATAAATTTCTTCCAGGTCTGTGATGGTAAACGGTGCTTCTTTAGGATATTCGCCTTCAAACGCATCGTCAAAATACGGAAGATCCGGCTGTCTTTTCTTTAATTCTGTGATTACAAGTCCCATCTGATAACCCCAGTCACCAAGATGCACATCCCCGATTACTTCATGACCTTTAAAACGGATGATTCTTTTTAAGCTTTCACCGATTACCGCGGAACGAAGATGTCCTACATGAAGCGGTTTTGCAACATTAGCACCACCAAAGTCGATTACAACCGTCTTTTTCTCTGAAGCATCTTCTACTCCAAGTCTTTCTGCAACAGCCATTTCTCTTGCATACTCCGCCAAAAATGTTTCGCTTACCTTCATATTGATAAATCCCGGATTTACTGCTTCCGCCTCTTTTAATACGCTACTTTCCTTTAAAAATGCAACCACATCTGCGGCAATCATAATCGGTGCCTTATGATATGTTTTAGCCGCAGCCATGGCTCCGTTGCACTGATATTCACATAAATCCGGACGATTTGATAATGTTACTTTTGCCAAACTGCTGTCATATCCTGCACGCTCAAATGCATCCTTTACTTCATTTGTCAGAAAATCTACCAGTTTTTTCATCCTATTCGTCCTTTCTTATTCTAAAATGTTCTTATTGTAAATTTGTATACTTTATTTATTCTAACACATGGTATTCACTGCAACAACAATATTTTTCTTTCCTGTTGCTTTTTTTCATACACCGTATTAAAATAATAATGATTCTTATTATTTATTGTGAGGTTTAACATATGACAAAGAAAAAAAATCCCATTCTTGGCTCCCATGTAGGAATGAACGGAAAAGATATGCTGTTTGGTTCTGCAAAAGAAGCAGTTTCGTATGATGCAGATACGTTTATGTTCTATACCGGTGCCCCGCAGAATACACGAAGGAAAGAAATCAGCCAATTAAAAATTCCGGAAGCATGGGCTTTTATGAAGGAACACGGAATTTCCGACATCCTGGTACATGCTCCTTATATTATCAATCTGGCCAATTCTGTTAATCCGGATACCTTTTCTCTTGCAGTTGAATTCCTTGCTCTGGAACTGGAACGAACCGCCGCATGCAAAAGCCACACCCTTATCCTGCATCCGGGCTCTCATGTAGGTGCCGGAGAAACTACAGGCATCAGACAGGTGATCAAAGGATTGAATGAAGTATTGACAAAAGATACCACATGTAAGATTGCTTTGGAAACCATGGCCGGGAAAGGTTCTGAACTTGGAAGAAATTTTGAAGAACTGGCTCGGATTTATGACGGTGTAATCTTGAATGATAAGCTTCGTGTCTGTTTTGATACCTGTCATGTCCATGACAGTGGTTACGATATTCGTTCAGATTTCGACGGAGTCATCGAAGCATTTGACAAACTCCTTGGAAAAGATCAGATTGCCGTCTTTCATATCAATGACAGTAAAAATCCAAAGGGCAGTTTCAAAGACCGCCACGCCAACATCGGATTTGGTGAAATCGGTTTTGAGGCACTCTCCTATATTGTTCATCACCCTGATTTTATGGAAATACCAAAAATTCTGGAAACACCATATATCCAGTCTCCGGACAACCCAAAGAAAAAATTTCCGCCGTATAAACATGAAATCCAAATGTTAAAAGAAAAAACATTTTCCCCTGATCTTCCGGATGACATTCTTTCTTATTATCTCTAAAACAGAAAAAACGCTCTGCCCGGTAATCGGCAGAGCGTTACACACCTAGACGGATTCGAACCGTCGCACCCGCCTCCGGAGGGCGGTGCTCTATCCCCTGAGCTATAGGTGTACAGCGTATTTATTTATTAACGCAATGTTTATGATAACACATCTTATTTGGAATGTAAAGAAAAAGAATTCGACAATTTCTATTGTTTTTTATATTTTTTGCATTGAAATTCTCTCTTTCATTCTGTATGATAGATATACACAAAATATATATTAAGGAAGGAAGAAACCATGCAGCTTCTTAAAGAACGAATTTTAAAAGACGGCGTTGTGAAACCTGGTAATGTATTAAAAGTGGACAGTTTTTTAAACCATCAAATGGATATCGAATTGATCAATGAAATTGGAAAGGAATTCCGCAGACGTTTTCCTTCCGATAAGATTACAAAAATACTGACCATCGAGGCATCCGGTATTGGTATTGCCTGCATCGCAGCACAGTACTTCAATGTTCCTGTTATATTCGCAAAAAAAACACAGAGCATCAATATCGATGGTGAGGTATATCATTCCAAAGTGGAGTCTTTTACCCATAAACGTACATACGATGTGATCTTATCCAAGAAATTTTTGCATCCGGAAGATCATGTACTGATCATCGATGATTTCCTTGCCAACGGCTGTGCGCTTCTTGGTCTCATCTCACTTGTAAAAGACGCAGGTGCTTCTATCGAAGGTGCAGGCATCGTGATTGAAAAAGGATTCCAAAACGGAGGAAAGAAAATCCGTGAGATGGGTATCCATCTGGAATCACTGGCAATCGTAGAGTCCATGACAGATACCTCATTAACATTTGCAGAATAGGTATTTTAAAAAGCTTTGTCCATCCGGACAAAGCTTTTTTGGTATTTGTTGTCGTTATTTATTGATTCCCATTTCCAGAAGTACGGTTACGGTCCCACCACAGACCAACCCTTCTTCAGAAGCCTGGCGATTATTAAGGTCTGCTTTTATAATCCGCGTTTCCAGATATTTACTCAACATATCCTGTGCTGCCTCTGTTACGTCTGCTTCTAGTTTTCCTCCTCCAATCGTTCCAAAAGTTTCTCCTGATTCCGATACGATAAAATGAGTTCCTTCTCTTCTTGGTGCAGACCCTTTCCTCTCCAGAATGGTGGCAAGCACAAACCGTTCACCAGTTTTTAATTTCCGGCAGGCACATTCAAACACCTCATGCCCTTCTTTCATTCCGCATCCCGCTTTTTTCCTTTCGGATAAAATTTCCGCAATCACGGAAATGGCAATTTCCTCCGGAGTCTGAGCCCCGATTTTCAAACCAATAGGCGTATGAAGGTTTTCTGTCCATTCTTTATTGATCCCGGCATGGATCAACTCTTCTTTCATCATGGAAGCTCTTGTGGCACTCCCCATCATTCCTACATAATATGCCTCTTTTTTTGCGACTTCCGTCAGACATTTTTGATCATAGGCATGTCCTCTTGTCATAATCACATAAGCAGAATTTTTTTCATCATCCAGTGAAGCGATTGCTTCATCAAATGGCTTACAGATAACTTCATCCGCTCCCGCTTCCCTGGCTTTTTGTGCAAAAAATTCCCGATCTTCCAGTACAATGGTGTAAATTCCCACAAACCCGGAAAGTCTGGCAAGGGCATTCCCAACATAACCGGCACCACAGATAATAATCCTGTCTTTTTTTGCTGCCATTTCCAGAAATACCCGCTCACCTTCATAATTCCATTCTTTAATCCCACTTATCGCCGTTTCTTTTTGCAAGATACAAATCTGTTGCTGCAAAGGTTCCGGAATTTCAGCCAATCCTTCCTTTTTATTTTCCAAAATCCACTTTTTTTTACTTCCCGTTTCATCGGTGAGCGTTAAAATCCATCCACCGCTACGCTCATATAATTTTTTTACATCATTTAAAAATGTTCTGTCCAGCATCATCTTGCTCCCATATATAAATCAGCATTTCTTCACATGCCTTATCCCATTTTATGTTATATTCTTTTAAAAATCTTTTTCTTTCTCCTATTCGGAAACCGGAAAATAAGGCAATTTTTTTTCCGGACACAGTGCGGAAAATCCCTTGCTCACTTTCCCAGATTTTCCACATATCTTGAATTTCTATTCTTTCTCCCGTATCTTTTCCCAAAAACCTTGCACAGTCATTTGGGCGATGGGCTACATCACAAATCCGTTTTCCGACCGCTTTTTGATTCAAAATCCCTATGGTAACTTCCACCCATTTGGGTACAACCGGTTCTCCTTCTTTCGGAACTTTTACCCATTTTCCTCTCGCTCCGTCTGCCTCGATATATAAATGAACTCCTGCTTCCATCAATTCTTTTAAAAATTTTTCCGGAACGCTTCCTATTTTCCCGTTTTTTAAAACCGTTCCAAGTGTCGTGACCTTTTTTTCACATTGTGCTTGTTTTAGAAGTTCTGTCACCTTTTCTGCCTTTAAATCTTCATTCCATTCCAGAAATCCCTGTTCCGGCGTCCACATTTTTGTGGTCGTCACCGCAGCCGCCATGTATCCTGCTCCTTGTGCCTCTTCGACGCACTCATATACCGCAGTGGTTTTTCCGCCTGCTCCCACAAATGCAACACTTACTGCATCCAAAATTCCTAATTCCCACAGCATGATGTTTCCCAATCCCTTATGGCTTTTTTCACACTTTCTCCGATTGTCTTTGCCTTGTCCGAAATCAGAAAACACCTTCCGGCATCATCTGCTCTTGGATCAATATCCATAATTTTCAATCCTTTTTTAATAGGCACATCTTCATGGATTGCTCCCCGTAAAATTCCGGTGATGGACGCAAAGATATCTGTATTGTCTATTTTTGCTATTACTTCTCCTTTTTTTACCATTTCACCGATTTTTTTACTATATACGATCTGTCCGTCGCAAGGTGCATGGATTACTCTTTCTTTTCCATATCCCGCTATCATTCCCGGAATTCCTGTGTCAGGTATTGCACTTCCGATATCATAAATTTGCCCAAGAGAATCTCCCCGCATTGTTTCAATTACAACATCCACATCGTCTCCCGCCGTAAATCCCGGACCAAGTCCGATAGTAAGAGGTGCCATATCCTTTTTGGTTCCCAGATTCCTTTTTGCAAGAATAGCATCGACCACAACAAGAGGCATACTCCATGAAAGACAGTTACAGGCTTCATCGACCAGAACCGGAATTTCTCCACGATTCCAAATCTTCTCTGCTTCTTCCTGACTTTGTACCAGTTTTGCATGAACTCCTTCCACTTCACACTCTCCGTCATACACGGCCTGACAAAAAGCCACCTGTCTTCGGATGCAGGCCGGTTTTTTTGTTTCCAGCACCAGAACACGATATCCGCTTTTGTGGAGCAGGTATGCGGTTCCGCTTGCCAAATCTCCTCCTCCTCTTATAACAACCGTTTTCTTTTTATCCATATCCCACACCTCTTCTTTTGCTGCCGGCCACAGAAATACATCTTCCAGATGTTTGTTCAATACACATTTTCCTCCTGTATCCCCTGTAAGGGCAGACAACTCTTTGAAATACTTTTCTCTAAAAACACAAGGATTTTTAGGGCCTTTGTATGCAATACATCCGATTCCTTTTTCACTTTCGATAAACCCGTTGATCATATCTTCTATTGTCCGGGTTTTTAAAAAAGGCTGATCACATACAAAAAAACAGATGGCATCTCCCGTTTCCCATTCCGGTTTTTTTACCATTTCCCTGATTGCAAGTCCGAGAGAATAAGAAATTCCTCTTTCAGGATACGGATTTATAATAACGATTTCCGATGTTCCAAACCATCTGCTTCTTTCTTCAGATGTTACAATCAAAGTATTCCCTTTCCACGTTTGCTGTATCCGGCGAATTTTAAAGAGCAGGTTCGAAAGAAGATTTCTCCCCCCGACCTGCTCTGGCAGCTTATCTTCCATTCCGTATCTGAGACTTTGTCCCGCTGCAAGTAAAGCCATATGTATTTTCATTACTTTCGATACATTCCTCGATAAATCTTTTCCGCCGTAATCGGAAGTTCACGGATATGAACACCTGTTGCATTTGCAACTGCCGCCGCAATCGCCGGTGACGGCGTATTAATCACAATTTCTCCGATGGACTTTGCTCCGAACGGACCTGTCGGTTCATAGCTGCTTTCAAATTCCACTCTGATCCTTCCTATATCCTGTCTTGTCGGGATTTTATACTGCATAAAGGAATTGCTGAAATTCTTTCCCTTTTCGTTATATACCACATCTTCATAAAGAGCCATTCCCATTCCCTGTACAATCCCGCCTTCTGTCTGTACTCTTGCAAGAGAAGGATTAATAACCGTACCACAGTCAACAACAGCTACATAATCAATCGGTGTGACCTTTCCTGTTTCTGTATCTACTTCCACTTCTGCCATGCCAACCATAAACGGCGGAGGGGAAACAGGAGAATAATGCGCTTCGGAAGCATAAAGTGCTTCTTCGTTTCTGCACATCACATTATTTCCAATATCCTTCAGAGAAATTTCACTTCCATCTTTCGGACACCAAACTCTTTTACCGTCAAATTCTACTTCTTCCACATTGTGCTCTAAATATTCTGCTCCTTTAAGAAGAATCTTCTCTTTGAGTTTTTCACAGGTTTTGATCACTGCCATACCGGTGACATATGTCGTACTTGATGCATAAGATCCTGTATCATATGGTGAACTGTCCGTATCCACTCCTGATACGATAATGTCTTCCATTTCACAGTCCATACAGTCTGCCGCCATCTGTGCAAGAATCGTATCACATCCCGTTCCCATATCGGATGCTCCAATCATCAAACTATAAAAGCCGTCGTCATTTACTTTCATTGCTACAGAACCGGTATCTACATTTGAAATTCCCGATCCCTGCATGGCCATTGCAACTCCGACGCCGCGTACTTTGCCGTTTCCCATATCTTTTGCAGGATACTTTTCATCCCATCCAAGCATTTGTTTTGCCCGTTCCATACAACGGTCAAGAGCACAGCTTTCAGTCGTTTCGCCATAGTAAGCAGGCATCTTCTGTCCTTCTTTTACCATGTTTTTCTCACGGAGCAAAACCGGATCCATGTTCATCTTTTCGGCAAGCTCATTGACTGCAGATTCTACTGCAAAAATCCCTTGCGTCGCACCATATCCACGATATGCACCTGAAGACATCACATTGGTATAAACTACATCATAAGCAAAGCGGAAAGCATCTGTTTTCCCGTAAAGGGGGATGGATTTATGCCCGGAAAGACCTACCGTTGTCGGTCCGTGCTCACCAAAAGCACCTGTATTGGATAATGTATAAATATCAATCCCACGGATGATCCCATCCTCGGAAGCTCCCACCCGTACTTTAATCTCCATTTCATGCCTTGGAGAAGAAGCAATCTGAGATTCTTCTCTCGTATAAATAATTTTGGAAGGACGCCCCGTCTTCCATGTAACAAGTGCCGGATATACTTCCGATACAACAGTCTGTTTTGCCCCAAAACCTCCTCCTATGCGAGGTTTGATCACACGAATCTTGGATTTCGGTATTCCAAGCGCATTTGCCAAAATTCTTCTCGCATGGAATGTCACCTGGGTCGATGATACTACATTTAATCTTCCATAGACATCCATATAGCAGTAAGTCCGGAACGTTTCCATCATAGCCTGCTGATTTGCTTTTGTATGATACGTCTGCTCTACCACATATTTACATCGTGCAAGAACAGCATCAATATCACCGTCTTTTTCTACTCCGCTGGCACAAAGATTTCTCTTATTATCTGCTCCTACCGAACAAAGGCTTTTCCAATTTTCTTCCGGGTGTACCAAAATCTCATTATCTTTCGCCGTCCTGAAATCCAGAAGAGGCGTCAGAACCTCATAGTCTATCTTGATGAGCTTCATGGCTTTATCCACTGCCTCTTCTGTTTCGCCTGCAACAACTGCCGCCGCGTCACCTACAAAACGCATTCTTTGATCAAGGATAAGTCTGTCGTATGGACTAGGTTCCGGATAAGTCTGTCCTGCCATGGTAAACCTCTCTTTTGGACAATCCTCATATGTGAAAACACACACGATTCCCGGGACTTTCAGTGCCTTTGATTTATCTACCGAACGGATTAAAGCATGTGCATATGGGCTTCTTACCACCTTGACGATGAGACAGTCCTTTGGTGCAAGGTCATTTGTATATACCGGCTTTCCTGTAACTAAGGCCTTGGAATCTATCTTTGGTATGGCTTGATTTACTTTTTTCATCCGTTTAACCTCTACTTTCTTTCAGATATTTTTCAATTGCCCGCATCTGCCCCATATATCCTGTACAGCGACATAAGTTTCCGGCAAGATATTCCTTGATCTCCTCCTGTTCCGGTATATGACCGTCTTTACAGAGTTCTCTTTTCATTGCAAGCACGTTCATAATAAATCCAGGAGAACAAAATCCGCATTGCTCTGCACCTTCTTTTGCCAGATACGCCCCAAATTCGTATGCCTCTTCTTCCAGTCCTTCCAATGTAGTAATCTTTTTCCCTTCCACACGTATTGCAAGTACAGAACATGATAAAGCAGGCACTCCGTCTACCCACACTGTACAAAGTCCACAGTTTGTAGTTTCACATCCACATTTCACACTGTAACATCCAAGATTTCTTAATACATCCATGAGAACAGCACCGGCTGAAACTTCTGTGGCCACCTGTTTCCCATTTAATTCAAAACGCAATTCCATTTATTCGTTCCTCTCTTTCAAAACACTGACTGCCCTTTTTATCAGCACTTCTGCCAGATGTTTTCTGTATTCACTGCTTCCGCGCATATTCGTACCATATGTAAAATGTTCTGCTGCCCGTCCGACTCCTTTTTCGTCCGCTTCCGTCACTTCCGCTTTCATCGGCCTTGCTCCTACGGCAATCCGATACATTCCGTCCTTTTCGGAAACAGCACAGGTTAAAACCGGAAAATCCGTGCTGCTCATTCTTTCCGACAAATAAACCGCCTTTCTTCCGTCCTTCTTTATGATAATTTCTTCAAGGATATCTCTGTCCCGCTTCATTTTGACAAATTCGGAAAGAGGTACGATTCCCTCTTTATACAGCTTTACGCTTGTTTCTAATGCCAGCAATGCCGTAAGCACATCTGAAAATCCAAATCGTCCAAAAACACTTCCTCCTACCGTGGCACCGTTTCTGAACTGTACCCCTACGATATGCCGGACACTTTCTTTAAAAATCCCTCCAAACGCACTGTTTAAACCGATATGAAGTTCCATTTGACGGAGCGTACACATACATCCGATCCGGAAAGAATCTCCATCTTCTGTGATCTTATCCAGTCCAAGTCCGGACAGATCGACTGCCGTATTTATATTCCCCTTACTCATTCTAAGCCACATCATTCCCCCAATGATACGGTTCGAGCGTTTTTGATTCAACTCATACGCTTCCTCAAGGGTTGCTGGCCTTGCATAATTTTTTATTGTTATCAAATCGTTTCTCCTCCTGTATATCGGAAATTATCCATAATCCATTTTAGTATAGCATGTTTTTTCTTTGATATCTATACCAAAACTTCATTTTTCTCACAGTTGTAATAATAAACAGAATCGGAAAGCCATTCCTCCTTTACGACATCAGAACGGTTGATACTATATACCGCCATTCTCATATCCCTTATATCCGGACTTTTGCTTTCCGGCACAAGAAGCACTTCATGAATACTGCTTGGAAGGATGTAAAAATTTTCTTGCCATTCTTCTCCTATCTTTTCCAAAAGAGAGGGATAAAGCATAGCTGCCGCCCCATAATTTTTTTGTTCATTTGTCAGTACATAAAGCTGTCCGCTGACATTAAACTTTTCCTTTTCTTCCGGAAAAAATTCCCTCATAACTTCCCGAATGTCACTTAATTCTGCCGGAAGCAACTTCGGAGTATTGGCATACGCACATTGAAGCAACTCCCTTTTGTCGATTTTCCATAATTTTAAATGTTCATCTGTTACAAGCATAGATACGGCATGATATTTCTGTACCGCAAACAAAACATAAAATACGATTGCAAGATCCAGATAAGGATAATACGGAACCGTCCTGAGCATATCCTCATTTCTTTTTCCGCTGATGAGCCGAAATACAATCTTTCCTTTCATTTTTTCATAATCCTGAAAAGACTCTGCTTCTATGACCGGATCCGGAATCTTTCTTATCTCATCATAAACCTCCATTAAATCATCCGTCACTTGATTAATTTCAGCACCCTGACAATATTGATCAAAATAATCTTCCATATAAATAATAGGTGATATCGTCCCGTTTTCTTTCTGAAATAAAAACCCCCTTTTCTTTTCACCATTGTTCTTTACTGTCTGAAAATCTTTAATACAGACATGACATGGCAACTCTTTTTCTAATTTTTCTTTAACATTTGATAAAAATAATTGATACTCCATATAGACTCCCTTCCGGGCCCGTCAAAAGTACCATTGCGGAAGACCTCCGCAGGAATTATCTGATATGAATAGAATTGGTATATTTTTAATTATACTTTGTAGCCTACTTCTTTTCAAGTGATTTTATTAAAAAACTGCCCTATCTACATAGGGCAGTTCCAAAATCAATTATACTCTTGATAAGTATTCACCTGTACGTGTGTCGATTTTCAATACGTCTCCTTCATTAACAAACAGAGGGACAAGTACTGTAGCTCCTGTTTCCACTGTTGCAGGTTTTGTAGCTCCTGTAGCTGTATCACCTTTTACTCCAGGCTCTGTAGCTGTAACAGCCAACTCTGCAAATAACGGCGGTTCAACTGCAAACACTTCGCCTTGATAAGAGCAGATTTTTACTTCTTCGTTTTCTTTTACGAATTTCAATGCATCACCGATCGTATCTTCATTCAAAGCGATCTGATCATATGTTTCTCCGTCCATGAAGTGATATAAATCACCATCAGAATATAAATACTGCATGGATTTTCTTTCGATATGAGCTTTCGGGAATTTTTCTGTTGGTCTGAATGTTTTTTCAACAACTCCGCCGTTCATAACGTTTTTTAATTTTGTTCTTACAAACGCTGCACCTTTACCTGGTTTTACGTGCTGGAATTCCAGAATCTGGTATACGTTTCCATCGATTTCAACGGTTAAACCGTTTCTAAATTCGCCTGCTGAAATCATTTTAAATCCTCCTTAAACGAACACAAATGTATTCTTTATATAATTCTTAAATTTTCATTATTTATTATTTTATAATATTTTTATCTTTTTTTCAACCGTTAGTTACGATTTTTCCTTTTTATTTGGACAAAATCTGAAGAATCTGCTTCAATGCTGCTGATTCAATCTGCCCGGGAGCGGATTCTTTTCCCGCTGTCCCAAAGGTGATACAAGATCCAAACAGTTCTCCGCACACTCTGCTTACACTCCCTAATTTTCCCATAGACATGGTAATGACCGGTATTTTCATTTTTCTAGCTTCCCATGTAACATTCAACAACCGGATCACATCTTCTTTTTTTTTCGGCATGACCGCTATCTTTGCAATATCTGCACCTTCCTCTTCCATGGCATGAAGCCTTTCAAGTAATTCCTGACCGGATGGTGTCTTTTTAAAATCATGACTGGAAAACACTGTTTTTACTCCATATCGGTCCGCCGTTTCCAGAAGTTTTGTTCTTACCTCTTCTTCCATAAAAAACTCCACATCTACAAGGTCTATTTTCCCCGATGTTATAGCAATCTGATTCAACAAAACATATTGAGCCGGAGTAATTTCACTTTCACCGCCTTCTTCTTTTGTACGGAACGTAAAAAGCAGCGGAATCTCCCCCAAAATCTTTCGAAGCTTCGCAAGAATCTGCTTCACTTTATCCTGATCTTTCCATTCCGAAAATCCATCTACTCTCCATTCTGCCAGATCGGCACAATTTTCAACTGCTTTTTGAGCAAATTTTTCTATTTTCTCTTCTGTCTTTTCAAGAATAGGGACGCAGATTTTAGGAACTCCCTCTCCAATCTCTACATTTCTGACTTTTATTTTGTGCATGATCTTTTCTTTTTCTCTTTCATGTAAAAATGTAATACAATCTTTTCCAGATATCGTTTTAACACAATCTGGATTTCTTCTTTTGGATGGATAGGACGGACCAGAATATTTCGAATGCCACATCGTTTTGCTCCCCATACATCTGTAAAAAGCTGGTCTCCTACAAATAACGTCGTTTTTTTATCCGTTCCCATCAATCTCATCGCTTTCTCATAATTTTTTACGGAAGGCTTATGAGCATTAAAAATATAATGCACACCGATTTCTTCATTAAACATTTTTACTCTCGTTTCCTGATTATTGGAAAGCAGACAGCACTCATATCCTAGCTTTTTCAGTTTCAGGAAAAGCTTTTTTGCCCTATCATCGGCTGGTGCTCCGTGAGGCACAAGAGTATTGTCAATGTCAAAAATAACCCCTCTGATTCCTTCTTCGTATAATTTTTCAAAAGGAATCTTATAAGTAGATGCAATATAATCATCCGGGAAAAATTGTTTTAACATACTTTATCCTCCGCCTTTTTCAAAAGTGCTTCTATCTCCTGTTTTTGTGGCATGGATCGGATTGCACCTTTTCTCGTTGTAATGATCGCTGCTGCCGCATTGGAAAATGTCAGCATTTCTTTTAAGTTGTCTTCTGACAGGTTTTCTATTCCATGTTCCAGGATATAACTCAAAGAACTTCCGCAAAATGTATCTCCTGCTCCTGTTGTTTCTACTGTTTCGCATACAAAGCCAGGTACTTCCACACATATATCCTTATAATACGCTTTGCTTCCTTCTTTTCCCATTGTAAGAAGAATCAGCGGGATATGATATGTTTCTTGAAGGAAATGTACTCCTTCTTCATAATCTTCTTTTCCGGAAATAAACTGGATTTCATTATCGGAAATCTTTAAAATGTCACAATATCTCATGCCGCATTCCATCTGTCTTTTCGCATCTTCCATACTTTCCCATAACGGCGGCCGCAAATTTGGATCGAAAGAAATCAAAAGTTCTTCTTCTTTTGCTACATGAAGAGCTTTCAGTGTTGCCTTCCTCACTTTCTCGTGTGTCATAGAAAGCGTTCCAAAGTGAAAAATCCTGGCCTGTCCGATAAATTCCGGCCTGATTTCTTCTTCCGTCAACATCATATCTGCTCCCGGATTTCGGTAAAAAGAAAAATCCCTGTCTCCGTTTTCAAAAGTATGTACAAATGCCAAAGTTGTATGCACAACAGGATCCATACACAGACATTCCGTATTAATCCCTAAATCTTCCAAAGTATCTTTCAACAGATGTCCAAACCGGTCTTCCCCCACTTTCCCGATAAATGCTGTTTTCTTACCAAGTTTATTCAACATCGCAAGCACATTACACGGAGCACCGCCGGGACATGCTTCAAACAGTTGATTTCCCTGTTGGCTTTTCCCGTTCATCGCAAAATCAATCAATAATTCTCCCAAGGAAACAACGTCAAATTTTTTCTCCATTTTACTTCCTCCATAATCGTTATATGTTCTTTTATCATACCTATTTTACTTCATCTTTTCAAGAGATTTGCCTACATCTGATCGAAACTCGTTCCATTTTTCAGGATGTTCCACGAAATACTTCGGACAATTTTTCCCTGTCACATCATAATGACGAATCAGATTTTCTTCTGTTAATCCGAACTTCAGACAAAGCCATGCAGAGAGTTCTACCATAGAACGATACGTCTTCCAGTTAAACCGTCCTGATTCATTCGGATGACAACATTCTATGGAAACAGTATCCTGATTTCTGTTATTAGAAGCATATGCCATCTCCCATGTAGGAATACACTGTATGATTTCTCCATTTAAACCCACAATAAAATGACTGCTTGCCTGGGTCAGATGCGTGTCTTTTAGCCCATCAAAATAATCTCTGTTTTGTTGTGCGGTTGCTCCCGGATTAGCGGTATAATGGATCACAATATTGTTAATTCTTTCTGTTTTTGTCTGAGGTCTGGAATATTTATTTGGTGTTAAAAGTTCCACCTGTATATCCGGTCTATATGCATCTACCTTCTCTCCTTCTATCTCCTGATACCGATTTGAAAAAAGTCCTATTTGAAACACTTTCATTACAAGAAGAAGGATTGCTATTCCCACCAAAAGAATCATTCCCGGTTTCAGGAGGCTTCTTTTTCTGTTTCTTTTTCTCTGTCGCGTTTTTTTCATTTTATCCCTTCTGTTCTTTCTTCTCCGTACTCTTTATAATGCTAACATCATTATAATAGATGAACATCCTTTCTTCTTTAAAATATTTCCCGTATTTTCTTAAAATTTTCTTATTATTTTTGACAGAAAAACTCCCTCTAACGAATATATTCCATATATCCGTTAGAGGGAGTTTTTAGTTCTTATTCATCTACACTGTAATTCGGTGCTTCTTTTGTAATATGAATGTCATGTGGATGACTTTCCCTTAAAGCAGCTGCAGAAATCTTGATAAATTGTCCATTTTCTTTCAGTGATTCAATTGTAGGAGTACCGCAGTATCCCATTCCGGCTCTTAAACCACCCATAAGTTGGAACACAGTATCTTCTACCGTTCCTTTATAAGCGACACGTCCTTCTACACCTTCTGGAACAAGTTTCTTGGCATCTGCCTGGAAGTAACGGTCTTTACTTCCGTTTTCCATAGCTGCGATAGATCCCATTCCACGGTAAACTTTATATTTTCTTCCCTGATACAGTTCAAATGTTCCAGGACTTTCATCACATCCGGCAAAGATGCTTCCCATCATACACACATTTGCACCTGCTGCGATTGCTTTTGTCATATCTCCGGAATATTTGATACCACCGTCAGCGATGATCGGAATTCCATATTCTTTTGCCACTGCATAACAATCCATTACGGCAGATATCTGTGGTACACCGATTCCTGCCACAATACGAGTTGTACAGATGGAACCAGGTCCGATTCCGACTTTGACTGCATCCACACCTGCTTCAATCAGTGCTTTTGTAGCCTCTCCTGTTGCCACGTTTCCTGCAATAACCTGAAGATCCGGATATTTTTCTTTGATCATCTTTACGCAGTGAATAACATTTGCAGAATGTCCATGTGCGGAATCAAGAACAATTACGTCAACTTTTGCCTTTACAAGAGCTTCCACTCTTTCCAGACAGTTTGCCGTAATACCTACCGCAGCACCACAAAGAAGACGTCCTTGTGCATCTTTTGCTGACAACGGATATTTAATCTGTTTTTCAATATCCTTGATTGTGATCAGTCCTTTTAAATTAAAGTCTTTATCAACGATCGGAAGTTTTTCTTTTCTGGCTTTTGCAAGAATATTCTTTGCTTCTTCCAGCGTGATTCCTTCCGGAGCGGTGATAAGCCCTTCTGAAGTCATAGATTCTTTAATCTTTTTCGTAAAATCTGTTTCAAACTTTAAATCTCTGTTTGTAATGATTCCTACTAATTTTCCGTTTTCTGTAATCGGCACACCTGAAATGCGGAATTTTGCCATTAAATTATTGGCATCTTCCAACGTATGTTCCGGAGATAGGTAAAACGGATCTGTAATAACCCCGTTTTCAGAACGTTTTACTTTATCTACTTCTTCTGCCTGAGCAGTAATGGACATATTCTTATGAATAATACCGATTCCACCCTGACGTGCCATCGCAATGGCCATCCGATGTTCTGTTACAGTATCCATTCCCGCACTCATCATCGGAATGTTCAGTTTGATCTTTTTTGTTAAATAAGTTGATAAATCAACCTGATTTGGAATTACCTCTGAATAAGCAGGTACCAAAAGTACATCATCAAATGTAATGCCTTCTCCTATAATCTTACCCATGACTTCATTTCCTCTCTTTCTCTGACTGTTCCTTTTTGGTTTAGAAATTATGATACATAAATTTCTTTCCTCTGTCAACCTTCTTCCTGAAATACTAGAAAATTACTTTTCTAGGTGCCAGCATTTTCATCCCTTCCAAAATCTCTTTTTCCGGTTCAAAAATCACCTTTGCAAGCTGTCCGTTATTGCTGACGACCATAACATAGCATTTTGCATCCGGCATGTGGGAACTGAAATCCATTACTTTTGCATTGTTATATTGATTCAGTTCTCCCGCCCCCTGCGGAGCAAGTATTTCCAATTCGGATACATTCATGGAAAAAACTCTCTTTCTTTTCTGCTTTGCCATAATCTTATCAATATCCAAATCTCCGTTTACATAAAGATATTCATATTCCAAATCCAGTCTTCGGAACACAAAATAATCAACGGCGATCATAATCACAGGAACAATAAGTAAAAACGGCATGAGCAGTAAGATAAAAACAGAAACTGCAGTAAAGAAAATCAAGACGGCTTTAATCGCAAGATCCTTTCCTGTCGTTTTCTTTTTTACCAGTTGTTCTGTATAGTAATCACTCATACATCTTTCCTCCACTTTTTTATTCTTCATCAGTATAACACTTTCATATAAAAAAGAAAACTCCTCATAAGAGGAGTTTTTCTTTTTTTATCTTACATCATGCCCATTCCCGGGTTCGCAGGCATAGCCGGTGTTTCCTCTTTGATATTTGCTACAACAGATTCTGTTGTAAGGAGTGTGGAGGCAACGCTTGTCGCATTTTGTAATGCACTTCTTGTCACTTTAGCCGGATCAAGAATTCCTTCTTTTACCATATCCACATATTCTTCTTTATAAGCATCAAAACCGATTCCTGGTTCGGATTCTCTTACTTTATTAATGATCACTGCACCTTCCAACCCTGCATTCGCTGTGATTCTAAACAGAGGAGCTTCCAGTGCTTTCAAAATAATTCTTGCTCCTGTCTTTTCGTCACCTTCAAGCTGTGCTACCAAGCCTTCCAGTGCTTTTGTTGCATGAACATATGCAGAACCGCCTCCTGCAATGATTCCTTCTTCTACAGCCGCTCTTGTAGCCGCCAGAGCATCTTCCATACGCAGTTTTGCTTCTTTCATTTCTGTTTCTGTGGCTGCACCTACACGAATTACTGCTACGCCTCCTGCAAGTTTGGCAAGTCTTTCCTGTAATTTTTCTTTATCAAATTCAGAAGTTGTTTCTTCAATCTGTGCTTTGATCTGAGCGATGCGTGCTTCGATTTCTGCTTTATCGCCCATTCCGTCTACGATTGTTGTATTTTCTTTCTGCACTTTAACGGATTTTGCACGTCCTAACTGTTCCATCGTTGTTTCTTTCAAATCTAATCCAAGTTCTTCGGAAATAACCTGACCACCTGTTAAAACAGCAATGTCACGAAGCATTTCTTTTCTTCTGTCGCCATATCCAGGAGCTTTTACAGCAACAACATTGAATGTACCACGAAGCTTATTAACGATCAGAGTTGTAAGTGCTTCTCCTTCTACGTCTTCTGCAATGATCAAAAGTCTTGCACTCGCCTGTACGATCTGTTCCAACAGCGGAAGAATTTCCTGAATATTGGAGATTTTCTTATCTGTAATAAGAATATATGGATCTTCCAAGTTGGCTTCCATTTTGTCCATATCGGTTGCCATATATGCAGAAATATATCCACGGTCAAACTGCATTCCTTCTACGAGGTCCAATTCTGTCTTCATGGTCTTTGATTCTTCAATCGTAATAACACCATCGTTGGAAACTTTTTCCATTGCATCTGCAACCATGTTTCCGACTTCATCATCACTTGAAGATACAGCTGCTACTCTTGCAATCTGTGCCTTATCTGTTACTTTGCTGCTCATCTTGGCAATTTCTTCCACTGCCAGATCCGTAGCTTTTTTCATTCCTTTTCTCAGGACAATCGGATTGGCACCTGCGGCAAGATTCTTCATTCCTTCATGAACCATAGCCTGTGCAAGTACAGTGGCTGTTGTAGTTCCGTCACCGGCAACGTCATTTGTCTTGGATGCGACTTCACGGATGAGTTGTGCTCCCATATTTTCAAATGGATCTTCCAGTTCAATTTCTTTTGCGATCGTAACACCATCGTTTGTAATAAGAGGTGCTCCAAAAGATTTGTCAAGAACAACGTTTCTTCCTTTTGGTCCTAATGTCACTCTTACTGTATCCGCAAGTTTGTTTACGCCAGCTTCTAATGCTGCTCTGGCTTCAGCTCCGTATTTGATTTCTTTAGCCATTTCTTATTCCTCCAAAATTCTGCTATACTATACTCTTAAAAACATATTCGATGTATTTTTATTATTCGATGATTGCAAGAATATCGCTTTGTCTTACGATGATATATTCTTCGTCATCCAATTCCACTTCTGTACCTGCGTATTTTGAATAAATCACTTTGTCTCCAACGGAAACTTTCATTTCCACTTCTTTGCCATCAACAAGACCGCCCGGTCCTACTGCGATTACTTCTGCCTGCTGAGGTTTTTCTTTGTTCTGTCCAGGAAGTACGATGCCTGATTTTGTTGTTTCTTCTGCTTCCATCTGTTTTAATACAACTCTGTCACTTAATGGTACTAATTTCATGATTGTTCCTCCTTTATTGTCTTATCAGCACTCATCAAACTAGAGTGCTAAAACACTCTAGTAATAAAATAACACTATGTATTTTATTTGTCAACAGACTTTATTATTCTTTATAATTACTTTATATTTTCTGTTTAAACACGATAAAAACCATTTTCTATCTTTAATACAATCTGTTCCCCTTCTTTGTCCATGAACCGTTTTGTGATCACACCTTCACATCCATAACGTCCTTCCGCCGCTTCAAAAAGACATTCGTAGATTGCATCAAGGGAAAATGCATCTGCCTCTTCTTTTCCCGTTATCAGTATCATCTGTTCTTGCTCCGGATCATATTCTTTAATACGAGTCATATATTTTTTTCTGTCATATTTTTCTGATTTTAAAAATACTTTTTTCATCTGTAATACCGCTGCTCCGTTTTCGTACATACCTAAAATTTCTCCTTCCTTAAAAGGGAGCCTCAGAATCCTGATGCTCCCTTTTTCATATAACACTTTTATACGCCGCTTATTTCTTTTTTTCCTTTTTGATCTTCTCTAATTCTGTAAATACATAGTCGTTTACTACTTTGATATAAGTTCCTTTCATTCCGGAAGAACGTGATTCAATCACACCGGCACTTTCAAATTTACGAAGAGCATTTACAATGACAGAACGGGTAATTCCGACTCTGTCGGCAATTTTACTTGCCACAAGAATTCCTTCCATTCCATCCAGTTCTTCAAAAATATGAATGATCGCTTCCAGTTCTGAAAATGACAGTGTACTGATAGCTGACTGTACAATCTGTTCTTTTCTTGTTTCTTCGGCACTTTCTTCATTTACGGAACGAAGCATTTCAAGACCTACTACCGTAGTTCCATACTCACTCAGAATAATATCATCAATCTCGTATTCTTCATCTTGCTTATAAATGAACAAAGTTCCAAGTCTTTCTCCTGCAATATCAATCGGAGATACAATTGCCTGATAGCCTCTTGCCAGTTCTGCCGAAAAGCCAAGTGTCTGTAAATTCACATTTTCCTTTGTAGACAAAATGTTGAGCAGTCTTTCATTTAACATCTCATCGATATGACCGCCGACCTCTCCTTTGATCAACTCTGTTAATGGATGAATGTCATCCAACTGGCTGATTCCCAATACTTTCCCCTTTTTACTTACTACAAGGACATTTGAATCCAGGATTTCCGTAAGTACTTCACATATATCATTAAAAACGACTTTACTGGAGTTGTTATTGTGAAGTAACTTGTTGATTTTCCTTGTCTTATCCAATAATTGTACGCTCATAATTTTCCTCCATCCAATTTTCTATCGCACATCCCCAATTGTGCGGACAAATAATAGAATACGCAGCTTGTATTTTAATATTATCATACAATTCCTGTTTTATCAACAAATTTTGAAATTATTTTTTATTTTCTTTATTTCTATTCATAACGTAGCCGCAAGAAGCATCCGAGCACACCAGTTTACTACCCTTTTCAAGCATATAACTGCCGCATTTCGGACACTTTTCTTCAGATGGCTTCTGCCAGGACATAAAATCACATTCCGGATTATCTTCACAGCCATAATACCGTCTTCCTTTTTTTGTCTTTCGTATTACGACTTCCTTTCCGCACTTCGGACACTTCACACCGGCTTTTTCCAGATACGGCTTTGTATTACGGCATTCAGGGAATCCCGGACAAGCCAGGAATTTACCATGCGGCCCGTATTTCACTACCATGTTTCGTCCACATTCCTCACAGATCACATCTGTTACTTCGTCTTCAATCTTTACTTCTTCCAGTTCTTTTTCTGCCACTTCCACAGCTTCCTCTAAATCCGGATAGAAATTACTGATGACGGATTTCCACTGTACTTTTCCCTCTGCCACCATGTCAAGCAATCCTTCCATATTGGCAGTGAAGTTTACATCCACGATACTTTCAAAAGATTTAAGCATCATGTTATTTACAACCTCACCGAGTTCTGTCAAGTACAAGTTCTTATTTTCTTTTGCCACATATCTTCTTGCAATAATCGTAGAAATGGTCGGAGCATATGTACTTGGACGGCCAATTCCCAATTCCTCCAGAGCTTTTACGAGAGAAGCCTCTGTATAATGTGCCGGCGGCTGTGTAAAGTGCTGTTTGCTTTCGAAAGATTCTTTCGTAAGTTCGGAATCTTTATCCAGAGCCTTTAAAAGAACATTATTTTCTGCTTTTTCTTCATCGGACTCTATATAAACAGAACGGAATCCTTCAAACATAATCTTAGATGCGGCAACCGTAAATCGATATTTTCCCGCATCGATCTTGACAGACGTTGTTTCATATTTTGCAGGTTTCATTCTGCTTGCAACAAAACGTTTCCAAATCAGTTGGTATAACCGGAACTGATCTCTGGAGAGAGAATCTTTTACTGATGCCGGAATTCTTGTAATATCCGTAGGACGAATGGCTTCGTGTGCATCCTGCACATTTTTCCCGTTTTCCTTTTTCTTTTCCGTATCGCCTACGAACTCCTCTCCATAGACATCTGCAATATACTCTTTTGCAAGAGCTGCCGCCTCCTCTGAAACGCGCGTAGAGTCTGTACGAAGATATGTGATGATACCGATTGTTCCTTGTCCTTTGATTTCAACCCCTTCATAAAGTTGTTGAGCAATACGCATTGTTTTCTGAGTCGCAAAATTCAGTACCTTTGATGCTTCCTGTTGAAGAGTACTTGTAGTAAACGGAACCGGTGCCTTCTGGCTTCTTTCTCCTCTTTTGATTTCGGAAACATGAAATTCTTCATTTTCCAGCTCCTGAATAATTTTATCCTTCTCTTCTTCAGAACGGATGACCATCTTTTCTTTTTCCGTTCCGTAAAACTTCGCAGATAACGGTTTCTTTTCACCTTTTACTTTTAAGAGGACATCCAAAGACCAGTATTCTTCCGGGATAAAAGTATTGATTTCCTCTTCTCTGTCTGCAATAATGCGAAGTGCCACAGACTGCACACGGCCTGCACTTAAGCCACGCTTCACTTTTTTCCAGAGCAACGGACTGATCTTATAACCTACGATCCTGTCAAGTGCCCGTCTGGCCTGCTGTGCATCTACAAGATTCATATTAATCTCTCTTGCATTTTTAATTGATTCTTTTACGGCATTTTTCGTAATCTCGTTAAAACTGATCCGATACACCTTTTTCCCTTCCAGTTTCAATGCTTTTGTTAAATGCCAGGATATCGCTTCTCCTTCCCGGTCGGGGTCGGTTGCAAGATAAATCTTGTCCGCTTTTTTCACTTCTTTGCGAAGTTCTGCAAGGATATCTCCCTTTCCTCTGATCGTAATATATTTCGGCTCAAAATCATGTTCCACATCAATGCCGAGCTGACTTTTCGGTAAATCACGTACATGTCCCTGCGATGCCATTACAACGTAATTATTTCCTAAAAACTTTTTGATTGTTTTTACTTTTGCAGGGGATTCCACGATTACCAGATAACGTGCCATACTTCTACTCCTCCATCCAACTTCATTCTTATTTCAATCGGATATAATAATTCTTTGTGACTTCCTGTATCCATCCGGAAAGTTCCAGATTTAAAAGTGCTTCCATGATTTTTCCTCTTGAAAGTTGTGTTTCTTCCTCGATTTCCTGAAGACTTTTCGGATACAAACTTAAAACACTATACAACAATTTTTCCAGACTTTCAAGCTTTATTTTCTGTTCGTCCGGATTTTTACTGAATTTTATGAGTGTTTTCCGAATTTTATACGGTAATTCTTCCACAAATTCTTCCGGAGAAAGAAGAATCCCGGCTCCCTGATAAATCAGCCTGTTGCACCCTCTGCTGACCTCACTTGTGACAGGCCCGGGAAGAGCATACACATCTTTTCCCTGTTCCAAAGCAAAGTCCGCCGTGATCAAAGATCCGCTTTTTTCTCTTGCCTCCATCACCAGAATCATATCGGAAAGGCCGCTTATAATCCTGTTTCTCCTTGGAAAATTTCTTCCAAACGGAGGTGTCCCCGGTGGATATTCCGATAAAACCCTTCCTTTTTTCAAAAGTGTTTCATATAGATGTCGGTTTTCCTTCGGATAGCAGACATCTGCTCCGCACCCCAACACGGCACATCCAAATCCTTCTCCGCCTGCAGCACCTTCCAGGCCCTTTGCATCAATCCCTCTTGCCATTCCGCTTATGATATGAACTCCCATACCCGATAATATTCTTCCGAACTCAAATGCCATCTGCATCCCATAGGAACTGGCATTTCTTGCTCCTATGATTGCCACGGAAAATTTTCTTTCTTCAAAACACTTTTCTCCCAGACCGAATAAAGCATACGGAGGATCTAAAATTTCTTTCAGCTTTTTCGGATAATCTTCCGAAAAATACGTGATAAACCGCATCTTTTTTTCCTGCATGATATCCCACTGCATCTTCCTTTGTTTTAAGATTTCTTCCGTCCTTTCCGCATTTAAATTTATCCGTTCTTTGTTCGTTAGAAAATAGCACTGCTCTAAAATTTTATCTTCTATATAATAGATTTGTTTTGCCGTTGCAAATGTATTCTGAAGCATTCTTTTTTTATTCCCTGAAATGCCGTTCACACAGCTTAACCAATAATCATATATCGTACTTTCCCGCCTCATCTTTTTTGATTCCCCCACATTTTCTGATTGACTGTTCTATAACTTAAAGCTTCGGCTACATGTTCCATTTTGATTCTGTCAGCTCCCTCTAAATCGGCAACCGTTCTTGCCACACGAAGGATTTTATGATAACTTCTTGCCGTCAAATCCAACTTATCAAACGCCAGTTCCAACATCCTTTTTTCTCTTGTCCCCAAGATACAGTATTTCTCCAAATCCATCTTTTCCATCTCGCTGTTTGTTGAAATCTTCGTTCCTTTAAAGCGTTCTTTCTGGACTTCTCTTGCCAAGACCACTCTGCTTCGTATTTCCGCAGAAGTTTCTTCTTTTTTTGATACATTCAGTTCCCGGTAAGTAACTTTTGGAGCTTCAATGCAAATGTCAATCCTGTCCAGAAAAGGACGGCTGATCTTTCCCAGATATCTGTGTATTTCTCCCGGAGTACATGTACACTTTTCAATATCCGGATAATTTCCACACGGACAGGGATTCATGGCTGCTGCCAAAATCACTTTTGCAGGGAATAAATAAATTCCGCTTCTTCTGTTAATCCTCACTTCTTTTCTTTCCAGAGGTTCTCTAAGTGCCTCCAAAACTTCCTTGCGAAATTCCGATAACTCATCAAGAAACAGCACTCCTCCATTCACAAGGCTGATCTCTCCCGGAACAGGATAAAGGCCACCTCCCACCAATGCCGCTTTTGTAATCGTATGATGCACCTCTCGAAACGGCGGATTTGTAATCAACGGTTCATATTTTTCCAATATTCCTGTAACACTGTATATCGTTGTCGTTTTCATGCTTTCTTCTTGAGTCATTTCCGGAAGGATTGTTATAAGCCTCTGTGCGGCCATCGTTTTTCCTGATCCCGGAGGACCTATATATAAAATATTATGAGCTCCTGCCGCCGCTACCTCTGATGCCCGTTTTACCGCTTTTTGTCCGGAAATGTCCGAAAAGTCTATTTTACTTTCCTCTTGTCTTTCTCTCTTTTTTCCGGTACCTTTCTTTTCGGCTTTTTACCGGTTTTCAGATAATCCCATACTTCATGTAACGAAGACACCCCCAGGATTTCCACTCCGTTTACAATTCTTCCTTCCTCCTCGTTTTCTTTTGGTACAATACAGATTTTATATCCGTTTTTACCTGCATATGCCGCAATCGGCAGGATTCCTTTTACTTTTCTCACTCTGGCATCCAATCCCAGTTCTCCGATCACTAATGTTTTTTCCATTCTCTCCTGTGGAAATATTCCCATGGAAAGTACTAACGCTGCCGCTATGGGCAGATCAAAAGAAGCCCCCCTCTTTCTGATATCCGCCGGTGACAGATTAACAACCATTTTCTGAGGCTTGATGTTGATTCCCGTATGTCGGATGGCAGTCCTTACTCTTTCACCTGCCTCTTTTACTTCGGAGGATAAATACCCCACCATATGAAAAATCGGCAGCCCATTGCTTGTGTCTGCCTCTACACATACTTCTTTTACATCTAATCCGTCTATGACAGCTGATTTTACCATTGCAAAACCCATATATTTAATTCTCTGATTTTCCCTTGTGAACATCTGCGGCAGAATACCGCAGTTTTGTCAGAATGACTCCGAATTTTCCTTATCGTTTAAAATTATCGTAAACTTTTTGTTCTAAAATGTCAATTCCCATATTGGAAAAGCACAAAGATTTTGTTTCTTTCATAGACTGATATCAAATATGGTAAGAGGTGCCTTATGAAATCTTTTCCACAACCCCTCACAGCCGACGAAGAGCGCTATTATCTGCAAAAATATGCAGAGGGAAACCTGGAAGCAAAATACATCCTGATCGAACATAATCTGCGTCTTGTGGCACATGTCGTAAAAAAATACCAATACCCGGAGGAAGAAGCAGAAGATCTGATTTCCATAGGCACGATCGGTTTGATCAAAGCGGTTATGACATTTAATCCTGATAAGGGAGTCCGTCTTGCCACTTATGCCGCCCGATGTATCGAAAATGAACTTCTGATGCTTCTGCGTTCCCGCCGAAAATCTTCTAATGAAGTTTCTCTTTATGAACCAATCGGCACGGATAAAGAAGGGAATGAGATCCGGCTTTTTGATATCATGGAAACAGATGAAGAAACCTTCGATGAGCAAATTTCCATGCAGGATGATATCTGCAAACTTTACCGAAAAATGGAGGAAGTACTTTCTCCGCGGGAACATCTTGTCTTAAAAATGCGTTATGGCCTTTATAATGAAGAGCCCCGTACTCAGCGTGAAATAGCGAAAAGACTCGGTATTTCCAGATCTTATGTGTCCAGAATAGAAAAAAGTGCCATAGAAAAACTACGCACTTTTTTTCTCATCTGAATCATTCGGTTTTAAAAAAGGAATCCACACACCAGATAACCTGAAAGCCCTGTACCTGCTGCAAGAGCAGCATACGGAATCTGAGATATGGCATGTTCCATATTTTCTATTTTACAGTAACTTGATGTCAGCACTGTCGCATCAGAATAAAAGCAGGCATGACTTCCAAGCGTTGCTCCTGACACAAGTGCCCCCATTACAAGCACCAAATCCGCTCCTATCGAAACTGCAAGAGGCATCATAACCGGAATACAGATAGCCGGAATCCCCCATGAACTCCCTGTAGAAAATGTCAAAACCGCTGTTGCCAAAAAAACAATCGCCGGATAAATCACCGGACTTGTCACCGGTTCGACAATGGAAATGATATAATCTGTCATATGGATATCCATCATTGCCTGCTGCATGATAAAGGCCGCAAAGATAATGGCCAGTGTTGGTATCATTTGCATAAAACCATGAATATAAATATCACAAAATCTTCCAAACGTCATCTTTTTTCTTGGTATGTAAAGGAAAAAGCAGGCTACGAAAGAGGCCAAAATAGCATAAAACAATTCTCCGCTTATAATCGTGACTACTACAAGTACTCCCATCGGCAAAAGGAAATCCATAATATTTCCTTTTACCTTGGGATCACATTCCTCTTCCATTTCTTCTTTCTCATCCTGTTCATTGAGATGCCTACAGTCATCTTCATAAACATGTCCTGTTTCTTCCACACGTTTATATGCACGTTTCATCCATCCAAATTTAGGAATGATATTCATAATAAAAAACGGAACAATAACAACAGCTGCAACAGCATAAAACATAAACGGAACCGTATGCATATAAGTCTGCATCGCATCTCCGTACCCAAGTTCGGCAACACCCGCTTCCTGATAGAACAATGTTGCAAAGAAAACAGCCCATGTAGAAAAAGGCAACAATACACAAACCGGAGCACCCGTAGAATCAATCACATACGCCAATGCTTCTCTTGGTACTTTTCTTTTATCCGAAAGACGCTTCATACAGGTTCCAAGAGTCATGATATTCAAATAATCATCGATGAAAATCAAAATTCCCATAATCCACGTTACAATAAGTGTCGATTTTGGTCCGCGGCAACATTTGCTGATCCATTTTGCAAATCCAAGCGTACCGTGTGATGCACCGATCAATGCCACAAGGCTTCCAAAAAGGCCGCACATAAAGAGAATTTCTTGATTCTCTACATTAGCTGCGGCTCTGAAAAAGGCATCTGTCCAAGCACTGACAAAGTTTGCTCCATCAGTGATAATGTACGAAAGAATCGTACCAAGCAATAGTGCTTCCAATGTCCTTTTTGTCTTTAACGCAAAAATAATCACCACTACTATCGGAAGCAGTGTAAGGATATGATACCCTCCCATGTTCATTCCTCTCTTCATGTCATATTTCATTTTTTCACTATGATTTTGAAGTATAACACAATGGAGATAAGTTTTATATTTATAAAATCGGGGAAGGTGTTAATTTTTTATTAGGATTATTCTTCTTTTCGTCTTAAAATATCATATTTTTCCGCCGGTTGTTCCAACCTTACCCAGAGCTTTTGCTGCGGATGAGGAGCGCTCTCTTGTTCTGTCATATTTTCGTCATAAATGGCAGTCACTTTTGTAAGAATGTCCCTTCCATCAGGTTTCATGATCTCGATTTCTTCTCCGACGGAAAATTTGTTTCTTTGTTCCAGACGAATCAGCCCATCCGTTTCCTCTTCAACGCTTCCAAGATAGACGTAATTTCTCAAATAAGTATTATTATCATAGATCTGTGCTTCTTCATTTGGTTTTCCAAAGAAAAATCCGGTAGTAAATTTACGATACGTACAATTTGCAATCTGTTCTTGATACCATTTCATATGCTCTTCATAAAGTTTTGGATCTTTCAGATAGTCATCAATGGCTTTTCGATAAGTCCGTGCCACCGTTGCCACATAAAGTGCGGTTTTCATTCTTCCTTCAATCTTAAAACTGTCAATGCCTGCATCCAGCATCTCCGGGATATGTTCTATCATACATAAATCTTTTGAATTGAAAATATAAGTTCCTCTTTCGTTTTCAAAAACAGGCATATATTCTCCCGGCCTTTTCTCTTCCACAATGGAATATTTCCATCTACATGGATGAGTACATGCTCCCTGGTTGGCATCTCTTCCTGTAAGATAATTGCTCAAAAGGCAACGGCCGGAATAAGAAATACACATTGCTCCATGGATAAATGTTTCAATCTCCATATCATCCGGAATGTGTGCTCTGATTTCTTTGATCTCTGCAAGAGAAAGTTCCCTTGCCGTCACTACTCGTTCCGCTCCTTGTTTATACCAGAAAAGATATGTTCCATAATTAGTGTTATTTGCCTGCGTACTGATATGTCTTGGAATTTCCGGGCAAACTTCTTTGGCAATTTCAAAAATACCGGGATCTGCAATGATCAAAGCATCCGGTTTCAATTTTTTTAATTCTTTAAAATATTCTCTTACCCCTTCCAGATCGTCATTATGAGCCAGTATGTTTGCTGTCACATATACCTTGACATGATGTTCATGGGCAAATAAAATTCCCTCTTCCATTTCTTTCATGGAAAAATTTTGGGCTTTTGCACGCAGTCCAAAAGCCTCTCCTCCGATATAAACAGCATCCGCGCCAAACATAACAGCTGTTTTTAATACTTCCAGGCTGCTTGCCGGTATCATTAATTCTGGGTGCCGCATTTTTTTTCACTCCTTTTTATACTCAGTGCTGCCCCGTCTCCGATAGGTACAATGGATGTTTCCAATCTTTTATCGTGTTTCAGCACATATAAATATTCTCTCATTCTGCTGTGTATCGTACGATTTCGTCTTTCTACCGCAAAACGGGACTCCATGATATCTCCGTCCTGAAGTACATTATCCGATATCAGAAGTCCATCCGCTGCCAAAAGCCGCATGATTTCCGGATAATATCGGATATATTGTGCTTTTGCCGCATCCATAAAGATAAAGTCATACGGTTCGTTCAATTCTTTCAGAATATCAAATGCATCTCCCTCAAGCAAAGTAATCCTGTCTTCTCTGCCTGCACGGCGAAAGTTCTCCCTTGCAATGGGAATCCGCTTTTCATATTTTTCAATCGTAGTAATCTTGCAGTCATCCGGTGCCGCTTCACTCATCAAAATGGCTGAAAATCCTACTGCTGTTCCAACCTCCAGAATCCTTTTTGGTTTTTTCAAAAGCAAAAGCACTTTTAAAAAGCTTTGCATTTCCTTTCTGATGATCGGAACCCGCTCTTTAAGTGCTTCTTGCTCGATACTTTCCAATATTTCACTGTTTCTGGTTTCCAGAGAATGGATATAATCAATCATTCGCTGTTCAACTATCATTCTCTTTTCGCTTTCCAAATTATATATTTACATCCATGATGATTGGAAGAATCATCGGTCTTCTCTTTGTTCTCTTCCAAATAAATTCATTCATTGTATCACGGATCACAAGTTTTATCTTACTCCAGTCTGCATTTCTGTTGGAAAGGCAGCCTTCCAATGCCACATTGAGCACTTCTTTTGCCTCTTCCATTAATCCCTCGGACTCTCTGACATATACAAAACCTCTGGATACAATATCAGGTCCTGCCAAAAGTTGATTGCTTCCTTTTTCCAATGTCAAGACAACAATCAAGATACCGTCCTCTGCCAGGTGTTGTCTGTCACGAAGCACAATGTTCCCGACATCCCCTACACCAAGTCCGTCAACAAGGATTGCACCTGTCTGTACATGATCTGTTATTTTTGCTCCTTGATCATCCAATTCCAACACATCTCCCGATCTCAGGATAAAGATATTTTCTTTTGGAATTCCAAGCTGAGCCGCAACTCCTGCATTTGCCTTCATATGACGGTATTCACCGTGCACCGGAATGGCATATTTCGGTTTCACGAGAGAATAAATCAGTTTCAATTCCTCTTGACATGCATGTCCGGATACATGTGCATCCTGGAAAATCACATCCGCTCCCTTTGCGGAAAGTTCATTGATCACTCGTGATACTGATTTTTCATTACCCGGAATCGGATTGGAACTGAAAATAACCGTATCTCCCGGCATGATCGTAACCTTCTTATGAATATCTGCCGACATTCTGGAAAGAGCAGCCATGGATTCTCCCTGGCTTCCCGTTGTGATCAGCACCGTCTTTTCCGGTGGATAATTTTTTAATTTATCAATCTCGATCAGCGTATTTTTCGGAATATCCAGATATCCAAGTTCTACTGCTGTGGAAATGATATTGACCATACTGCGTCCTTCTACTACAACTTTACGTCCGTATTTATAGGCCGAATTGATGATCTGCTGCACTCTGTCTACATTAGACGCAAATGTTGCAATAATGATACGTGTATTCGTATGCTCTGCAAAGATATGGTCAAATGTACGTCCGACCGTTCTTTCAGACTGTGTGAAGCCCGGTCGTTCCGCATTGGTGCTGTCTGACATCAATGCCAACACACCCTTTTTCCCTATCTCTGCAAATCTCTGAAGATCAATGGCGTCACCGAATACCGGCGTATAGTCCACTTTAAAGTCACCTGTGTGTACCACGATACCCGCCGGCGAATAAATTGCCAAAGCCGAAGCGTCTTGAATGCTATGATTTGTTTTGATAAATTCAATTCGGAATTTTCCAAGATTAATGGATTGGCCATGACGCACTACTTTTCTTTTAGTACTCCTTAGAAGATTGTGTTCCTTCAACTTGTTTTCGATAATCCCCATTGTAAGCTTTGTAGTGTAGATAGGAAGATTCATCTCTTTCAACACATATGGTAATGCTCCGATGTGATCTTCATGTCCATGGGTGATCACAAACCCTTTCACTTTTGAAATATTATCCCGTAAATATGTGATATCCGGTATTACAAGGTCGATTCCCAGCATATCGTCCTCCGGGAATGCCAGACCACAGTCTACCACAATAATACTGTCTTCGTATTCGAAGGCAGTAATATTCATTCCGATCTGCTCCAGTCCGCCAATCGGAATAATACGCAATTTTGAATTGTTCGTTCTTTTCAACTTTACACCTCCATAGTTTTTATTTTCCGTTCTCTTATTCTCTGACTGGTATTAAAATCGTCCGCAGGAAATTACATTTCAATGCCTATGTCTTCCAAAAGCTCTTCAAATACTTTTGACACAGCCTGAAGTTCTACCTCATCTTCCACGATCTCATACAGACTGTCCTCTTCCGTACTCTTGCTTTTATCTTTTAAAATCAGGCATTGTGCATCTCCTTCTTCCGAATCCGTTACAAGGATATACGGTACACCTCCGATTTTTGTCTGTTCCAACACATAGAATGCTACCGGCTTCTCAGAATCGTCCGGCATAAACATGATTTTTTCCATTCTAAACTCCTCTCATACCAATGGAATCCAGATATCCCTGCAGTATAAAAACTGCCGCAATTTTATCTATATATTGTTTCCTGTTTTCCCTTCTTACCTGACTCTCTATCAGAATTCTTTCTGCCGAAACAGTAGTCAGTCTTTCATCCCACAGTTCTACCGCAAGATCCGTCCTTCTTTCCAGCATTTCCTTGAACTCCATTGTCTTCTCGGCACGTTCTCCGATATCATTGTTCATATGTTTTGGGAAACCAAGCACAATTTTTTCCACTTCATATTCTTTAATCAGTTCTTCAATCCTCGCCAGTGTCTGACGAAGTTTATTTTCCTGTTTTCTCGTAATTGTTTCAATCCCCTGGGCAGTCAGACCAAGAGGATCGCTGATTGCTACCCCCACGGTCTTTGCTCCAAAATCCAAACCCATGATTCTCATCTATGCTACCTATTCCCAGCCATGATGCTTGATATACGATTTCAGCATCTCTTCAACCAGTTCATCTCTTTCCAGTTTCATTACAAGGCTTCTTGCTCCATTGTGGCTTGTAATATATGTAGGATCTCCGGACATGATATAACCTACCATCTGATTAACCGGATTGTATCCCTTCTCGCGCAATGCCTTATAAACGATTTCAAGAATGTCCTTTGCCTCAATCTGAGGGCTTGGTTCTACCTGGAAAAATTGTGTGTTTGTTAAATCTTTCATCGTTGCGACCTCCAATACTACTTCTTTATTTTAATATAATCCGGTCTAAAATTCAATCCATAATTTGAGAATGATTCTGAATTATCATTTCTACAATCTTATTTTCCAGGTTTTTTTCAGACTCTATTGCTATCTTGACATATTCTTTTGTATGCCCTGTCTGATATGTTTTTCCATCTATCATGATTGGTTCTTCCATCAGTACTTCTACCTTTTCTCCAATCATTTTTTCTTCAAAACGTCGTTTCTTTTCTTCATTCATGGAAAGCAGGATACTGCTTCTTCTGGTTTTTTCCTGTTCCGGAACTTGTCCCTTCATGGCAGCTGCCTTTGTTCCGTTTCTTTGTGAATATTTAAACACATGCGTTTCATAAAAATCCACTTTATCGATAAACTTCCTTGTTTGTTCAAACTCTTCTTCTGTTTCCTGCGGAAAGCCCACAATAACATCTGTCGTAATTGCCGGATGCTTGAAATACTGTCTTAAAATGCAACATTTTTCATAGAATTCTTCGCTTGTATAATGACGGTTCATTCTCTTTAACGTTTCATTACACCCGCTTTGCATAGACAAGTGAAAATGAGGACAAATCTTTGGCAGTTCGGATAACTCCTTTGCAAAATGCTCTGTTATGATACGGGGTTCGATCGAACTTAAACGTATCCTCCGAATTCCTTCTACTTGATGGATCAACTTAATAAGATAAAGTAAATCTTTCTTTTCGCCTTCTAAACTGACCCATTTATCAAAATCCATTTTTGAATCGATAAAATCCATTCCATAAGAACTGACGTGAATTCCCGTAAGGATTACTTCCTTATAACCTTTTTCAGCCAGTCTTTCTACTTCTTTTAAAATTTCTTCCGGTTTTCTGCTTCGGATTCTTCCTCTGACATACGGAATGATACAATATGTGCAAAACTGATTGCATCCGTCCTGTACTTTAATATACGCTCTCGTATGTTCCCCTGCCGAATCCACATACAACTCTTCAAATTCGTCCGTGTGATTGATATCAATAACATCTTTCGCCCCATCGTGGTTTTTGTATGCATTCAAAAGAGAAATCAGGTTTTTTTTCTGATTATTCCCAATCAATATATCAATATCTTCTATTGTGTTTCCGGATTCCTCCTGAGCCTGCACATAACATCCCGCCGCCACGATAACAGCATCCGGATTCATTTTTCTTGCCCGGTGAAGCATCTGACGAGACTTACGGTCTGCCATATTTGTAACTGTACAAGTATTGATCACATAAACATCTGCTTTTTCATGAAAAGGCACAATGATATATCCGGCTTCTTCCAGTAATTTCTGCATTGCCTCTGTTTCATATCCGTTCACTTTGCACCCCAGATTGTGTAATGCCGCTCTCTTCATATGTGCTGTCAACCCCTTTCTGTAACTTTCTGATCATATATAAAATTTGACGAATTTTTGCTATATTATTTGGCAATTTGTTCCTTGACTTTTTCTTTTTACTATCATAAGATATTCATATAAACAAGAAGCAGAGAGGAGAGTGTTCCAATGAAAACTGTACAGATTTCATTAAACTCAATCGACAAAGTCAAATCTTTTGTAAATGAAATTTCAAAATTTGATTATGATTTCGATTTAGTATCCGGAAGATACGTTATCGACGCAAAATCTATCATGGGAATCTTCAGTCTTGACTTATCAAAGCCGATCGATCTGAACATCCATGCAGATTCAAATGTTGATGAGATTTTAGAAGTTTTAAAGCCATACCTTGTTTAATTTGAATTCAGGTAATGGAATCCCCCACGAGTGACGCGGGGGATTTTTTCTATTATTCTACTTCAATTACTTCTACATTGTTTAATGCTTCTTCAAATAAACGACTCATATCTTCGGCAAGCTTTTCTTCTGAACGCTTGATTATATCCAGTTTTGGTTTTGTCACCGGATGTTTTGCCACGAAAATCGTACAGCAATCTTCAAACGGTTGGATTGATGTTTCATAAGTATCAATTTTTTCTGAAATTTCAACAATTTCCTGTTTATCGAATCCAATCAACGGTCTGTAAACCGGCAGCGTACAAACCTCATTTGTCACCATCAAACTCTGCATGGTCTGGCTTGCAACCTGTCCAATACTTTCCCCTGTAATCATTCCAAGACATCCGCTTTTTTTTGCAAACGCTTCCGCAATCCGCATCATGTACCGACGCATGATAATAGTCAGTTCGTCATGTGGACATTTATCGTAGATATAAAGCTGAATGTCTGTAAAGTTGACTACATTTAATTTAATCGGTCCTGTATATTTTGCAATCTTTTTAGCAAGATCCACTACTTTTTGTTTTGCACGCTCGCTTGTATATGGCGGGGCATGGAAATAAGTTGCTTCCAGTGAAACTCCTCTTTTAGCCACCATATATCCCGCTACCGGACTGTCGATTCCTCCTGACAATAACAGCATGGCACTTCCGTTTGTTCCGATCGGCATTCCGCCCGGTCCCGGAATGATCTGAGAATAGATATATACTTCTTCACGAACTTCTACATTCAAAAGGACATCCGGATGATGGACATCTACCCGGATTTCCGGAAAAGCATTCAAAATGGCCTCCCCAAGTCCGCAGTTTAATTCCATGGAATTGACCGGATATGTTTTTTTGGCACGTCTTGATTCCACTTTAAATGTAATGTTCTTATCCGGATATGCTTCATCCATATAAGCCACAACATCTTTTTTCAATTCTTCATACTCTTTTACTTCTCTTCTGACAACCGGACAGATTCCTACGATTCCGAATACACGTTTAAGACTGTCAACCGTTTCTTCGTAGTCATATTCTCCGTCACAGTCTACATAAATACGCCCCTGGCATTTGTGAACACGAAAGCTGCCATCCACATCCTTTAAAGCAAAACGGATCTGACGTACAAGTGCATCTTCAAACATATAACGGTTCTTTCCTTTTATTCCGATTTCACCGTATTTTATCAAAAAAGTCTGAAATGTCATATTCTTCTCCTTTTATCTTCGTCTGTATCTTCTAAGTATCGGTATACAATTATATAATGTTTTCAACGTATAGTCAATTTCTTCTTCTGTTGTAAACTCTGACAGGCTGAAACGTAATGTAGCATCCAAATATTCTCTTTCCACACCGATTCCTTTTAGCACTCCGCTGATACCCGGATGATTGGAAGAACATGCAGATCCTGAAGATACATAAATTCCCTGTCCTTCCAAGGTATGAAGTAACACTTCGCTTCGTACACCTGCAATTCCCACGCTGATGATATGCGGAGCACTTGTTTCATCCGCAAGTCCATGTACCGTTACATGATCAATGTTTTCCAGTCCTTTTATAAAACGTTTCTTTAATTTTCTCATATGATCCGTTTTTTCTTCCAGATTTGTATAAACTTTCCTTGCTGCCAATGCAAATCCTGCGATTCCCGGTACATTTTCCGTTCCGGAACGAACATTTTTCTGCTGCTCTCCTCCAAATACGATTGGTTTGATTTTCACCTTTTCATTCACATACAATGCCCCGACTCCTTTTGGCCCGTGAATCTTATGGCTGCTCATAGTCAAAAGATCAATGCCTTCTTTTTTCGGATAAATCCGATATTTACCAAAGCCCTGTACTGCATCGGAATGAAAAATAATTTCTCTGTTATATGCCTTTACAATTCCCGCCGCTTCTTTGATCGGCTGAACAGATCCCACTTCATTATTTACATACATGACAGAAACAAGAATGGTATCTTTACAAAGAGCCTCCTTTAATGCATCCAGTCGAATCCTTCCGTATTTATCAACCGGAAGATACGTTACCTGAAATCCTTCCTCTTCTTCCAGATACCGCATGGTATTTAAAATGGCAGGATGTTCAATCGCGGAAGTGATCAGATGATTTCCTCTTCTTTTATAGGCTCTTGCAGTTCCGATCAACGCCAGGTTATCACTTTCCGTTCCTCCTGATGTAAAAAAAATTTCTTTTTCCTGAACCTTCAAAATCTTCGCAAACGTTTCTTTTGCATTACGCATATACCGTTCTGCTTCTATTCCCTTTCTATGTAAAGAAGATGGGTTCCCGTAATCCCGGCACATCACCTTTTTTACCAGTTCTCCAACCTCATCATACGCTTTCGTCGTCGCTGAATTGTCTAAATATACTTCCATTCCATCTGTTCCCTTCTGTCTTTTCTATTACTATATGCCAGATATTTTCATCCGGTCACCAAAGCCTTCCTATTCTTCCAGAAGATAGGTAAGAATGGAAAGTACCGTAAGTCCTGCCGTTTCTGTTCTAAGTATTCTTTTCCCAAGGGTGATCGGCAAAGCTGACGCTTCTTCTATGGCTTTTTTTACTTCTTCCCTTTCAAATCCACCTTCTGGACCAATAAAGATTCCAATGGACATGCCTTTTTTGATTTCTGCCATAATCCTTCTTGTTTCTTCCATTCCTTCTGCAAGTTCATATGGAATCAACACACAATCCAGCATTTTTGCTTCTTCCAGTGCTTCCGAAAACGTCATGACCTTTTGTATTTTAGGCACTTTTCCTCTTCCTGCCTGCTTTGCCGCGCTTTCGGAAATCGTCTGCCAACGTTCTGTTTTCTTTTTGGCTTTTTTATCGTCCAACTTTACAACTGTTCTTTTCGTCGCAACCGGTACAACTTCTCCCACACCAAGCTCTACGGATTTCTGTATGATCCATTCCATCTTATCCGCCTTTGGCAGACCCTGAAATAAAACAATATGGGAAGAAGGTTCTGTATCGGAAACACATTTTTCAATAATTTTTGTTTCAACCATATTCGTACCAAGCACAGAAATTTCACAAAGATATCTCTGATTATTTCCGTCACTGATTTCCAGTTGTTCCCCTATTTTCATCCTGAGTACGTTTTTAATATGATTTACATCTGTTCCTTCAATCCAAATGGTATCTTTTTCCACCTGATCCGGTGTCACAAAAAAATGCTGCATCCGCTGTTCTCCTATTTTTATTCCGGCTTTCTTGCAGTAATACAGACCCATTCACCCTGATATGTAACATCAAGCACCTCGAGTCCTGCTTTTATCACTGCTTCTTTTACCGTTTCTTCTTTATCATCAATGATTCCGCTTGTAATATAAAACGCTCCCGGTTTTAACTGATCTACGATCACCGGTGTCAGCATTACAAGGACATCCGCAAGAATATTGGCCACTACGATATCATAACATTCATATCCTACTTTATCTTGTATCTTCTTGTCATCAATGATGTTTCCGATCATAACCTCATACTGATCTTTTCTGATACCGTTTACTTCCATATTCTCGTGAGTAGCATCAATAGCACACGGATCCAAATCTGTTCCTACCGAATACTCTGCTCCGAATTTCAGTGCCAGCATACCAAGAATTCCGCTTCCGCATCCTACATCCAAAATTTTTGTTTCCGGCGTTACATACTTCTTCAACTGGCGTATGCAAAGCTGGGTTGTTTCATGCATTCCTGTTCCAAATGCAGTACCCGGATCAATATGGATGATCATTTTCCCTTCATCTTCCGGCTTTACTTTTTCCCAAGAAGGAATAATCAGAATATCATCTACATAAAACTGATGGAAATACTGTTTCCAGTTATTCACCCAGTCCACATCTTCCGTTTGAGATTCCTCAATCGTACATTCACCAAGATCCACAAATTCTCTCATCTCATTCAGCTCTTTTTTAACATTTGCAAGGATTTCTTCTTTATCCGCATCTTCTTCCAGATAAAAACTTACAAATGCAGTCCCGTCATCTGCCTGGGTTTCCGGTAAAATATCGACAAACATCTGCTCTTTCTCTTTTTGTGTCAGAGGGATTTTATCTTCAATCTCTACACCTTCGATTCCAAGATCCGATAAAATGCTGCTTACGATATCTTCTGCTTCTGTTGTGGTTTTTAATTTAAATTTATTCCATTTCATGAATTGCCTTCTCCTTCTCAGAGTGTCTTTCTTTTAGTCTCTGTTCCAATATCAAATATGCTTGCAAAATGATCGAGGCATGATCTGCCGCAACATGATCCCTTTTGGCAATGGCAAATTTTCTTTCCCGTATCATTCTGCCTCTTTCGCACAATGTAACGATCGGACTGCACTTTTCTCCTGTTTTTTCGTTTTGGAGAACCATTTTGAAGACAAACATGCCGTTTTCTTTTTTTCGTTCTGTTTTTATTCGAAACCATTCCGCTTCTTTCGCATCGTCACCGGCCTGTATTTTTATTTCTTTTTCCGGTACAAGTGCCATATATGCAGTTGTGATCACCCTTGCTCTTGGATCTCTCATAACATCTCCAAATGTTCCGATCTGTTCAGAGCAGATTCCATTTACTCCGGTTTCTTCATATAATTCTCTTTGAGCCGCCTCTTCCAAACTCTCATGAAGTTCCACGAACCCTCCCGGCATAGCCCAATCGCCGATGCTCGGGTGGTTTCTTCTTTTGATCAGAAGAATTTTAAGGTCTTCCATGTTTTCAAAAACTTCTCCGGAATAGGCAAAAACTGCCATATCTACGGTACAACATGGATTTTTATATTTATACGGATCATATTGATCCAAAAATTCTTCCAGAGACTGTCCTTTTTCATTGTTGCTCCCATCACCACGGAACATTTCGATTTCTTTAAAAAAAGCAGGCATTTTTCTTCCTCTTTCTGTTATTTACAGCCTTCCCCTACCATAATGTCAATAATTTCTTCATTTGTTTCACGCATACCGTCTTTTCCAAGACGTCCGATATTACGTATCGTTTCGTCGACTCCCTTTGTAACAATTCCGTCACCGGCGTAAAATTGCTGTCCGCATTTGTACATCTGATATCCAAGAATTCCGGCTTCAACAGAAGATGCGATTTTTGCTGCACAGGAAGCTTTCGCCCCATCACAAACAATCCCTGATACAATAGCGAGTGCATTCACTACCGTATGCGCAATATCTTCATAAGTTCCTCCGCATAAATATGCGATACCTGCTCCTGCCGCTGCTCCTGCACATACCGCTCCGCAATATGCGGAAAGACGTCCGATTCCCGTTTTCTGATGGATTGCCACAAGGTTGGATAATGTAAGAGCACGATATAATTTTTCTTCTCCGGAATTTAATTCTTTTGCATATTCGATAACCGGAAGAGAACAGGTCATTCCCTGATTTCCGCTTCCTGAATTAATGATCACCGGAAGTTCACATCCATTCATTCGTGCATCCGAACCTGCCGCTGCCATCGCTTTTGCACGTGTACGGATATCCTGTCCTTCCATTTTAAGGAGAACACTTCCGATATTTGCCCCGTAATTACCGTGCAGTCCTTCTTCGGCAATCGCTGTATTGTATCTGATCTGACGTCCGATTACTTCACGAACATCTTCAACATCTACTGTATTGGCAAAATCCAGGATATCTGCCATGTTTAAAAGGCTTCTGTCTGTCAGTCCTTCTTCTTTTTCTCCTTCTACTTCCACTTCATAGAGAACTTCCTCATTTTTCTTAATCAGCACAATATTGGTATGATAATTTGCAATGCGTACCGTCGCACTGTTTTCTCCTTTGTATACGGTCACGATGATTTCAAATGTAATGCCGTGATCTACATATCCCACGGAAATATCGGCTGTGTCCAGAAAAGCCTGCATTTCTTTTATCTGCTCTTCGGTTACTTCCGCGATCACTTCCAGCTCTTTTTCCGGTTTTCCCGCAATGATTCCCGCCGTTGCTGCCGCCGGAATTCCTTTCAAATGATTTGTATTTGGGACGATAACGGATTTTACATTTTTGATAATGCTTCCGCTTGCCTCGATTTTTACCTTCTCCGGCATTACTCCCAGTACCTCTCTTGCTTTTGCTGCAGCGTAAGCAAGAGCAATCGGTTCCGTACATCCCATGGCAGGAACAAGTTCTTCTTTTAAAATCTGTACATATGCACTATATTTTACATCATCTTTTCTCATTGTATTTTCCTCTCTTTACCTTAATTTTTCCCCGATGAATGCCTGCACAGCATCCATTTTCAGATATACGTCTAATAGTTGCCCAATATTCTGAGATTTTTGGCTTCCTCACGCAATCCGCGAATTGCATTTTTCACTGCTCCATCAGCCAGATTTCCCTCGAAATCAACAAAGAAGCGGTATTCCCACGGTCTGTCTTCAATCGGTCTTGATTCTATTTTTGTCATGTTCAAGTCATTATAAATAAAGTGAGACAACAACTGATAAAGGGAACCGCTCTCATGCGGAAGTTCAAAACAAATGCTGATTTTCTTTGCATTGTCTAAAAATATCTTCTGATTTGTAACAATGATAAAGCGGGTGGAATTTTGTGAATTATCATTAATCTGTGTCCTTAATATCTCCAATCCGTAAAGTTCTGCTGCGTAAGCACTGCAGATAGCAGCGTAGGACGGATTTTGTTCTTCTACAATCCTTTTGGCCGCCACAGCTGTATTATCCACGCTGATCTTTTCCATTGTCATATGGTTATGCAAATATTTTTCACACTGCATCAGCCCTTGTGGATGAGAATAGACTCTTGTCACAGCTTCTTCTTTGCTTCCCGGCAGACCTGCCAGAACATGATTGACCGGAAGTACGGTTTCTCCCAAGATATAATTTTCAAACTCCACTAAAAGATTATAAACCTCATCCACAGCACCTGCAGATGAATTTTCGATAGGCAGTACCGCAAAATCCGCTTCTCCGTCTTCGATCGCTTCCATGGCATCCCGCCATGTCCTTACATGATATGCCTCTGCTTCTTTTCCGAAATACTGTCTGAGAGCAGCCTCACTATAAGCCCCCTCCACTCCCTGGAAGACAATTTTTGCATGGGCAGTGTCCGGATGTTCCGTTTCAATAAACGGGAGTTTCCCCATCCCTCCCTGCTCTGCGATCTTCCGGTACTGAAGTTTTCTGCTGATTGACATAAGAAGTTCAAACAGCTCTTTCACACCTTTTTTATGGTATACATCTTCCACTTGTGCCATGGCTGCAACAAGTTTCTGTTGTTCTCTTTCGCGGTCATATACCCTTTTCCCGTTCTTAATCTTGTAATCCGCAACCTGTGCACATACGCTCATTCTCTGCTCATATAAAGAAATAATCTGAGCATCGATTCCATCCAGCTGTTCACGTAATTCTTTTAATGACGCCATTTGTCCACTCCTTTGCTTAGACTATAAAGTATTATAATACATTTTTTCTACAAAATCTATCATCTTTTAATTCACAGTTGAAAACTGATTTGTTTTATTATATGATTATAGGAGTTAGGTATCAAGAGGAGGATGTTTTATGAGACATTTAATGAGTCCGCTGGATTTTTCTGTCGAAGAACTGGATAAGCTTTTAGACCTTGCCAACGACATCGAACGTAATCCGGCTAAATACGCACATGCCTGTGCCGGGAAAAAATTAGCAACATTATTTTACGAGCCAAGTACCCGTACCCGTTTAAGTCATGAAGCTGCCATGCTGAATCTGGGCGGAAGTGTTCTTGGCTTTTCTTCTGCAGATTCCAGTTCTGCCGCCAAAGGAGAAAGTGTATCTGATACGATCCGTACCGTTTCCTGCTATGCTGACATCGTTGCCATGCGCCATCCTAAAGAAGGTGCTCCTATGGTTGCAGCAGCACATTCCAGAATACCGATCATCAATGCAGGTGATGGCGGTCATCAGCATCCTACACAGACTTTGACCGATCTTCTTACGATTCGTTCCTTAAAAGGACGTTTGGATCATCTTACGATCGGACTTTGCGGAGACTTAAAATTCGGACGTACGGTTCATTCTCTTATTCAGGCACTTGTACGATATGACAATATCGAATTTGTCCTGATTTCTCCGGAAGAACTGCGTCTTCCGAGTTATATCCGTCATGATGTATTAAAACGTAACAACGTACCGTACAGAGAAGTTGTCCGCATGGAAGAAGCATTGCCTGAACTGGATATTCTTTATATGACACGAGTGCAGAAAGAGCGTTTCTTCAATGAAGAAGATTATGTCCGTATGAAAGATTTTTATATCCTGGATAAAGCCAAGATGGAACTTGCCAATAAAAACATGCTGGTCCTGCACCCACTTCCACGTGTAAATGAAATTTCCGTAGAAGTGGACGATGATCCACGTGCCGTATACTTTAAACAAGCACAGTATGGTGTATATGTCCGCATGGCATTGATCCTCACACTGCTTGGAATAAAAGTTGATGATTAATTGATTCGGAAAGGAATATATTATGGTTAAAAATACATTAAATATTGGACGCATTTCAGAAGGTTTTGTACTTGATCACATTCAGGCCGGAAAAAGCATGGATATTTACAAGTATCTCAGTCTGGACAAGCTGGACTGCTGTGTGGCCATTATCAAAAATGCCAAAAGCAGTAAAATGGGGAAAAAAGACATTATCAAAATTGAATGTCCTTTAGAAAAAATCGACCTTGATATTCTTGGTTTCATCGATCACAATATTACTATCAATATTATCGAAAATGAAAAGATAGTGGAAAAGAAAGCACTGACTCTTCCAAAAGAGATAAAAAATGTCATTCGCTGCAAAAATCCAAGATGCATCACTTCCATCGAACAAGAGTTGGATCATGTTTTTATCCTCACCGATCCGGAAAAGGAAGAATATCGTTGCAAATACTGCGAAGAAAAGTATAATCGTAAATAATTCAATATTTTACTGACAAAAGAGGGAGATTCCTGTTATCGGAACCTCCCTCTTTCATCCAATGAATCATCTGTTATTCCATATGTTCATACATAGAAACAATGATATCTACGATTTCATCTTCTGCAAAACTTCCACTGTCAATGCATAGATTATATTGCTGCATATCATTCCATTTTTCATCCGTATAATAATTATAAAAATTTCCTCGCTGTTTGTCCATCTTTTTAATCAACTGTCTTGCTGTTTTTTCATCTGCGGATGTGCGCTTCATAATATTATGAATCCTGTCTTCCGCCGACGCATACACAAAAACACTCCTACATTGATCTTCCAAAAAATAGTTGGCACAGCGTCCTATAATAACCGCATCTTCTCTTTGTGCAATTTCTTTGATCACATCCTGTTCTTCTTTAAAAAGGACTTCATTCACCGATTCATAACGAAATTTTGGTGCTATCTGCTGCTCAACGTTTACCGAATCCTTCCACTCACTTAATCTCTTTTCGTGTAATTCCACAAGTTCTTCATAAGATATCGGCGTATCTTTTTTCTCGCTTGCCAAGCGAATCAATTCTTTGTCATAAAAATGGATACCAAGTCTGGCTGCTAATTTTTTCCCTATACGGCGTCCGTTACTTCCGTATAAACGATTAATTGTAATAATTCGATGTTTCATATCCGTCCCTCCTATTTCTGATTTTTTCTTTATAATATCATTTTTTTCAATTTTTTTCTATATTTTCCTTTATTTTTTGCATAATTCATTTCAAAAAAATAGATTCTGCCAAAAAACCAGTCATTTTTCAGTAGAATCCCATTTATTTTTTGTTATATTTCTTTTTGGTGCAAGCAAGTCGATAAGCCGGGTTATGTCGCGAACAGCCATCTATCTAGATCTGACGTTGCCATCAGATTCAATCAACCCACCTAAAACACGACGGGCCGCCGTATCGTTTTTATTCGGTCTTTCTTCGGATGGGGTTTACATATGCCTTCTCTGTTACCAGAAAAGCGGTAGTCTCTTACACTGCCTTTCCACCCTTACCGCCAAAAGGCGGCGGTTTATTTCTGTTGCACTATCCTTGGAGTCACCTCCACCGGACGTTATCCGGCATCCTGCCCTATGAAGCCCGGACTTTCCTCGTCTGCATCCTTTCGGATTTTGCAGCCGCGGCTGTCTGTCCTACTTGCACCTGTAATACCATACCATATCTTTTCCTAATTGGCAAGTCCTTCATCTATGATCAGTGACTTTCCGTCTGCTGCCGTAGTGGCAAGTTCATCACATCTCTCATTTTGAGGATGTCCGTCATGACCTTTCACCCAGATAAATTTTACCTGATGAACTTCTTTTGCTTTTAAAAGGCGTTTCCATAAGTCTACATTCTTTACCGGTTCGTTTTTCCCTCGTTTCCAGTTCTTTTTCATCCATCCGTCAATCCAATTTTGATTAAATGCATCTACTACATATTTAGAATCGGAATAAATTTCCACCTGACAGGGTCTATTCAATGCTTCCAATCCGGCGATTACCGCCATCAGTTCCATCCTGTTATTGGTTGTTTTTATGTATCCCTGAGAAATTTCCTTTTTATGAACCTGTCCTTTTCCGTCTACATATTCCAATATAGTACCAAACCCTCCGGGACCATCCGGATTACCTCTTGCCGCTCCATCGGTATATATTTTTACAAACATCCTGCTTCCTCCTTCTTTTCTCTCCTGATCCATTCCTCTATCTTTTTACGAACCTTCTTTACTTTTCCATGATTTTTCCCATCCCCTGTAATCCCAATAATAATTCCCTCTTCTTGGATAACGGAAGGGAAGAAAAAGTCACAGCTCATTGGATTGGATGCATTGTTTACAGGAATTCTTCTTCTTTTACACTGTGCTGTGATTTCTTCATTGATTTCTTTATTGTTTGTTGCAGCAAACACCATCTGCACACCTGTTTGCAAATCTCCTTCTTCATACACCTTTTTGCAGTAATGGATTTTTTCTGCTTTGATCCATTCTGCAAATTGCTTCTGCTTCTTCTCAGAAATTCCGGGGGCAACTACTTCTATTTTTGCACCGTATTTTAAAAGAATATCAATCCTTCTTGCCGCCACCTCCCCGGCTCCAAAAAATAAAATTCTTCTGCCTTCCATGGAAACAAATAATGGAAATCTTGCATATTGCTCTGTTCTTTTCATGGTCTTTTCCTCTATTTCAGCCGTACTGCCATTCCTGCCATTATCCGGTACACTTCTGCGGCTGATTTTGCCAAAATGCATCCCGCTCTTCCCACGGCTTCTCTCCATTTTCTTTCTTCTTTCTCCACCGGTACAATACCACATCCTACTTCATCCATAATGATGACCGCTTCCGGATGTTCCTGAATATACCTGGTTGTATACTCTTTTACATCCTGTTTCTTTTTTACACACGCTCTGATGTTTTCTTCAAAATGTACAATCCTCTCGTATTCCGGATATCTTCTCTGTGCAAAGTCTGTTTTCCCTTGAAATTTTCCTCCAATGATCAATATCATGTGTCTTCTCCTTTTCCATATCTTTTAGTATAACATAAAACAGTCGGCACATTCAGCCTATTTCTGCTTTTTATGTACCGACATAATTCTTAGTGTTTCATTTAAATAATAATACAAACAATTCCACCATTGCTGTCATTTACGATTTTTCTCATTGTATCCTGAAGTTTCACCTGACACTCATCGTTGATCATCGTAATCTTGTTTTTGATTCCGTCCATCACCAATTCTTCAATGGATTTTCCAAAAATATTTGTTTTCCAGACTCCTTCTTCACTTTTCTCGGCTTCTTTGATGTAACGGATTACATCCTGTGCCTGCTGTTCATTTCCTACTATCGGAGCAATCTCTGTTTCAATGTTGGCTCGAATCATATGAATAGATGGTGCTTCTGAATGAATTTTCACCCCAAATTTACTTCCTTGTTTGATAATCTCCGGCTCTGCCATTTTAATTTCTTCTTTTACCGGACTAACGACACCATATCCTTTTGCCTTTACACTGTCCATGGCATTTTTAACATGTGCGTACTCTGTTTGCAAAGCCGACATTTCCTTCATGGCTCCAAGCAGTTCGTATTCATTTTTTATCTCGGTTCCCGTCATGTCACTGAGCATTTCATAATAATATTTTTCATAAATACGAATTTCTATCTTAACACAACCTGTATCCATTTCTATCTTTTCTGCCCGCATAGATTCAATATAATTACTTTCCGGTTTCGGAATTCCACTCGTAAAATCTCGGATTTCCGTTTTTTCCTGCATGAACTGACGAATAAAATCAATCAAATCCCCTTTAATCTTATGGTCTCTCGGAAGCATCTCCACCCATTTTGGAATATAAAACTCCATCTCCGATACCGGAAACTCAAACAATATCTCCTCCATCATTTTATGGATATCTTCTTCTTTTAACTGCTCACAGTTGACTGCCATCACAGATACTCCGTATTTTTCTTTAATTTCGGCAACCGCTTCCTCCGCTTCTTTTCCATATGGGCGCATGGAATTTACAAGTACAAGAAATGGTTTTCCGATTTCCTGCAGTTCTCTGATAGTACGTCCTTCCGGCTCTCTATATTCTTTTCTTTCAATCTCTCCGATGGTTCCGTCTGTTGTAACTACGATTCCGATGGTTGCATGGTCACGAATCACTTTTCTTGTCCCGATTCCCGCTGCTTTTGTAAAGGGAATTTCATAATCAAACCAAGGTGTTTTGACTTTTCGCTCTTCTCCATCTTCAATATGTCCTTTTGCCCCTTCTGTCATATAACCGACACAGTCGATGAGCCGGACTTTGACTTTGATGTCATCCGACAGTGTGATTTCTGCTGCCTCTTTTGGAATAAACTTTGGTTCTGTAGTCATGATCGTCCTTCCGGAAGAAGACTGTGGCAATTCATCCATAGTCCTGTTTTTTTGATTCTCGTCTGTCATATGAGGCATTACGAGAAGATCCATAAAACGTTTGATAAAAGTTGATTTCCCCGTTCTAACCGGTCCGACAACCCCAATATAGATTTCCCCATTGGTTCTTACCTGCATATCATGATAAAGCTGAAAACTTTCCATTAAAAATACCCCCTTGTAATGCTGATACAAGTGTATGCATACAAGGAGGTATTTAGACCTACATTATATACGAAAGCTTACTTCTCATCGTCTTCCCATGGCAGAATATTATGCTCTGTCTTTCTGTGACGAAGCATTAGATCCTTTACTGCTTCTCCCGGATTTTTCCCTTCAAAAAGCACTTCATTTACCTGTTCTACAATCGGCATAGACACATTGTACTTTTCAGCCAATGCTCTTGCTGCCTTTGCAGAATAAACGCCTTCTACTACCATCTTCACTTCGTCCATGGCCTCCTGCATTGACATTCCCCGGCCAATCAGGTATCCTGCCTTACGATTCCGGCTGTGAACACTTGCACAGGTTACGATCAAATCTCCGATTCCGGTCAGACCGGTAAATGTTTCAATCTTACCACCCATTTTGATTCCGAGCCGAGCAATTTCGGCAATTCCTCTTGTAATCAGTGCCGCTTTGGTATTATCTCCATAGCCCAGGCCATCTGCAATACCTGCTGCAAGGGCAATAACATTTTTCAGAGAACCGCCAAGCTCGATTCCCAGAACATCCGGACTTGTGTAAACTCTAAATACTTCACTCATAAAAATCTGTTGAAGAAATTCTGCCGTTTTTCTTGTTTTTGCTCCTACCACACAGGTTGTAGGAAGTCCTTTTCCGACTTCTTCTGCATGACTTGGACCGGATAAAACAGCTACGTCCGCCTGCGGTACTTCTTGTTCAATCTGTTCCGTCAATGTCATCAATGTGTTTTCTTCAATCCCTTTCGCCACATTTAAAAGAATCTGTCCTTCTTTTACAAAAGGCTTCATGTTTCTTGCCGTCTGCCTTGTAAATGGTGACGGAACTGCCAGGACTACAAAGTCTTTTTCTTCGATAGCTTCTTTCATTTCGTTTGTAAATCGAATGCTGTCCTGAAGTTTCACACCAGGGAGTTTACTTTTATTTTCCCTCTCTTTATCAAGCATTTCTACTTCTTTTTGATCGATCGACCATACCGTTACATCATGTCCGTTGTTCGTCAGCAGCCAAGCTATCGCTGTTCCCCAGCTGCCTGCACCCATAATACCTGCTTTTGCCATATCCTGCCTCCTATTTTTTCTTTCCGAAGGTTATTTTATTTTCCGTCCCATTCATCAGTCTGCGTATATTTGTTCTGTGTTTCCATACGGCAAGCAAAGAAAGAAATCCTGTCACAACATACATTTCCATCAAAAGTGTGTCAGACATCCCAAATTTTCCTGTCTGCCCCCGGAATAGAATACCCACAAAAAAAATCAGCACTACTGCCATGGAACCTACGGAAACATATTTTGTTGTTGCTACTATTGTAACAAATACAACAATCGCAATCAAGCATATCCATATATTCGTTGTGGCTGCAATGAGTCCTGCCATGGCTGCAATTCCCTTTCCGCCCTTAAATTTCATATAAAACGGGAAATTATGTCCGAGTATTGCTCCCATTCCTGCATACATGGATAAAAGCGGAAGCATCTCCGGATGTGTGTTTTTAAATAAAAAACGTACAAGAAGAACCGCAAAGATACACTTAAAACTATCGCCCAAAAATGTGATAATTCCTGCCTTTACCCCCAATGTCCGAAGGGCATTTGTCGATCCTGCATTACCACTTCCCATTTTCCGGATATCTACATGATGCATCTTTCCATAAATATATCCGGTCTGAAACAGACCGAATATATATCCGATTAAAAGACATATGACACGTTCCATCGTTTTCTTACTCCTTTTCTTTTCTTTCTCTGATGAAAAACTTCAACGATGTGCCTCTAAAGCCAAACGCTTCACGGATTTTATTTTCCAGATATCTCGTATAAGAAAAGTGCATCAGTTCTTTGTCATTTACGAAAATGACAAATGTCGGCGGTTTCACGGCCACCTGAGTAATATAATATAATTTCAGACGTTTTCCTTTATCTGACGGCGGCTGCTGCATTGCGATCGCCTCTGCCATAATTTCATTCAATACTCCTGTTGCAACTCTGAGATTTTGATTTTCAATGACCATATCGATCATATCAAACAGCTTTGGAAGTCTTTGTCCCGTTTTGGCCGAAACATACATGATTTCCGCATATGGCATATAAGATAATACCGTACGGATTTTGTTTTCATATTCTCTCATGGTCTTATCATTTTTTTCAATGGCATCCCATTTGTTCACTACAATGATGACACCCTTTCCTCTTTCATGAGCGATACCGGCAATTTTTGCATCTTGCTCTGTTACTCCTTCTGACGCATCAATGACCATCAGCACTACATCTGCACGTTCTACCGCAGTCACCGTGCGGATAATGCTATATCTTTCCAACTCTTCTTTGATCTTGTTTTTTCTTCTGAGACCTGCCGTATCAATAAATACATACTCTTTTTCGTTGTGTACGATTTCCGTATCTATGGCATCTCTTGTTGTTCCCGCAATATTTGAAACAATCACACGGTTTTCTCCTAAAAGTTTATTGATAATAGAAGATTTTCCTACGTTTGGTTTTCCTACGATTGCCACTCTCGGTCTTTCATCATCCTCATCTGCTTCTGCCGTATCCGGGAAATAAGATACGACCGCATCCAACAGATCCCCGATTCCAAGTCTTGAAGCTGCAGAAAGCGGAGTCGGATCTCCGATTCCAAGGTTATAAAATTCATATACATCCGGCATGAACTTTTGGAAATTATCTACTTTATTTACAGCAAGAATGACCGGTTTTTTTGCACGACGAAGCATATCTGCCACTTTGGAATCCGCATCTACCAATCCCTGCCGCACATCTGTAATAAAAATGATCACATCTGCCGTATCAATGGCGATCTGAGCCTGTTCTCTCATCTGAGACAGAATGATGTCTTTACTGTCCGGCTCGATTCCGCCTGTATCAATCAATGTAAATTCCTTGTCAAGCCAAGACACATCCGCATAAATGCGGTCTCTTGTAACTCCCGGTGTATCTTTGACAATGGAAATCATTTCTCCTGCCAAAACATTGAACAATGTAGATTTTCCAACATTCGGGCGTCCTACAATCGCTACTACTGGTTTACTCATGTTCCCTCTCCTTTAAAACTGCGTCAATAAAATCTTGTCCGCTTGATTTTACAATATCTATCTGTACTTGTAAAGCTTCTTCTAATTGTGATACCGTCATATCATCCAAAAAGACATCTTCGCCGCTCCTTAACATATTACATGGAAGAAGCAGCCTGTCTCCCAATTTCTTCCCTAAAAGCTGTTTCTTCAAATCCCCTCCCGTGATTAACCCGGAAACCGTAATACTTTCTCCGAAAAATTCATTTCTGATACAATACAAATGAGCATCAAGATTCGGACATTTTTCTTTTAAACAATCTAAAAATTCTTTCAGATAGTCATAAGCAAGAACTCCCGTTGCAAGGGAAACCGAAATCGTTCTGTCCGTATAGTTCAGGCTTTTATATGCTTCTTTGAACTCATTTTTCAGAAGCCGGACCATTCCCACTCCGTTTTCCAACTGAAGATATCCGTCATATCGTTTTTCTTCCGGCACATCATATCCCGCCAAGATATACCACTCATCTCCTGCATGTATAAAATGAGTTCCGTATTTTTCGTATAATTTATCCTGCCATTTATGAATGGTTTCTAAAACTTTCTTCGCATCCTCTTTTGTAAAAGGTTCTAACGGATACAGACCATCTCGGTATTTACTCAGCCCTACCGGAACAACCGATACACTCTGAAGATTCGGAATGTATCGCGACAAATCACAAATACTTCTTTCCAGTTCTTTTCCGTCATTTAACCCTTTGCATAAAACAATCTGCCCATTCATGGTAATTCCCGCTTCATTCAACCTGTCTGCCTTTTTCAGCGCTTCTCCGGCAAAACGGTTGTTAAGCATCTGGCATCTTAGTTTTGGATTGGTTGTATGAAACGAAATATTAATAGGTTCCAAATGATACCGTATCATTCTTTCAATATCATGGTCACTCATATTGGTCAATGTGATATAGTTTCCCTGAAGAAAAGACAACCTGGAATCGTCATCTTTAAAATAAAGCGTTTCCCTCATTCCTTTTGGCATCTGATCGATAAAACAAAATACACATTTATTTCTGCAGGAACGATATTCATCCATCAATCCTTGTTCAAAGGTAATGCCAAGGTCTTCTTCATATTCTTTTTCAATCTCCAGTTCCCACTGCTCTCCATCCGGCTTTTCGATCAGCACAAGAAGATATTCATCATTGACATAATAATGATAGTCAAAAACATCTTCTATATCATGGCCGTTGATAGACAAAAGTCTGTCCCCCGGTTCAATTCCCATTTCCCTGGCAATACTTTTCTCTTCTACCGATGCCACTAGATGTTCGTGTTTCTTCTGATGATTTGCCATCATTTCTTCTCCTCTCCATTCATACTATTCCGAATTATATGATACTAAATTCCTGTTAAAATTGCAATTTTTTCCGTAGCTTTCTTGCCATCCCTCCAAAAAAATGGTATAAAATTAAAGTAAGATATTCTGATTTATTTTATAAATCCAAAATATACAGATGAAACGGGAGGCCATTATGCCAAATATTAAATTATTAGAACAGGCTTTACCTGCTGCACCTCTGAAGATTGCAGCACTTAAAAGCTGCGAAAAACTCGGCAACAAAGTAAACGATTATATCGTCCAGTTCAGAAAAGAATCTTTAAACAAATACGTGGATTCTGCTCTTTTTTCTTCTTATTCCTGTGACAATTATCTGGTAGAACACTCTTGTCCGCGTTTTGGTTCCGGTGAGGCAAAAGGAGTTCTGAAAGAATCCATCCGCGGTAAAGACTTATTTGTCATGGTTGATGTATGCAATTACAGTCTTACCTATTCTGTTAACGGTCACCAAAACCACATGTCTCCGGATGATCATTATCAGGATTTAAAGCGTATTATTTCCGCTGCTACCGGAAAAGCACACCGTATCAATGTCATTATGCCGTTTTTATATGAAAGCCGTCAGCATAAGCGTTCTAAACGCGAATCACTTGACTGTGCACTTGCATTGGAAGAATTGGTAGATATGGGAGTGTCCAACATCATTACATTTGACGCCCATGATCCTCGTGTGCAAAATGCCATTCCTTTAAAAGGGTTTGATAACTTTAACCCGCCATATCAGTTTATGAAAGCACTTTTAAAGGCAGAACCAAATCTTCAGACCGATAAGGATCATCTTATGATCATCAGTCCGGATGAAGGAGCTATGCATCGTGCTGTGTATTTTTCCAATGTTCTTGGTGTGGATATGGGTATGTTTTACAAACGGCGCGACTATTCTATTGTCGTAAACGGAAAGAATCCGATCGTGGCTCACGAGTTCCTTGGCGACGATGTAAAAGGCAAAACCGTAATCATCGTAGATGATATGATCGCTTCCGGTGAAAGTATGTTGGATGTGGCAAAACAGTTAAAAGACCGTGGTGCTGCCCGCGTTTTTGTCTGCACTACATTCGGACTTTTCACAGAAGGCTTCGCTAAATTTGACGATTACTATAAGACAGGTTATATTGACAGACTGATCACTACAAACCTGACTTATCTGCCACCTGAAATCTATGAAAAACCATATTTTATCGAGGCAGATATGAGCAAGTTCCTCGCCATCATCATCGATTCTCTGAATCATGATATTTCCATCAGTTCCGTCATGAATCCAACGGATAAAATCCACGCACTCCTTTCCAAACATAGAGCTTCTTTTGAAAAATAATCATCGTAAAAATCATGACCACCGGCTAAGCCGGTGGTTTGCTCTGCCCCTATAAGGGGCTT
>CALFLL010000068.1 GCA_937880845.1 uncultured Drancourtella sp.
AAGCTATTTTCTCCACCTGCCTAGCAGGTGGTTTATTTTATTTGCCATACAATAACCAAAAATGTCGATAAGCCTAAATGAAGGCATATCGACATTTTTAATTTATACAATCCTGCAGTCTTCAAAAAAGCTGATATCCGTAGGATAGATGATACTGTTCCCTATTTCTTTCAAAAGAATCACTTTCAACTCGTTGTTCAGATTTTTCTTATCCAAAAGCATTGTTTCTTTTAATTCCCTCATTGGGACATCGCTTTTTATCGGAAGTCCGTAATTTTCAAGAATGTTTCTGATTTCTTCTGCGCTTCCCGTTCTTGTCAGGTTCCGCTCTTCGGATATCTTTGTGATTTGATACATTCCGATTGCAACTGCTTCCCCATGACTTTCTCTTTGATATTGAAATTTTTGCTCGATTGCATGTGCCAATGTATGTCCGAAATTCAGAAGCATTCGTTCCCCCTTATCAAACTGATCTTTTTCCACAACTGTTTTTTTGATTTCGACACAACGTGCGATCACATCTGTCAGCTGATCGGACAATCGTTCAAAATTTCCGGCCTGTTTTAGTATTTCAAAAAGATTCTCATCTTTGATGCATCCATATTTGATAACCTCCCCCATTCCGTCATGAATGTAACGTTCCGGAAGTGTCTTTAACACATCCGGATCTATCAAAACCAACTTCGGCTGATAAAACGCTCCTACCAGATTTTTCCCTTCTTTCAGATCAACAGCCACTTTTCCTCCTACCGAAGAGTCTACCTGTGCAAGAAGCGATGTGGGAATCTGTATAAAAGAAATGCCTCTTAAATAGGTTGCCGCCGCAAATCCGGCCATATCACCGATTACTCCTCCTCCGAGTGCGATGACAAGATCGCTCCTTGTAATCTGTGCTTTTAAAAATCGTGAGTAAATGTCCGGAAGGATTTTTATACTTTTGGATTTTTCTCCATGAGGTACGATCACTTCATGACATTCCCACCAATCTGACAGATCCTTTTTCAAAGTTTCCCCATAGTATCCATAAACTCGATCATCTGATACGATGACTATTCTCTTCCCGTCATATACTTTGCGTATAAATTCCGAGGCTCTTCTCAAAATCCCCGGTTCTATATAGATATCATAACTTTTCTCCTTTAAGTCCACCCGTATCTTCATAAATTTTTCCGCCCTTTACCACTGTTTCCCTACAATGAGTGCCATCTGTTTTAACTGTCTTAATAATTCTGCATATTTCTCAGGTTTTAAAGACTGTCCACCGTCACAAAGTGCACAGTCCGGATTATTATGCACTTCAATCATCAACCCATCCGAACCTGCCGCAACGGAAGCTTTTGCCATAGAATCCACAAGCCACCATTTTCCTCCTGCATGGCTTGGATCTACGATCACAGGCAGATGTGTCATTTTTTTCAATACCGGAATCGCCTGTAAATCCAATGTATTTCTTGTGTAAGATTCAAATGTACGGACCCCTCTTTCACAAAGAATCACATTTTCATTTCCTGATGCCATAATATATTCCGCTGACATTACCCATTCTTCATAAGTTGCATTCAATCCTCGCTTCAATAAAATCGGACGTTTTGTCCGCCCAAGCTGTTTTAATAAATCAAAATTCTGCATATTTCTGGCTCCGATCTGGATAAGATCTACCTTCTCATCAAAAATATCCAGATATTCCGCCGCCATCAATTCCGTAACGATCGGTAAACCTGTTTCTTCTTTTGCTCGGCAAAGCATTTCAAGTCCTTTCAGACCCAATCCCTGGAAAGAATATGGACTTGTACGTGGTTTAAATGCCCCTCCTCTGAGAAGGTTTGCCCCTGCTTTTTTTACTTCTTTCGCCACTTCAATGATCTGTTCTTCTGACTCTATGGAACACGGTCCTGCGATCATTGCCATGTGTCCACATCCAACTTTTACACCGGATACGTCTACTACGGAATCCTCAGGATGAAACGCTCTGTTAGCCAATTTATACGGTTCTTGCACATGCATAACTTTATCCACACTCTTGTCGACTTCAAACAAACGTGGATCAACACGGACCGTATCTCCAATACAGCCAATGATTGTCATTTCTTCGCCTTTTACCACATGTGCTTCCAGACCTTTGCTTTCCACCATCTTTACTACACGATTCAAATCTTTTTCTTCTGTTTTTGCTTTTAATACAATAATCATCTTCCCATCATTCCTTTCGATTTATTACTTCTGAAATCCATAATACTGTCCCCCGTTTTGCAATGACATATCCCTTGCATCAGCCAGTTCCGATACCGTCACAAGCTGAAATCCTCTCTGCTGTAACATCGGTATCAACTGTATGGCTGCATCAACACTGGAAGAATGGATATCATGCATCAGGATAATATCACCGTCCTGCACATTCTTTAATACAGAATCAATCGTATTTTGTGCATTTTTGAACTTCCAGTCCAATGTATCGTCAGACCACATGATCATCGGCATTCCGACACTTTCTTTTACAAGATCGTTGACAGCTCCATAAGGTGGTCTTAAAACAGTAGCCGGCTGTCCACTTGCCTTTCGTATTGCCTTGTTGGTGGACTGTATCTCATTTTGAATTTGCTTTTCATCCAGTTTTGTCAACTGTGTATGGCTATAAGAATGGTTTCCCAGTTCACAGTTTGCCTCCAACATCTTTTGAACGCTTTCTTCATATTTACCGACATTTTCTCCAAGCATAAAAAAGGTTGCTCTTGCATTGTATTTTTTCAGTGTTTCCACAAGTTCTCCTGTGCGCGGTCCCGGTCCGTCATCAAACGTAAGTGCTATCATTGGTTTATTTCGATCTGCTCCCCCTTTTGCTGATTTCAGCTTTCCATCTTTTGCAAATACACACTGCTGTACTCCGATTTTTTGTTTTCCGGTAACCATTTTCCCATTTTGATCAAAATAATACCTGTCTTCACCCAAAGTGAGCCATCCGATTGCCGCTGTACCATCTTCCTTCATATAATAGGTGCCTTTCTCCTCTTTATGCCATCCGGTTTTTATGCTTCCGTCTTCATTTAAGTAATATTTTGCACCGTTTATCGTTTTCCAGCCTTTTTCCAGATTTCCTTTTTCATTAAAATAATATGTTTTTCCGCGGGAAAGCACAAAATCATTTTTGACATAAGTCCCGTCGTTTTTGCGGAATCTTTTTCCTTCCCAATCACCAAATTTATTCTTTACCTTCACGGTTCCTTGTTCTGTTTTCAATTTTACTTTGCCGAGCCATTCACTTTCCAAAGAATTTTTCAGATCACCGGAAAGTTTGATCTTAACCGGAAAATCTCCTTCTTTCGCCCCATCTGCATCGCACGTAATCTCATATCCGGTCCCCTTGTTCAAATCGTTAACAAAATCCTGAACCGTATATTCTGCTTCTTTACTTAATAATATCTCTTTTCCTTTTTCTTTTCCTGTTAATTTTGCATGTGCTTTTAATTCCGGTACCTGCTCATCCTGTGTGATTTCTGCCGAGGCCGCCTTTAACACAACTGTTGTCTCACTGTTTTTCAAAGACGCCGAAGCTCCTCCTATGATGACCGACACACCGACACACAATAAAACACAAATACAGGATGACAGGATCAGCCTTCTGTTTTCAAATTTTCTTTTTCTTCCTTTTATACTTCTCTTTCCGAATCTGCTTCCAAAACGAATCCCCGTCCTTTTCATTTGTATACACCCCATCAAAATTTTGTAAAAACATGATCTTTTCTTTATGCAGAAGTATACCCTACTTTTTACGACGACACAAGAACTTAATCAAGAATCTTGCCATTTCTGTACTATAATAAAAAACAGACCCCATATCTCATGGAATCTGTCTTTGTATCATCTTATTTTGCATCTGCTCCCGGTTTTTCAACCTGCATGATTGCTGCTTTCTGCATTGGGATACGACAATTTTTATTGTTACCGAATTCAACAATTACATCTTCTTCTGTGATATCGATTACCACTCCGTAAAATCCGCTTGTTGTTAAGACTGTATCTCCAACTTCCATATCTGCGATCATCGCCTGAATTCTTTTTTGTTCTTTTTTCTGCGGACGCATCAGGATGAACCACAGTCCTCCCAAAATTACAACGTAGAAAAGAAGCAGAAAAATCGGATTTGCAAATATGCTACTGCTTTGCTGTGCTAATACTGTGTATTCCATATTTTTTCCTCCTAAATTTATAGCTAAACACTATTGCTATCATACACAATTTTTGTCATTTCATCAAGTAATTTCCGGAAATTTATACAATCTTTACATATTCATCCGGTTTTATTTTTCCTGTTCCATCCCTGCAAGTTTTTGTTTTTTGTATTCTTTATATCTTCCTTCTTCAATTGCCTGACGGATTTCTTCCATCATGGTATTATAAAAATACAGATTGTGAAGCACACAGAATCTCATTCCCAACATCTCTTTTGCCTTTAAAAGATGTCTGATATAAGCTCTGGAATATTTACGGCAAACCGGGCAATCACATCCTTCTTCAATCGGCCTGTCATCCAGTTCGTATTTTGCATTAAACAGATTTAATTTCCCCTGATTGGTGTAAACATGTCCATGTCTTCCGTTTCTTGTCGGGTAAACACAGTCAAAGAAATCCACTCCTCTGTCAACCGCCTCCAGAATATTCGCCGGAGTTCCCACTCCCATAAGATAAGTCGGTTTATAAAGAGGCAGGTACGGTACAACCGCATCTAAGATCCGATACATTTCTTCATGAGATTCTCCTACTGCCAGCCCTCCGATTGCATATCCCGGAAGATCCAGTTCCGAGATGGCCTGTGCATGTGCAATACGAACATCTTCCAAGATTCCTCCCTGGTTGATCCCGAACAGCATCTGTTTTTTGTTGATCGTATCGGGAAGGGAATTGAGTCTTTCCATTTCATCCTTACATCTTTTTAGCCATCTCGTTGTCCTTGCAACCGATTTTTCAATATAATCTCTGTCCTTTGTACTTGCCGGGCACTCATCAAAAGCCATTGCTATCGTAGAAGCTAAGTTAGACTGTATCCTCATACTTTCTTCCGGCCCCATAAAGATTTTTCTTCCGTCAATGTGGGAATTAAAATGCACTCCCTCTTCTTTGATTCTTCTTAATCCTGCAAGGGAAAACACCTGAAATCCGCCGGAGTCCGTCAGGATCGGTTTGTCCCATACCATAAATTTATGAAGTCCCCCCAGCTTTTTGACAATCTCGTCTCCCGGGCGTACATGCAGATGATATGTATTGGATAACTCTACCTGTGTTTTAATCTGCTGCAGATCATCTGTGGAAACCGCACCTTTAATCGCCGCAGCAGTTCCCACATTCATAAATACCGGTGTTTCTATTGTACCGTGTACCGTTGTAAAACGTCCTCTTTTGGCAAGACCGTCTCTTTTTACTAATTCGTACATTCTTTTTTCTCCATTTTCATTTTATCTAGAAATGACAGATGATCGGTGTTGTTTCATTGATTAAATCATATAGTTTCTTTGCATCATCATATTTCATATTGATGCATCCGTGTGAACCATGTGTCTTATACCAGTCACCGCCAAACCGTGTCTGCCAGGATGCATCATGAAAACCGATGTCTCCGTTAAACGGCATCCAGAATGCTACCGGTGACTCATAGGAATATTCTCCATTTGGCAGTCTCTGACCTCTAAGTACTGCATTTTTTGTCTTATAAGTCAAGTCATAGCTTCCCTGCGGAGTGTCATCTTCTCCATTCGGTTTTCCGGTTACGATATCACAATTCATAATAGCTTTTCCGTCCTGGAAAAACCAGAAACGCTGTGTTGTAAGATCTACCTCGGCATATGTATTACCGTAATCATTCATGTCGCCATGTTCAGCACCTCTTCTGGACCATTTCGGCTCTCTTGATACTTCCTCACCGCTTTTTATATTTGCCGTTAATGCCGCATATTCGTCTTTCTGATTCAGATACCATCCAAAATCTCCTCCGGATACATTGACGGTATCTCCTCTTCCTGTCACAAACCGTCTTGTTGTTCCGACGGTATTATACTTGGTGGCAAGCTGTGCAATATAAGCATTGACCTTCTGTGTATCAAATGTCACTTCCATATTTTCATTTACAGTAAGCCACTGAGAAATCAATGTCTTATCAACCACCTCTGTTTTTGGTGACAAATCATAGGTGATCTTACTGTTCAGAGCCTTATTCATCTCTTCTGCGGCATTTAGCACTTCCTTTGATTCGGATGTATATTTCGGTTCATTGTAACATCCGCTTGCAGCCATATCAAGCTCCTGATGTAATCCCCTTATGGACTCATCCACTGCTTTTTTAAATCCTTCCGGATGAATCTGTGTTCCTTTCACCTCTGCCTGTACAACAAACTGATTTCCATCGTATTTCGGTTGTGCATTTTGCGGTGCCGTCTGATTTTCTGCCTTCATACACTGTAATTGTGACATCACTGTTTCCAGTTTTTCGGTATCATACTCCACATTAATCTTGGCATCTACTTTAGATTCCTTCCATAAAGATACCGGCCACAAAAACGGATTCTGTTCCTTTTTAATCTTTTCCAGTTCGTTTCCCGGCTTATAGGAAACTGCTATGTCCTTCCCTGAAATACTTTCTGTTCCGTTGTTGATTTCTTTTAATGTGAGTTTATAATCCGCCACTTGATCTTTCAGATATTTTTCTGCCTGTTTTACACTTTTTCCCGAAAAATCGTTGCCGTTAATAGATGTGTTCAAATAAAAATGTCCGTTAAAGAAAGCTGCTCCTCCCAAATATCCGACAGCCAGCACACCGACAACACTTCCGACGGTAATCGCAATTTTCTTTTTTGTACTTTTTGACATCGTTTTCTTTTCTTTTCTTTTTCTTGGTCCCCGCTTATGTTTGATCCGTTCCTTTCGGACAGTTTCTGTTTTTTGTTCTTGCCTATCATCCTGAATGGAAAACGGAGTATTTTCTTCGCTATACTTATTTCTTCTTTTTTTCATCAAACTCTACTCCCTTACTCTTTACAATCTAATTTAATATTATAATATGTCTTTCCGAAAAAGTACAGTTAAAATTTGTTGAATCTTGTCGTCACCAACCATGCATCTTTCCGCTTTTTCTACAAATTTGCATTGCAGTTTTTGTCTTCTTTCTATATAATTAAGGCAACTTTCGTCAAATAAATTTATGTATGCAAAAATCAGGAGGGATTTTTATGGCAGGTTCATCTTTTGGAACAATTTTTCATATTACAACATGGGGAGAGTCGCATGGTCCGGGAATAGGTGTTGTGATAGACGGCTGCCCAAGCGGCATCAAACTTTGCGAAGCCGATATCCAGAGTTATCTGGATCGTCGCAGGCCGGGACAAAGCAAATATTCTACCATGAGAAATGAAAGTGATCAAGCTGACATCCTTTCCGGCGTTTTTGAGGGAAAAACAACCGGAACTCCTATTTCCATTCTTATAAAAAATACAGATCAGCGTTCTCATGATTACGGTCAGATCAAAGACTGCTATCGTCCCGGACATGCCGATTATACTTTTGATGCCAAATATGGATTTCGCGACTATCGAGGCGGCGGACGTTCTTCCGGACGTGAAACCATCGGACGTGTTGCGGCCGGTGCCGTTGCAGCGCGTTTTCTGGAATGCCTTGGCATCCGAGTCAGTGCATATACCAAATCCATCGGGCCTGTCCGGATTCCGTCTGACGAATATGACTTATCCGCCGTTTTTAAAAATCCCCTTTATATGCCTCACCTTGGTTATTCCAAAAAAGCGGAAGCCTACCTGAAAGAATGTATGTCTTCTGACGATTCTGCCGGAGGTGTTATCGAATGTAGGATTGACGGACTGCCGGCAGGTATCGGAGAACCCGTTTTTGACAAATTGGATGCCCTTTTGGCTCAATCTGTCATGTCTATCGGAGCCGTAAAAGGATTTGAAGTCGGAGATGGATTTCGCTCTTCTCTTTCCAGAGGTTCCTCTAACAATGATGCTTTCTGCATAAAAGACGGTCATCCTGCAAAAAAAACCAATCATTCCGGCGGGGTTCTCGGCGGTATCAGTGACGGAAGTACCATCCTTTTTCGTGCTTCCATAAAACCTACTCCGTCTATCTTATCCTCTCAGCATACGATCACAAAGGAATGGAAAGAAACGGAACTATCCATCAAAGGACGCCATGATCCCGTCATCGTTCCACGTGCCGTTGTAGTCGTGGAATCTATGGCCGCCATTACCGTTACAGATCTTCTTTTAAGAAATATGTGTGCTTCCATGAACCGAATCATTGACTTTTACAGCTGATTTTTATATTGCTTTATTATACCGCGAATGCCTTTCCGCTTCGCGGTACTTTTTATACTAAAAATTTGAAAAAATGATTGCACTTTTTTATATTTCATGTATAATAATAACCGGTGTTAAGTTAAGAAATACTAAACTTTTTGTTTATTTTTACTTTTACAATAAAAATCGGGAGATGACGCATATGAATATAGGGAGCAAGATCAGGGAACTTCGCATGTCCAAAGGTTTGACACAAGAAGAGCTTGCAGACAGAAGCGAATTATCAAAAGGATTTATTTCTCAGGTGGAACGTGATCTTACATCGCCTTCCATTGCAACCCTGGTAGATATTCTCCAATGCCTGGGCACCAGCCTTCAGGAATTTTTCGGTGAAGATCCGGATGAGCAGATTGTATTTTCTGATGAAGACTATTTTGAAAAGATTGATTCCGAACAGAAACTGAAAATCGAATGGATCATTCCCAATGCACAGAAAAATGCAATGGAACCTGTGCGGGTAACGATTGCCCCCGGTGGCTCTACTTATCCGGACGTCCCCCATGAAGGGGAAGAATTCGGTTATGTTCTGTCCGGCAGTATTCAGATACATGTCGGTTCAAGGATGTATAAGGCAAAAAAAGGGGAATCTTTTTATTTTACCCCTAATGCATCGCACTATATAAGCGCGGACGGGAAAAGCAACGCTGTTTTTATCTGGATCAGTACCCCGCCCAGTTTTTAATCTAACTTTCGGAGGAGAAAAGAATGCCAAATAAATTAATCGATATTCAACATATTTCCAAATCATTTGACACGAATCTTGTACTGGATGATCTCAGTCTTTATATTCGTGAAAATGAATTTCTTACCTTATTGGGTCCAAGCGGATGCGGAAAGACTACTCTGCTTCGAATTCTTGGAGGATTTGAAAAGCCGGATTCCGGTCGTGTCTTATTTGAAGGAAAAGACATCACCAATCTTCCTCCAAATAAGAGACAGTTAAATACGGTTTTTCAAAAATATGCTCTGTTCACTCATATGACGATTTCTGAAAATATCGCCTTTGGCCTGAAAATCAAAAAGAAATCCAAAACATACATTCAGGATAAAATCAAATATGCACTGAAACTTGTAAATCTTGATGGTTTTGAAAACCGGTATCCGGATTCTTTAAGCGGCGGTCAGCAGCAGAGGATCGCAATTGCCCGTGCCATCGTAAACGAACCAAAAGTACTTCTTCTTGACGAACCTCTCGGTGCTCTTGACCTGAAGCTTCGCCAAGATATGCAATACGAACTTATCCGTCTGAAAAACGAGCTCGGCATTACTTTTATTTATGTCACTCACGACCAAGAAGAAGCCCTTACCATGTCCGATACCATCGTTGTCATGAATCAGGGATATATCCAGCAGATCGGAACGCCGGAAGATATTTACAATGAACCTCAAAATGCTTTTGTTGCCGACTTTATCGGAGAGAGCAACATTCTTCCGGCCATTATGGTAAAAGACAAGCTGGTGGAAATCCTCGGGGTGAACTTTCCATGCGTAGATACCGGATTTGGTAAAAACGAACCGGTTGATGCCGTGATCCGTCCGGAAGATATCGATCTTGTAAGTCCTCAGGATGGTCTGATGGAAGGTGTTGTCACACACTTGATCTTCAAAGGTGTACATTATGAAATGGAAGTTACAGCTCATAACTATGAATGGTTGGTACATAGTACCGATATGTTCCCGGTAGGTACGAAAGTCGGAATCAAAGTAGATCCTTTTGATATCCAGATCATGAAAAAACCGGAATCTGAAGATGAGGAGGCCGTGACAGTCGATGAATAAACGAAAACTACTTTCCGGACCTTATCTTTTCTGGTCCGTGTCCTTTATCATCATTCCGCTTTTCATGGTTGTATATTACGGTCTTACCAATGATAAAGGTGATTTTACGCTTATGAACCTTGCAAAGATGACCTCTCCTGAAAATCTGAAAGCTTTAGGTCTTTCCCTTCTGCTTTCTGTAATCAGTACAGCCATCTGCCTTCTTCTTGCCTATCCGTTGGCTATGATCCTGTCCAGTCTGAATGTAGGAAAGGGAAGTTTTATCATATTAATGTTTATCCTGCCAATGTGGGTAAACTTCCTGCTGCGTACTCTTGCGTGGCAGAATCTTTTGGAAAATAATGGTGTGATCAATACCGTACTCCGGTTTTTTAATCTTCCGGTTTTGAATATCATCAATACTCCTTATGCCATTGTTCTTGGTATGGTATATGATTTCCTGCCTTTTATGGTACTGCCGCTTTATAACGTGCTTTCCAAAATTGACCAGAATGTCGTTTCCGCAGCACGCGATTTGGGTGCAAACGGATTCCAGACATTCCGAAAGATTATTTTCCCATTAAGTCTTCCGGGAGTAATCAGTGGTATTACGATGGTATTCGTTCCATCTCTTACCACCTTTGTCATTTCTGATTTGCTGGGAGGAAGCAAAGTACTTCTTATCGGAAATGTCATTGATCAAACCTTTACACAGGGAAGTGACTGGCATACGGGAAGCGGACTTTCACTTGTGTTAACGATCTTTATTGTTGCAAGTATGATTCTTGTTGCTAAATATGACAAAGAGGGAGAGGGGGCTGCATTTTAATGAGAAAAGCATTACAACGGATTTATCTTACTCTTATTTTAATTTTTCTGTATGCACCGATCATCACTCTTGTGATTTTGTCCTTTAACGAATCCAAAACCCGTTCCAAGTGGGGTGGATTCACAGGGAAATGGTATGTTGCCCTATTCCAAAATGAATCCATTATGAACGCCTTGTACACGACTTTGATCATCGCGTTTCTTGCCGCCCTGTTTGCAACGATCCTTGGTACTATGGCTGCCATCGGACTACAAGCTACAAAAAAGAAATTCCGTTCCTTTTTCCTCACGGTAGCAAATATTCCTATGCTCAATGCGGAAATCGTCACCGGTATTTCTTTAATGCTTTTATTTCTTGCCTTGCGTATGACACTTGGCTTTACAACGATTCTGCTGGCTCATACTACTTTTTGTATTCCTTATGTCATGCTCAGTGTACTTCCGAAACTAAAGCAAACAGATATCCATACATACGAAGCCGCTCAGGATTTAGGTGCTTCTCCGGTCTACGCCTTTTTTAAAGTTGTATTTCCGGATATTCTTCCCAGCGTGATTTCAGGATTTTTGCTTTCCTTTACAATGTCGTTGGATGATTTTATCATTACTCATTTCACAAAAGGACCTGGTGTGGATACACTTTCCACCAAGATTTACAGCGAAGTTCGAAAAGGAATCAAACCGGAAATGTACGCTTTATCTACACTGATGTTTGTGACAGTACTGTTTCTTCTGATTTTGATCAATACTGCCCCAAAGAGTCAGTCAGAAAAAGAAGCCCGTGCAAAACAGCATAAAGCCATTCGCATGACCCGTTTCGTATTCCGCAAAGTGGTTCCGGCCATTCTTGTTGTAGTTGTGATTGCCGGTGGATTTTTCTATAATTCAAAACAGAATTTCACCAGTTCCAAAAATCGTGTCATTGTATACAACTGGGGAGAATATCTGGATCCGGAAGTCATTACCATGTTTGAAAAAGAAACAGGTATTGATGTGGTATACGAAGAATTTGAAACAAACGAAATCATGTATCCGAAAATCGAATCCGGCGCCGTTGCTTATGATGTAGTATGTCCTTCCGATTACATGATTGAAAGAATGATTGAAAATAACCTTCTTGCCAAAATTAACTTTGACAACATTCCCAATATCAAAAATATCGGAAAGACTTATATGAAACAATCGCGGCAGTTTGATAAAAACAATGAATATTCTGTTCCTTACTGTTGGGGAACCGTTGGAATCCTGTATAATAAAAAAATGGTCAAAGAACCTATTGACAGCTGGTCTGTCCTCTGGGATTCTGATTATAAAGACAGTATCCTGATGCAGGACAGCGTCCGTGATGCATTTGGTATTACTTTAAAATATCTTGGTTATTCTTTAAATTCCACCGACCGTGACGAACTCCATGAAGCTCAGGAGATGCTTTTAAAACAAAAACCTCTTGTTCAAGCTTATGTGATCGATCAAGTCCGTGATAAAATGATCAGTAATGAAGCTGCTATCGGTGTCATTTATTCCGGTGAGGCAATTTATTGTCAGAAAGAAAACCCGGATTTGGAATATGTGATTCCAAAAGAGGGCTCCAATATCTGGATTGATTCCTGGGTGATCCCAAAAAATGCGCAGCACAAGGAAAATGCCGAAAAATTTATCAACTTCCTTTGCCGTCCGGATATCGCACTTATGAATTTTGAATACATCACCTACTCTACTCCTAATACAGAAGGAAGAAAATTAATCGAAGATCCGGAAATCCGAAACAGCAGAATTGCATTCCCGGATGATAAAGAACTCGAAAACTGCGAAACATTCAAATTTCTGGGTGATAAGAACGACCGCGTTTATAATGAACTTTGGCGTCAGGTAAAATCAAAATAAGAAAAGGAAAGAACCGCTATGTCACGAACACTGATTTATCATGTCACAGAAGAAGATATCCCAAAGGATCTTTCCAAAAAGCCTTTTACTATCCACGGTTTTTTAAAAAACCGTGGATACTCTCATTCTGTGATTGTTTCATTAAAAAAAACAAAAGAAGGAATTTTAAAAAACGGAATCTGGGCCAGAATATCCGATGTGCTTCTTCCGGAAGATACTCTGACCATCCGTCTGGAAGAAATGGATTCTTCGGATAACATCGTTTCTTCCCCACTTCCGTTTCCTGTCATATATGAAGATGAAGATCTTCTTGTTATCAATAAGCCTGCCAATATGCCGATTCACCCTTCCCAGGGTAATTATGACAACACACTTGCAAATGCAGCCGCATTTTATTTTCGAAAAAAAGGAGAACCTTTTGTATACCGCTGTATCAATCGTTTGGATCGGGACACTACGGGACTACTGATCCTTGCAAAACACGCTTACAGTGCCGGTTTGCTTTCCCAAATGGTTGCCACACGAAAGATCAAAAGAGAATACCTGGCTGTTGCATCCGGTAAAACCGAAGAATCCGGTACGATCACTGCCCCTATCGGCAGAAAACCCGGCTCTACCATCGAAAGACAGGTGGATTTTGAAAATGGAGAATATGCCTGTACCCATTACAGAACACTCCGTTATGAAAACGGCTATTCCCTTTTGTCTCTCCAATTAGATACCGGACGCACACATCAGATTCGCGTTCATCTTCTTTCTATCAATCATCCTCTTCCAGGTGATTTTTTATACTGCTCGGATTATTCAAAAATAAAACGGCAGGCACTTCACTCCTACCGTCTTTGCTTTTCTCATCCTATTTCCGGGGAACAGATGGAATTCACCGCCCCGCTCCCCGATGATATGAAATCATTCTTTACAGATCAAAACAGCCTCCCCCGATGAATTCCCTCAAAAGAGAGTTCGCAGGTATATTATCCGCTCCGATTCCAATGAAATAATCCAAGAATTTTAACAGCCTTTTAGCTTCCGGATATTCCGGTGTATCCACCGGAATCCGGAATAACAGAGGCTCTACATACTGTTTTAAAACAGCAAGTTCATAAATAAGGGCAGAATTAAACATCACGTCCGCTTCCTCCTGATAAGGAAAAATATTTTTCTCTTCTCCTCTTCTTACGGAATACCACATAGCGATTGTTTTCTGTGCGGAAGTCCCTCGTACTCTGGCATCTCGCACCATTCTTCGGATCAGACGTCCGTCGGTTGTCGGAATCCGATTATGTTCATCCACATTAATCTGTGTTAACGCACTGATATATATTTTAAATTTATTCTTATCCGGTAAATTTTCGGTAAGCTCCGGATTCAGACAATGGATGCCTTCCACGACGAGAATATCTTCATCGGCCATCTTGATTCTATGTCCGTTATAATTTCTCCGTCCCATTATAAAGTCAAAATTGGGAATCTCTACCTCTTTTCCTTCCAGCAAATCTTTCAGATCCTCATTGAACTGTTTTCGATCAATCGCTTCCAGACATTCGTAATCATAATTTCCCCGCTCATCTTTTGGGGTATCCTCTCTGTTGACAAAATAATTATCTACTGCCAAAGGATGTGGATTTCTTCCATGTACCTTTAACTGAATGGATAATCTGTGGGAGAAGGTTGTTTTTCCGGAAGAAGACGGACCTGATATCAATATAACTTTAATGTCTTTATTTTTTGCGATCATTTCCGCAATTTCCGCAATTTTTTTTTCCTGCTGTGCCTCCTGCACCAGAACCATATTTAAAGCTCCATCTTTTGCAATCTGATGATTCAGTGCACCCACGGTACTGATCTTCAGCAGATCCCCCCACTGCATAGATTCTTTTAACACTTCAAACAACTTTTTTTGAGGCCTAAACGGCGGAACTTCTTTCGGATTTTCTGCCGTTGGCATTTGAATGACAAACCCTTCATCATAAGGATACAATTCAAAATATTTCAAATATCCAGCACTTGGAACCATATATCCATAGTAATAATCTTCAAACTGATTCATGCTATATAAATTAACACGCGACACTCTTCTGTACCTAAACAGCTCTTCCTTATCATACATTCCATACTTATGAAAAAGATCAATTGCCGTATCTGTATGCACACTTCTCTTTTTGATCGGCATGTTTTCTCTGACCATTTCCAACATACAGTCTTTTACCTTTCCGAGCATCTTTTCATCTACCGCTACATCCCCTTCAACGGTACAATACAATCCCTGATCCACAGAATAATGAATCCTTACTTTTTTTACCGCTTCATGTCCCATCGTATCATAGATTGCTTTCACAAGCATAAAACACATACTTCTTTTGTAAGTCTTATGACCAATCTGGTCTTTTGTTGTAACAAACTTTAGCTTACAGTCTTTTTTCAGTTTCTTATGCAGTTCCTGGAGCTTTCCATCCGCAAAAACAAGCACAATATCATGTTCATACTCTTTTTGCTTCTCTTCTGCAATCTCTCTGTATGTAGTTCCTTCCGGATATTGCTTTGTGTTTCCTTCATCAAATGTTACGGTATATATGTTTTCCATTGCTGCCACCTCCCATGTTCTATTTTAGACAAGGACCGAATAAGGCATTTTTTTCTCCATGGTCCGAATTTCTATTTCCGCCCCAAATTCCCGATATAAATAATTTTTAACATCTTCCATAAAAATATATTCCAATCCATAATGACCTGCATCCAGAATAGCCAGCCCCTGGTCTCTGGCATCAATACCATCATGATGTCCGATATCGCCTGTCACCAGTACATCTGCTCCCTTTTGGAGGGCTGTTTTGATTACACTGCTTCCGGAACCCGGACACACGGCAACATTCCTTACCGTTCCTTCTCGGTCGAAGTACCGGATTTCTTCCAAGCCAAATGCAGATTTTACAAATCTTACGAATTCAGAAAGCGTACATTCTTCTTTTAGTTGTCCCATAACTCCGATTCCGACTGCCTGCCCATTTAATTCTTTGGTTTCCTCAATCGGTTCTGTATGAATAAGTTTCAGTATTTCTGCTGCCAACTGCCCCATGCGACATACATCGTAATTGGTATGCATGGCATAATATGCAACATCACTCTGAAGAAGATTTATGATTCTTCTCCCGATCATGTCATCATTGGTGATTCGCTTTACTGTCTTAAATAAAAGAGGATGGTGAGATATGAGCAAATCTGCTCTCCAATCAGTCGCTTCCTGTATGGTCCTGTCATCCACATCTACCGCAATCATAATTCTTTTTACTTCTTTGTCCGATTTTCCCAAAAGAAGCCCGCTGTTATCCCATTCCATTGCATAATCCTCAGGAGCCAGTTCCATTAATTTCTCTCTGATTTTTTTTACATTCATATCCATCTGCTCCTCCTTTATCATTCTGCTTTATAGACTGTCAAAGCTTTATCTAACAGAGAAATTTCTTTCTGAATTTCCCAAATCCGATTTTTCATGCGTTCCGGTTTTTCCTTTTCCCGTGAAAGACGTTCCAATATTTGATTTTTCAAGCATATTTCCCTTTCTAAAAACTGTTTCAATATAGGATTTCTGTTTTCAAGCAGCTTTTTCCCGTATTCATATTCTTCTTCCTTATATGGATTTGTTTCCTTTTTATTTGGAATCACACGCATCATCGGATAAAATTTCCCATCCTCATATACTATATTTTCCTTTTCAATAAAAAATCCGTTTTCAATCAAAAATCTTCTGACTTTTCCTATTTCCGACTGAGGCTGTAAAATACATTCTTTTAAGGATTCTGTCACCTCCGGACAGTCTGATAAGATTCGGATAATAAGAGCGCCGCCCATTCCGGCGGCGATCATGCTCTCAACTTCCTTTATACCAAGTTCCCTCAATCCGTCCGATCTTCGTGTCCTGATCTTATTTTGAAATCCATGCTCCGTAATATTGGCATATGCTCGTTTCAACGGCCCTTCATTAATATCCATGGCAATGGCGGACGGAATCCTTTTTTGCTCAACCAGAAAAATCGGAATATATGCGTGGTCAGTACCGATGTCAGCAACGGTCATTCCCTTTGTAACCAAATCTGCCACCGCTTCCAGCCTTCTTGATAATTCCATCTTTTCTCTCCTAATCCAGATAATCTCTTAATTTGCGACTACGGCTCGGATGACGAAGTTTGCGAAGCGCTTTTGCCTCAATCTGACGGATACGTTCTCTTGTTACGTCAAATTCTTTTCCCACTTCTTCCAGTGTTCTTGCTCTTCCGTCATTCATACCAAAACGCAGACGCAACACTTTCTGTTCTCTGTCTGTCAGTGTATCCAATACTTCGCTGAGTTGTTCTTTTAAAAGTGTCGCCGCTGCTGCTTCCGCCGGTACCGGGACATTATCGTCCTGAATAAAATCTCCCAGGTGGCTGTCTTCTTCTTCCCCGATTGGTGTTTCCAAAGATACCGGTTCCTGTGAAATCTTTAGTATTTCTCTTACACGGTCAACAGGCATGTCCAGTTCCTTTGCGATTTCTTCTGGCTGCGGTTCACGCCCCAGCTCCTGAAGAAGCTGTCTGGATACACGGATCAGCTTATTGATTGTTTCTACCATATGAACAGGAATACGAATTGTTCTCGCCTGATCCGCAATCGCTCTCGTAATCGCCTGACGGATCCACCATGTAGCATAGGTACTGAACTTGAATCCTTTCTGATAATCAAACTTTTCTACCGCTTTGATAAGACCAAGGTTCCCCTCCTGTATCAGATCCAGGAACAGCATTCCTCTTCCCACATATCTCTTTGCAATGCTGACTACAAGACGAAGGTTTGCTTCTGCCAGGCGTTTCTTGGCACTTTCATCACCTTCTGACATTCTCTTGGCAAGTTCGATTTCTTCTTCGGCACTTAAAAGAGGTACCTTACCGATTTCTTTCAGATACATACGTACCGGGTCTTCAATACTGATTCCATCCGGAACTGACAGGTCGATTTTTTCCATATCCACCTCGTCTTCTTCCTCGGATAAGATTATATCATCAATATCCGCATCCAACTCATCGTCTGTTCCGATACGAAGTACATCGATATTCATAGCTTCCAGATACTCATACACCTTTTCCATATGTTCCGTACTCAGTTCCATATCAGCGAAAAAATCATTGATTTCCTGAAGTTCCAGCACACTCTTTTTCTTTTTCCCGAGTGCTACCAGCTCTTTCAGTTTCTCTTCAAATTTTGCTACATTTTCTTCCATGCTTTTATCCATCCTCTCATTGCTTCTTTCTCTTTTATCCTAATCAACAATAAACTGCGTCTGATATAAATTCTGCAGTTCTCTTTTTGCTTCCATCAATCTTTGAAGTCCCTTGATATCTGTAGGATCAAGTCCTTTTGTTGCACATTCTATGCTGTGATTTTTTACCCTGATCACTGTTTCTTTTAAAGCTTTCTGCTGTTCCTCTTTTGTAGTAAGTTCCTTTATCCTCGTATGAAATAGGGAAGCTGCCTCACGATGTTCTTCCTCATCCGTAAAATGATTCAGAATCCTTGCCGGATTAAGTTCTCCCTGATGATACTGCTCATGTAAAAGTTCTGCAACTTTTTTATAAATCCCGTCCGTAAAATCATCCGGAGTGATATACTTTTCAATCTGAGAGCAAATAGTCATATCTTCGATCATCCATGTAAGAAGTATCTTCTGGGATTTTAGATTGCCGTCCTCCTTTTCTTTTGTCTCCTTGATACTTTTGGCACGTACCGCCGGAACGGCAAGCCCTGATACAACTGCCATTTTTGAAACCAACTTCTTCAAATCTTCAAATGTAACATGATATGCTCTTGCCACGGCTTCTATATAATTATTTCGCTCAATTTCTTCTTCAAACTCTCCAAGACGCTTTGCAGCTTCTTTCATAAATTCTGTTTTCCCTTCCGGAGAGGCCATATCATATTCTCTTTCCAAGACTTCCAATCCAAACATAAATCCGTTTCTTGCCTTTTCTATCCGCTCTTCAAACTTCTCTGAACCAAGATTTTTGATAAATTCATCCGGATCTTTGTATGGATCCATCCGAATCACTTTTGCCGAAATGCCTGCTTCCTTCAAAATCGGCATCGCTCTTAAAGCTGCTTTTGTTCCCGCTTCATCACTGTCATAAGTAAGATATACTTCCTGAACATACCGTTTGATAAGAGAAGCATGCCCTGCAGTAAATGCCGTTCCAAGAGATGCCACCGCATTGGTAAACCCTGCCTGATGAAGTGCTATTACATCCATGTATCCTTCACATAACAGGAAATACGGTTTCCTCGAAACCCGTGCACGATTTAGTCCATACAGATTCCGACTTTTGTCAAAAATCATCGTTTCCGGAGAATTCAGGTATTTCGGCTGTCCCTCACCCATGACTCTTCCACCAAATCCGATCACCCGGCTGTTGGCATCCATGATCGGGAACATGACTCTATTCCAGAACTTATCGTGAAGTCCGTACTTTTCATCCGAACCTGCCAGACCGGAACGAATGATAAGTTCATCCGAATACCCTTTTGATTTCAAATATTTGCTCAGATCGTTACCGTATTTTGTTGCATACCCCAGTCCAAACTGTGTAATCGTATCTTCCGTCAACTTTCTTCCTGTCAGATATGCATATGCCGATTTCCCTTTTTCGGATTTCAACCGGGCATAGTAATATTTTGCCGCTGTCTTATTGATGGCAAGCAGTGTTTCTTTTAAATCTGCTCTTGCCTTGGCTTCTTTGGAGTATTCCTCCTGCGGCAGTTCAACGCCAGCCCTTTCTGCCAGATATTTCAATGCTTCTGTAAAAGAATAATGTTCGTACTCCATAAGGAACGTAAATACATTTCCTCCCGCTCCGCATCCAAAACAATAATACATCTGCTTTTCTCTGCTGACAGAAAAAGATGGAGATTTTTCATTGTGAAACGGGCATAATCCAAAATAAGAACTGCCTTTTTTCACAAGCTTTACATAAGATGAAATGACATCTACGATATCATTTTTCATTCTCACTTCTTCTATTACATCCTCTGAATAATACACTCCGTTTCCTTCTTTCGCAACTTCTTTACACTCCCTACAAAATATATATTCGACAAAAGATGTTCATTTCCTTTTTTTTATTTGTATTTTTTCAAAAAATTTGAACAAATTATTTATTTCTTCTCTTTCAGATGTTTTTTGATCTCCCGAACCACTGTTTCCATCACTTTGATTCTTGCATAATACTTATCATTTCCTTCCACAATGATCCAAGGTGCATCCAAAGTAGATGTACGTACCAACATTTCATTGACCGCTTTTTCATATAACTCCCACTTTTCTCTGTTACGCCAGTCTTCATCCGTAATTTTCCATTGTTTTTCAGGATTTTCCTGGCGTTCGCGAAATCTTCTTTCCTGCTCTTCTTTGTCAATCTGCATCCAGAACTTTAAAACCACTGCTCCGGACTGAACAAGCTGGCTTTCCATATCATTGATTTCCTGATATGCCCTTTCCCATTCTTTTTGACTGCAAAATCCTTCTATTCTCTCTACCATGACTCTGCCATACCATGTCCTGTCAAAAATAGCTATATGACCTTTCTTGGGCATTTTCCCCCAGAATCTCCAAAGGTAATGATAACTTTTCTCCAAATCATTCGGGGCAGAAATCGGTATCACTACATAGCCTCTTGGGTCTAGTGCTTCTGTCAGTCTCTTGATCGCCCCACCTTTTCCTCCCGCATCCCATCCTTCAAATCCGATAACTACAGGGATTCTCTTTCGATACAATTCTCCATGTAATTTCCCCAGTTCTTTTTGTAAAGCCTTTTTTTTGATCTCATATTCCACTCTTGAACACGAGCGATTCAAATCTATCTTTTCAAGAACAGATTGTTCTTTTTCTCCTTCCAGTCCGGAAGAAATGATCTCTTCTTCTTTTCTCTCTGAAAGTCTCCTTTCTATTGCCTTTATGACTGTCTTATAAATTTTAACAGCTGCATATCTTTTATCTGTAGCTTCCACAATCGTCCACGGTGCATAGTCTGTATCAGACTGAGCCAACATCTCTTCCGTAACTGCAGCATACGCCTTATAATTTTCATTTCTCTTCCAGTCTTCTTTTGTCACTCTCCATACCGTATCTTTTGACGAGGAAAGCTTCTCAAATCGCTTTTTCTGTTCTTTCTGACTGATATGCAGAAACAATTTAATGATCAAAGTTCCGTCATCCGTCAACTCTCTCTCAAAGTTCTGGATAAATCCAAATGTAGAAGCCATTTCTTTTTTAGACATCTGCTTTTCAAATCGCTCTTCTAATACTTTTCGATACCAGCTTGTATCAAAAATAGCAATTTTCCCTTTTTGAGGAATTTTCATCCAAAATCTTCTCATGAACGGATAGAAGGTTTCTTCCTCCGTTTCTTTCTTAACTGCAAAGACTTCAAATCCTCTTGGATCTAAGGCCCGAATCAGTTTTCCAATCTGCAGTCCTTTTCCTGCAGCGTCAAAACCTTCAAATACAATCATGACCGGAATATTCTGCTCTTTGCATCTACGTTGCAGATTTCCCAGTTGTATTTCCAGCTTTTCTATCTTTTCTTTGTATTCCGCTTTTCCCATTTTCTTTGTCAAATCAATTTGTTCCAACATTAATTTTCCCTCCTGCTTATACAATTAAAAAAAATCGAATTTTTTAATTTTTTTAGTTGACATTTCTTTTTCAATATAGTAATATATATATCGGATAGCCGATAACGAAGGCTTTGCGGAAGTGTCGGAACTGGCAGACGAGCAAGACTAAGGATCTTGTGACTATTGCAGTCGTGTGGGTTCAAGTCCCATCTTCCGCATCTTACCTGTAAGATTTTTCTTACAGGTTTTTTTATATTTAAAATATTAAACCTGTCTTCCGCATCATCAATCAGTCTTCACGTTTTCATATCCAAATATACTCCTTTATGATGATCTCTTTTCCCTCCAACGATATATACGATGATTTTATCATATCATGTGACATAGTATATTTCAACAAATCACCTTGGCTCCAAAATAAAGTCCTCAATTTTTCTTTATTTTTTTAATATTTTCTTGACATTTTATTCCATATATAGTAATATATATTTCGGACAGCCGATAACAAAGGCTTTGCGGAAGTGTCGGAACTGGCAGACGAGCAAGACTAAGGATCTTGTGACTATTGCAGTCGTGTGGGTTCAAGTCCCATCTTCCGCATCTTACCTGTAAGATTTTTCTTACAGGTTTTTTCTTGTTCTTTTTTATTTCACTTCTATCTACTTTCAAGCAGCAAAAAGAGCAGAGATTCTTCTCTGCCCTCTTAAATCTTATTTCGAATTAAGCCTGATTAGCTTTTGCAAGTTCTGCTAATGTTGCAAATCCCGCTGCATCATTAATAGCCATATCAGCTAAAATTTTTCTGTTGATTTCAACACCGGCTACTTTTAATCCATGCATCATTCTGCTATAAGATAAGCCATTCATTCTTGCAGCTGCATTGATACGTGCAATCCATAACTGACGCATCTGACGTTTGCGTTGTTTACGTCCTGCATAAGCACTTGTAAGTGCTCTCATAACAGACTGTTTTGCAACTCTGTACTGTTTAGAACGTGCTCCTCTGTATCCTTTCGCTAACTTTAATACTCTATTATGTTTCTTCTTTGCGTTCATTCCGCCTTTAATTCTTGCCATGTCTTACTCCTCCTTCTATATTTTCCAAATCTTATAAGTATGGTAATACTTTCTTCATGTTCTTTACATTTGTAGAATCAACAATGATAGATTTTCTAAGATTTCTTTTTCTTTTTGTAGATTTCTTAGTTAAGATATGGCTCTTATAAGCTTTATTTCTTTTTAACTGTCCTGTTGCTGTTTTTTTAAAGCGCTTTGCAGCTGCTCTATTTGTTTTAATTTTTGGCATAATGATGTTCCTCCTTAAACTATAGATAAATTTATTTTTAACGTCTTTCAGTTAAAACCATGCTCATGCTTCTACCTTCCAATTTAGCTGCTTTTTCAATCACAGCGACATCTTTCAGATGCTCTGCAAAATCATCTAAGATATGTTTGCTCTGCTGCATATGAGCCATTTCTCTTCCACGGAAACGAAGTGTAACTTTTACTTTATTTCCTTTCTGGATAAATTTCTTAGCATTATTCACTTTCGTGTTCAAGTCATTCGTATCAATATTCGGAGATAAGCGAACTTCTTTTACATCTACAGTTTTTTGCTTTTTCTTTGCTTCTTTTTCTTTTCTTGTCTGCTCATATTTATATTTGCCGTAGTCAATAATCTTGCAGACCGGCGGCTTAGCCGTAGGAGCAATTTTCACCAAATCAAGTTCTGCTTCCTGTGCAAGCTTCTGCGCCTCTCTTGCAGACATAATCCCTAATTGTTCTCCATCCTGTCCGATCACCCGCACCTCTCTGTCACGGATTTGTTCGTTAATCATTAAATCGCTAATTGTTGTGCACCTCCATGTCTTAATACTCATTCCTTGCCACTAAAAAAGTGGATAGTCCAGACTATCCACTTATATATCTTTGCATTCTTCCGATAGACATATTACATCTTTCCGAATAAACTGCAATTCAATATCAGACCATCAGTCACTTTCTTGTGCTGCGGTGAGAGTGGATACTCTGCTTTGTTTTTCACACATTACGAATAATATCATACTTTTTTTCTGATGTCAAATGTTTTTTTGTTCTTCTTTTGTTTTCTGTATTGTACCAGAATCAAATAAATCCGTCCTATCTTTTTTATAGTCATTCCGGTAAAAAGGATGAGGTTTTGCCACCCTCACCCTTTTTTGTTTAACGCTTATTTCCCATACAAAATGTCGCTACCACTCCCGGTCCTGTATGACTTCCTATTACGGTACCGATCATATTGATCAGAATATTTTGAATTCCATATTTTTCTTTTACCAGATTAGCCACATACCGTGCATCTTCTTCGCAGTCTCCATGAGTGATCATTACGATTTCATTGTCCCATCCTTTCATCTGCTCTTCCATCATATCCACAATCCTGTGAAGTGATTTTTTTCTTCCTCTCTCTTTTCCGATCACACTTAACTTTCCGTTTTCATCCATATAAATAATTGGTTTGATTTTCACCATCGTTCCGAGAACCGCCGTTGCTTTAGAAATTCTTCCGCCTCTATGCAGATGATACAGATCATCAACCGTAACATTATGACATACATGAAGCTTGTTTTCTTCTGTCCAAGATACGATTTCGTCATAGGATCTTCCTTCCTTCTGCATTTTCAGCATATAATATAGAAGCAGCCCTTGTCCAAGACAGGCACTCAGAGAATCGATCACTGTAATTTTCGCATCTGGGTATTCCTCTTGCAGTTCCTGTGCTGCCACCTGTTCACTATTTAAACTTCCACTTAACCCGGAAGAAAATCCAAGATGGATGATATCCTTTCCTTCTTTTATAAGGCCTTCAAACAATTCTCTTGCCTGATTCGGTGCGACCTGAGCTGTTGTCGGCATTGCTCCGTTTCTGATCCGGTCAAAGAATTCTTTTTTTGAAATCCCTTCCATGTCAAGATATGTTTCCCCTTCAATTGTATAAGCCAACTTCAAGATCGGAACGTTTCTTTCTTCCAACCATTCTTTTGGCAGATCCACAGTACTGTCTGTTGTAATCACAAAATCTCTCATTGCTGTAATCCTCCTCATCATGCTTTACTATCATCATATCATCTTTTGGGGAGGAAGTAAAACATTTATACAGCCGAGTCGTCTAATTTTTGCTAATTTTCAGATAACTCCTTCCGGACACCGTCTTGTTAAAGCAGATGGAACATATGATAACAATGCATCCTGCAATAAAACCTGTAAGATTAAAAAGAGCGGTCAATGTCAAAAGCAGAAGACGCATAAATTTTAACGCATATCCAAGTTCAAAGTTCGGTTGCGTATAATTAGCAACCGCCACAAATGCCATATACAACATCACTTCGGAATTAAACCATCCTGATTTTACCGAAAATTCTCCCATAACAATACCTGCGATCACACTTAGCGGAGTACTTAACATACTCGGCGTGTTAAGAGCAGCCAGTCGCAGGCCATCTATAGACAATTCCAACAAAAGGAGCTGCAGGTATAAAGGAATATTAACCGTATTCTTTACCACCACAAATTGAAACATGTCCGGAACCCATTGAGGATTCTGCATGAATAAAAGAAACAGAGGTGTTAGAAATACTGTCATGACCGTGATGATCGTTCTGGAAATTTTCAAGTAGACTCTTGTTAAAGTCGGAAAATAATAATCATTTGCTTCTTCAATCATATCAAAAATTGATGTGGGAAGAATCATGACTGACGGTGAATTGTCTACAAGTACAATGATTTTTCCTTCCAGTAAACACGCCGCTGCCGTATCCGGCCGTTCGGTATATTTAAATTTTGGAAAGGGATTATACCATTTTCTTTTATATAGGAGATCCGCCATACTCTGTTGGTTCATCTTCAAATCCTGTTGTTTTATTCCATTTACCTTTTCTATGATAAGGGAAAGAAGGTCTTGGTCTACCCGATCAGACATAAAACATAAAACAACATCGGTACGAGAGGATTCTCCAATCTCCATCATTTTCATTGTCAGATGCGGATCTCTTATCCTTCTTCTTATGAGAGCCGTATTAAATACAATCGTTTCTACGAAGCCATCTCTGGAACCTCGAAGAGATTTGTCTTGCGCCGGTTCATCCACACTTCTTGCCGGATAGGTTCTTGTATCGATCAGAATACATGTTTCATATCCGTCTATAAAAAGACAAGCAACTCCAGAAAGAAGATTTTTCAAAATCTCATCATACTCTGTCAGCGTATCCATTTCCACATACGGAAGCAGTTCTCTGCAAAATTCCGTTGCCGTACCCGGCATCTGTTCTTTTGTCACTTTCAATAATGTATCCATCAATTTCGACATAATCTCGTCTTTCATAAACCCGTCAATAAAGAAACAGCAACTTTTCTTTTCACCGATCACCAAGTCCCGTTCTATAATGTCAAAGCTTTCTTTCACCGGAAGTATTTCATTCATATAAGATATATTTTCCTGTATCATTCTGGAAACTTTCATTCTTTTTCCTCCAATTTTATCTTGCTTTTTCCTGTATAACAAAAGTTTCTCCAGAACCGTAAAAAAATATGCAGGGACTCTCCTTTGATCGTCCCTGCATATCCATTCTTTTATTCATAAATCGGATAGCGTTTGCAGATAACAGTTACTCTTTCTCTGATCTCATCTGCCTTATTATCAAAATCAACTGCTGTCAATTTGATCAATTTTGCAATTTCTTTCATATCCGCCTCTTTTAATCCTCTGGTTGTCACCGCCGGGGTTCCGATACGCACACCGCTTGTAATATTCGGTTTCTGAGGATCGTTTGGAATGGCATTTTTATTTACCGTAATATATACCTCATCCAATCTTCTTTGCATTTCCTTTCCCGTCAGATCCATGTTTTGAAGATCAACCAGCATAAGATGGTTATCGGTTCCTCCGCTTACAAGGGAAAACCCTTCTTCCATCAATGCTTCAGAGAGGACTTTTGCGTTTTTTATAATCTGTTTTTGGTACTCTTTAAATTCCGGCTTTAACGCCTCTCCGAAACATACTGCTTTTGCTGCAATAATATGTTCCAGCGGGCCACCCTGAGTTCCCGGGAAAATCGCTTTTTCTACCTGTTTTGCATACTGTTCTTTGCAAAGAATCAGCCCGCCTCTTGGTCCTCTGAGTGTCTTATGTGTTGTAGTGGAAACAACATCCGCATACGGTACAGGACTTTGATGCACCCCTGCAGCCACAAGTCCCGCAATGTGTGCCATATCTACAAAAAGATAAGCTCCCACTTCTTTTGCAATATCGGCAAAAATATCAAACCGGATTTCTCTCGGATATGCAGAAGCTCCTGCCACGATCAGTTTTGGTCTACATTCTTTTGCCGTCGCACGTATTTCATCATAATCCAGCACACCCCGGCTATTAACATTATACGGAACAAAATGATAAAGCTTTCCCGACTGATTGACCGGAGAGCCATGTGTCAAATGTCCTCCGTGTGCAAGATTCATACCCATCACCGTATCTCCCGGCTTGATAAAAGCCTGATAGACTGCCATATTGGCCTGAGCTCCGGAATGAGGCTGCACACATGCATGTTCCGCACCGAAAAGTTTCTTTGCTCTTTCAATCGCAATATTTTCAAGAATATCAACATTTTCACAGCCGCCATAATAGCGCCTTCCCGGATATCCTTCTGCATATTTATTGGTAGGAACCGTCCCCATAGCCAACATGACTGCCGGACTGACGATATTTTCAGATGCGATCAGTTCCAGATTTCTCCTTTGTCGGAACATCTCTTTTTCAAGACCTTCTCCTACTTCCGGGTCACATTGTTTCACATAATCCATTACTTCCTGTACCAGATTCATTGTGCTTCCTCCTTATGCTTCGTTTTTCGTTGTACTTCCGAATCCTCCGTTTCTGATTCCTTCTGCGTCATCATCCACCGTGATGCCATACTCTACGAAAATTCCCTGCATAAATCCTTCGCCTGACTTTAATTCTACCGTTTTTCCCTCATTGGTATCATTTGTCAATTTCGCGAAAATATGCCCTTCATTATCGGAATAATAATAATCACTGTCGATGATCCCCACCGTATTGTTTAATTGAAGTCGGAACTTAAATCCCAGTCCGCTTCTTGGATAACACTTTAAAACCCAGTTTTCTTCCATCTGTACACGGATACCGGTTGGAATCTTTACCGTTTCGGAAGGCTTTAATGTCACAGAATACGGTGCATAGAAATCATATCCCGCTGATCCTTTTGTTGCTCGTTTTGGAAGTTTAATCTTCTCATACACCTTTTTTGCTTCTTCTTTGCTTAAGATTCCTTCTGTCCCTTCCAAGAACTGTTCCAGACTGACTTTTTGGAATTTGGCGATTCGTTTCATTGTTTTCTCCTTTTATGTCTTACTCTACTGTTTTTTCTCTGATTTCATCATACTATCATACATCAGAAAAGTCAAAAGGTCTTTCCCCGTTCCATAAATATTACTCTGTCAGAAATATAAAGTATTTACTTTGTTTACAATTTCTTCCGTCACTTCATTCGCTGTTTTCCCATCTGTTTCAACAATCATATCTGCCGCTTTTTTATAATATGCTTCTCTTTCTTCTAAAAGATTGCGGATATATTCCACATTTTTATTGTTCTCCAGCTTTGGTCGTGTATGACTGTTTTTCACCCTGTAAAAAATGGTTTCCGGTCTAGCTGTCAGAAGGATTACATACCCACTCTTTTTCATTTCCCTGATATTCTCATCCCGTAAAGGAACTCCTCCTCCGCAGGATACGATCGCTCCTTCTTCTCCCAGTTTCTTAAGGTACTCTGTTTCTGCCTGTCGGAAATACTCTTCTCCCTTCTCAGAAAAAATCTGTGAAATTTTCATCTGTTCCTGCTTTTCTATTTCATTGTCCATATCCAGGACTGTCCTGTTTAATTTTTTACCCAGTCTTTTGGAAACTACCGTTTTCCCTGTTCCCATAAACCCTGTCAAAAAAATATGTTTCATGTTTTTTCCACCTTTACTCATTCGTTGACTTTAACACGTTAAGCCTTTATAATTTTATCATAAATAAATCGAAATAGAAAGAGGTCAGACCATGTCATTACAACTTAACGGACACACAACACTGCTCGGCTTTTTTGCAGACCCGGCAGCTCATTCCAAATCTCCCCTTATGTACAATACCGCTTTTGAAAAACTCGGAATCAACAGTGTATATCTGGCTTTCCAGATCGATCAGAAACATTTGAAAGATGCAGTTTCATCTATGCGTACATTAAAGATGCGGGGAGCCAATGTTTCCATGCCAAACAAAAACGCAGTCATACAATATCTGGATGTTCTCTCTCCGGAAGCCCGTCTTTGTGGTGCAGTCAATACAATTGTAAACGATAATGGTATCCTTACCGGACATAATACGGATGGTAAGGGAGCCATTTTGGCACTTCAATCAAAAGGACAGAACATATCCGAAAAAAAACTGGTAATTCTCGGTGCAGGTGGTGCCGGAGCAGCTATTCTCACACAAGCCGCCCTCGACGGTGCTTCTGAAATTTCGGTTTTTGTCAGAGAAAAAAGCCTTTCAAAAACAATGGATCTTATCGGGAACATAAAAAAAGAGACACCTTGCAGTATCTCTCTTTTTCCTGTCGAGCATCTGTCTGTTTTAAAGCAGGAATTGGAAACTGCCCACATCCTGATAAATGCCACCAGTGTAGGCATGGAACATTCTGAAAAGAGCCGGTCTTTAATTCCGGATGAAACTTACTTTCACAAAGATTTATTTGTCATGGATATTATTTATTCTCCTGCACAGACAGTGCTTTTACAGATGGCAGACCATTTTGGATGCCGTACCATGAACGGACTTGGCATGCTTCTTTATCAAGGAGCTGCCGCCTTTAAGCTTTACACTGGTGAAGAGCTTCCTCTCGAAGACGTAAAAAAAGCATGGGGAATATCTTTTTAAAGCATAGTATTTTCATTAAAATAAGGGTATTCCCATCACCTTTTAGATGAATCTTTACTCTATTCTCTTATTCTGATGTCATCTTCCAAATCATACGGCGTTGCCTGATATACATAGTAATTTAACCAGTTGGTATACAGATTGTTGGCATTGGAACGCCATGTAAGAAGGGGTTTATTTTTTGGATCATCGTCAGGATAATAGTTGACAGGAACATCTATCCTAAGTCCTTTTGCTTTATCACGTTTATATTCCTGATCCAGTGTCATACGATCGTATTCCGGATGTCCCATAACGAAAATTTGCCGTCCGTCTTTCGTCATGGAAAGAAATATGCCGGCTTCCTCCGACTCTGCAAGGACGATTAAATCTTTTTCTGCGTGTATTTTCTCCGAATCTACCTGTGTATGCCTGGAATGAGGAGCATAAAATACATCATCAAATCCTCTTACAAGCGGTATTTTTCGATTCATGACACGATGCCTGAAAACACCAAACAACTTTTTATCTAATTGATATTTCTCAATTCCAAAATGATAATAATATGCCGCCTGTGCTCCCCAACATAGGTGAATGGTAGAGGTTACATTGGTCTTTGTCCATTCCATGATTTCTTTCATTTCCTCCCAATAATCCACACGTTCAAACGGCATCTGTTCAACTGGTGCTCCGGTAATGATAAACCCGTCAAACTTCTGATCTTTGATCTCCTGAAATTTGCAGTAAAATTTGTTCAAATGATTGGCAGGTGTATTCTTGGATTCATGATTGGAAACCATAATAAAAGTCACGTCTACCTGAAGAGGCGTATTGGAAAAAGACCGAAGAAGCTGAAGTTCCGTATCTTCTTTTAATGGCATCAGATTTAAAAGTCCGATTTTCAGTGGACGGATATCCTGATGAACCGCCCTATGTTCATCCATCACAAAAATATTTTCCTGTTCCAAAATTTCTTTTGCGGGCAGATCGTTTTGTACTCGAATAGGCATTTTTATTCTCCTTTTTTCTCTTTTTCTTTGTAAACCAACTCTCCGTTTTCTCCCAGATATTCTACTTCTGTATAATTCTGTGTATCTTTAGGAAGCTTTTTCTTTTCCAATCTCTGTTCCACAACCATCTTGATTATATAATAGATCACGGCAAACGTCGGTACTCCCGCTATCATTCCTACAAATCCAAACAGTCCTCCTCCGAGAAGAATAGAAAAAACAACCCAAAATGCAGACAACCCCGTAGAATCTCCAAGAATTTTCGGACCGATCACATTGCCATCAAGCTGTTGAAGCCCTAAAATGAAAATTAAAAAATAAACACCCATGATCGGACTGTTCAATGCAATCAATATTGCACTTGGAACGGCACCGATATACGGTCCGAAAAACGGAATCACATTTGTCACACCGACGATTACGCTGACAAGAAGCGTATACGGCATATGAAGAATAGAAAGTCCCAAAAAGCAAAGTACTCCGATAATGGCGGAATCTATAATCTTCCCGATAATAAATCCGCCAAAAATCTCGTTTGTTTTTCTTGTAATATGTAAAGTCATATTGGCATGATCTGCTCTCATAAGAGCATAAACGATTTTCTTCATTTGAGAAGCGAAAAGTTCTTTACTAAACAGCATATACGCCGATACGATACATCCTATAAAGAAATTGAACACCTCACTTACTACATTGATAGCTCCTGTCGTAACATTGGACATAATTACATTAACCTGATTTAAAAGATCTGACTGCATCCAATTCTGTATATTTTGGGATGCATGATTTAAGACATTTTCCAAAATTGCCCCTGTAGTAGACGGCTCCGACTGAAGTTTGTTCAGATCATCGATAACCGCATTCATCTGCGAAGGCAATGTTTCTGCTAAGTTTACAACGCTTCTGAATAATTCCGGTATCAGCATATTAAGCAATGTTGTGATGATTGCAAACAATACTACAAGTGAAAGTGCAATCCCCACGCTTCTGGAAAGGATTCGTGCCCTCTTTTCTTTTTTAATCTTCTTTTTCAAAAACGGGAAAAAATACTGATCTACTTTTTTTACAATAGGATTCAAAAGATAAGCCAGAGCAAAACCGTAGATAATCGGTTTTAATATTTCAATAATCATATCTGCGGTCGCTTTCAGACTGTCCACTCTCAGAAATGCAAAATAAAGCACAATGCATAACGCAATGACAATAAAATATGGCATTCCCCGATTAAACGCCTGCTTCAATTTCGATTGTCCGCTTTTTATTCTCAACGGTTTGTCGTAGTGCTCGGTTTTATGCTGGTCATCTTTTTTTAATTCTGTCTCGTTCATCCGAAGTCCTCCGTTTTATTTTACATATATTCCTATTATACCCATATGCTTTCCCAACGTCAATAAAACAGTTTTTCCCCAAAAAGAAGAGGATGAACCTTTTCGATCCATCCCCTTTTATCATTTTATCTGCATGAAAAAGTCGCACATTCTGTTCCTTCACAGCTGCATGCATTACCACCCTCTACACTGATCTTTCCTGCCTGACATTTACAAGAATCATTGTAACAGCATTCTACTGCTTTACAGTCAATCGAACAGCATGGGGAAGCTTCCATTGTAGAGTTACTGTAAGTTCCTGACTTTTTTTCCTCAAAGCTGTCACAGCAGGTGTCCTCCGCCTTTGTTGCTTTGTTACCACCTACACTGATCTTATCAAGATTACAATAATAATTCTGGTTATGCATACAGTTTTGTACTGTACATTTTAATTCCGGCATTGTTTCTACCTCCTTCTTTTTGTTTCAGAAGGTAGTATGTCCGCTTTTTCTTCTCTTTATTCCTGAGTTTTAATTTCTCGTTTGATCCTCTGAGCAATTTCCGCTTTAATTTCATCCATAAACTGACCTAATTCTTTTTGTCCTTCATCACCGGCAAATCTGCTTCTTACAGATACAAGGTTTTCTTCTTCTTCTTTTGCTCCTACAACTAACATATACGGAATTTTCTGCATCTGTGCTTCTCGGATCTTATATCCGATTTTTTCTGCTCTTGTATCGATTTCCGCACGGATTCCGGCATTCTTTAATGCTTCAAATACTTTCTGTCCATATTCCAGATGTTTATCAGAAATCGGAAGTACTTTTACCTGAACCGGTGCAAGCCATGTCGGGAATGCACCTGCGAAATGTTCGATCAGGATACCGATGAAACGTTCGATAGAACCAAATACTACGCGGTGGATCATGATCGGACGGTGCTTTTCGCCATCCGCTCCTGTATACTCCAGTTCAAAACGAAGCGGAAGCTGGAAGTCAAGCTGGATCGTACCGCACTGCCATGTACGTCCAAGAGAATCTTCCAGATGGAAGTCAATCTTCGGCCCGTAAAATGCTCCGTCTCCTTCATTAACAACATAATCAAGTCCAAGTGATTCTAATGCATCACGAAGGGCGTCTGTCGCCATATTCCAGTCTTCGTCACTTCCCATGCTGTCTTCCGGACGTGTGGATAATTCCACATGGTATTTAAATCCAAACAGTCTGTAAACATCATCAATCAACTGTGCAACACCTTTGATCTCATCTTTAATCTGTTCCGGAGTCATGAAAATATGTGCATCATCCTGTGTAAAGCAGCGCACTCTCATCAGTCCGTGCATCTGTCCCGATTTTTCATGACGGTGTACGATTCCCAGTTCTCCCATACGAAGCGGAAGATCACGATAAGAACGTGGTTCTGACTGATATACTAAAATACCGCCCGGACAGTTCATAGGTTTGATTGCAAAATCCTGCTCATCAATCACTGTTGTGTACATATTTTCTTTATAATGATCCCAGTGACCACTTGTTTCCCAAAGATGTCTGCTCATCATGATTGGTGTAGAAATTTCCACATATCCGTTCTTTGTATGGATTTCTCTCCAATACTCCAGAAGTGCATTTTTTAATGCCATTCCCTTCGGAAGGAAGAACGGGAATCCCGGTCCTTCTTCTCTCATCATAAACAGTCCCAGTTCTTTTCCCAGTTTTCTGTGGTCTCTCTTCTTTGCTTCTTCCAGCATTTCCAGATATTCTTCCAGATCAGCCTTTTTTGTAAAGGATGTTCCGTAAATTCTTGTGAGCATTTTGTTTTTCTCATTTCCTCTCCAATATGCTCCTGCAAGACTTGTCAGTTTAAATGCTTTTACCGCTTTTGTGTTCATAAGGTGCGGTCCTGCACAAAGATCTGTGAACTCTCCTTGTTTATAAAAACTGATCACTGCATCTTCCGGAAGATCTTCAATCAGTTCCACTTTATATGGTTCTTCCTTTTCTTTCATAAAGTCAATGGCTTCTTTCCTAGGAAGCGTGAAGCTTTCGATCGGAAGAGCTTCTTTTACGATCTTTTTCATTTCTTTTTCAATTTTTTCCAGATCTTCTGTTGTAAACGGTGTCTCTCTGTCTACATCATAGTAAAATCCGTCCGCAACCGCAGGTCCGATGGCAAGTTTTGTTTCCGGATACAGACGCTTTACTGCCTGAGCCAGGATATGGGAAGATGTATGGCGGAAAGTATCTTTTCCTCCTTCATCCTGGAATGTCAAAATATTTAATTCACAATCTTCGGAAAGTTCTGTTCTTAAATCCACTACTTCTCCGTTTACTTCTCCTGCCATTGCCACTCTTGCAAGACCTTCACTAATGTCAGCTGCAATTTCAATGACGGATTTGCTTTCTGAGTATTCCTTTACGGAACCATCTTTTAATGTAATCTTCATCTTTTTTCTCCTTTTCTATCATAGTTTCTTTTTTTACATCAATACATACATTTTTTTGCCATATGACAAAAAAAATCCCTTGCAGCATTTATGCTGCAAGGGACGAGTCTCCATAACCCGCGGTTCCACCCCGCTTATATGACACAATATCTGATATACTGTTTCATATCGCTTCTTTGAATGATAACGGTATTATACCGGACGGTTTTGCCGTCACTCAGAGGTAGTCTTCAGATGGTTTTCGATAAGAGGCTTCCAGCCATGACCTCTCTCTCTGTATCTTCCTGCACATCCTACTCGTCTCGTCTACGCATTTTCTTCATCTGTTATATTTTTCATTATATACACTGATTTTTTATTTGTCAATGCCTCTCCAATGCCTTTGTAAGACAAGCATAAGAATAGCTGTTGCTTCTCTCAACAGATAATTAGGAAGTAACATCGGCTCTGATTTTGCCGTAACCGGATATAGATGCCTGTATCCTTCTTCTCTTCCGATCAAACAGGATCGATACATATGAAAACTATTGGTTACAATCCCTATTTTTTTCTCCCGAAGTCCTGTTATTTTTTCGGCCGAAAATCTGAGATTTTGTCTTGTAGAGCAGGAACAATCTTCCAAAATAATCCGCTCCGGTTCAATGCCCTGCTCCGTCAGATAGGCTTTCATTGCCTCCGCTTCTGAAATATCTTCTCCTTTTCCCTGACCGCCCGATACAATCACACGAATCTTATCATGTTTCTTTAGATAGACACATGCCCTTTTCAGTCTGAGAGCCAAAGAAACCGTAATTCTCCTGTGATCTACTTTTGCCCCTAGCACGATCAGATAATCCAAATCTTGCGGGGCTTTTCTTCTAATGACCGGCACCATACAACATAATACAAAAAAAACGGCAGCACAGGCAATCAGTCCTGTTACTGCCGTTACTGTTCTGATCGGAATCGGTATATACATTTCTCCCCAGTCAAAACCAATACACAAAAGTCCAAGAATCGGCCATATGCGGGAAAATGTAGAATTCCATCTTCTTACATAAAGACAGATACAAAGATAATATACAAAAAATAAAATACCGATTACTGTCAACATTCCTATTTACCGCAACAATATTTATATTTCTTACCGCTTCCACATGGGCACGGATCATTTCTTCCTACTTTTTTTCCTTCTCTTACATAAGTATGCATTTTCTTTGCTTCTTTGTAGAGAGCTTTCTGCTGTTCTTCTGATAAAAGGATATTCCACTGTGGGAGTCCATAAAGCCAGTCAGCCTTTGCATCTACCATATTTTTGTAGAGTTTTTCTTTATCAAAAATCAATGTAACTTCTGTATTTTCGTCCATTGTTTCAATCGGATTTTCTTTTACAAGGCTTTCGTTGATACCATCAAGGAAACCTACCATCGTCATTACTTCAACTTCGTATTTTTCTGCTAATTCTTTTACTGTGCCTTTTACTTTTTCATCCGGATTTGAAAGAAGTTTTTCGTAAATTTCTTTTTCAATCTGAAAATATCTTCCCCAGAATGTTTCCAGCTGTTCTTTTGTCATTTCTCTGGAATAAGCCGTTTCTCTCCATTGTTCTAATAACGTACTCATATCTGAATTCTCCTTTGATTTAAAATTTTTCATCATATTTTAATCATATCTTACGTTATTACATTATATAACAGCAGTCTTTATAATGCAAGAAAAACTCTATAACCGCCCTTTCCAAGCTTCCCTTGTATCATATCTCCTCCGAAACGGCAAGTACCATTCGGACCGGCAAATTCTTGTAAAACCATCTTTTTACTTCCGGTTTTCTCTATTTTATCATTTCAAGCCATAAAACAAAAATCTGCTGCCAATCTTCATATAATTGACAGCAGATTTTTAGATTATGCTTTTACCATTTTTTCTTTCAAATTTTTTGCATTACACAGTAAAAAGAAAATTGTTCCTACAAGCAGCAAACCTGCTCCGATATAGAATCCCAGTTCTCCTGAACCTGTCGCATCTATAATGGAACCGGTCAGTGCCGGAGCGATTACAGAAGAAGACATTCCGAAGAAGTTAAATACACCCAGTGTTGTTGCCACGTTTCTGGAATCTGCTCTGTCAGAAACATAAGAAATCAGCACCGGATCAACCGCCATTTTTCCGAAAAATCCATAAAGCAGAAGAACCATGGATAACAATCCTGCATTCGGAACAAGCATGGAGATTGCAACAAGTACAAACGCTGTTGCTTCCAATCCTACGATGATCACCGCTTTATGCTTACGCTTTTTATCAGACAGATGTGCAAAATACAAACCACCCGGTACTGCTGTTACGGAAATCATGGAAACTACAAGTCCTACAAGCCCACCCGTAATTCCTCTTTCTGATTCCAAAAATGACGGAAGCCATGTAACAATCAGATAGTAAGCATAACATGTTGTAAAGTACAGTAAATAGCAAGATAACAATTTTAAACTGAAAAGATGACTTTTATTTCCTTTTTCTGTTTTCTTTTCAACATTTTCGGCTACTTTTTGTTCTTTACCGGCTGCTTTCTTTTCTGCCATATTATCTTTAATGGCAATACCAAACCAAATTGTAAGTAAAATGATCAGGACTGCAGAAATACATACCATTGCCTGCCATGGAAGATTCAACTGTTTTACAATAAAACTTGATCCTGTCATACCGAGAATCATACCAAGTGCAGATCCACTGTTTACGATTGCTGTTCCGATACCTTTTTTCTCCGGCGGTACATGCTGTGCGGTTAAAGAAAAGGCTGCTCCATAATAAGTACCACACCCTATACCGGCCAGCACACTTCCCACGTAGATTGCTGTCAGACTCTGTCCCGAAGCAACACTAAATGTACCAATCGCAAAAATAATGAATCCCGGGATCAGTACCCTTTTCTGACCGAACCGGTCAACCAAAAATCCGGATGGTATCTGCAACGCTGTGTACCCAAAGAAATAACAGCTTGAAATAAGCCCCATGGCTGCATTTGTCTGGGTCCCTATTGTCTGCTGGATTTCGCCATATACCGGTGAAAGCATGGAACGGTATATCCAGATGACAACCCATCCTAAACAAAATGTAAAAACTATGGTTTTCCAATAGTTTTTGTTCAGATTTTTTGTCATGATTTTCCTCCTTGATCGTATCGTAAGATAATTTTTCTCATGTTTCTATAATACTGATTTTACTTCCTTTTTTCATTATCCGTTTTTTCTAATTTTTTTCTTTTTTTTTGTCCATTCTAAACAATTTTTTTAACATTGAATTTTGCTCTGTTTTTATATATAATGGATTCATGTCAAAAATACAGGAGGTTACACATGAAAAAACGAAAAAGAATTCTTGCTCTTATCGGTGTGATTTTACTCATTTCCATGTATCTGTGTACGTTGATTTTTGCCGTACTTGATTTTCCCGGATCCGATGGCCTTTTTAAACTATCCGTGGCCTGTACGATTCTCATTCCGGTACTTCTCTATGCTTATACCTTAATTTACCGCCTTTCAAACAAAAATGACGATTCAAAGTAAAAAGAAACAAACAGGCCATGGCATGTGCCTGTTTTTGGTTTTCCCGAATGAATCTATCTCTTCACATTTCTGTTTTTTTCTCTTTATAAGATATTCTTCTATTGAAATCGCTTCCATCTTTCTGCCTGTCAGTTTCTCATTTTTTTCCATAAATAAAATTCCCTCCTTTTTCGGCAACAGTATTATATGATCCTTTTTCTTTCTTTATGACTATGACTGTTCCTTTTTTGTATTTTATACTTTTTCTCCCGACAGCAAACTGGCAGTCACCAATGAAGTTTCTTTCAATATTAAAAAACGCAGGTGTTTCCACCCGCGTTTTTAATATGCATTTTATCTGTAAATAATATCTTCTCTTCCCGGTCCATTGGAAATCAAAGTAATCGGATAACCGATTTTTTCTTCCACAAATTCAATGTATTTGCGGCAGTTTTCCGGTAAATCTTCATATTTTTTAATACCTCTGATGTCGCATTTCCATCCCGGAAGTTTTTCAATTACCGGTTTTGCTCTTTCCAGCAAATAAGTCGGCGGGAATTCTGTTGTGATTTCTCCGTCAATATCATATGCTACACAAACCGGAATCTCATCCAGATATCCAAGTACATCCAATACTGTAAAGGCAACGTCTGTTGTTCCCTGCATACGGCATCCATACTTGGATGCAACTACATCAAACCATCCCATTCTTCTTGGACGTCCTGTTGTTGCACCATATTCTCCGCCGTCTCCTCCTCTGCGTCTGAGTTCGTCTGCCTCTTCACCGAAAATTTCGCTTACAAAAGCTCCTGCTCCTACCGCACTGGAGTACGCCTTACATACCGTCACGATCTGTTTAATCTCGTATGGCGGGATTCCTGCTCCGATCGCACCGTATGCTGCAAGTGTGGAAGAAGATGTCACCATCGGATAAATTCCATGATCCGGATCCTTTAATGTACCAAGCTGTCCTTCCAGAAGAATTTCCTTTCCTTCTTTTAATGCATTATGAAGGAATAAAGAAACATCGCATACATATGGTTCAATCATTCTCTTATATTCCATTAATTCTTCAAATAAGTCGTCCGGATTGAGCAACGGCTTATGATATAAATGTTCAAGAAGCACATTCTTTTGCTCTGCAATACGTACTACTTTTTCTCTCAGCAATTCTTCATCAAACAGTTCGCTTACCTGGAATCCTACCTTTGCGTACTTGTCTGAATAGAACGGAGCAATACCTGACTTTGTAGAACCGAAAGATTTCTTTCCAAGTCTTTCTTCTTCATACTGGTCAAACAATTTATGATAAGACATCACCATCTGAGCACGGTTAGAAACTTTAATCTTTGGTGCCGGTACATTTCTGTCTACAATAGACTGAATCTCCTTTATTAAAACCGGAACGTCTAATGCAACGCCATTTCCGATAACACTTGTTGTATGATCATAGAATACACCGGATGGTAGTGTATGAAGTGCAAACTTTCCGTATTCATTGATAATTGTATGTCCGGCATTTGCCCCTCCTTGAAAACGGATGATAATATCCGCTTTTTCTGCAAGCATATCCGTAATCTTACCTTTTCCTTCGTCTCCCCAGTTAGCACCTACTACTGCTTTAACCATAACATATCCTCCTGTATGTGAATTCTTTTTTCAACCACCTATGAATTATACTATATTTTTTCGGAAATGTACATTTGATTTTTCAGTTTTTCCAAAAAGATTTTAAGGCCCATGTTATTACCTTACATAAGAGGTGCGAAAAGCCGGAGTATCTGTCCTTCGATTTTTGTTTTGATGCTTCTTTCTTTTACATCTTTCAATGTTACAAGCTGACATTTTTCCAATGTTTTTTGGAAATCGTTTTCGATATCATCAATGACTTTATTCCTATAAATAAATACTCCGTCTTCAAAATGAAGATAGAGGCTTCGATAGTCCAGATTGATTGTTCCCACGGTAGCCGTGTCATCATCCGACACAAAAATCTTTGCGTGTACAAATCCAGGGGTATATTCATAAATCTGCACACCTGCTTCGATCAATTCTTTATAATACGTTTTTGCCACTGCAAAAGCATATGGCTTATCCGGAATATGAGGCATAATGATAATCACTTCCACACCGCTTTTTGCGACACGTGTTAATGTGGTAATCATCTCATTATCCAGAATGAGGTATGGTGTCATGATATGCACATACTCTTTGGCGTGATTTAAAATGTGGAAATAAACTTCCTCTCCCACATTTTCGTCATCATACGGATTGTCTCCGTAAGGGAGCACATATCCGAGTTCGGAATCAAATTCTTTCTTTTCCGGTTCTGCCAGATAAGCCGAATAATCTTCTGAAACCCGCCTGCCCACATTCCACATTTCCAGAAACATAATGGTAAGGCTTTTTACTGCATCTCCCTCCAACAAGATAGCCGTATCTTTCCAATGTCCGAACCGTTCCTTTCGGTTGATGTATTCATCACCCAGATTAATTCCTCCCGTAAATCCCACTTTACCGTCGATTACACAGATTTTTCTATGGTCACGATTGTTCTGTATCGTAGAAAGAATCGGCCGGATCGGATTAAACATCTTACACTGAATTCCTTTACTTTGCAGATATTTCGGATAATCATACGGCAAAAGAGAAATGCTGCACATTCCATCATACATGAAACGCACTTCTACTCCTTCTTCCGCTTTCTCTTCCAATACTTTGCGAACCTCATCCCACATATAGCTTTCTTCTACAATAAAATACTCCATAAAGATGAATTTTTCTGCTTTTCTCAGTTCTCTCAATAAAGCCTCAAACTTCGCTTCCCCAATCGGATAAAATTCCAGTCTTGTATTTCCATATGTAGGAAATCCAAGATGTTTTCCGAGATAATAGGATAAGTTTTTGTTAGAAAGGCTCTTCTGCTTCATCTCATTGATGATCACCATATCCTGTTGCATATATGGTTCTGTTTCTTTTCTCAATTCCTTAAGTCTCTTTCCGATATAACGGGTACCTAGCTGTGTTTTTACATAAACATAAAAAAAAGTACCAAACAACGGAAGAGCCATAATACACAAAATCCATGTCATTTTAAAAGCAGGATTTCCCTTATCATTGATGATATAAATCACAACAATGATCCCCATTACAATGAACACGCCATATAAATAGGTCCAATAATCTGCCAGTGCATAAACTCCCAGTATCATGACCGCAAGTTGGATCAATACAAACAACAAAATAATTGCCGTACGTCCATAAATCACACTGAATAATTTCTTTTGTACTTTGATTTTTTTACTATCTTTCACATTGTTTTCCTCGGTTCTTTTTTGAATACCGTCTATTTTATCATATTTTAAATTTCCTCTCAACTCCATCCATTCAAAATTTTCTTAATTATTTTGAATTTCTATTAAGAAAGTATAAAATTCTGAATCTTCTCTTTTCTTTCTCATATAAAAGTATTACAATAAAGTTATCATATGAATTAAGAGAAAGGGGTGCCCTTTATGGCTAGCAAATGGACAAAAGGTATTGTTGGACTCGCAGCAATCGGCGCAGCAGCGGCAGGTATTCTTTATATGAAGAATAAAAAAGAAAACGAAGAAATGGAAGATGAATTCTCAGATGATTTTGAAGATTTAGATTTAGATCTGGATGACGATTTGGGAGATGCGTCGGAACATGAACGTGAATATGTTCCTCTCAATAAAACATCCCATGAATCCGAAGAGGCTTCTGATGATCATGAGGATAAATCGGAACCTTCTGACGAAGAAACATCAGAAGACAGTGAAGAAGAAGTTGCTTCCTCCGAAGAAGAAAAGAAAGAAAACGAATAATCCAACAGACAAAACAGGAGGGAAACCGACTATGGTTTTCCTCCTGTTCCTTTGCATCAGCGCATCATTCTACGATTGCAAAAATCCCCGGTGTCTGTACCTTAATTCTATCATCAAGTTTTTTCAGCATTTTTTCTTTTTCTTCCGGAAGTTTCCCTCGGACTCTGAATTCTATAAAATCATGGAATCCATCATATAAAACTTGTCCTGCATCCATCATTTCCAAAAGTTTTCTTTCTTCTTTCAGATTTTCCAGTTCATCTGCCGGCATGAAATTTCCTTTTTCCGTTTCCTTATATAAAATAGTTTTTTTGTGCAAAAACAAAGAGAAATTAATGATCCTTGATGGCCTTGTTTTGTAAAAAAAAGCTGCTATATGTTCTGCATTTTCCGTTCCTCTTCCTTTTCCTGCAATTCCCGTCATGATATGTGCATCGAAAATCAATCCTGCTTCCTTCATTCTCTCAATTTCCCTATATGCCTCTTCCAAAGTATGATCTTTGTTCATAAACCGCAGTACATCGTCAAGTCCCGATTCAATCCCAAGATACAAATGTCTGATCCCCGCCTCATAAAGTCTTCTTAGTTCACGATCACTTTTCCTTTTGATATCACTTACCGTTGCATCCATATTGATGGATGTACACCCCGGAAAATGATCATGTATCCTGTCAGCAATTTCAAGAAGACGATCTGTTGAAAGGGTAAATGCATTTCCGTCTCCTAAAAAGACAGTTTTGGGATTTCCTCTGACCATACTGACTCTTTTAAGTTCCTCTTCAATCTGCTCCATCGGCAGTTCCCTGTAAGATAAATGTTTAAACAGTGTACAAAAATAGCATCTGTTATATGCACACCCTACTGCAACCGGCAGCATAAACGAGCCTCTTTCCATAGGGCCTCTGCAAATCTGTCCTTCATATTTCATCGTTTCACCTCCAAATTTATAATTGCAATTTTTCATAAGATTGTGTAAAGTTATGTATGTAAAAATGAAAACATACCAAGGAGGAAATTATGTCAATCTCTAACCGTTCGTCCGCAAAGTCAGGACCTGCGTCTGTTTTCGAGTTAAACGGAGTGCCTCGTTTCGGTCAGGCTCTTCCGCTGGCTCTTCAACATGTCGTAGCTATGATCGTAGGCTGTGTCACACCGTCTATCATCGTGGCAGGTGTAGCAGGCGTTAATGAAACAGACCGTGTCATTTTAATTCAGGCAGCATTGTTTTGTTCTGCCATCAGTACTCTTTTACAGCTCTTCCCGTTTATCCGGACTAAGAACTTCCAGTTTGGTTCTGCCCTTCCGGTCATTATGGGAATCAGTTTTGCCTATGTTCCAAGTATGCAGGCTATTGCAGAATCTTATGATATCGGAACCATTCTGGGTGCACAGATTGTAGGCGGATTTGTTGCTATTCTTGTAGGGCTGACCATCAAAAAAATCCGTGTCCTTTTCCCGCCTATTATTACAGGAACCGTTGTATTTACCATAGGACTTTCTCTCTATCCTACTGCCATCAACTATATGGCGGGCGGTACCTCCAGTCCGAATTACGGCTCTTGGCAAAACTGGCTTACAGCCTTTTTTACACTTGCAGTTGTTATCGGACTCAATCACTTTGCAAAAGGATTTCTGAAGCTCGCCTCTATTCTTATCGGAATCATTGCCGGATATATCTTTGCCGCATGTTTCGGCCTTGTAGATCTTTCTGGGATTCAAAGTGCAGGCCTGTTCCAACTTCCTCAGCCAATGCATTTTTCTGTCAATTTTGAGCCTTCTGCATGTATTGCCATCGGTGTACTTTTTGCCATCAATTCCATTCAGGCAATCGGAGATTTTTCGGCAACAACCGTAGGAAGCATGAACCGTGAACCGGAGAACAAAGAACTCCAGGGCGGTATCTTAATGTACGGAGCAACCAATATCCTCTGTGCATTTTTTGGAGGACTCCCGACAGCTACTTATAGCCAGAATGTAGGTATCGTCACAACAACAAAAGTTATCAACCGCTGTGTACTGGGACTGGCCGCTGTGATTTTAATGATTGCAGGTTTTGTTCCAAAGTTTTCAGCATTACTTACTACGATTCCGCAATGTGTACTCGGAGGTGCAACAATCTCCGTATTCGCTTCTATCGCCATGACCGGTATCAAACTGATCATGCGTCAGGAAATGAATTTCCGCAATACTGCCATTGTGGGATTATCCGTTGCTCTTGGAATGGGAATCACACAGGCGCCGGCAGCTCTTGCAACATTTCCAGAATGGGTAACGACAATTTTCGGAAAATCACCGGTTGTTGTTGCCACTTTAACAGCTATTCTTTTAAATACGATTCTTCCAAAAGAAGACAAAAACGCTTAAACATTGGGGATGTGAAAAAACTCGATTGAGTTTTTTCACATCTTCATTTTTGCACTTGTT
>CALFLL010000069.1 GCA_937880845.1 uncultured Drancourtella sp.
CCGAAACAGCTTTATCAGTTTATCACATCTCTTCCTCTCTGTCAAGCACTTTTTTTACTTTTTTTAATGCTTTTCAGGAGTTTGTCGTTCGCTTTTGGCGAACTCGTTTATTTTATCATCTTCTCTTTTGTTTGTCAAGTACTTTTTGACATTTTTTATTTCGGAAGATGAAACGGAGAAAGAGGGATTTGAACCCTCGCGCCGGTTGCCCGACCTACACCCTTAGCAGGGGCGCCTCTTCAGCCTCTTGAGTATTTCTCCGGATACTGAATTTATGTCAGTATTATATTTTACGTTTTCTTAACGCATGAGTTATTATACTAAAGCATTTCTCTGTTGTCAAGCTGTTTTTTCTTTTTATTTTAATAAACCTTTAATTGCTCTAAAAAGCCGATACTAAAGTATCTTAACTTTGTACCGGCTTGGAACTTTTTTAATTTTTATTGAGATTATTTTGTATGGTTTCCTCTATCCGTCGTTTTACTTCTGCTGCGATTTCTGTTGTTTTCATTTCTTTGTATTCCTCATAATATATCGGCTTTAAAAAATGCACTTGGACAGTAACCCGTGAAATGCTTTTTGTATCGAATGGTTTAAAAGCATCAATCAGAGCAACAGGTACAATCGGACACCTTGCCTTTGCCGCAGCTTTAAAACTTCCTCCTTTAAAATCTCCCGGAATATTTCCCTGTTTTGATCTGGTTCCTTCTGCAAAGATAAGATAGTTTCTTCCATTTTTCACTTCTTTTGTGACATCTATGATTACCTGCATCGCCTGGCGCACATCTTCTCTATCTATCATATATGCTTTCATGCATGCAAAAACTTGTTTTAATAATGGGATGTCCGCAATTTCTTTTTTAGCCACAACGGAAAACGGACGCGGACATGCCGCTATGATTGCCAGAACGTCATATAATCCCTGATGATTCGGAAAAAACATAAATCCGTCTTCTTGTGGGATATTTTCAGCTCCGTGTACATCCACAATTACATTTCCGCCTTTATTTGCATGTTCATCAATATAGCGCAGCAATTCATATCTTTGCTTTTCTGTATATTTGTCCACATGTTTTGCGTAATAACATAATTTGAGCCATGCGTAAGGAACAAAAAGCAGATTTCGTACGACCATCAGAACAATACGTTTCATCTTTTTTCTCCTTCATCTTTTGCCTTTATTTATAGTCATTTTTAATCTCGATACTGGCTGATTGCCGTTTCGTAGAGATTATTTCCCCGACTATCGATCACAACAATCACCGGAAAATTTTCCACTTCCAATTTACGAATCGCTTCTGCACCCAGATCCTCATAGGCAATGATCTCGGATTTTTTGATACATTTTGATAAAAGTGCACCTGCACCTCCTACAGCTGCAAAATAAACAGACTGATTACGAATCATGGCATCGATCACAGCTCGGCTTCTTTTTCCTTTTCCGATCATGGCTCCAAGTCCAAGATCCAATAAGTCAGGAGCATATTTATCCATTCTACTAGCTGTGGTAGGTCCCGCCGACCCAATCGGTCTTCCCTCTCGTGCCGGAGATGGTCCCATATAATAAATCATCTGATTTTTGATATCAAAAGGAAGTTCTTCTCCGTTTTGCAAAGCTTCCTGCATTCTTTTGTGTGCCGCATCTCGTGCTGTATAGATCGTCCCTGTAATATAGACATAATCTCCTGCTTGTAAAGAAGCGGCTGTTTTTTTATCTATTGGTGTGGTGATATGTGTTTCCATATGTTTATCATTCCTTTCTGCCATCCTTATTATTCCTGTCATATGGGATTAGATTTCTCGTATTGCATGTCTGTTTACATGACAGCAAATATTTACTGCTACAGGAAGCCCTGCAATATGTGTCGGGTACGTATTGATATTTACCGCAAAAGCAGTGGTCGTACCGCCAAGTCCTCCCGGTCCGATTCCAAGCTTATTGATCTTTTCCAGAAGTTCTTCTTCCATTTCTTTTACGTACGGGATGGAAGAGTGAGAGCCTGCTTCTCTTGTCAATGCCTGTTTTGCCATTAACGCACATTTTTCAAAGGTACCTCCGATACCGACTCCGACCACCATCGGAGGACATGCATTCGGCCCTGCATCTTTTACGGCTGTCAAAACGGCTTCTTTCACCCCTTCGATACCATCTGCCGGTTTCAGCATAAAAATCCGGCTCATATTTTCACTACCGAATCCTTTTGGTGCAACCGTAATTTTTACTTTTTCGCCTTCTACAATGTCATAATGAATAACAGCAGGAGTATTATCTTTTGTATTTACTCGGTCGATTGGATCTCTCACAACAGACTTTCTCAAAAATCCTTCCTCGTATCCTTGGCGTACCCCTTCATTGACGGCATCTGTTATATTTCCGCCTTCTAAATGCACATCCTGCCCGATTTCCAGAAAAATGACTGCCATACCGGTATCCTGGCAGATTGGGATCATATCTTCGGATGCTATTTTCAGATTTTCGGAAAGCTGATCCAGAATCTTTTTCCCAAGAGGAGATTTTTCTGTTTCCTGTGCTTTTTTCATAACAGTTTCCATATCTTTCGAAAGATAATGATTCGCTTCCATACACATCTCTTTTATATTTCTTGTAATTTCACTGACATTTACTGTACGCATGTGTCTTCTCCTTGTACATTGAAAATTTATTTTTCTACGATTACTATAACACCTCAGTTTTACTTTTTCTACCTCAGAGTTTATACTAAGTGTAAAATGAAAAAGAAAAGAGGGGACTTTATGACTACAAATATTGATATGGAACAACTTCAAAAAGATGCCATTGACATTTTTCATAACGGCTTTGCCTGTTCGGAATCTGTAATCTATGCAATCCGCAAAAACTTTGAACTTGAGATGTCCGATGATGCCATTGCCATGAGTAGCGGCTTTCCATGGGGACTTGGAGGAGGAGGCTGCATCTGCGGTGCCCTTGCGGGCGGTGCCATGTGTATTGGATATTTCTTTGGACGGCGTACTCCGGGAGATCCGAAAATCCAAAATTGTTTCCGCCTTACCAATGAACTTCACGACTATTTTTGTAAAGAATTTGGTTCTGCCTGCTGCCGCATCCAGATCAAAGGATACGAAAAAGATGCACCGGAAAGAAAAGCAAAGTGTACCGATATCGTTGCAGGTACAGTAAAGAAAACAGCAGAAATCATCTTAAGAGAACTTTCTTAAGCATCTTAAAACACCCAAAAGAAAGGAAAGAGTACCAAACACGGCACTCTTTCCTCTTTTAATCTTTTTTCAATTCTTCAATGATATTTTGTTTTTTTATTTTTCTCATAGAATAGAGCATGGTTGCAAATACAACGGCAAATACCCATATCATCGAGATCAGAAGTGAAAACCATGGAGTTTTGTATTCGATTGCTGCTCCCCTGCTTAATACGACATACATGGCAAAGCTGATAAGAAGGGATACAACAAATCCATACAGAATGGAACGGATTCCATAAATCATGCATTCATAATTCATCATTTTTCTTATTTGTTTCTGATTCATTCCCATGGATTTTAACATGGCAAATTCTCTTTTTCGTAGCATGATATTTGTTGAAATCGTATTAAATACATTGACTGCAGCAATCAGAGAAATCAAAACGATAAAACCGCAGGCAAGCACATTAATGGCAATCTTGATTCCACGATCTACTTCGTATCTTTCAGCCAGATCCATAAGATATTCGGAATCTTTTCCTTCTTTTTTTATCTTTTCTAGCAAATCTTCATAAGTTTTTTTATGATTGGAAGATTGTATCTGATACCAATATGTCACGTCTGTCTTAGTCAGATCAGAAGTAAATTCCTCCATGCGGCTTTCCGGAATCAGAATTGTACAGAAGCTTCCACTTTGTTTCAAATCCAGATAATCCGGAACCTTTTTGAGTTTTTCTTTTAACAGAATGGACTTTTCCGCTTTTCTGCCTTCCTTTGTCATTTCCTCATCTGAATCCGGAAGTAATGTTCCTTTTATTTTTCCGTTTTCTTTTAATGAGTGAAAAGTTTCATATCTCTTGCTGTCAGGATTGTAATACTGTGTTTCATCATAATACAATACTTCATTATTGCCTCTCCGGAAATAAGAAGTATCCTTAATTTTGTTTTCTTTTGCAAGATTCCTAAATTTCTCATCCGGCAAGCTCAATACCTGACTGAAAGAAGTTTCTTCTCCAAAATATTCTCTTCCTTCTTTTGTAACATCCTCAGCATCCAATTTTAACGTCAAATATAAAGAACCATAGCTATCTACTTTTTCTACATCCTTGCCTTGTTCAAACATACGCAGCAGTTCCTGATATTCTTCCTTTTTTTCTGACTCTTTTAAATACTGAAGTTCATAATCCGGAGCATCCAGCATAAATGCTCCTGTCTTTGACATATAATCAGAAAACAACGTTGCAGAAACAAACAGTACGATACTGACAGTCAATGAAAATACTGTGGCGCGATATTTCTTTTTATCTCTTTTGTAATTTTTATCTGCGATCATTGCTTCAAGGCCAAATACTTTCTGTATGATCTTTGGACTTTTGACTTCTTTTGCTTTAATCTTGATATCCCTGTTTGCCCGGATTGCCTCAAGCGGAGTGATTTTTTTTATCTTTGCAGCAGGAATCCAGACAGAAAGACAAATAATGATAAATGCAATCACTGCCGCAAAAATCACAGCCCAGACAGAAGTATGAAAACTGATTTTTCCATTTGGTTCACTATAAATCCACTGAGCCATAGAATTTCCGATAAACTGCAAAGTGACCCATATTCCTCCCAAGCCGCATAAAATACCAAAAGGAATTCCCGTTATACCGACAACCCACGCTTCATGCCACATGGATCTTTTAAGTTGTCTTCTCGTTGCTCCAAGCGATGCAAGCAAACCAAACTGTGTGGTACGTTCCCGAAACGAAATGGAAAATGCATTATAGATTAAAGAAACAGCTCCTACTCCGATGATAAGAATCAAAATCGTATACATCCCGTTTAACATTCCTTTTACGGACTCATTACCGGAAATTCCCATCCATTTTAAGACACCGGAATTTTCTTCAAATACTGCTTCTCCTTTATGCTCTTTTATAAATTCAAAAACCTGTTTAGGATCTTTCATCTGCATATAAATCTGATTGACCATCGGAACCTCTTTCGATTCCCCTACAAAAGCATCATCTCCTGCCCCTCCTCTTTTTGTGTTTCCCCAGTGTTCCAGAAAACCTACAACATGAACCGTCCTTTTTTCCTTCTCTTCAAATGTTTCTGTTAATTTAAAATTTTCATCCGTTTCGCTTTCTACATTATACCGTAGTTTTTCTCCTGTCCTTGATATTCTGTTTCCGATAGACAACTCAATCGTATCTCCGATCTTCACTTTCTGTCCATGAAACTCATATCCCGCGTGAAGAATGATCTCATTTTCGTTTTTTGGCAGTCTTCCTTGTGTCAGTTTTACTTTTAGCATATCTGCCGCTTTTTTGTTCATTGTCTGGATATATAGGTAATCCCCAAAAACGGAGCGTTCTTTTTTTTCGGAAATGTCTGCATAACCGATTTCCGAAATCACACAGGAATCCTTTACCTTTTTATTTTCCGTAAAGGTGTCTGTTTTTTGTGCAGACACTCCCTTAGCCGCCACATGCCAGTTTCCGTCTGTTTTTACCGCATAATCATACATAAATTTTTGTATGCTTGTTCCTAGTGTAATAACTGCCGTTACCATAGATGTTGCAAGGATCACACCAATGATGGTCATAATAGTACGTGCCTTGTTTTGTTTCATTGTCTTATTTGTGATTTTTGCAAAGATATTCATGAACGGATCACCTCATCTCTGATGATCTTTCCGTCTTCCAATGTGAGGATCCGGTCTGCCTGAAGTGCAACATTTTCATCATGTGTAATAACGATCATGGTCTGGTCATAGACTCTGTTGGAATATCGAAGAAGGTTCATGATCTCCTTGCTGTTTTCCGAATCCAGATTTCCGGTCGGCTCATCTGCCAGAAGAAGTGCAGGTGCATTCAGAAGTGCTCTTCCTATAGATACTCTTTGTTGCTGTCCACCGGAAAGTTCATTGGGCAGATGATTCATTCTATCTTTTAAATTTAAAATCTCAATTAATTCTTTAAGCCGTTCCTGATTGACTTTTCTTCCGTCCATCAATACAGGAAGTGTCATATTTTCTTCCGCGTTCAATACCGGAATCAGATTATAAAACTGATAGATCAGTCCTACCTGTCTGCGGCGGAAGATTGCAAGTGCCTCTTCCTTTTGTGCATAGACATCTTTTCCGTCTACAAACACTTTTCCTGATGTGGGACGATCCACTCCTCCGATCAGATGTAAAAGAGTGGATTTTCCGGAACCGGATGAACCGATGATGGCAACAAATTCTCCTTTTTGTACTGAAAAAGACACGTCATTGAGAGCATGTACTTGATTTTCCCCTTTTCCATAAACTTTGGTCAGATTTTGAACTTTTAAAATCTCCATTTTTCTCCCTCCTGTTGTTTTCTTATCTGGAAGTATACCTGTTCCCCATGACGTGCCGGTGACTTTTAAATAACAATTTTGTCACTTTCATTCCTTTTCTTCATAAAAACGGATAATAAATACTGCCCCTCCTTCCTTCTTATTTTTCGCAAAGATAATTCCTCCTTCTTCTACAAGAATACTTCTTGCCAAAGCAAGTCCAATCCCAAAATTTAAATTTCCGGACTGATCTCTTCTGTAAAAACGCTCAAAAATATGCGGAAGGTCTTTCTCCGGTATACCAGGTCCTGAATCCGTAATACGGATTTCCGTATAAAGAGGATTCTTCTTCCAGATAATCTTGATTTTCCCAGACTCCGGCGTATGTTCCATACAGTTTTTGATGACATTCCCAATTGCTTCTGCCGTCCATGCTTCGTCACCAAAAAAGCAGCAGTCCTCCTCCCCTTCAAAAATCAGTTTTTGATTTCTTAATTCCATGGCAATTTCAAAAGGACGGATTGTTTCTGACAAAAACTTTCGGATATTAAGCTTCTTTTTTTCCAGTACCACAGTCCCTGCTTCCAGCTTTGACATTTTCAATAATGCCGTAATCAGCCACTCCATACGTTGAAGCATATGTTCCATCTCTCTGTAATTACGCCTTTTCTGCATTTCATCCATGTTGCTTTGTTTTATACGCTCCAGCATCAGGTTTAGAGAAGTCAGCGGTGTCCTGATCTGATGGGAAATATCTGCAAGGGCATCTGCAAGTCTTGTTTTTTCCTTTTTCATCTGCTCGTTTTGTTCTCTGAGCCGTATGGTCATTTTGTAAATTTCATCTTTTAAAATTTCAAGATCCCCTTCTTTAAACTCTCCCAATTCCAGCTCATCCTTTCCATGCAGGATCTGATCTATCTTTTCTGTAATCCTGTTGATATCTTTATATCTTTGATTCATAAAAATAAAAAACAGAACAAGAAACAAGATTCCCTCTGCCAGAATCCATACGAAAGCATATTTTGGAAACAGAATGGCTAAAATACCCAGTACGATCATAGAAACGGCAAAACTAAAAACATAATCCCTGATTTCTTTATTTTTTAAAATTCCCATGTCAGTCCTCCATCTTATACCCCATACCTCTTATTGTTTTTATGATTTTCGGATTCTGCGGATCATCTTCGATTTTTTCTCTCAGACGTTTGATATATACGGTAAGAGTATTGTCGTTTACATATTCTCCTGCCATATCCCAGATTTCTTCCAGAAGTGCCCCTCTGGAAAGCACCATTCCACGATGGTTACAGAAAACAAGCAATAACCGATACTCCAGGGCAGAAAGAAAAAGTTCATTTTCGTTTTTTGTAACAATGCCTTTTACCGTATCAATCCGGATATCCTGTACAGAGAGAATATTCTGGCCGGTTCCTTTTCTTCTCAGTACAGTCCGCATTCTGGAAATCAGTTCCCTTGGCCTGAAAGGTTTACTGATATAATCATCCGCCCCCATTTCAAGACCGGTTACCACAGAAAATTCATCATCCAGAGCCGTCAAAAAAATGATGGGAATATCATACTTCATCTTAATTTCCGTACATGTGCTGTAACCGTTTCCCTGTGCCAGCGTAACATCCAGAAGAATCAGATCAAAGTTCTGCTCTTCCAGAAGTTTCATCGCTTTTTTCTGCCCATCCGCTGCTGTTACGTGAAATCCCTCACTTTTTAAATATTCCGTAAGATTTTCTATAATGAGTCTGTCATCTTCCACGATCAGTACATTTATTTCCTGCATATCAACACTCCTTTTTTAATCTGCTTTCATCATATCAAAGGCTATATTTCTCTACAATAGACTGTTTTTTATTTTCAGGCAAAAAATACCTCCGGTCAGCGCTTACTGCCCGGAGGTACCATTTATTTTTTTATTTTATTCTTCCGTTTCTTCTGTCTGATCTTCTTCCGGCTCTTCTGTTTCTTCTGAATGATTTTCACCTGTATTTCTTACTTTGGCGATACTTGCAACAATAACGTCTTCATCCAGATTGATCAGTTTGACACCGGATGTGATACGTCCTAATTTTGAAATGCTGGAGCATGACATGCGGATAATGATTCCTTCTGTTGTGATCATCATGATCTCGTCATCTTCATTGACTGCTTTGACACCGACAACATCACCTGTCTTTTCGATGATCTTATAACATTTTACACCTTTACCGCCACGATTCTGTCTGGTAAACTCATCAATTCGAGTCAGTTTACCCATACCTTTTTCCGATGCGATCAAAAGGTATTCTCCCTGCGTATCAAGCTGCATACCTATCACTTCGTCATTATCACTAAGATTCATTCCACGAACCCCCATGGATGTTCTTCCTGTTGAACGCACATCTGTTTCGGAAAATCTGATACACTGTCCGTATTTTGTAACCAGAATGATATCTTTTGTATTATCGGTTGTCTTTACCTCGATCAATTCATCATCATCACGTAATGTAATGGCAGCAAGCCCTGTTTTTCTCACATTTGCATAATCCATAATGGATGTCTTTTTTACAAGACCTTTTTTGGTCGCCATAAACAGATACTGTCCTTCTTCATATTCCTTGATTGGAATCACGGCAGTAATCTTTTCTTCCGGCTGCAACTGCAGAAGGTTGATGATGGCAGTTCCTCTTGCCGTTCTTCCGGCTTCCGGAATCTCATATCCTTTCAGTCTATATACCCGTCCCATATTTGTAAAGAACATTAGATAATGGTGAGTAGAGCACATAAACAGATCTTCTACATAATCTGCATCTATGGTCTGCATACCTTTGATTCCTCTGCCTCCACGATGCTGTTTCTTAAAGTTATCGGTTGTCATACGTTTAATATATCCAAGTTTGGTCATGGTGATTACTACATCCTGTCTTGGAATCAGATCTTCCATGGAAATATCATAAACGTCATATCCGATTTTTGTTCTTCTTTCATCGCCGTATTTTTCGCCGATTTCAAGAATCTCCTTGCGGATTACGCCAAGAAGCAGGTTTTTATCTGCCAAGATTGCCTTCAACTCCCCGATCTTCTTCATCAATTCTTCGTATTCTTTTTCAAGTTTTTCTCTTTCCAGACCGGTAAGAGCTCTCAGACGCATATCAACGATTGCCTGAGCCTGAGCATCCGTCAGTCCGAAACGTGAAATCAACTCTTCTTTTGCAAGCTGCACAGTCTTTGAACCACGGATAATGCGGATCACTTCATCGATATTATCCAATGCGATCAATAATCCTTTTAAGATATGTGCACGTTCCTCGGCTTTATTTAAGTCATATTGTGTACGTCTTGTAATGACTTCTTCCTGATGCTTCAGATAATGTCCAAGCATTTCAAGCAGATTCATGACTTTTGGTTCTCCGTTTACAAGAGCCAGCATGATTACTCCGAATGTATCCTGAAGCTGGGTATGTTTGTAAAGCTGATTTAAAATTACATTGGCATTTGCATCTCTTCTCAGTTCAATACAAATCCTCATTCCTTCACGGCTGGACTGATCGCTTAAATCTACAATCCCGTCGATTCGCTTTTCTTTTACAAGATCTGCGATTTTGGAAATCAAACGAGCCTTATTCACCAGATACGGAAGTTCTGTAACAATAATGCGGCTCTTTCCGTTTGCCATGGTTTCAATGTTGGTTTCTGCACGGACAAGGATTTTTCCCCTTCCTGTACGATAAGCCTCTTCAATCCCTCTTGTCCCAAGGATTGTTGCACCAGTCGGAAAATCCGGTCCTTTTACGACTTCCAGGACATCTTCCAGTGTTGTCTGTTTTTCTTCAATCTGGTCATCAATGATCTTCACCACTGCATTGATGACTTCCCTTAAATTGTGAGGCGGGATATTGGTCGCCATACCTACGGCAATACCGGAAGTTCCGTTTACAAGAAGATTCGGAAATCTTGCCGGCAGTACGGTCGGTTCCTTTTCTGTTTCATCAAAGTTTGGAACAAAATCTACAGTATTTTTGTTAATATCTGCCGTCAGTTCCATAGAAATCTTGCTGAGCCTTGCCTCTGTATAACGCATGGCAGCAGCTCCGTCTCCGTCAACAGAACCGAAATTTCCATGTCCGTCTACAAGTGGATACCTTGTGGACCAGTCCTGTGCCATATTTACGAGTGCTCCATAAATAGAACTGTCTCCGTGCGGATGGTATTTACCCATTGTATCACCGACAATACGCGCACATTTACGATGCGGCTTGTCAGGACCGTTATTCAGTTCGATCATAGAATATAAGATTCTTCTTTGAACCGGTTTTAAACCATCCCTTACATCCGGGAGTGCCCTGGAAGCGATAACGCTCATGGCATAGTCGATATACGACTCTTTCATTTTTTTCTCAAGATCGACTTCCTCGACCTTATCAAAGATATTATCTTCCATTGCTTATCTCCCTTCTTCTATACATCCAGATTTTTTACATATTTTGCATTTTCTTCGATAAATTCACGTCTTGGTTCTACTTTATCGCCCATCAGTGTTGTAAATGTCAGATCCAGTTCCGAAGATGTTTCCTCATCCATCGTAACACGGATCAGGATACGCTGGTTTGGATCCATTGTCGTTTCCCAAAGCTGATCTGCGTCCATTTCTCCAAGACCTTTATAACGCTGGATCTTATTTCCCTGGTCACGTCCTACTTCCATCAGGCTGGAATTTAATTCTTCATCGCTGTATGCGTACCATACTTTTTTATTTCTTTCCAGCTTATAAAGAGGTGGTTTTGCCAGATATACATGTCCTTCTTTGATAAGATCCGGCATAAAACGATATAAAAATGTCAGAAGCAGGGTACTGATATGAGCCCCATCCACGTCGGCATCTGTCATGATAATGATCTTGTTATATCTTAATTTTGAAATATCAAAGTCTTCGTGTATTCCTGTTCCAAATGCCGTAATCATGGCTTTAATTTCTGCATTGGCATAAATTTTATCAAGACGTGCTTTTTCTACATTGAGGATTTTTCCTCTCAACGGAAGGATTGCCTGTGTCTGACGGTCTCTTGCCGTTTTTGCAGAACCACCGGCAGAATCTCCCTCTACGATATAGATTTCGCAATTCTTTGGATCTTTATCTGAACAATCCGCAAGTTTTCCGGGAAGGGACATTCCTTCCAATGCGGATTTTCTTCTTGTAAGATCTCTTGCTTTTCTTGCCGCTTCTCTGGCACGCTGTGCCATGACAGATTTCTCAATGATTGTCTTTGCAACAGATGGATTTTGTTCCAGGAAGATTTCCAGCTGGGAACTTACGATACTGTCTACCGCCCCTCTTGCCTCACTGTTTCCAAGTTTCTGCTTTGTCTGACCTTCAAACTGAGGTTCCGGAATTTTGACACTGACGATTGCTGTCAAACCTTCTCGTATATCATCTCCCGTAAGGCTCTGTTCGTTTTCCTTGATCAGTTTATTTTTCTTTGCATAAGCATTAAATGTCTTTGTCAGGGCATTACGGAATCCAACGATATGGGTTCCTCCTTCCGGAGTTGTAATGTTATTGACAAATCCATATGTACCTTCCGTATAAGAATCATTGTGCTGCATTGCCACTTCTACATACACATCATCTTTTACTCCTTCGCAATAGATAATCTGTTCATAAAGAGGCTCTGTACTTCTGTTTAAGTAACTTACAAATTCTCTGATTCCGCCTTCATAGTGAAAGACATCTTCCCTTTCCTGACCTTCTCTTGCATCGATCAGCTTAATTTTCAGGTTTTTGGTTAAAAACGCTGTTTCACGAAGGCGCTGTTTTAAAACATTGTAATCAAATACCGTTTCTTCAAAAATCGTATCATCCGGCATAAATGTAACTTTTGTACCGGTAAGTTTTGGATCGCATTCTCCCACAACTTTCAGAGGATAAATGACTTTACCCCTCTCGTATCTCTGCTTATATACTTTTCCTTCTCTTCGCACCTCTACTTCAAGCCAGTTTGAAAGGGCATTTACGACGGAAGCACCTACTCCGTGAAGACCTCCGGATACTTTGTATCCTCCGCCTCCGAATTTACCGCCGGCATGAAGTACCGTAAATACGACTTCCACGGCAGGAAGCCCGGATTTATGGTTGATGCCAGTTGGAATTCCTCTTCCGTCATCGATTACTGTAACGGAATTATCCGCATTGACCGTTACTTCAATGGTATTACAAAAGCCGGCAAGTGCTTCATCAACGGCATTATCTACGATTTCGTATACAAGGTGATGAAGTCCTCTTGCCGATGTGCTTCCGATGTACATCCCAGGTCTTTTGCGTACTGCTTCCAACCCTTCCAATATCTGGATTTGATCTCCACCATATTCTGTGCTCATACTGATCCTCCTACTAATTTTCTTTTGTCACGTGCCCGTTTTGGACACGAAACACTTTATTAATTGAAAAACGATGGTTCACAAACTCTTCCACACCTGTACAAGTGATCAAAGTCTGGATATCGTGTATACTGTCTAATAAATAATTTTGTCTGTGTTTATCCAATTCCGAGAGGACATCATCAAGCAGCAAAATCGGTGTATCCTGGATCACCCTTTTTACCAGCTTTATTTCCGCAAGTTTTAAAGACAGCGCCGCTGTGCGCTGCTGTCCCTGGGAACCAAATTTGCGTATGTCCATATCTTTTATCATAAAACAGATATCATCCCGATGCGGTCCTGTCGAAGTACTCCTCGTTTTCATATCCCTTTCCCGGTTTTTCTTTATACATTCCTCCAAAGAAAAGGCTCCTGTTGAAGGTTCATATCGAAGCATCAGGCGTTCTCTTCCACCGGTTAATTTTTCATGTATCTCTCCTACGATGTCATTCATCTCTTCCAGAAATACTCTTCTTCTTTCCATCACCTGTTCCCCATAACGAACAAGCTGCATATCCCAGATTTCCAGCGTATCTTTTAATTTTTCATCGTAAGCAAGTTCCTTTAACAGGCGATTTCTCTGATTGATCACACGATTATATTCTGTCAGATTTTTCAGATACACCCGGTCAAGCTGAGAAAGTTCCAGATCCATAAATCTTCTTCTTTCTGCCGGTCCGTTTTTGATGATGTTCAGATCTTCCGGAGAAAAAAAGACCAAATTTATAATCCCGAACAATTCACTTGCCCGTCTGATAGGCATCCTGTTGATGGCGATTCCTTTCGGGCTGTTCCGCTTCAGATGGATATCGATCCGAAACGGAACGCCTTTTTTCAACACCTGTACTTCGATATGGGACTCTTCTTTTCCAAAAGAGATCATATCTCTGTCCTTTGTTCCCCTGTGAGATTTGGTCGTTCCTGAAAGATAAACCGCCTCCAGTATGTTCGTTTTTCCCTGTGCATTATCACCATGAAAAATATTCGTTACCGGGTGAAAGTCAAGATCCAGCAAATCATAGTTTCTGAAATTTTTTAACTTCAAAGATTGAATAATCATGCTGCACCTGTTTCACTATTTCTCGATTTTTAGCTGATGTCCGTCAAATTCTACCATATCTCCGTCATAGAGTTTTCTTCCTCTTCTTGTGTCAACAGAACCATTGACCTTTACAAGTCCGTCCTGTATCACTTCCTTGGCTTCCACACCCGATTCTGTAAAACCAGCTGCTTTTAAAGCCTGTCCTAATTTGATAAATTCATCACGCAGTTTAATTGTTTCCATACCTTTTCCTCTTTTCTAAATTGCATTAAAGTTGACCGGAAGAATCAGATAGATATATGTTTCTTTTTCATCTTTGATAAAACACGGTGCTTTTGCATTCATAAAATACAGATTTACTTCTTCCTCATCGATCACACGCAGTGCATCAATCAAAAACTTCGGATTAAATCCGATCATTAAATCCTTTCCTTCTTTTGCGATAAAAATTTCTTCATCCATGGAACCAAGCTGTGACTGAATCTTCAATTCCATAGATTCATCGCCAATCTGCATGATGATCGGTTTTTTATCCCCCTCTTTGATCAACAGCGTTGCTCTGTCGATACAACTTAAAAGTTCTCTTTTATTGATACGGACTTTTGTTTCATAATCACTTGAAAGCATTTGATCGATACGGAAATATTCTCCTTCGATCAGACGTGAAACAACAACTGTCTGATCAAATTCAAATACGATATGATTATCTGCAAAATAAATCCGTACTTCTGCATCGGTTTCCCCGGATAAAATCTTGCTGATTTCAATGAGTGTCTTTCCTGGAACGACAACTTTTTTATGGTTATAATTTTCTTTTAGTTCCATTTTTCGGATGGAAATTCTGTGCCCATCCAATGAAACTACTTTCAAAATATTATCTTCCACTTCAAAAAGTTCACCTGTCATTAATTTATTGCTATCGCTATCTGCAATCGAAAAGATTGTCTGGCGGATTACTTCTTTGAGGGTATATTGTGATAAAACAATAGATTCGTTTTTTTCTATGTATGGTAAGTAGGCAAAGTCATTTCCCGGTTTACCGGAAATATTAAACTTTGCTTTTTCACATGTAATAACGGTATGGTTTGTTTCATCCGTTGTGATCACGATTTCTCCGTCTGGAAGTTTTCTGACAATTTCAGAAAAAATCTTAGCATCCAGTGCAATCATACCTTTATCTATAATATTGCCATCAATAATTGTTTCAATCCCAAGTTCCATATCATTTGCAGTTAATTTGATGATGTCCGTTGTTGCATCAATCAGAATACATTCCAATATAGGCATGGTTGATTTTGATGGTACTGCTTTGGAAACAATCCCCACACCTTTTACCAGGTTGGATTTTGTACAGATAATTTTCATGTGTATAACTCCTTTCGCTGTGCCATATTGATTTTTTTATGTAAGATATCCGCATTAGCCGCCTTAGGGATTGTGGATATGTGTATAACCCCTCCAAACCCTTTGTTTACAAGGATTTGCAAACAGGAAAACTCTGTTGAATACTCTTTGGTTTTCTGCGGAAGAATTCTGGAAAACCACTAAAGCGGATTGATTTTCTTTTGAATGATATTGATCGTATTCTTTAAAGAATCATTTTTTTCCATATCTTTCGACATTTTATCCACACCGTGTTTCACAGTGGAATGATCCCGGCCTCCCAGGAGGGTTCCGATGGTTTTTAAAGGTGTATCTGTCATGGTACGGCATAAAAACATGGCAATATGACGTGCATTTGTTGTTTTGGCATCACGGCTTGCACTTTTTAAGTCATTTACAGATACTCCAAAATGTTCAGAAACAGTGTCGATGATCAGCTCCGGAGTCACTTTTCTGTTTTCATCCGGTGAGATCAGATCTTTTAATGCCTCAGCAGCAAGAGTAATGTTGATTTCTTCGTTTTTTAGTTTATATAAAGCAATCAGTTTATTGAGAGAACCTTCCAGTTCTCGGATATTTGATTTAATGTTTGTGGCAATAAATTGCAAAACGTCCTCAGGAATATGATAACGTTCGAGCTGATCAAATTCGATTTTTTTCTTTAAAATGGCCATTCGTGTTTCATAATCCGGAGCAGAAATATCAGCGATCAATCCCCATTCAAAGCGGGTACGAAGTCTGGCCTCAAGTGTTTCGATATCTTTTGGCGGTTTATCGGATGATATGATAATCTGCTTACCGGATACATGAAGATGGTTGAAAGTGTGGAAAAATTCTTCCTGAGTACTTTCCTTTCCGATAATGAATTGGATATCATCAATAAGAAGAACATCGACATTTCGGTATTTTTCTCTGAAAGCGGTCATCGGGAGTTCGTTTCCTGTTTTTCCGCTTTTTAAAGATTCGATCAGTTCATTTGTAAACGCTTCACTTGTTACATATAACACTTTTTTCTTTGGATCATTTTCCAAAATAAAATGTGCGATTGAGTGCATCAGATGGGTTTTCCCCAATCCAACACCTCCGTATAGGAAGAGAGGATTGTATACTTCGCCGGGTGATTCCGCAACGGCCAGAGATGCGGCATGAGCAAAATTGTTGTTTTTTCCAACGACAAAAGTCTCGAAAGTGTAACGTGGATTTAAATTGGCACGTTCGATCAAGAGCATATTATCATTTTTCTTTACACTGTTTTTCTTATGAGCATTGGCAATTTCTTCAACTTTTTCCAGTTCACTTGGATTATTTGGGATAAATTTGACTTCAAATTCTGTTCCTGTAATTTCAGCGATACTCACTTTAAAAGGAAGCAAGTATTTTTTTTCTATGTAATCGATATAATCACCTGTCCCATCTAAAGTCGCAAGGATATAGACGGTATTTTCAATTACATCATACACTTTTAATGGAAGAATCCATGTTTTGAAAGAAACGTCAGAAAGACTATGCTCAAGTCTTAAATTTTCAATAATTTCATTCCATTTTTCTGTTACGATGTCCATTTTGATGACTCCTAATCTTATAGTTTTCGCAAATGTCCGGATACAGGCAACAAAAAAAGGCTCTGGAAAGGCCCCTTTCGGCGACATATACAGAACAAGTGCGTGTGATTTTTGAAAATGAATAGATTCACTCCCTTATATATTACAACAAAAGTATTTTTAGTGCAATGTTAAATCAATGTGGATAAGTTTTTGAACAGTGGAAAAGCCTATAAAATCGTTGAAAAAAGGAAGAATTTGGTAGAAACCAACATGTTTTCCACAAAAATCCACAAAATTATCCACAAAATGGTGAAAACTTGTAGAATACAAATTTGATATGAAGAAAAAGGAACAGTGTCAAAAGCCGAGGGGAAAGTATAAAAAAATATCAGGAACTGCTTGACGTACCGCGACTTTTTTACTATAATCAAACGTGGTGTCTTTAATAAAAGATCGAGATTAATGTACTTATATTTATATATATAAGTTTCAGAATAAGGAGGTGGAAAGTGATGAAAATGACATTTCAGCCAAAGAAACGTTCCAGATCAAAAGTTCATGGATTCAGAGCAAGAATGAGTACAGCAGGCGGAAGAAAAGTTCTGGCAGCTAGAAGAGCAAAAGGAAGAAAACAGTTATCAGCGTAGGCCGCATATATGTGGCCTTTTCTTCTATGCAGAAAGCCTGCTGACAGGCAAAATTACAGGAGTATACGGGAATGAAGTTTTCAGAATCATTGAAAAAAAATAAGGATTTTCAGATTACATACAGAACAGGAAAATCTTATGCCAACAGATACCTTATTATGTATATCAGAGAGAATGAAATGTCCCGGAACAGACTTGGGATTTCAGTCAGCAAAAAGGTAGGGAACAGTGTAGTACGCCATCGTATTACACGTTTATTGAGAGAAAGCTATCGACTACACGAAGAGCATTTCCGGTGTGGATATGATATTATTGTAATAGCACGTACAACAGCAAAAGAAAAAAGTTATGAGGAAGTCGAAAGTGCACTCATCCACCTCGGAAAACTTCATCATATATATAAATAGGAAGGTCAGTTGATTCTTCAGAGCAGAGAGGAAGCAGATTGATGAAACAAATGTTGATTACAATTATAAAATTTTATAGAAAATATCTTTCCAAATATAAGCTTCCGACACAGCATTGTATTTATACGCCGACCTGTTCAGAATACGGACTGGAAGCGATTGAAAAATATGGTGCATTAAAAGGGGGGCTTTTGACTATCTGGAGAATACTGCGCTGTAATCCGTTTCACCGGGGAGGATATGATCCGGTGCCCTAAAAGAAAAGAATACCATGAAATTATGGAGGAGAAAAGATGGAAGGTTTATTATTGACACAGTCATCAACTCCGATCATTGGTCAGATTGCCTGGCTGCTCGGACATTTGATGAATGGAATTTTCAGTGTGTTAAGTAATGTATTCCATATTGAAAATATCGGTCTTTGTATCATTATTTTCACGATCATTATTTATACATTGCTTCTTCCACTTACATTTAAGCAGCAGAAAGCGTCAAAGCTGACTGCGGTAATGAGTCCTGAATTAAGAAGGATCCAGAACAAATACAAAAACAAAAAAGACCAGGCATCCATGCTGAAAATGCAGGAAGAAACAAAAATGGTCTATGAAAAATACGGAACATCCATGATGGGAGGGTGTTCACAGCTTTTAATTCAGCTTCCTATTATCTACGGACTTTTTTATGTAATCCGTAATATACCGGCTTATGTAGATGGTATCAAAGCTGTTTATATGCCTCTTGTTGATAAAATTTTGGCCTCAAACGGTGGACAAGCAGCAATGGAAGCTCTTGGTAAATCCAAAGAGATCATGATGGATCCTTCCAGATTTGACTTCAGTAAGGAAAATATCATTATAGATGCATTATATAAGTTCCAAGATACAACATGGAATGCATTGGCAGACAAGCTTCCGAATCTGGAACATCTGATTCGTTCCACTCAGGAAAACCTGACACATTTGAATGCATTTCTTGGAATCAATATTGCGGAAACACCGGCTACATTGTTTTTCGATGCAATTAAAACGGGAGCGATTGTTACTATTATTTTGGCACTGTCTATTCCGGTTCTTTCCGGTCTGACGCAATATCTGAATATGAAACTGATGCCGACTGCAGCAGAACAGATGGAAGAGAACAAAGACAATCCGATGATGAGTTCTATGACGACCATGACAAAGATCATGCCGTTGTTTTCCGTTATCTTTTGTTTTACAATGCCTGCCGGTATCGGTCTTTACTGGATTGCCAGTGCGGTAGTACGTACGGTTCAACAGGTTCTTATCAACAAGCATCTTGCTAAGATTTCTATTGAAGAAATGATTGAAAAGAACCAGAAGAAAGCAGCTAAGAAACGTGAAAAGCACGGAACAAATGCACAAAAGCTGTCCGAAATGGCACAGATTAATGCAAGAAAGTTTGAAGAACCTAAGAAGAAACCTGTTTCTGAAGCAGAAAAAGAAGAAATGTTAAAGAAAGCAGAAGCAAAAAATAAAAATGCAAAACAGGGAAGCCTGGCATCAAAGGCAAATCTTGTAAGACAGTTTAATGAAAATAACCATAAAGATGACGAAAAGAAGTAATTGATAAGAAAAGAGGTTATTGGGATGGGTGAAATTACAGTATCAGCAAAAACATTGGATGATGCAATTACAGAAGCCCTGATTCAGCTTGGCATCACAAGTGATATGCTGGAATATGACGTAATTGAAAAGGGAAGCAGTGGATTTCTTGGAATTGGAAGCAAACAGGCAGTTATCCGTGCCTGGAAAAAACAGATTGCGGAAGAAGAAACCATTGAAGAAATTCAGGATGAAATCAAAGAAGTAATTTCAGAAGTAAAAGCGGAAGAAAAACCGAAAAAGAAAGAAAGCAAGGAAGTCCATGGGGAAAAAGAACTTGCCAAAGTAAAAAAAGAAACAATCGAAGCATGTGAAAAATTCCTTTATGATGTAATGAAAACAATGGATATGGATGTTACCATTAAGTCCGAAATTGATGAAGAAGGAGCCCTTTCTATTGAGATGAATGGAAAGAATATGGGAATTCTGATCGGAAAAAGAGGACAGACATTGGATTCCTTGCAGTACCTTACAAACAGAGTTGCAAATAAAATGCAGGATGGTTATGTAAGAGTAAAGCTTGATACGGAAGATTACAGAAGAAGAAGAAAAGAAACACTTGAAAATCTTGCTAAAAACATTGCTTATAAAGTAAAAAGAACAAAGAAACCGGTTTCTCTGGAGCCGATGAATCCATATGAAAGAAGAATCATTCATTCTGCATTGCAGTCTGATAAGTATGTTACGACACACAGTGAAGGGGAAGAACCATACAGACGTGTTGTGGTCACATTATCCAGAAACAAGTAAAATAAGAATAAAAGGGGGCTGATTTCCGGGACAACAAGGTAATCTGCTCCCTTTTATAGTATATAGTATAGTTGGAAAGCTCATCAGGAGGGCAATATGAAAACGACAGATACAATAGCAGCGATTGCTACCGCTATGACAGATTCCGGTATTGGTATCGTAAGGATTAGCGGAGAGCAAGCGTTTGAAATTATTGATAAAATATATAAAGGAAAGAAAAAAATATCAGAGCAGCCATCCCATACGGTTCACTATGGGTGGATCAAAGACGGAGAAGATACGATTGATGAGGTGTTGGTTCTGATTATGAAAGGACCGAAAAGTTATACGGGAGAAGATACGATAGAAATTGACTGTCACGGCGGTGTATATGTGGTAAAAAGAATTTTGGAAGCCGTACTTCGCAACGGAGCAAGAGCGGCAGAGCCGGGTGAATTTACAAAACGTGCCTTTTTAAACGGAAGAATGGATCTGTCACAGGCAGAAGCGGTGATTGACGTGATCCATGCAAAAAATGAATATGCATTGAAAAATTCCGTGAGCCAGCTTCGTGGAAGTGTTCAGAAAAAGATAGGTGCGGTCAGACAGGAGATTCTCTATCAGACGGCCTTTATTGAATCGGCACTGGATGATCCGGAACACATCAGCTTGGATGGTTTTGCAGAAAAGCTTGTGGATAAAGTCGATGAATTGTTGAAAATCCTTCAAAAATTATTGGATGCCGCGGATAATGGGCGAATGATACAGGAAGGGATAAGAACGGTTATCGTAGGAAAGCCAAATGCCGGAAAATCTTCTCTTCTTAATGCACTTGTAGGTCAGGAAAGAGCCATCGTTACGGATATTGAAGGAACTACAAGAGACATTTTGGAAGAAAGTATTCAATTAAACGGAATCAGTTTGAATATCATGGATACGGCGGGAATCAGACAAACAGAAGATGTGGTAGAAAAGATAGGGGTAGACCGTGCAAAAAGTCAGATGAATGAGGCGGATCTGATCATTTATGTAGTGGATGCTTCAAGAAATCTGGATGAAAATGATTTTGAAATTATAAAAATGATCAGAGAAAAAAAGGCCATTGTGCTTTTAAATAAATCCGATTTGGAAACCATTGTGACAAAAGCCATGCTTGGAAAATATCTGAATAAACCGATGATCGAGATTTCTGCAAAAGAAGAAGAAGGAATCCATGAGTTGGAACAGACATTGAAAGATATGTTTTTCCGTGGGGAAGTGACTTTTAATGATGAAATATATATTACAAATATCAGGCAGAAAGAAGCGATTAGACAGGCTTTGGAAAGTTTGAAACAAGTGAAAAACAGTGCCGAAGCGTGTATGCCGGAAGATTTTTATACCATTGATCTGATGGATGCATATGAAGCACTTGGAAGTATTACAGGAGAAACGATAGGAGAGGATCTGGTTAATGAAATATTCAGCAAATTCTGTATGGGAAAATAAAGATAGATATGATGTGGCAGTAATCGGAGCAGGACATGCCGGATGTGAAGCGGCACTGGCATGTGCAAGGCTTGGAATGAAGACTGTGATTTTTACAGTGAGCATGGAAAGTGTGGCCTTAATGCCATGTAACCCGAATATCGGCGGAACTTCCAAAGGACATCTTGTGAAAGAAGTGGACGCTTTGGGAGGAGAAATGGGAAAGGTCATCGACAAAACCTTTATCCAGTCTAAAATGCTCAATAAATCAAAAGGGCCTGCAGTACATTCATTAAGAGCGCAGGCAGATAAGCAGGAATACAGCAAAACTATGAGAATGGTGTTGGAAAATCAGGAGAATCTGGATTTAAAACAGGCTGAGGTAACAGATATTCTGACAGAAGAGGGAAAGGTAACCGGACTGCAGATTGCCTCAGGCGGTATTTATCGTTGTAAGGCAGTAATTCTTTGTACGGGAACTTATTTAAAAGCACGGTGTATCTACGGTGATGTAAGCATGGAAACAGGGCCGAACGGACTTCAGGCGGCAACATATCTGACAGACAGTCTGAAAAAGCTTGGAATCCGTATGTATCGTTTTAAGACAGGAACTCCGGCCAGAATAGACCGAAGATCTATCGATTTCAGTAAAATGGAAGAACAAAAGGGAGATGAAGATATCACACCGTTCTCCTTTACTACAAACCCGGATGAGATACAGAAAGAACAGATTTCCTGTTGGCTTACTTATACAAATGAAAAAACTCATGAGATCATTCGGGAAAATCTGGATCGTTCTCCTCTGTTTTCCGGTGCAATCGAGGGAACAGGACCGAGATACTGTCCGTCTATCGAAGACAAGGTTGTAAAATTTGCGGATAAAAACAGGCATCAGGTATTTATCGAACCGGAAGGAGAATATACAAACGAGATGTATATCGGAGGAATGTCAAGTTCTCTTCCGGAAGATGTCCAATATGAAATGTACCGCAGCGTGCCGGGACTGGAACATGCAAAAATTACAAGAAATGCATATGCTATTGAATATGACTGTATTGATGCACGTCAGCTTTATCCTACATTGGAATTCAGAAATATAGAAGGATTATTCAGCGGAGGACAGTTTAACGGAAGTTCCGGATATGAGGAAGCAGCAGCACAGGGATTGGTGGCAGGAATCAATGCAGCCTTGAAAATCCTTGGAAAAGAACAGTTGGTTTTGGATCGCTCACAGGCATATATTGGGGTATTGATCGATGATCTTGTTACAAAAGAAAGCCATGAGCCATATCGAATGATGACTTCCAGAGCGGAATATCGTCTTTTGCTCCGTCAAGACAATGCAGATCAGCGCCTCACAAAAATCGGGTATGAAATCGGATTGATCTCCGAAGAACGATATCAGCATCTTATTGATAAAGAAAAGGCTATATCATCTGAGATAGAACGAGTAGAACATACGAATATAGGAACAAGTGAAAAAGTGCAGAACCTTTTAAAAGAATACGGAAGCACGCCGCTAAATTCCGGTTCCACTATTGCAGAACTGATCAGAAGACCGGAATTAACATATGAAATACTGGCACCGATTGATGAAAAAAGACCGGAAATTTCCAAAGAAGTGGCAGAACAGGTTAATATCAGCATTAAATATGATGGATATATTAAAAGACAGATGCGGCAGGTAGAGCAGTTTAAAAAGATGGAAAAGAAAAAAATTCCAGAAGATATTGATTACAGTAAAGTGAAAAGCCTGAGAATTGAAGCTGTGCAGAAGCTAAAGGAACAAAGACCGGTATCAATCGGACAAGCATCCAGAATATCAGGAGTTTCTCCGGCTGATATATCTGTATTGCTGGTATATCTGGAATCATTGAGAGGATAAAAAGATGGCAGAGGTAGAAGAGATGAATATACTTTTTGAAAACCGGTTAAAAGAATTGAATTTAGAATTGAATGAAAATCAGTATGAACAATTTGATCGATATTATGAAATGCTTGTGGAATGGAATAAAGTCATGAACCTGACCGGAATTACAGAATATAATGAAGTAATTGAAAAGCATTTTATTGACAGCCTTTCAGTTGTAAAGGCACTTCGTTCATCAGAAATGGGAAGTGTGATTGATATCGGAACCGGAGCGGGATTTCCGGGGATTCCGTTAAAAATAGCGTTTCCAAATCTGAATATCGTTTTACTGGATTCTTTAAATAAAAGAATTAAATTCTTGGATGCAGTAATAGAAGAACTGGGATTGAAAAAAATAAGAACAATCCATGGACGGGCAGAGGATTTTGCAAAAAAAACGGAATATAGAGAACAGTTTGATGCCTGTGTTTCCAGGGCAGTTGCAAATCTTGCCACATTGTCAGAGTATTGCCTACCATATGTAAAAGTAGGCGGGTACTTTGTGCCTTACAAATCAGGAGAAATTGATGAAGAAGTCAAAGAAGCAAAAAAGGCTGTTACTATTTTGGGCGGTGAGATAAAAGATACAATAAAATTTCAGCTGCCGGGAACAGAAATCGGAAGATCTTTTGTAAAAATAAGAAAGATAAAATCAACAGGGAAAAAATATCCGAGAAAAGCAGGATTGCCTTCTAAAGAGCCGTTAAAGTAAAAGAAAAGGGGATGTGAAAAAACTCGATTGAGTTTTTTCACATCTTCATTTTTGCACT
>CALFLL010000070.1 GCA_937880845.1 uncultured Drancourtella sp.
TTGGATAATAAGGTATTATCTAATATCATTCAGATACCGGATAACTACTAATTATTATTTTAATTATAACAAATACTTACTTTTTTTTCCATATTTTTCTTCATAATCTCCAGATTAGTTTTTAAATAGTACAGATAAATCTCTATTTTACCTGTACTATAAATATAACCATTACCCAATCTGCTTTTTGTGCACACAAAAAAGACCACCTTAAATCAAGCTGATCGTAATCTATAGCTGTAATGAATTAAAAGAAATATTTTTATGCTACTCTAAGTATATTCATGTATTTTCTGGGATGCATCTCTCTTAAAATCTCCGCCTGCTTTTTTGCTGCAATATGAATATATATCTGAGTAGTTTTTATTGAACTATGTCCTAGAATTTGTTGTACACAACTAACATCAACGCCTTCTTCTATGAGATATGTAGCAAATGAGTGACGGAACATATGGGGAGTTATGTTTCTTTCAATACCTGCTAATTTTGCATACTTTTTAAGCATTAACCTAATAGAATACTCCGTATATCTATTCCCCCGGCTGTTTACAAAGAAAAATCCACTTTTCTTGATTGCTTCTGAATTATGTTTGTAATATTTTTTTAGAATATTCAAAATCTCAGCGGAAGCAATCTGAATATATCTTTCCTTACCGCCTTTTCCCATGATCTTGATTAGACCTGTATTCAAATTTATACAGTCTATTTTTATATTTGATACTTCATACACTCTGGCTCCTGTGGCAAACAAAGTTTCTATTACAGATATATCTCTCAGCCAGTATTTGTACATCTTTTCATTACTATTTCTATGCTCATGCGAATACATATAGTTCAAGAGAGATTCAATTTCTTCACGCGGGATTATTTTAGGTAAAATTGTCGTTTCCTTGAATTTTACTTTGATTTTTCTAAACGGATTATCATCGATAATTTCGCACTCTTCCAAATAATTATAATATGCTTTGATGGATGCAATTTTACGTTTTATTGTTTTCTGCTTGTATTTTTTATGTAATTCCACTATATAGCCTTCTATTTTGCTTTTTTCTGGGACATCTTCCTGTGCAAACTCAAAAAACTGTCTTAAATCAATTCTGTATGCCTTCAGCGTATTCCAATCCAATTCTTTCCTATATTCGCAATATTCAAGATACTTCTTTACTTGATCTTTATAATTCATTCTACTGTCCTCCATGCCTTTTTCGCTAGTGTAGCATATTTCTTCACAAGATACATTCGATATTCCCTATGTTTCTCATTGGAACTAAGGAATTTTCTCTTCATTTCAGTGCACAAAAAACGCATTCGTAGAACCTATTCTGCATCTCCTTCATGCTTTACTTTTTATTGAAATAGCACAAGGTATCTTTATGACATCTAAAAAGCAACTCACCATTTTGCAAGCAAAACACTTATGGTATGTAAGATACTGTGATATCTCCTATTATTTGTATCATATTTTTTGTAACTGTTATATATAAAAGACGGGCAGAAAGCTGATTTTACTCAAGCTTTCTGCCCACACTCATCATAAAAAAACCTATATTAATTCATCTGAATATTTCGTTTTTTCTTCTTCAGGAATCTTCAGGCTTTCCATTGCCTGTTCTACTGACCACCCCATTGTTTCCATAAGGTTTCTAATTGAAAGAAGAATTCCTTTCTGAATTCCTTTTTCTTCAACGCCTTTACTCAGATTACACATAATAGGCACCTCTTTCTAATGTCTTTGCGTTTCAGACAAACCATGCGATAAGGTGAACAACAATAATACTGCTCACCTCTATTTTCAAAATTTATATATTTTGTACTTTTACATTTTTTTCAATTCATCTAAATACTTGCTCTTTTCTTCTTCAGGAATTTTCAGGACTTCCATTGCCTGTTCTACCGACCACCCCATTGTTTCCATAAGGTTTCTAATTGAAAGAAGAATTCCCTTCTCAATTCCTTGTTCAATTCCTTGTTCAATACCCTTCTGAATTCCTTGTTCAATACCCTTCTGAATTCCTTTTTCTTCAACGCCTTTACTCAGATTACACATAGTAGACACCTCTCTTTCTAATGTCTTTGTCATTTCAATTGAAAAATCATTCTGTAATATCTCTTTCTTTTCCTTTACTTCACGATCCGAAGAAAGCAAAACTTCCAGTAACTTTAAGATACCTGAAGCATTTTCATCATCAGAGTCCCCTAAACATATCATAATTGCCGTTAGTAAATCATAATTTTCTTTTCTTTCCGAACAACTACCAATTAACTGTTCTTCTGTAATAGAATATCTGTTTATACTATTTTCCCGATATTTCGGTGGATTCATACAAATCCAAATGCTATAGACTTTCTTTATCTTCTCATAATGTGCATCTGAAAATTCAACACCATACTGCGAAGATATCAATCTGCTGCAATAGTAAATTCCTCTGCTTATAATCGGGTAGCCTGGATAAAAATCATTTTGCGCTTCAATATTTATGATCAATCGAATTTTTTCTTTCGACACCGGAGCCTTCGCACAAAAGCGAATATCGTATGTAACCACCCCTTCATAAATAGAAGCGTCTTCGGTTGCTCCATTTTGTATTTGTTCTTCTGATACCTGTTCATCTATATTTACGGGTACGTCTGCAACATCTGCCTCTCCTTCTATATAGTTCTCTACAATTTCCTGAATCTCACAATCTCTATATTCCTCTATACAACTTTTCATAATCCATGCCAAGATCACCTTATTTGCCAGAAGGCGTTTGCATGCTGCATCATAGGAGGCTTTCTCTCCTGCAGAACTAATATTCTTTGCCAGTATATTTTCAACTTTCAACCTATATTCACCTGCCTATTCCTCTTTTTCTTATTTTATCACACACGAAAAAAAGATGCCACTTATTTTTCTCACCAGATTATCCTCCTTCCGTATGATAAGGAAGAATTGTTTATGTTCTTTTCGCATTAAAACTCTTTCTGCTTTTATAAGCAGTTTACCACTATTTTCTTATGCCGCTTCATTCTTATCCAAAACCTCCGTAAATGCTTTTTTTAACCGATAAGATAACAACGTATTTCTTTTTTTGGATCTTCCCGCCCGTATTGCCTGGAAAAATGCCTGTTTGCTTCCCACAAGAATGACTTTTCTTTTTGCCCTTGTAATTGCCGTATAATATAGATTTCGCTTTAAGGTATGCCGCCGAAAACATGACAAAATCGGAATGATGACTACCGGATACTCGGAGCCTTGTCCTTTATGTGCAGTAATTGCATACGCATGAACAAGGTTCCAAGATTCTCCTTCCTGATATCGCATAACCCGCTCTTCTCCAAAATCTACTTCCATATATTTCTTACCGCTCACCTTTCCTATTTTTCGTACAATCCCGATATCTCCGTTGGAAATTTCATCTTCATTTTTCGTCTGCATTACTTTATCCTGTATACGAAAAATTTTGTTTCCATTTTTGATTTCCTGTTGTCCTATCTGGTAAGGATTGATTCTGTCTTTGATTTTTAGATTCAAAGCATTTGCGCTTACCTTCGTATCTTCCCTTAAAGGTGTTAATACCTGCACTGCATTTACATTTTTCCTTTGCAACTTCCACTCCATATCAAAAAGTTTCATAATCTTTTTCGCGGCTTCTTCATCATCATGTGCTGCTACAAAGGAAAAACTGTTATCATATACCAAATTTTGTTTGCCACAGTTGATTTTTATCGCATTCTCCAAAATAGTAGGGTTTTCCTGCCGGAAACATTGATCTAAAACAGTAACTGGAATGACTCTGGAGTCAATGAGTTCTTTAAATACATTTCCAGGACCTACTGATTCCAGCTGGTCTTTATCTCCCACAAAAACAATCCGACTTCCAGTCTTTATTTTCATCATCAGACTGGTAAATAGATGCATATCTACCATGCTACACTCATCAATGATGATCAAGTCATCGCAAAGCATTTCTCCAGCATTCCATGCTTCTTCACCGTCTGCTCCTGTAAGTCCGATACTTTTATGTATCGTCAACGCCGGATATCCCGTTGCTTCATACATTCTCTGTCGCGCTCTTCCGGTAGGTGCTGCCAATAAAATCATACTATCTATATTCAATTTTTCCTGGATCATAACAATAAAACGCAGCAGGGTTGTTTTCCCGCTTCCAGGTCCTCCTGTTATAATGGAAATTGAATTTTGAAAAACCATTTCAATCCCTTTTCTTTGTTTTTCCGCTAACTTTATGTTTTCTTTGGTTTCCAAATTAGAAATCCATTTCTCTACATCATACCTTTTTATCGGATATCTGCTTAGCGTGGCAAGTTGTATAACAGCCTTTTGTTCTGACTCATAATTTTTCTTAGAATAAATCTTTGTATAACTACAGATTAGTTCTTTATCATCTTTGATCAGAGAATTGCCAGCATCGCGAATTTTCCGTTCTGTTACACTGCCTTTTTTATCTCCACGCATCAACAGCGGCTTGGTTCTTGTTAAAATGTCAGACACCTCTAAATAGAGATGCCCTTCCCCTTCTGCTTCTTTTAAAACATATAATATAGCTGCTTTTATTCGTAAAGGATTATCTGCCTGAAAATGTTTTACTCTCCTTGCTATCGGATCCACTGTTTTAAATCCAAACCCTTCTATCTCACACAACCGGAATGGATCCTTTTTAATAATGCTGACTGCCTTGTGTCCAAAATGTTCCTGGATTTTTTCTATCTTCTTTGGTGTTACCCCCGCAGAAGACAGAAAAAGTGAAAGCTGACGGATATTTTCACTTTGATAATAGCCATCTAAAATCTGATCCAGTTTTTTTTGTGTAATTCCAGGAATTTCAAGCAATCGTTCCGGGCATTCTTCAAAAACATAGAAAGTATTTTTCCCAAATCGTTCTACAACCCTTTCTGCGATAACAGGCCCTATTCCTTTCACCAATCCTGAAGAAAGGTACGCTTTTACCCCCTCTTCTGTTGTTGGCATTTGAATTTGGAAAGATGTCACATGATACTGTTTTCCATATTTCTCTGATTCTTGCCACTGTCCTTTTAAAGATATATCAATCCCTTCGTTTCTGGGCAATTCACAGCCAACTGCCACAAACTGCCTTTTTCCAATTTCATTCTTCCCTTCAGGAATGTTCTCCTCTGTTTCATATACTGCCACAGTATATCCGTTTTCCTGATTATAATAAATGGAAGAAGCATATCTGCACTCTAACAAGTCACTACCTCCTTGTAATCCACATATAACGACCAGATATTTTTACAGAGTAACCGCCTTCTTTTTCCAGCTCCTTTTTGATGAGTATTCTTTTATCTGCCGGAAAATCCCGAATTGCAGCAACTCTGCGAAATCCTTTCTCTGTTCGGATAGTACATAATCCGTCTTTCCCAATAGAAAATGAATAGATACCTTCTGCCGCCAGTTTCTTCGAAATACGAAGAAATTTTTCTCTTCCTTCTCCAAGATACCATTTTGTTGCTGCTATGTCTGCTTCATTCCACTGCTCTTGGGGAACATCAGGAATTGTTTCTGTCTTCTTTTCAGTTTCTATCGCCTTTTCTGTTTGCTGTTTTGCTTTCCGATAAATGGGTGCTTCCTTCTTTTCTGGCACCTCTTCCGTCACTGTTGCTTTCGGTTTATCTCTTTCCTTATGCTCCGCTAAGGTTTCTCCCTTCACTTCTTGGGGCTTCTTTTTCAAATGACAGACCAACAGATACACCAACAAAACCGGCACTGTAAGGGATAATGTATTAACTAGAATTGCAAGAAAAAAGGGCCATAAGAACGGAGCTAACAAAAATCCTGCAATGCCCGACACAATGCAAAAGTTTTGATACTTTTTCACAAAATATTTCCACTTACCACTCATAACAGTACCATTTCCTTTCTCTTCTAGTATTTTTAGTCAAATCCATAATTGTTATATTCTGATTCTTGTACACGCTCAAATTCTTCGTCCACCAGGTTTCTTTTTTTATTTTCATTCCTTCTTCTTTCAGGCACACTTTTTTTCGACTGCCGATTTCTCTTTTCTGGCTGTTCTCTTTTCCTTTGCTCTGACTTTTTCCTGGAACTAGGTTTCTTTATCCTGCTATTTCTTCTACGGGGATCAGAGTTTCCTTTTTTCTGACTGCTTCTCCTTATACTTCGGTGATATCCATCTTCCTCCTCATCTTCATCTTCGTCTTCATCCTCATCTTCATCGTCTTCCAGATATTCCTCCTCATAGTCGTCGTCTTCGCCGTCCTCATAATCATCCTCATCATAAAATTCGTTGTCGTAATCCTCTTCTTCGTCATCTTCGTAATCGTCCTCATCTTCGTCTTTTCGCTTGCGGAGTAATTCGATTTTATCAAGATTTATCTTATCTTTATACACCGTCATGCCGTCTTCATTTTCATAATTGTCATTTAAAAGAAGTCCTTCTACTCCAATGTAATCACCTTTTTCGATATACTCTTCTATAAATTCTGCACTCTTATCAAATGCAGAGCAGGAAAAATAATCATATTTTGTTGCATCTTTCGTTTTAAAAGGACGCTTTACAGACAATCGAAAACTTGCAACTAATCCGTATTTCGATGCCCTTTTGTTTCTGCGCCTCTTCCTTTTAAATTCATTTACTTCCGGATCTTTTACAACGTATCCTGTCATTATTACTTTATTCATGCTCTTTCTCTCCTTTTTAATGCAGGCAGGAAATTATTTTCCTGCCTGATAGGTATAAAAAAAGACACTTAGAATTTCCATTCAAAATGTCTTATTCTATATACGCATTGTTTCTAAATCATACTGAAAATCAGATCCAATACATCTTACAATCTTTTTTAAAATCTCATAAAAATTCAGGCTGTCTTCCTGTATCGGTCTTTTACCTTTTACATAATTTGGCCAAAAACAATATTCGTAAAATCGTTTCACCTGCATAGAAGGTGAAATAAAAATCCCCTGAAACTCATTTGACATTTTCTTTGTATTTCCTTCTTTCGAAAGTAATTTTAGATGTAGTGCCTCACTTTTGCCTTTCTTGTCCATCTGAAGCCAGACCGTATGATCGGCAAGACGAATACTGCTGTGCAGCATATAGATGTCTTCTCCGTTCCGGCACCAGATAATTTCTCCGCAAAGTCCGTTTTCAAACTGCGACGTAATACACACTCCATTTTCCGGAATATCCGAAAAGCAAATTTCATCATCAACCACCGGAATTGCCTTTTTTACACCCTTGGAAACGCCCACATCTTTTCGACATTCTTCAAACATCTGCTTTGTACTTTCATAATTTTTGTTCTGTTCATACTCATAGTTTTTCATCCTGCTTCCTCCTGTTCTTTAATTATTTCTTTTCAGTGATGTTTTGTTTATTTCTTCATATCTTGCTTCATATCTGCGATACCCTTCCAGATCATAATACTTTAATCGTTCCGGATGAAAACGAACTTTCTCATAAGTACAATATCCATTTCTGCTGATTTCTCCTGTCACTTCTCCTAATCCGCTTTCTGAAATCCAGGACAAAATTTTTCTTCCATGATGGTTCGTGTCCACATAGGAGCAGTCCTTTTCGCACACCTCATACAAATCAACGGTCAAGGCAACCCATGGTGAAGGATACCGGTATTTCCAGTTCACCATTTCAATTTCTAAATTTCCGGTGTAGGAATATCCTTTTACTATTAGCTGTATCGGAAATTTTTCTCCAAAAGCTTCATAGAAAACCGTTTTGGGTTCTTCCTGTTTTCTGAAGTTGTCATAATCTTCATCACTATAACCTGACCAGAAAAAATAGTTCCAGTCTGGCATTGGCGGACAATATCCTTCTAACTGTTCTGCACCCATTTGTTTTAATGGTATCAGATTTTTTTTACCTTCCTTCACAGCCAGAAGCAATGGTTTTAACTTCTCTTCCAGGTACATTCGATCTGGGCAAATATCAATCCACTTCCCTTTTATTGTTGTAAGAAAGCGTTTCCCATCCAATGTTCTGATTTCTGAACGTTCTGCAGATAGACTATTCTTTAAGAAGCTGATTATATTATTTTCTGTTGCCCGAAAAATAATTGCATCTTTTCCACACATCTCACTGTGAATTCCTTTTAAGTACTCTTGGTTCATGATTTTCCTCCTATTTTTCTTTCTTTTGTGGCTTAACTCTATCCTCCTTTTTCGTTGATTGAAATAAAAAAAGGCACCTAGAATATTTTTCATTCTAAATGCCTAATAATTCTTTATTTCTTATTGAAACAGCCACCTGTTTCCAAAATCTGTTTCCGATTCTTTATCGGAAAAAATTTTTGTACTCATCTTTGATTTTTATGAGTATAAATGTTAATTCATTTTCACTCTAACATAAGATATTGTATGTGTCAATATCTAAGTAATTTAACAATTTACTACGTTATGTTTATTACTCTGATACAACTTTTGAAAAGATTTCCCAACGTCCTTTTACATTTTCACCTTTGTCCGTACTTCTTCCACAATATTCCAGATATTTTGTCTGATTATCATAATTTTCAAAAAAGTCTTTCAGCCATAACAGATAACTGTTTTCTTTTTCTTCATCTCCGTACACTACATCCATTGCTGCAACTACCATTGGAATGGATAACTTTTTCATCTTATCCATTTTATCCACAATCTTTTCATCTAACTTGTCAAGAACCTCCAAGGCATGTCCAATCAAACGGATACTTTCCTCAGAATCACTATTCAATATTTCAACATACTTTTCAATATTCTTTTGATCAAAAGCAGTATATTCGTATCCAGAAATAAGCATTAGTATTTGGCAGGCTACTTTACGCATATTATCTGATCTGATATCACCTTTTGTAATTCCAGTCTTTGCCCAAAATGGATGCTCCATAATTTTATAAAGTTCTGTACTAATGTCAAGATTTAAAAGGCCTGTCAGCATCTGTGCTCCGTTCAATCGCTTTCCACTATTCAAACGCACAAACATATCCCGTACTTCTTTTTCTGTGCAATCCCACATTTCAAAAATCAAGACTTCTGCATTCAATAGTTTGTCTTGTACAATCTCATCTAATTGAGAAAACCTTTTACCTGCAATTTCATAAGTTTCCCCATCAATCATAACCGAATCAAGTTTCTTAGAAAGTGGAAATTTGTCCCCTTTATATTTCTGTAGGGTAGTAATCCTCTGCTTTCCTTCTATCACATAGTTTTTATTGTCTTTTTTCCAAATATAAACTAAATTGATAGAATATCCTCTTAGCAGCGAATCCACTTCCAATGATTCCATATACCGAGTCCACTGTCCCTCCTTTCTCTGAAAAGGATGAGAAAAATCAAGCTTTCCTTTTCCGGACTCCCGCAACAATGATGATACAATTTTAGTCTTACATGTAGATTCCATTTTCCAACACCACTCCTTAACTTTTTTATCATTCTATCACGATATACCGTACATTGCAAACACCTCAAAAATTAAAATATCTGCTTAACTTCCTATTTTTACCACACATACAATAGTTATCTATTATCTATCCACTGTGTAGTTCTTTCAACAATTGCCTTCTTCTGTTCAAAATGTAAATAGTGAGAACCTTTTATTATTGCCTTTACAAAGCTTATACAGATAATGTCCATTCAAGGTGTTTCACAGACTTTCTGTACAGTGCATTACTTTCACTCAAAAATCTAACTGTTATCTAATCCCTTTGTTATAAAAGTAAATACGATTGACAGATTAGAATATCTGCCAATCGTATTTGCTTTTATAACTATTGCTTCATTTCTTCCCAATCGTAATACCACTTCCATTTGGACATCTCATTTAACTTTTGCTCATATAACTCATCTGTAACAGGACATTCAAGATAGTCAAGTGCTCCCGCTGACAGTACCTCAAACTGATCAGAAATACTACTGTTTTCTAAAAGTGCAAGAATAGGAATGTTACTTTTGCATTTTGCTTCTAAAATTATTTTAAATTCTTTTGTAGTTACCATAGCACATTCAAAATTAATTACTAATATATCGCACTCTATAGCCTCTGCATCCTTAAATGCCTCAAAAGATAGTAATTGCAGTTCATTTTGATCTTTCATCAGTTTTTGAGTTTGATAATAAATGTCCAAAGTATTGCTAACCAAAAGAACTATCACGTTTTGTTATCCTCCTATGATTTTCTGTCATTTTTATCTTTCCTAAAAGCATAGATATAATAATTATTCCAAGCGTGTATGTGATTGTGCGCAAATAACTATTACAACCTTTTATAAATAGAAATATGATTATCCCTAATATAATCGCTATAATTTGTTTTATTCTATATGCAAACAATTTCTTTTCATGTTTGTCTACTGGGCGATTTATATTTTCCACAGGGTTCATGAAAAATATAATCAAAAGTTCAAAAGTAGAAATACTCAGTGCCCATATATCTGTCAATTGAATATTATCAACAGCTAAAAGTATTAGTATAAATACTATACACGAACAAACAAAACAGTTTCTGTAATTGCTCATATGAATACCACCAACAAACGATCTTAACGAGAAAAAAACCAAAAAAAATACAAGACATTCTTGAAGCATGTTCATTTGTGTTGCTATACAGCAACAAGTTGCAATATAGATAATCATTTCTATGCCGGTCCAAAAACCATATTTATATATCTCTGAATCGTCCTTTTGAATGACCTTATTTTCCACAATGTAATTTGCTAGTGAATCTGCAATTTTTTCTGTACTAATCATTTTTAAGTCGCTTCATTTCTTTTGGCATTTTCGGTTGATGATAAATACATACACACCTACTATTTACCGCTATTACACTAAATAGCATTGCAAAGCTTGCCATAACTTTTGCGCTTTTTTGAATAAAGAAACTAATTTTTTTCATTATCTTTACCTCCATTTTGTTTTTTATTAGTATACCTCAAAAAAAGTTTTTCCTTGCTATAATGTAATTTCTACGAAGTTCCTTGTAACTTTTGCGATAAATCGCACAAAACTATTTTTATAGTAAATTTTTGTGTATCAGGTTCGATAACAACTGAACCATGATATTTCCTGGTAACTTTCTTTACTGATTCCAATCCAATACCATGGTTTCCCGAATCCCCTTTGTTTGTAATAATTTTTCCACTTCTATTTTTTAATAATTCTCCATTATACGCATTTATGGCTGTTATTATTAAAGTATTTCCTTCGTACTTCATAAAGAACTTTATATATCTTCTTTCTTGATCTAACATCATTGATGCTTCAATAGCATTGTCAAGAATATTTCCTAATAAGATACATAAATCCGCACTTCTAAATGGTAATTGCATTGGTATATGAATATCTATTTCAAATTTAATCTGTTCTTTTATTGCCACAGCATATTTAGCGTTTACCAAAGAATCAACAACAATATTATCCGTTCTTGAAATTCCAAGTTTACTTAAAGGCTCTATATTTATGAGCTTTCTCAAATATTCTATAGCCTTCTGATTATCCTCTTTAGCAAGTAATTCAATCAAAACAATAAAGTGTTGTTTCATATCATGTCTTGCATTGCGAAACTCCATCATAACAGTTTCTTTTTCACGCATATGTTGATTACACAACTCTAACTGTTGAGCATATACCGTATTGTATTTTTGCAACTCTTTTTCTTTTGACAAAATTAAATAGAGTTTAAATGTAACAATATTAATAAGCAAAATTATAATTAAACTTGTCCATGATTCGTTAATATATATTTTCTGATTTATTTCTATGCTAAGCATAAAAATATTGTAGACTACAAACATACTCCCTATAGGTATCAGCAACAAGATGAAATTATACTTATTTGGAAGATTCTTGATATTCTCATCATGAAAAAATTTCTGTAGACACACAATCAAAATTAGTGCTACTAATTTAGATAACAACGAACCCCAAAATTGAGGAATCATATAATCTATTCCACATAGAACAAATCCATATCCTACCAGAAACTCTGCCAGCATCCAAATGGCGTTAATTAAGACAGAAAATACAAATTTCTGTAAAATATTCCCTTCAAATACACCTATGCAGACTATGCTAACTAAAATAATACTAATTATGACATTTATGTATGCTGGAAGTATATTAATACTTCCAATAATTAACTGCCAGATAAAATATAATGCCCAACAAAAGCATCCTACAATCTTACGATCTTTCTTGATAAAAAAGATTTCAAAATACTTTTTTAAAATAAACAGAGAAAATATAGCCAAAGTAGTGTCTGCAATTAGAGCATTACCATAATTAAACAATAATATCCTCTCCTTTTAACATACAAAAAAGTTCACTTACTTTTTTTCTTCTATTTTCACTAATAGATAGTGTAGTCCCATCAACCAGTTCCATTGAGTCATAAAAATATGCAGCTACATATTTGGGATTCACTAAAAAAGACTGATGTGTTCTATAGAAATATGTATCAGCTTCTACCAGACGTCTTTCAATATCATTTAGTTTTCCATAACATTTTTTACTTCCATCATTTGTGATAATGTAGGTAACCCTACGATCACTCTGAAAATATAGAATATCCTCAATCGGCAATCTGTATGATATTTTATTATACTGATACTGAAAATACTTTGGTCGTCTTACAATCTCAGTTTCTGCATCTTTAAAATACTTTTTGAAAATTTGTGGTTCTATTGGTTTTGTAATGAACCTAAATGCGGAAACTTCAAAAACTTCTTTGGCAAAACTTTCATGACTTGTAACATAAATAATTAGTACTTTTTTATCCATCTTTCGAATATTCCTAGCTGCATCTATTCCGTTTTGTTTGGTCATTTCAATATCAAGATAGATAATATCATATCTTTTTCCACGTTCTATATGCTCCACTAAACTACTGCCATCATAAAAAACATCTACTTCTATTTTCGTAACGCTCTCTTCTGTAACTTCCTCCAGCATTTTCTCAATCTGAGCAGTCACTAAAGTTTCATCATCACATATTGCAATTTCTAACATGCCTTTCACCCTTAGTAAATCAATCTTCTTTGTTACCTTTCGCTAAGTTTATTGCATACTTTATCAATTGTTCAAGGTTATATCTCTGTTCACTCGGACATCCTTCAACAATATCCTTCAAAGAAATTTCATTTCTTTTGTTCCCCGTTAGCAAATAATTAATATCCATATCAAATTTAGAATTGACTATTACAAGTTTTTCAAGTGACAGACCATATACTCCTCTTTCAACTTTTCCATAATATGCAAGACTCATCTCTAAAGTTTCTGCCATTTGCTCCTGCGTGTAGTCCAGCTCAAAACGCAACATTCTTAGTCTTTTTCCTATATCCACGTATAACGCTTTAGGTGAAGCATTTTTTACTTTTTTATTTTTGTGTATATCCTCTTTAAATTCCATAGCTCACCTCTGTAAATAATCATATATATCTATATCATACACATATAAAAGCGACTTATTAACACATGAATGCGACCTATTTTAAGAATATATGCGACTTGTTTAGGTTCTTTTTTGATAGTATGACACTGAATACAGCACTAGTCTTTCTCAATTATTTAATTTTTAAACCTATTAATCTATTAAAAAACATTATTTTAGTAACCAATATTGTAAAAAGGCGGTACTAAAGTCAATCTTCAGCACCACCTTCGTTTCTACGTCAATCATTCAGCCATACAAATGGTGTATTTTCTTGATAAATCACATCATATATATAATCTGCCATTTGTTCTTCAGATAAGCTCGAATGAGCAAGTCCTATTTCTCTTCCAACACTATTATTATGTAGATCCATATTCTTATGTTCTAGCTTAGTGTGACCATCCGATTCTACGCCTGTTGTATCTTTTTCTTCATGTGCAGTCGCAAATAGTTCCGCTTTTTCTGCACCTATTAGAATTGTCATTTCTGCATTCCAGATACCATGTCTAAACGCATCACTTCGATCTCCTAATCCATTATGTCCAAACTTTCTTTCAGTCTGTCTTGTAGCTATGTTCTTGGCATCATTAACTTTCAGAGCAGCAAACGGATATTTAATCAGTAACTTCTTTTCTGTTTCCGTCAAAGCATTCCAAATATCCGAAATACCTCTATTAATACCATCTTTGGTATTCACTCTAATCGAAACTATACTCACTATCTCCTCTTCCGATTTCAAAGGATTTTCCCTTTTGATCTTTGCAATTTCTTCAATGAGTTCTTTCCACTGCACTGTATTATCGTTAAATTCCTCCGTAATCATCGGAGTATCATTTGCATAAACTGAAATAACATTTCCAAATAGCATAACACAAACTATACACATTACTACAAATTTTAAAAATTTCCTATTCATTTTCATTATTTCTTCCTCCTCGTATTCTTACCTGTATCTTGTCCCTATATTAATCACGTAATCTCTATAGCAGCAGAAAAGCCCTTTTCCAAATATTTTCGCTCCTATATTCACCTTCTAAAAGAGCCAAACATACTCCTACTGCTCCGTCTAATAACCCAACATATTCAAAAGATTTTATGTTTCCATATTCGTTACTTACTTCTACATTTTTAAATCCAAATGAATACATTGGATCATAAAATTCCATAATTCTATTAAGCAATTCGTTTTTCTCATTATTGAAAACTGTTTTCCCAATAGACATTTCTATGGAATTAACAATTTGATATAATCCCGAAAATCCATGACAGAACGTTGGTGAAAAAATTCCTTTTATATCTTTTAATGTTTTCTTTAAATTATCAATTCCATAGTTTATCCAATCTGGATTACTCATTGCTTGGCCTGCCTTAATAATAGCATAACATATTCCTGGATTACCATAGCACCAAGCATCTCTACGGACTATGTTTTCATTAGATAGTTCTTTTTTTATATACTCACGTAGATCAATTTGTCCCTTCCAAAAGTCTCTATTTCCATCATTCAATTTAAAATCAAAAAGAAAGTCTACAATTTTTCGAATTGCATCATTTTGTCCATCGACTATAATTCCTTCATTTTTCATTTCTGATAGTAGTGTTAATGGTCCTGCAATTCCATGAGAAAAACTTGTATTAAAATTACCATACGGATATAGCTCCTTTTCAACATTACTAAACTGATTAGATGAGGAAATATACCATCCAGGTACATCATGTCCGTTTATTTCTATATCATTGGTAAGAGCAACTAGCTTTTGTAAGCCTTTAACTAATACTTCATTAACAACCTCTTGATCATGAAATAATGAGCAATAACTCAAAATTCCCGTTAATCCTTCTATTGTATCGTAATTGATACTTCTTGTTCCTTCTTTAAAATCTAAAGAATCAATAAATTCATTACACCAATTGATTGTATATGAATTTACCGTATTCAATAATTTTTTATAATTGCGGAAATTGTTTGAAACAGATGCAATAGCCAATCCAATACCTGAGGTTCCGGAAAACATTGAAATTGACTGGAAACCTGTCTTATTTATTTCTTCCACCAAATATCCTAGGTATTGATGAGCCATATTTGCCCATACTTCCTCTTCAGGAAAACACTCCATTAGTTTTCCATATAACAAGCAAATCCCCGGTATCCCATGACTTAGTGTAAGTGGTTCCCATCCTGGTAAATCTATACCTCCCCACACTCGTATATTATTTTTATCTTCAACAATTCTTTTTACATCTGCATAATCTCCTAAATTTTTAGCAATTTCTTTTACGATATTTATTATCTCCTTATTCATAGTTCTATTCCTCTTTATTTTCATATATTTCCGCCTGATATAGTATTTGATATATAGGACAATTTTTTAATAATTCATCATGATTACCAATTCCAACAATTTCACCCTTATTCATAACAATTATTTTATCTGCCATTTTTGCTGCACTAAGGCGATGAGATATAAAAATACCTATTTTTTCTCTAGAAATCTCAAAAAAGTTATCAAAAATCTCTCTCTCCGATACTGTATCAAGTGCAGCATTTGGTTCATCCAAAATGTAAATGGAAGCATCCTTGAAATAGGCACGAGCGAGAGCCACTTTTTGCCATTGTCCTTGTGATAACTGTTGTCCTTCTTCAAACCAGTTTCCAAGTTGCATGCTCAAATCATAGTTTTCATTTCTTTTTAAAAATGTTGCCTGAAGTTTATCAAGAACAGTCTTCATATTCTCAGTCGAATGAAAATTTTTCATATCTCCAAATCCTATATTTTCCTGTAAAGTAAGTTCGTATTTCACAAAATCCTGAAATAATACTGAAATCTTAGTATAATAATCTTCAATGTCAATATCTTTTAATGATATGTCATTTATTAGAATATCTCCTGCCCTTATTTCATATAAGCCCGATAATATCTTAATCAATGTGCTTTTTCCCGAACCATTTGGTCCTACTAAAGCAACTTTTTCTCCCTTCTGTAAACTAATATTTATATTCTTCAAAACATTTTTTTTATTTTTATAAGAAAAAGAAAGATTTTTAATATTTACAGAACTAATTTGACTATTGAGTTTCTTTTTATCTATACTCTTTTTACTATTACCGCAATAATTTAAAAATTCAAATAGCATATCCATATACAAAGAACTGTTATAAATGGTATATATATTTGCCATGATAGCTTGTGAATTACTTTGAACCAATCCCACACTTCTTACATAGCTCATCACGTTTCCTACCAAAATATCACCTGCATACGCCGAGATAACTGCTCCCCCAATAATTATGCAGCTAACAAATTGCATAATGAGTTCATAAATAATGTTAAACTTTGTCTTTTTCTTTAATATTTTTATATTTTGTTCAATAAAGCCATTGCTTATTTTCATAAAATTCCCTAGAAGGTAATCTTTGATGCCTAATAGAGATACTTCTTTATATGAAAAATCGTGAGTCAATAAATAGCTCAAATACCAAGTTTTTCTCTCATCTTTTGCACGATTCCATATAACATCAAATTCTTGTTGACCAATTTTCAAAAAATATAATACAGATACAACTGGAACAAGTACGAGAAGAATTGATATATATGGATTCCAACTAAACAGTAGCACAGCAGATGACACCATAGTAATTGCAGAAGTCAAAAGACTAATTACTGCTAAAAAAATTTGAAATGGTCTATATGAAATTTCTCCTGTTATTTTTTCAATTTTATCATACATCTCGGAACTTTCGAAATCTTCCAAAGACAACCCTGTACATTTTTCCATAATCATATAATTCAAACGATATTGAAGTAAATATTGAAATTTTCCTTCTATAAAGCCTTTTGCCTCTATAAATAATTCTCCCACAAACGAAGCAAGCATATATAGAACAAAAACCATTGCCGTACTAGTTAAAAAATCTTTTCCTTGTACTAGAGAATTAATCAACTCTTGAGATAGGATCAATGTAATTACCGGAAAAATTCCAGTAATTACACTAAAAACTATAGTAAAGAAAAATAATTTTTTACTCACCCGCCTGATTATAGAAACTGTTTTAGGCAATTTCTTTAATGCTATCAGTATTTCCTTGATTCCAACTCTATTTTTCTCCATTATCCTCCAACCTTTTCATAATATATTTTTTTGCATACATTACGCTCTCAGCAAATGCCATCAATTTTCTTTCTAATTCACGATTTGTGCCAAGTAATCTGTTACAATGTAAATGAATCACACTGGCAACAATACCATTTTTAAATATAGGATCTGAATTTATAATTGAAATTCTTTTTCTATATTCATCAATCACCTCATCTCTTTCTATTAAAAGTTCATAAATAATCTTTCCATCTTCTCTATTCTTTAAATTTCCCCAGCTGTTTTCAATATCACAAATTTTCAAAAGATTTTCTTTTTCCTTTTTAAATTCACTTATAAATTCTGATGAGTGGTAATTAATAGTTAAAAACTGTAGCTGTTCATCAAATCCTTTATAAAATTTCTCGACGTACATTACAATAGAAACGACTGCCAATTCCTCTAGCGTCACTGATATTTTTCCTAAACGTTTCAAGCGTAATATACTTTCTACAATATAACTATCTATAAAAAACAAGCGTTCCGCAATTTCCATTAATTCTACTCCACCGTATCGTTCAATCTCCTTGTCATATACCGATATATTCATATCTCCTACTACCTGGTCTGAAAATAATTCTGCACTCCAGTCTAATATTTGCGGATATACCTGCAACAAAAGTTCCTGTGCTGCATGTAAACGCAATCTTATATGAGGTTTTGGATCAGCATAACGCATATAAAAGTAATCAATTCCATAGTTCTTTTTCAACATTTCACAAAATTCCATAATGTAAAATGCAATTAATTCTTCCTCTCTACTTTCATTGCAATATAGTTTTAAATACAGCCAATTATTAAAGGGCAAAACCAAACGCTGTGTTTGTATAAATGTTTTTCTAATTGCCGGAAGAATTGGTCTTTTTTCTACATTTTTTCTAAATATAGGAACTACAATTTCTGTTGTGTATGGTCTTCCATCATCGTAAACAAGATCTCTCCCATGCTCGACTTCTTCAAATATTAAATCTCTCTCTTTATGTTTCTTTAATTCATCATAGACTATTCTTATTGACAACTCTTTTGATAGATCAAGTCTTATACGATTGTCAGTATCAACAATATAAATGTCCAAAGGCATTTTATTTTCCGTCGTCCATTCTAAAAATTTTTCTTTAAAATTTTCATAATTATTCTTTTTCAGTTTAAGTTCCTGCACATTAACTTTCCACTTTTCACTTTGTAGCACAATATCTTTAAACTTTATAGCTGGAACATGCCTATAATCCGCATAAATGTAACTCCATGGAAACTCTGACCATGCTCTTTTCCCTTCGTATGAAATGTCTTGTAGAAATCTAAACACATTTGGATTTAACATAGGATTATACATATTGTTGGATTCAAAAATAATTTCTTTACCAGTCTGTCTATCTCTCGCATAAAATTTTTCATCGAATACCCCTATGTAAACATCATTAAGATTTATAATATCCTCACATTCTTTAGTTCCACTAGTGAATACAGCTGTTTCTTTCTCTCTAAATGACAATGTTCTAACAATATTACCATTTCGTGTAGGTGAAGGTAAAAAGCTAATTTCACACATCTCACTATGCAGACTACGGATTCTTCTTTCTTCCATGTTACATTTTTTAACAATACTTGCAATTTTATCTGATAATACCGAAAATCTTCCAAATGTTTTTCCTGCTACAAACGATCCACAATTTGGACTAAGATTAAGACTTATCTTTTCTCCTTCTTTCTTTAAAATAAAATACAATTCTAAAGAAATTGGGATTTCTTCTGGTTGTACTGTACAATCTATTAACCTTTGAATGTCCTCTATCTTAATATCAATATACGTGCTATTTTTGAGAGCTTTTTCATATTCTGCCAGAAAATAATTTTTTAAGTTTTGTCTATAATTATCCTTTGTATTATATTCATCATAAAAATCATTTTGAGGTTTTATATATGGTGCTGGAGCCCCAAGACCAATATTAGAATCCAGCATTTCTAATATTGGTACTTCTCGATCTATTCCATATTTTTCTATAAACCGATTTCTATAATGTTGCAAATATCCATATTGATTTTTTATATCATTGCTAAGATATACAAATAAACTTGCCAATTCACATATTGACTCAGAAACATTCTTTTCTAGTTGAAAAGCTTCCCCACTTATAATAGTGTCAACTTGTAAGTATGCTGAACTTTCATATATTTCCTGCATTTTCCTCTTTATTTCATTATACTTAACCGCTCCGTCTCCAAAATCGGTTTCCATATACTCCGCACATAATCTTTCGATTTCAATAACTTTTTCACTTATATCTGTAATCTCCATAGATTGACATTGTTGTATAAAATATTTTAATGGTTCTATACTATTAAATGATGGTCGTAGGTTTGAAATCAGAAATCCCTTTTCAATTAATTCTCCCACATATGCTTTAATCTTCTCTATTGATGTATTAGGATATTGTGCTTGAAGCTGCTTCAACATAACTTCATATTTAGTAAAATCTTTAATTGTATCAAATAATACTTTAAAAACCTTAGTAAATCGAATGCTAATCTCTTCTGCTCCTTTTTCTGTTGAATAGATCAATATAACTCTATTGCCTTTGATATGACAGGCGTCATTAAATTTAAACTCTAATCGTTCCATATAATACTTTTCCATATGTCCTATCAAACCAAACAACCACTCAGAATCAATATTAACCCTTTTTTCATTCTTGGTCTTTAAGCGCGGAAATTTTTCTTTCTCGCTAATACAACCTATTCCAACTCCTGAAAAAAGTCCAAATGGTGTTGTTCTTTCTTTACTTCTAGTTAAATATTTCATTATTGAAATATTTAATCCGATTAATTTTTTATCGGATAATTGTTCGGGGTTCTTCATATAAATATCCATCATTTCTACTAATGCTGGACTTGCAATACTAATTTTTTCTCTAAATACAGCATCTTTACAAGCCAATTCAACCTCTTTTGCAGAAAAATCTATCTTCGAACTATCTTCGGTTGGTCTACGATACATAAATTCTCCAATATCATAAAATATTTTTTTCATTTTAATCCTCCAAATTTTTTATTTATTATTGAAAACTATAGTCCCTAATTATCAAAAATATATCAACACATCAGGTTATATTATTCATATAATATCGGTGCTTGTATCTTAACCGTTGCACCTAATTCATCTGAATTAAATAAGTACAAATAGCACTCATTTGCTTTAATAACTCTGTTTACATATGCCAGTCCAATTCCATAATGTACTGTATTTCTATGTTTATTTGATGTATAAAATAATTTAGTTGCATTGACTAAAACCTCATCATTAAACTTTCCATATTTATTCGATATGGCAATAGTATACAGGTCTTTATCTTGCATAATATTACATAAAATTCTATCTTTTTCTGTTTTATATTCTATGGCATTGTCTATGATATTAAATATAGCTCTTTCCATCGAAAAGCTATCTATATAAATTCTTCCCGCGATATGACTAATAGAAAAATCTATCTTTGTATGTTGGTTGGCCGCATATTCCTCAACTTCAGATTTTATTCTTTCAGAAAATATATCACATTCTATTTTTTCTTTTATCCCACCCTCAATCTTATCTACTTTAATATATTGAATAAGGATTGTAAGATATTTTTCTATTTTACCAACTGCCTCCATTACACTTTGTAAGTGTGAAACATTATATGGTTTTGTATCATAATCCAGCACTAATTCTGTATTACCTTTAATAACTGTTAACGGAATTTTAATATCGTGTGCCAATGCACCTATTTCCTCATTTTTTTCATTTTCTATTTTCCAATTTAAATACAGTGTTTCTTTTAAAGCATCTCTCATCCTTATCATTGAATCAATTGTATGGGAGAATTCCTTTATATTACTTTTATGCGTTTCAAAATCTAAATTCCCATTTTCAATTTCTAAAGATATTCTCTCAATTTTTGCAAATTCATGTTTCCAAAAACTTACTAATTTAAGTGTTATAATATAAACGTATAAAATATATACAATTACTGTAACTGCATAAGAAACAAAATCATAATTCAGTAAACAGAACTTTTCATTCTCAAAATTAAAATAAGCACGCATATTATATTTAACTACGCAAACTTCATTGTTTCTATCTATTAACGAATAAATAATATTTCCTTGCACATTACTCTCTGTTCCAGCAACAACTCCCAGTGCATGTTCCAAATTTGTAGGACTCATGTTTCCATATTTTTTATTATTATCAAGATCAAAAACAACAAACTCGCATCCTTTTGGTAAATGATTAGATGTGATTTTATCCAAATTTGATAATTTAACCTTGTTTTCGTTTAGTATGCTCTCGCTATAATTTGCCGGGATGACTATATTACTATATATTAATAAATTCGTAATAACCAACCATCCTACTCCTAATATTACAATTCCCAATACTAACCGGATTATATAAAACATTAATTGTCTTTTCATTGAAATCAACTTATACACCACCTATACCCAATTCCCCATATAGTTTTTATTGGATCTTTGCCAAATTGCTTAAATTTCTTCCTTATTGAATAAACATACTCCGTTATTGTTCTTAATTGAGTATCTGCATCTAGATCATATAAATAGTCATATAGCATGTCTTTTGAAAATGTTTGCCCTTGATTTTGTATAAGAATTTTACATATTCTAAACTCATTTTTTGTCAACATGACAACATCATTATCGAGCATAATAGAGTTCGTATCTAAATCAAATACCCATCCATCAACAACCACTTTATTTTCTTTAACATTTGCTTTTCTTCTCAAAGCAACTTTAATTCTAGCTACTAACTCTTTTATACTAAATGGTTTTGTTATGTAATCATCAGCACCTTCCAATAATCCTTTTACTTTTGCCTCTTCACTTGATTTTGCTGAAAGAAAAATCACAGGACATGAAATAATGCATTTTATCTTTTTTAAAATTTCAAATCCGTCAAATATTGGTAACATAACATCCAATAAAATCAGATCAAATCCTTCAAATTCTTCAACAGTTATATTCTCAATATATTCTTTTGTTTCAATATCATAGCCCTCCCGTAATAATACCTCATTTATTATTTCTAATATTTTTTTATCATCATCAACAACAAGTATCCTAGACATATTTACACCTCCCAAAATCTCTTTTTTTAAGTATATCAATTTTTTTTGATTTTTTATTTTTCATGTAATAAAATCCCTATTTCCACGTAAAAAATGCTTTATCCTAATTTCCCCAAGGATAAAGCATTTTTATGTAGTTCTTTAAAAAATTTATTTACCTGTTGTAAATGGACATGTTGCTAAAATTCCTGTTCTGCAACTGGAAGTACAAAGGCTTATACTTGTAATTCTCTCCTGTTTTTCTCCTTCTCTTATCTTTATCTTGGTTACATCCAGATCGAAATCGTCAAATTTTGCCATTGTATTTTCCTCCTATTCTGCTATTTGCCTGTAATCTGACAGCTGCATGTTGCTGTATTAATCGCACATGTCATCAGAATTCCTGTTACACATCCTGGTGTACACAGAGATTTGCTTGTGATTCTTGGTTCTGCACCGCCTTCTTTTGCTGTTGTTTTTGTTACATCCAAATCAAAATCATCAAATTTTGCCATTGCCTTTTCCTCCTACTTTCTTATTTACCTGTGATCTGGCAGCCGCATGTTGCTGTATTAATCGCACATGTCATCAGAATTCCTGTTACACATCCTGGTGTACACAGAGATTTGCTTGTGATTCTTGGTTCTGCACCGCCTTCTTTTGCTGTTGTTTTTGTTACATCCAAATCAAAATCATCAAATTTTGCCATTGCCTTTTCCTCCTACTTTCTTATTTACCTGTGATCTGGCAGCCGCATGTTGCTGTATTAATCGCACATGTCATCAGAATTCCTGTTACACATCCTGGTGTACACAGAGATTTGCTTGTGATTCTTGGTTCTGCACTGCTTTCTTTTGCCGTTGTTTTGATTACATCAAGATCGAAATCATCAAATTTAGCCATTACCTTTTCCTCCTTTCCGATAAATATATCTTGCAAAAAAACATTTCTTCTTGAAAATGTACTTCCTAAAGAAATCTTTTTACAATTCTTCCTTACACCAATAGTTATACTTTGTAAAAATCAGAAAAATATCAAGAATATTAAAAAATCAAAAATATATATTTATTATTCGAATTCAATAAAAAAAGACTCTCACATTTTTGTGACAGTCCTCTTTTTCTCTAATAATACCTATTGCTTAAACACACGGCATTTTTATACGCACTTTAGCCCCATGCGTTTCAGCTGAATTTTCCAATATAAGAGATCCTCCTTGTTGCTTTAAAATAGAACTAGTAATATATAATCCCATTCCAAAGTGTAATCGCGAACTTCGGCTACTATCATCCATAAAAAATTTTTCTTGTGCGTACTTCAACGCCTCTTTAGAAAAGCCAACACCTTCGTCAATTACAGAAATTTCTAGATAATTTTCTTTCGTTTGAACTCTAATGTAAATGGTTCCATCTTCCGAAGAATACTCTAAAGCGTTATCTATAACATTCATAATAGCACGTTCCATTAATATTACATCAATTTTCAATTTTTGAGGCATAGAAAGTACATTTATTTGTAAATGAATCTTCTTTAAGGAACATAAACCTTTTGCTTGCATTTCTATATGACGTAAATACTCATCTGCATTAACCTCTTCTATTTTAGATTGATATCCCACTAACACCCTAGAAATATCAATCAATAGTTTAATATAAGTATATATTTGCTCTGAACTTTCTGTAATGTATTCTGCATATAACTGTTGTTCTTCATCAAGTTTGGTTTCTCTTATCAAATCTATATTTCCTTGGATAACAGTTAATGGTGTTTTCAAATCGTGAGCAAGTGCCGCAATTTGTTCCCTTTGCAATTGTTCAGCATTCCATTGCTGCTCCAAAGATAATTTCAGATTATTTTTCATATCTTCAAAAGAACAAATCACGTCTTCAAACTCCTTAATCTTTGAATGTCCTATTTCAAAATCAAGATTTTGTTGCGCAATTTGTTTTGTTGCTTCAACCAAAGGGGAAAGCTGCAGTCGCATACCTTTCGCAAATTTCACTGTTAATATCCCACATACTGCAACACAATTTATCCCGATAAAAGCATATAATAAAATTTCTGGCGAAGGCAAATGCTGATATAACCATTCGTTTGTAAATTGTGAACCAATGTAATATTGAAGTACCACATATTCCTCTTCACGAGTAACAAGTAAATATTGTTTATTAATATTTTTACTTGTTCTTCCAGTTATTGCGTAATCTAGAGCTCGTTCCAAATCAGTGTTTTCCAAAGATGTTTCTATCACTTGGTAGTTCTTATCCAACACTAAATACTTGCATCCCATTGGTAGCTGTATATCTGTGATATCCGGAGTTGCAGCAATAACAGGAGCTAAATTTTTAGTACTACGCTCTGAGTAATCAGCATAGGTAATAACCCCTGTACTGGCACCAATAAAAACAAGACTAAAAGGAATTGCTATCCCTATCAGTAGTCCCATCAGCAACATGCATAAAAATTTAAAAAAGAGTATTTGCAATGATGTCGTTTTTTTTATTCCCATTTATACCCAATCCCCCAAACTGTTACTATTGGCTGAACATCCATCTTCCCCAATTTTGCCCGTATATTTTTAATATGAGTTGAAATAGTAGAATTATCGCTGTCACCGTCTAAGCTAAAAACAGCTTCATAAATTTGTTCTTTTGAGAATACCTGCCCTTTATTTCTAGCAAGATATTCACAAATCAGAAATTCACTTTTAGTTAGTGAAGCAGCTATATTATCTACTAGTAATTCTTTTGCTGATAAATCAATTTTTATTCGATCAAAAGAAAGCGCCGTATGCCGTTCTCTATGTTCACGACGTAAATGTGCATTTACTCTTGCTCGCAATTCTGTAATTCGAAATGGTTTTATCAAATAATCATCAGCTCCCAATCCAAGACCAAGTGTGATATCACTTTCTTCTATCTTCGCTGTCAAAAAGAGAATCGGGCAGTCTACCAAAGAACGTATTCTATCGCAATAAGAAAAACCATCTATGTCAGGCATCATAATATCTAATATAATTAAATCATATTTGTTCAGTTTATCAAAAGGTACCTGCATTGCAGATGTATAGGCAGTAACAATATGCCCATCTTTTTGTAGTCCATTTTTTACAAGTTCTAAAATAGATTGCTCATCATCCACCATAAGAATTTCTGCCATATTATCCTATCTCCTTTCATTGCTTTTAAGTATAGCATATTTTATAATGACAGAAAAGTAATCATTGCCGATTTGCAATATAGTAACTATTATTTACCATGACTGCAACGGCTTCGTCTTTATCAATCCCATAGATTTCATAGACATCTTTATAAATCCACTGTTTTCTGCCTTGATTGGAATTTTCCCCAGCCCAATCAAATTTTTTTAAATCGTCTTTAGATAGAGGACGTTTCGTTTCGGTATCAAATGTAACATTTTCTGCTAAGATATCAATATAATTTCCTAATTCATCATCTGATACTAAATCAGATGTTATTTGATAAATGTTCCCATTAAAAAGGATCTGTGTTGCATTCTCAGGATTAATTTTTACTTTATCATTCGTAGATTTTGCAATTTCTCTAAAATCAAAAACTGTATCTGTATCCTTAATATTTTTATTCATCACTGCTTTATGATACGCTCCATTTACGTCTACGATCAAGTAAGTATCCGTGTTTGGAGCTGCATATACATTCAAAAAAGAAATCGTATATGCAGCTTCTGGAATTGCATCTGCCAAATCAGATAATGTCTGAAACGTAGCATCTTCCTTATTTTCATGAAATAAAACTTTTCCAGTTTCATCTATAGCTACTATTTGCCGGATATATCCAACCCACTCACCAAGACCACTATTTGAAACAGTTTCATCTAAAATGGTATAGTTATTATTTAAATAAGAAAACTGCGTCACATTATCCTTATTCAAATAACATGGTACTTTGTCGCTAGAATATTCTTCTATTTTTTCCTGTAAAGTGCAACCCCAAAGAGGAATGCACAACGCACAAACTATCATTATAATTATCGTCTTTTTATTCATAAGTCTTTCGTCCCTCCCAATGAGAAAACCATAATAAAATCAGTCCTACACTCACCATCGTTAACAGGGCAATCCATATCCACTCTGTTATATGGGCAAAAAATTGAGATTGCAAAATATCTTGCACCCAATTTATAGACCAAGCAAAAGGAATGTATCTTGCTACGCCTTTCAACTCAACATTACTATACAAAATACACTGCAAGCTTTCAAACACTCCCCAAAATAAAGAAACTCCCAAACCAAATTTAAAACTGAGAAACAAGTGCAAAATATAAATTATGAAATTACAACCTGCTATTCCCAGAACAGCCTTAATTAAAGTTGCAACTTGTAGTGTAGCAACTATCCCTAAAAAATATAGCCCCAATATAAATAACAGAAATAAAATAAATAATGCAAAAATTCCCATACCATAAAGATACATCAATTTTGCAACTATAATTTTACATCTATTAGGTTCAGCAAGTAACGTCTGGAAATGTGCTGCTCGTTCTTCTAATGTAATATTTAAACTAACAATACCACTTATCAGCAATGGAAATACCGTCACTGTAAGTTCTAATATCATTTTGAGTTTTTTCTCATCTTCCACATTACCATACAAAAAATAATAAATGATAAATATTGCTGCTCCCAAAATAGGAAAGCATAAATGTAGCATTCTAAAAGATGTATGTTTTACTTTCTCCCGTTCAGAACGAATCGCATCAATAACACTCACTTTTCTACCTCCCTTTTGAAAAATTCTTTACATCTATATAAGAAAAAATACCAAATAAAAGTATTGAGAGTGCAATGGAAATCAAAGCTATAACAGAAAAGCCATAGTCTCCTGCAAAAGTACCATTTAATTCAATTCCCATAAGCGGCTCAGCCAATTTCGCAGCATAGCAATATGGTACTAACCACCAAAAGTTAGTATTTCCTAGCATGATAGGTAAAAATATTCCAAGAATAGTGTTTAGAACTACTGGTAAAAATAGTCCTGTCTTACGTGTTAGGTAAAAGCATAAAGGTATTTGCCAAATTGATGCACAGATAATCCCAATACTGCCAATAATGATTTGTGATAAGGAATACACTGCCGTCGCCGGAGAAATAATATTGCTAATGGATATAAGTAATGCTAAATATATTGCCGCGATGAATAATTTTTCTACCAGAATAACGCTTTTTGAAACTTCAAATTTTGAAAGGTCCATAGGCATAGAAAATACAGAATAGTATTTGCCCGCATTTTCTTCTCTTCGATGTGATAAAGAACATAAAATTGCAATTGTACCAGGAAGCAAAAACGCATACCACCAATAAAACGCCATATATTGATACCCTAAAAAGCCACCAACAATCCATGCAAAAATAGCAGTAATTAGCGGAATGAAAAAAAGAAGTTTATTTGCCATTGTTCTCTTGAATTTTAAATGTTCAGATTTTAAATAATTCATATCTTAATCCTCCCTATGGTTGCTTTTTACAATGTCCATAAAAAGCTGTTCTAGATTATCATTTCTATCAAATTTTCCTTCATATCCTAAAATACCCCCTGCGATGATTCCTATATGATCAGCTGTTTGCTGTACTTCAGAAAGAATATGACTTGACAAGATGACAGTAATACCTTTTTCTGGAAAAGAGCGGATAAGTTCTCTAAGTTCTTCAATTCCAACTGGATCAAGTCCGTTAGTTGGCTCATCCAGAATCAGTAATTTGGGATTATTCAATAATGCAATCGCAATTCCGAGTCGCTGCTTCATACCAAGCGAAAACTGCCCAGTTCTTTTTTTGCCGGTCCCTGTTAAACTAACAATTTGTAACACTTCGTCAATTCTTTTATCAGACAGTCCCAAAATATTTGTTCGAACTTTTAAATTTTCATAAGCGGTTAAATTCTCGTAAAGTGGTGGCATTTCAATTAGTGCTCCAATATGTTTCAAATCATTCCTATTCCATGCGTGACCGTCAAATTCAATATTTCCAGAGGTTGGCTTCAAAATGCCTGTAATCATTTTTAGTATCGTAGATTTTCCAGCTCCATTTGGTCCGAGCAATCCATAAATAGAATTTTCTTCAATATTCAACGATATGTTAGTTACAACCTCCTGTCCATTGAAAGATTTACAAAGATTCGTTGTTTTTAAAATTTTGTTCATTTATATCATCCTTTCTGCTATTTTTAGTAAATGATAGCAGTCAATTTTGAAGATTTTATAAAGATATTTCATTTTTATAAAATTGTTTTTTATTACCATAAATTCTCTTCAAATTCCTATAGATATAAACAGTAATTTTCGATGATTGAAATATAGAACTTTTAATCCATAAATTTACCAGCAAAAAATCTCTCTTTCCTCTCTTTAATCTCCGGATTAAGTTATTTATGTTATTTAAAATAATCCAACCATCTTCAGATTACCTTTTATTTAGTCTGTATAATATTATTATTTGTTATTAAATCGTCCAAACACAAAACGGATATGCTTTCAATAACATATCCGCTTCTAACGCCTTCAATCAATAAGAAATACTTCCCCTGTATTTCTTTCATGTTCCATAATATTCAATTATTCTAATTCCCTTACCATGACCTCTAATCCCACTAGTGTAAAGATATATTGATATTCTTTTAAAATCATAATAGTTATCTGCTTCCTATCCACTGTGTAGTTCTTTCAACAATTGCCTTCTTCTGTTCAAAATGTAAATAGTGAGAACCTTCTAGCAAAATTACTTTTCCATTTTCTTTATCTGCTATAATATCCCTATGTAGTTGTTCCCACTGTGGCATAGTCTTGCAATTCTCTTTTGAAACAAATTCCAATATTGGTATTTCTCTTGGAATCTTCATATCCTCCACTACTTCCATATTTTTTTCAAGATTTTTCATTTCTGCCATAACCGTTGCGTTATATCCTTTATCCAGCGTTAATATGCGGAAAACTTCCCATTCCTTCTCTGAATATAGGTACTGCGGATCTGCATACACAACTTTCTTTGGATTGTTTATAGAAAGCAACCTTGTAACTCCCGTTATATTGACTATCTTCTGAGTATACGCAGATATTTGATTGAGCAACTGTACACTGACTGGAAAAGGATTATTTTCTTTACTTGTCATTTTCGGAACTGATGGATCAATCCCTATAATTCCTTTAATTTCATTTGGATATATCTGGCTCCAATACAAACTATATATCCCTGATATGGAATGCCCCATTAGATAGTATTCCTCTTCTCCTAAGTTTTTTACACATTCATGAAGTTCTTCTACGATATTTTCAATCGTCCGGTCACGCTTTGTTCCATCAGATAATCCATATCCAAATGGCTCAATCGTAATCACCTTGTATTTTTTAGCTAATTCACTTGCTAAAGGTTTAAATTCTAAAATAGGCGACGGTTCACCCAAACCAGGAAGCAAGATAATCGGAGGACCGTCATGTTCCGCTCCGGCAATCTCCACAACCATACTTTTTCCATCTATTTGCACACTGTTTCCATACGCATCTTTTATTTTGTATTCATCTATTTTCTTACATATAGTGTTCCATATAATTCCCAATAAAATGAATATAATGGTAATACCTATAATCCATTTTATAATGATCCATATTTTTTTCTTTCGCTTCATTTAAAAATTCAAACTCCCTCCTGTAATACTAATTGTACTAGAAGATTTATTTGTTATATAGAATTTATAATATCCTGTACTTCTAATTGTAAATGTGGGACTGTGACTTTTTCCTGTTCCACTATACTTTTTTGTTCTGACACCATTTGAATTTTTATATCCCATTTCAACACTTCCTGATGCTTTCAAACTAATAGAAAAACTTATCTTAGTCCCACCCGGAACGTAAAATGCCATCCCATCATTATCAATAATATTAATGGTTTCTCCTGCACTCAACGCTGTACTTGAAATTCCCATCCTCTCACTTTGCTGATGCATAGTATTTGATTGAGGTTCCGCTGCCTGTACAGAAGTACTATTTGTTGTCATAACCAAAAGAGCCATTATTGCTATTACTTTTTTTACTTTCTTCATTTCTCCATACTCTCCTTTACTATATGATAATTAAGAATAATTCGATCGCTTGATATATTTTTGAAATATGGAAAATATTCTCTCTGCGTTCCCCCTTTCAGCCAAACTTCATACTGTTCGACCTCAACAGTATCTACTTTAAATGGCTTTCCATTTTCAATATATCCTATTTCAAACGTATGTCCAGGCTGTTTATTCATGTTCTCCTGCTTGACACTTATTTTGACCTTTTCATTCTCTTCTAGAAAAATCCCCTTTCCTTGATCCTGTAAAATCAGCATTGTACCATTTTCTACATATATTTGTTGATCAGCTGTATAAAAATCTGTCTGTATTTCTAAAATATGTTTTGCAATAGGAATACCATTTTGATATAAACAGTCTTTATTAAGCAATTCTGTTTGAATATCAATCACTATCTTCTCTTCTTCTGTATCTGATTCGTAGAGCGTATGCTCTTCTACCAGGTTTTCTATTTTTTCTACTTTCCCACCTGGATCCAAAAGAGTTTTCGCCAAAACAATGCTGCCGGTCACCAAACATATTGTGCCAACTGCAGCTACTGATTTTAAAAAATAGGACTGTTTTTTTCGACGAATAATCTTTTTATATACCATATCCTGAATATCTGTGAGATTGTCTATGTCAGTTCTTTCCTTTGTTAATATCTCAACCGAATTATCCAACATCTCACTAATCTTGATTTTCATAAACCGTATACCCCTCCTCACGCAAAGCATGACGCAAAGTTTCCCTGCCTCTTCGAAGTCTGGTTTTTATGGTCTGTGGATTCATATTAAGTTGTAATGCGATTTCTTCTATTTTAAAATATCTATAATAATATAAAAGAAAGATTTCCTGATCCATCGGCTTTAATTTCTGAAGAAGTTTCTGAATAATCCTCTGTTGTTCCTTTTGCTCCATGAGTTTTTCGGCCTGGTTATCAATTAAAACCACATCATCATAAAGTTCCAGATTCCAATTTTTAATTGCACGTATTTTATCTTTTGCCTTATTCCTTGCAATCATACCTATATATGCTTTAATACTGGTGTATTTTTCATAATCAATTCTTTCAGCAGTATTCCATAAAGAGATAAATACATCTGATGCTACTTCTTCCACATCTTCGTTTGTACCTTTCCCCGCAAGTATTTCTTTTGAAATCGTAGTGACATATGCACCATATTTCTTCATAATCTCTTCTAAAGCCTTTTCGTTCTTTCTCTGTAGTTGTTTTAATAACTTTCTTTCCTTCATTCGTAAGAATCCTGATTTTTGTTTTTGTACCAATACGTAAAATTCATAATTCAGGTTTCAAAAAAGAGGAGATATTTTATAATATTTTTTTCAAAGATTATTTATTTTTCAATCTATCTTAAATCTTAACAACACTTTTGAATAAAAAAATAAGAAGACTTAACAGCCTCCTTATTCTTTATTATTCTATTTGCTATGTAAATACATCTCTATGCTGTTCGTGCAAGATTTGCATTCGCATTTCGGGTTACTGTTCCATTACTGCCACAATAACCAACACAATATGCTGGTCCTGCATTATGAGCATTTGCCACTGCTACAGATCCACTGCAAATACAACCTGCTTTACTTCCTTCAAAATGCGATCCTGTTTTCATTGTTTTTGTTTTTACTAATTTCATGCTGTATCTTCCTTTCCTTGTTATGATGTTCGTGCCAGATTAGCGTTTGCATTTCGGGTTACTGTTCCATTATTGCCACAATAACCAACACAATATGCTGGTCCTGCATCATGAGCATTTGCTACTGCTACAGATCCACTACAAATGCAACCCGCTTTATTCCCTTCAAAATTGGAACCTACTGCGATCTTTTTAGACTGTACTAATCTCATGTTTTTCCCTCCCTCCTCTGTAACTTTTTATTTTAAATCCTTCAAAATAGATTTAAAATTCTTATTTCGTTTCATAATGTATAGTATATACACACTTCGTATGATTTTTTCGTCTTTTCTGTGTAGTTTTTGTGTAGAAACCTATTTTCTCATATTTGTTATTATATTCTCCTTGGCAAACAATTTCTTAATGTCATAAATGTCTTTTTGAACATTTCTTTCTTCTTTTGAAAGCATATCCTTAAAAGTAAAAGCATTTATAAAATATTCTCTCAAAGAGTTACAATTATAACCTATTGGTTCTTCCTTTAAAAACTTCAAATATCTCTTTTCTATCTCCGTTACTGGCAAATTTTCTATTTCTCTACAAATGTCTTTCCATTCTAAACTCTCTTCTATCGTTACCTTAATAAATTCCTGCTTAGGAGATAAAAATATTTTTTCCACACCAACCTTACCTACATTTTCTTTCAAAAATTCTTGTATTACATAAAGTAAATCTTCATTTATTGACTCAGCATCCGATTTTCTCTCCCTATATAAATAGTATGATGCATTACCCTGTTGATTTTTGATGGCAAATCCACCTGTTTCCGCATAAGACAAAATCTTTTCTTCAATCTTCCCATGCTCTCCACTAAGATTTGCAATCCATCCGTCTCCAATGTTCTCCAACGTTTGTGTTGATGTAATCCAAATAATACATACATTTTCTAGAAAATAAAATCTTTTGAAAAATGTTCTGATTTCGTCATTTGATATGGAACGAATCGTTTTTGGGTTTCCTATGGATAAATGGTTTTCATAATCAGTTCCATTTAATAATATACGAAAATCTGAGTTTCTATTTTTCACTTCATATGCTTTATATTCCTCAAGAATATCTGATCTTACCTTCTCAACATCTTTCATTTCTAAATACTTACCTTTTAAAATATTCTGTATGATATCTATTACACACTCTAACGATGTATCCTTTACATCAAAATAATAGGTTGTTGAATAAAAATCCGTATAGGCTGAACAAAGATACCTCTCCTCATTTTTATCAAAAAAATTCATTTGCACATGCTCCAAAAAGTGTGCAATTCCTGCATTTTCTATATCTTCTGAGGAAGAACCTACATTGATTGTTAGTGCTATATAGTTCATTCCTTGAAGGTTTTCTAGTGGACACACACATTTTGTTATTTGATTTTCACATTTTGAAAAAAAATTATTCTCTACCAACCCAGTCACTCCTCTCTATAAGCCTCTGCTTGTATGCTATAAAGCTTTGCATATTCTCCGTCTAATTTCATCAAGTCTCTATGATTTCCTTTCTCTATAATTTTGCCGTCCTGTAAAACTAAAATTTCATCTGCTAATTTTACTGTAGAAAATCTATGTGCAATTAATATACTTGTCCTTCCTTCCATTAAACCCCTAAATTGTTTATAAATCTCATATTCTGCCTTAGGATCTAATGAGGCTGTTGGTTCATCTAATACTACAAGTGGAAAATCCTTCATAAAAATTCTACTGATTGCAATTTTTTGCCATTGCCCCAGAGATAATTGGATCCCTCCACTCCATTCTCTATGTAACTGTGTATCATACTTTTCCGGCAAGGAAGAAATAAATTCTGCTGCCCCTGCTTTCTCTGCTGCACAGTAAATTTGATCCATATTTTTCATTTCTTCCACATTTCCACAACCAATATTCTCTCTAACTGTCAATGGATATTTCACAAAATCTTGAAATACTGCTCCTATCATTGTTTGATAAGATTCTGTATCAATATCACATATATTAGCTCCATCAATTAAAATTTCCCCCTTATCTGGAACATATAACTTTAATAACAACTTAATAATAGTGGTCTTTCCAGATCCGTTCAATCCTACAATAGAATAACAGTGTTTAGCATCTATTGTGAAAGAAATACCTTTTAATATATATTTTTCTGATTCAGGATATCGAAACCATACATTTTTAAATTCTATCTTTTGAAAATTTTTATTAAACGATAACGAGTTCTCTATCCTTTCCGTTGTTTTCATGTCTAAAAATTCAAATAGGTTTTGTATATAAAGACCATCTTCAAAAATTGTGACTATCGTATTTAATATTGTCGTAGCTGAACCTCTAAAATTATCAATGGAATTTATATAAAGAGAAAAATCTCCAAGGGTTCTTTTCTCTAAAATAACCTTTAAAGTAATATATATTTTAAAAAATAAGATTGCAGCCTCTTCTACCAAATCTGTCAATGATAATTTTTTGCAGAAACTACGTCTGATTTTTTTATCTTCTTGAATATATCCATCATATTGTTTCAGTATGTGCCCCCGAAAAAAATCATGTACATGATAAATTTTCATTTCCTTTATATTTTCATAATCAGTTACAATATCTTTCAAATATGCTATAAAGCGTAATCCTTCAAATCGCTTAGTATAAATTTCATATTGTGTAACTGCCATCTTCATACTAACAATTAGTGTTGGTATGCAAATAAAAATACACAATAGCATAATTCCAACATTAAGACTTACTAACACTGTGATGGTTCCAATCAAACTGCTAAAACTTTGAATGAAGTTTGTTAATGTCGCCAATAAACTGATTGATCTCCCTGTCGATTCTTCATTGACTTTCCTAATTTTGTCATAAATCATTGAACTGTCAAAATACTTTAAATCCGTATCTTTTACCTTTTTCAAAATCAAATCACTTGTATAACGATTTAAGTAACTTGATAAAATATTCTGTTGATAATCTTTTATTCTCATCAGTACACTCTGCAAATAATTGAATATAAAATAGAATATTAACCAAAATAAGACCGGTGCAATGTTTCCTGAAACAATTGATCGACTCATATCATCAATAAGATATTTCCAAATAACCAAAGTAAATGGGATCGTAATACCTGAAACAATACTCACTATCATTGTTTTAATAAAATTGGACTTCGAGCTATTCCATAATAACCGAACTACTCTGCTTATTATCAAAAAAAATTCTTTGCTTTTTTTGATTAAACTCTTTAATCTTTTCATAAACTTTCACTCCACTTACTTTTATAAAAGGAGACCGTACCTACTTGACAGTCTCCTTCTTTTCTTATAACATAATATTAAGCCTTTTAACTCTGTTCATATATCTATTTTATAGAATTTGCTTAGGTATTGAACAGAGTTATTTTTCTTTTTTCAGACTGACATGTTCTGTTTAAAATACATCTTCTATGCAGTTCTTGCAAGATCTGCATTGGCATTTCTTGTCACCACTCCACTGTTGCCACAATATCCCACACAATATGCCGGTCCTGCATCATGAGAATTTGCCACTGCTACAGTACCATTACAAATACATCCAGCCCTATTTCCTTCAAAGTCTGTTCCTGTTTTTGTTGTTTTTGTTTCTACTAATTTCATAATCCAATACCTCCTACTAGTTTTTTTTTGCAAGATTATAATTCGCATTTCTTGTTACTGCTCCATGGTTTCCACAGTATCCTACGCAATACGCCGGTCCTGCATAATGAGAGCTTGCTACTGCTGCGCTTCCACTACAAACACATCCACTTCTGCTGCCTTCAAAGTCTGCTCCTGTCTGTAACTTTCCTGCTACGATTTTTCTCATGCCCAACGCCTCCTTTCCGTCTGTTTTTTTATTTTAAATTATCTTTGATAATCTAAAATCTTTTCTTAATAATACGGTACCGCATCTATCTCTTCGATCACTTCCGGCTTCTCTTCCAAAATGCTGTAATAAGAAATCAGTTCTCCTTTTGTGGCATACCTGTGGGCTCCGCATACCTTCTCTTTTCTTTCCATATCAATCCCCTCTGCTTCATAGCAGGCCGCATAACAAAGTCCGCACAGATTTCTTGCCCAGCATTCATTACATCTTGTAATGGACTTCTCATCGTACTCTTCAATATAGTATTTCTTTATCTTTTCCAGATCTGCCCCTTCAAACACATTTCCTATATCCGGTGCATCTCCGGTTTTTTCACACAAAAGGAATTTTCCATCCGTCTTCACATAGACCCTCCGGTTCCCTGGAATGCAGCAGCCGTTTCTTCTGAGGTCTTTGCATGGTTCCTGTGTCTGTCTTCGGTTATGTATCCGCACCAGTTTATCCGCTACAATCCCTGCCACATAACTTTTTGGATCCTCTTCTTCTAAATTCCTTGCCAGTGCCCAGCCTTCGATGGCATCTAACGTGAAACCGTCCAGTTCCTCTCCGATAAACTCCCCGTCTCCAGCATACTCCATGGAAATATCTTCTTCTCTTACGCTTCCGTATTCTACGTAATCACATTTCTTTACCATTTCTTTTGGCAGCCAGCTCAGACCTTCAAAAAACTCCTTAATCGCATCCAGTTTCTTTGCACTGAACGGCGGACAGACCACAGTATTGATCACAATACTTTCCTTTGCACTCTCTCCAAAGGCTTCTACCAGATATTTTAATCCCTGTATTGCTTTCTCAAAACTTCCTTTTCCTCCGCTCATCACTCTGTAAGCATCATGGATTCCTTCTGGTCCGTCTATACTTGCCAGGACACTCATTCCTTCCACACCTGCCACATATGCAGCGATTTCCGGTGTTACCAGTGTCAGGTTGGTAGAGAAAGAAAAGGTCAGTTCTTTTCCTTTTATGATCTGCCGGCTGTAATCTATTGTCTTTTTCATCAGTTCAAACTGTACCAGTGGCTCTCCTCCATAAAAGGATATCGCTACTTTATCTCCACTGTTATCCCTTGCATACTCCACAGCACGTTTTGCCACATCCCAGGTCATGGCTTTTGGCGAGAAATTCCGGTACCCTTCATTATGTTCGTTATAAATACAGTAGCGGCATCTCATGTTACACTGTTCTGTCAGTTCCAGGATGACCTGCTGCAGATCGTACCGGAGCAAGTCCCTTAATGTTTCATCTGTTTCCCTTACAAACTTTAAATCCGGTGAAACCTGCAGGATATGCTCTGCTTCTACCATCTCCCAGATATTTCTGTATGCAGCCTCCAGTTCTTCTTCAGAAGCTCCTTCCACCTCATCCGGAAGATTTGTCTGCTCGAAGAGGCTTTTTAAGATCTGGTATTCATTTGCCCCGCACTCAAACACTTTTCCGGTTCCTGTATCATACATATACTGTTTATTTCTGGTAGTGAAAACAGTTCCTAGGCTGTATCCGCGCGCTACATCAATGCTCTCTTTGATCTTTTTCAGGTGTTCTTTCATTTTTCTTTCCTCCTAACATTTGGTTCCCAAAATATATCAACTCATTTCAGAGAGAATCTCCTTTGGTTTTTTCCTCATAATCATAGTCCCTGCTACTGAAACTGAAACAAATAGCAAACCGCCAATTGCAATTGTATCTTTTACTAACATAT
>CALFLL010000071.1 GCA_937880845.1 uncultured Drancourtella sp.
TGGGGCAAAAGTCAGTAAAATCAAGTGTTTTCAGTTTGCTCAGCAGACACTAATTTAGAACATTGTGAAGTGATGATAAATTTTTTTGAATTTGTATTCAAATGCGTTGTTCACGTCGAGTATTGGAATGAAAGAAGAAATAATGAAACTTTTTTCTGATTTAGGTTAATAAACCGCCCTTTCCCGTACAGTAAGGAATATAGGGAAAAAACTTTTGCATTTAGTCATTAAATGCTGTGTTGATGTCCTTATATGGTGTGAAAGAAAGATAAAACTTCTGAAAACTGGTTAGCACTCTGCAATCAGGTATTGGTACAGAAAAGATAACATTCTTCTTTCGTTGTTCTTTGACAAGTGAATAAAGCAGTCTGATACGTTTGACAGACAGCGAGCCGTTGAAATGGGTACGCCACGACCTTTCCCCTGCAAAGCGAGCGAATGATACCCGTGTTCATGGAAAAGATTTGTCCTCTTATTCCAGCCATGACCTGTCCTGCCAGATAATGATACACCCTCACAGCCACAGCTTGAACGTCAGATACGTCGCACGCAATGGGTGGGGTTGCATAGACCATGCAGAGGTGGAACTCCTGTGGGCTTTGACACAAGCCGTCTGACTGCTTAGAAAATCCAAAACAGAGAGGAGGAATGAAGTATTGATAAGACATTAGAAAAGATAAAAAAGAAAAGTACCGTTCCTGCTGAACGTTCCGCTGTCCGTGGAAAGACACGTATTATCGTAAAGGAGCATTTTTCACAGCAGGGAAAAACAATGGAAGAACTCTTGACTGATGTCATGCTGGAAAAGGCAAAACAGACAATCGCATAAAATTGGTGCAGTTGTGAGAAATAGATTGAATGAGAAAAAAGACCCGTGTTATACTTTACTTGCAAGCAGGTATTGTAAACACGGGTTAGTTATAAAGGAGGATAACTAACAATGAAACAACAGATTTACAATACTGCACTTTATCTTAGGCTAAGCCGTGATGATGAATTACAGGGCGAAAGCTCCAGTATCACGACACAGAGAAGTATGCTACGCCAGTACGCAAGGGAACATCACTTGAATGTCATTGATGAATATATTGACGACGGGTGGTCGGGAACAAACTTTGACAGACCAGACTTTCAACGTATGATTGCGGATATTGAAGCTGGGAAAATCAACTGCGTGGTAACGAAAGACCTTTCCCGTCTGGGAAGAAACTACATTCTGACAGGACAGTACACAGAGTTGTATTTTCCCAGCCACAATGTACGCTATATAGCGATTGATGATGGCGTGGACAGCGAGAAAGGCGAAAGCGAGATTGCACCGTTTAAGAACATCATCAATGAATGGGTGGCAAGAGATACAAGCCGAAAAGTGAAGTCTGCCTTTAAGACAAAATTTACAGAGGGTGCGTATTATGGTGCTTATGCTCCGCTGGGATATAAAAAACACCCAGACATCAAAGGGAAACTGCTGGTTGATGAAGAAACAAAATGGATTGTAGAGAAGATTTTTTCCCTAGCCAGTCAAGGGAACGGTGCTGGCAGAATTACAAAACAGCTGATAAAGGAGAAAGTCCCTACTCCTGCATGGCTGAATTTCACAAGATACGGTACATTTGCACATATCTTTGAGGGAAAGCCAGAAAGCAAGCGTTATGAATGGACGATAGCACAGGTCAAGACAATATTAAAAAATGAGGTATATATCGGAAACAGCGTGCATAACAGACAATCAACCGTTTCTTTCAAGAGCAAGAAGAAAGTCCGAAAGCCAGAAAGTGAATGGTTTCGAGTGGAGAATACACATGAGCCGATTATTGACAAGGAAATGTTCTATCATGTGCAGGAGCAGATAAAATCCAGACGCAGACAGAGGAAAAATCAGACAACACAGATATTTGCAGGGCTTGTCAAGTGTGCAGATTGTGGCTGGTCTATGCGGTATGGAACGAACAACGCCAACAGCAAACCGTACAGCTATTTTGCGTGCAGTTTCTACGGACAGTTTGGGAAAGGCTACTGCTCCATGCACTACATACGTTATGACGTTCTTTATGAAGCAGTGCTGGAAAGACTGCAATACTGGGCGAAAGCCGTTCAACAGGACGAAGAAAAAGTCTTAAAGAAGATACAGAAAGCTGGAAATGCGGAACGGATAAACGCAAAGAAAAAGACGGTATCTGCATTGAAACGGGCAGAAAGCCGTCAAAAGGAAGTGGACAGGCTGTTCTTGAAAATGTATGAGGACAGAGCCAGCGAAAAGATAACGGAACGAAACTTTGTCATGCTTTCCAGCAAGTACCAACAGGAGCAGATAGAACTGGAAGAACAGATAGCAAGCCTAAGAGAAGAAATACGGAAAACAGAACAGGAAATGATAGGTGCGGAGAAGTGGGTTGAACTCATCAAGGAAAATGCAGTGCCGAAAGAGCTGACGGCAACACTATTGAATACCATGATTGAAAAAATCCTTATTCATGCACCAGAGATAAACGAGAACGGCGAACGAATACAGGAAATCGAGATATACTATCGCTTTATCGGAAAAATAGAGTAATAAAATAGGGTAATATTTTTAACTAAGGGAAATAGGAATTTCCAAGCCGGATGTGGATAAAATTGTTCTTATGAGTGAATTCTTTCAGGTGACAACAGATTATCTGTTGAAAGGGGAAGAAACGCAAAAAGAAAAGGTTGTATATGTCCGGGAAATATCAAAAGGACATTTTGAGCGAAAAAGCAAACATACTGTCTTTGGAAAGCCTTTGTACCATATCAACTTCCGGACAGAAAGAAGCGGAAATCACTTTCGTCTGACAGGAGGGAAGGCAGAAGGAATCATTGCCATAGGAGTGAGGGCAAAAGGTGTGATTTCGATAGGACTGACGGCAAAAGGCATACTGGCTGTTGGGATAGCGGCATTAGGAGTATGTTCTGTCGGGTTTGCAAGTCTTGGGATTTTAGCACTTGGAGTGTTTGCGGCGGGGATGATTGCCGGAGGAAACCTGGCTGCAGGAATCGTTGCTTTTGGGAATTTGGCAGTGGGTGTGTATGCTCTTGGGAATGTGGCAATAGGATATAAAATCGCATTAGGAAATTACGCACAGGGGCATATTGCCATCGGAAATGAAGTGAATGGTGTAAAAGAAATCATTTTGGAAAGCAAAAACTTTACTGATATGGATAAAACAGAAGTGAAAAAACTGATTCTCAGGGAATTCCCAAGGACATGGAAACTTATTCTGAAAATTTTTACAATATGGTAACTTGAAATTCTGCCGGATTGTGTTAGAATCATAGAATATATATCAAACAGGAGGAATGGATTGATTCTATGTATTTAAGCTATTATCTGGAGCAGTTAAAGTATATTATATATATGATCCCCGTGCTTCTTCTGGCTATTACGGCTCATGAGTTTGCACATGGCTGGATGTCTGACAAGTTGGGAGATCCGACACCGAGAAGGGAAGGCAGGCTAAGCCTGAATCCATTCCGGCATCTGGATCCTATCGGAACCTTGTGCCTTTTATTTTTCCATATGGGATGGGCAAAGCCGGTGCGTATTAATACCGCATACTACAAGAACAGAAAACAGGGGATTATTCTCGTATCTTTGGCAGGACCGTTTATGAATTTCCTGATTGCTTTTATTTCCCTTTTTCTTGCAGGGTTAATCATGAAATTTGGAAATACAAATTCAGAATTTATGAATATTGCATTTTTATTATGCTATTATTCCACGGTTATGAATACAGGTTTGGGAGTATTTAATCTGATCCCTCTCCCACCTTTGGACGGTTCTAATGTACTGGAACAGGTTATTCCGGGAGTGGAAAGATTTTTCTTTAAAATCAGACCGTATAGCTCATGGATTTTAGTGATTCTTCTTGTCAGCGGAATTTTAAGCGTACCTCTTTCCAGAGCCAACAGTTACGTGTTGGGAGAATTGTGGGGAATGGTTTCAAAGATTTTGGGATTCGGAATGGGAGTACCGATGAATACCGGCGGAGGAAATATCATATAGAAATAAAGAAAAAGTGCAGATATCCGTGTTTGGGGATCTGCACTTTTTCTTTGACGTTTATTCCGGATAAAGAGGTTCCGGTTCTTTTTCCGGTTCGTATTTTTTGAATATCTTACTGAATATAATACAAGTGACATAAGCCGTAACGGAAAAACCGCAAATCATGCTGATGCCGATCACAAGTCCTAATGTTTTCACAGAATATGTCATTACAAACCAAATGAGTCCATAAATGGCAAACAGGATTAAAGTATACGGAAGATGTCCGATGCTCATCAGGAAAGAATTTTTAATGACCTGTTTTAGCGTACATACAAAATGAGAAGCAACCGGGAATACATATAAGAATGCGGCCGCAAATACGAGGATTACCATTAAAAGCATGACCTGAATGATTCTGAACATTCCTGTATTCTGTGAAGATGCAATGATATAGTCATATCGGAAAAACAGGAACAGTACAATAGAAATAAGCCATAAAACGGTGCTTTGTTTGAAGTTAGATGCAAATGCCTTAAAATAGCCCTTCGCAATATAGGACTCTTCATTGCGGACCATTTTCAAGGCGATTGTATAAAGAGCACTTAAAGAGGCACCAATGGTGATGATCGGTATACAAGTCAGAATAAAAAGCAGATTTAAAATGATAAGATCGCATACTCGTGATAAAAACTGAAGAAAAGGATTGTCAAGATTAAATAAACCACGCATATAAAAACCTCCTGAGAAAGCCTGTATTATTACAGGACGTTATGACACAGTATACAAAAAAAAGACAAAAAAATCAATAAAGGAAAGGCATTACAGAGAAAATACACGAAAAATTCACTTGCCATAATCTCAGGTATTTATCATAATATAAGAATATGGCAAAGGAGGAAGAAAGCATGTTAGATCGAAAATACGAGCAGAAACTGGACGGAAAAAAGAAGCGTCAGTTTGAACTGGAAAAGCTTCGTCAGATGAGCTTTAAAGAAAAAATAGAATATTTATGGATGTATTATAAAATATATCTTCTCGTTTTGCTTGTGATCATTGTCGGTATTTATGTGGGAGTACAGATGTATCACGGTATGAAGGAAGAAGTTCTTTTAAATGTTGTGATAATGAATGGAAAAACAGTAGAAGGAACCGACTTTGAAAAGGATGTAAAGAAAGCAGTCGGTGTTGATAAAAAGAATGAATCTGTTAAATTTAATACGACCATTACCGGAACGGGAGAAGAATACACAAGCAAGGTGGCACTTACCACATTTATCGGAGCCGAATCCGTGGACGTTTTGATATGTCCGGAAAACGTATATCGGGAATATAAAGCACAAGACGGGTTTGTAAATCTGGAAAAATTGTTGTCGAAAGAAGCACTGGAAAGCGGAAAAGTACAAAAAGATGCGGTTGTCCTGGAAAAAAATGCATATTTAGATGAAACGATTGGTGTGCCATATGAGCCGATTTATGTCTGTGTTCTCAAAAATACAAAAAATCATGAAGAAAGTGCAGCACGTTTTATTGAGATGATTTTGAAAAATATATGATACTATAACGAATTCCTGCACTAAAGTCAAAAGGCATAAATTTCTTTAAAAACGAACGGAAAAGTGGTATAATACAAATTGTAACTTTATTGATTTTGAGGATATAAAGATGGAGAAGAAAGATAATATTCATTTTAAAGGTCAGTTAAAGCTGTATATGCAGTGGCCGGCGTTTATGACAGTTCTTTTGGTCATTATGAATGTATGGATCTATATGATAAATCGAAGTGCCGGCTTCCTTATGAGTGCATTTGTAATTGTATATGCGGTTATTGCATTTATTCTGTATTTTTATAATAAGTCCTTGTTGATGGCGGATTTAGTAGAGTTTGCTTCTCAATACGGAGGAGTACAGGATATTTTGCTAAAACAATTATCAATTCCGTATGCGATTCTTCTCGATGACGGGAAGATCATCTGGGTAAACAGTCAGTTTACGGAGGTGATAGGTACAGGACTTCGGCCGGACACTTATCTTAGTAAATATATTCCGGAATTAAACAGAAGTGTTTTCCCAAAAGAAGAAAATGAACAGACAGAAATGCAAGTTTGCTATGCGGGACGAGATTACATTGTTGAGCTTATGAAGGTATCACTGGAAGGATTCAGCAAGAAGGAAGAGATTGTTCAGATTCCGCAGGAGAAGGAATATTTTGTTACTCTTTACATGAAAGACGTTACAGAATTAAATCAGGCTTTGGCAGAAATCGGAAGAGAGAAGATGGTGGCAGGACTCATCTATATTGACAACTATGATGAGGTGATTGAAAGTGTGGAAGAAGTCAGACAGTCTCTTCTGATCGCATTGATTGAAAGGAAGATCAACCAATATATATCAAAAATGGAGGGAATCGCAAAGAAACTGGAAAAAGACAGGTATTTTATCGTTGTCAAAAACAGTTCTTTCCAGAAAATGACCGAAGACCATTTTTCTATTTTGGATGAGGTAAAAGAGATCAGTGTCGGAAACAAAATTCCTGCTACTTTGAGTATAGGACTTGGATTTAGCGGGGATAAGTACGGACAGAGTTATAACTATGCCCGTGTTGCCATCGACCTTGCCCTGGCAAGAGGAGGGGATCAGGCAGTTATCAAAGATGTAAGCGGAATCCAGTATTTTGGCGGAAAGAGAGAACAGACATCCAAAAATACACGAGTTAAAGCCAGAGTAAAAGCAGAAGCAATGCGAGAGTTTATGATGGGAAAAGATCAGGTATTGATTATGGGACATAAACTTGGCGACCCGGATTCTTTCGGAGCTTCTATAGGTATCTATAAGATTGCACGAAAGATGGAAAAGAAGGTGCACATTGTCATCAATGAAATTACGGTTTCTTTAAGACCGCTTTATAATGAATTCAGGGAAAACAGCAATTTCCCGGATGATATGTTTATCAATTCTCAAGAAGCTATCAAGATGGTGGATGAAAATACCATGGTTGTGGTCGTTGATGCAAATAGACCGATGCTTACGGAATGTCCGGAACTGCTTTATGAAACAAAGACGATAGCAGTGTTGGATCATCACAGACAGGCAAGTAATGCGATTGAAAATGCGTTGTTGTCATACATTGAGCCATATGCGTCATCTACTTGTGAAATGGTAGCGGAAGTGCTTCAATATATTGCGGATGACATCCGTCTTGAAACAATTGAAGCCAACAGTATTTATGCAGGTATCATGATTGATACCAATAATTTTATGAGCCGTACAGGTGTCAGGACATTTGAAGCAGCAGCGTTTTTAAGAAGAAGCGGAGCGGATATCACTTATGTACACAAAATTTTCAGGGATGATCTTGAATCATACAGGGCAAAAGCTGACATCATAGCAAATGCAGAAATTTACCGAGACAGCTTTATTATTGCAAAAGGTACGGAAAAAGATATAGAGAGTCCGACGATCATCGGGGCACAGGCAGCAAACGAGCTTTTAAATATCAGTGGCGTAAAGGGTGCGTTTGTATTAACGGCATATCACGGAAAAGTATATGTCAGTGCAAGGTCCATTGATGAGATGAATGTTCAGATTATTATGGAACGGATCGGTGGCGGCGGGCATATCAATACTGCCGGAGCACAATTTGAAAATGAAGATGTAGAAGGTGACATCGAAACATTGAAGCAGGTAATTGACGACATGATCGAAGGAGGAGACATTAAGGTATGAAAGTAATATTACTGGAAGATTTAAAATCCGTTGGGAAAAAGGGCGAAATCGTCGAAGTAAGCGACGGATATGCAAGAAACGTTATTTTAAGAAAAAAGATTGGTGTGGAAGCTACCGGTAAAAATCTGAATGATCTAAAGCTTCAGAAAGCAAACGCAGATAAGATTGCCAGGGAGCAGTTAGAAGCAGCACAGAAACTAAAAGTTGAGATTGAAGAGAAAAAAATCGTGATGCACATTAAAACAGGAGAAGGGGGAAAGACGTTTGGTTCTGTTTCTTCTAAAGAAATCGCGGCAGCAGTAAAAGAACAGCTTGGATATGATATCGACAAAAAGAAGATTCAGATGAAAGAGTCCATTAAAAGTCTTGGAATGCATATTGTTCCGGTGAAGCTTCATACAAAAGTAACGGCAGAACTGAAAGTTTCCGTACAGGAGGAGTAGGCGTTGATCCATATGAAGACAGGAGGAATCAGTCATGGAAGAAGCACTGATTAAGAGAGTTCTGCCTCATAGTTTGGAAGCAGAACAGTCTGTTGTGGGTGCGATGCTGATGGATAAAGATGCAATCATGACAGCAGCAGAGATTGTCAGCGGAGAGGATTTCTACCAGAGCACATACGGAGTAGTCTTTAGTGCAATCGTCGAATTATATAACGAAGGTAAACCGGTCGATTTGATCACGCTTCAGGAAAGACTGAAGGAAAAAGATGTGCCGGAAGAAATAAAAAGCCTGGAATTTGTAAGGGACCTCGTAACAGTGGTCCCTACTTCTGCGAATGTGAAGTATTATGCGGATATCGTGGCAGAAAAGTCGATGCTGAGAAAACTGATCAAACTGACGGAAGGAATTGCAAATACCTGTTATGCATCCAAGGAACCTCTGGAAGGGATTCTGGAAAAGACAGAAAAGGACGTATTTGAACTGATCCAAAAAAGAAATACCGGTGATTATGTACCGATCAAGCAGGTTGTATTAAATGCCTTGGATAAGATTGAAAGGGCATCTAAGACAAAAGGTACCGTTACAGGAATACCGACCGGTTTTATTGATCTTGATTATAAAATGTCGGGACTTCAGCCGTCAGATCTTATTCTGGTGGCAGCAAGGCCATCTATGGGAAAAACGGCATTTGTTCTGAATATCGCCCAACATGTGGCATTTAAAGAAGAAAAGACGGTAGCGGTGTTCAGCTTGGAAATGTCAAAAGAACAGCTTGTAAACCGTTTGTTTGCATTGGAATCACAGGTAGATTCTCAGCTTCTCAGAACCGGAAATTTAAAGGACGCGGATTGGGAAAAGCTGATTGAAGGAGCCGGGATTATTGGACGCTCCAATCTGATCATTGATGATACACCGGGAATTTCTATTTCAGAGATGCGTTCCAAATGCAGAAAGTATAAGCTGGAACACAATCTGGAACTGATCATCATTGACTACCTGCAGTTGATGAGCGGAAGTGTGGGAGGACGAAGTGAATCAAGACAGCAGGAGATTTCTGAGATTTCCCGTTCTTTAAAAGCACTGGCACGAGAATTAAATGTTCCGGTGATCGCACTTTCACAGCTTAGCCGTGCAGTAGAACAAAGACCTGATCACAGACCGATGCTTTCGGATTTACGTGAATCCGGTGCCATTGAGCAGGATGCGGATGTTGTTATGTTTATTTACAGAGATGATTACTACAACAAGGATACGGATCGGCCGAACATTGCCGAGATTATTATTGCAAAACAAAGAAACGGTCCGATTGGGACGGTAGACCTGACATGGCTTCCGAACTATACAAAATTTGCAAATTTTTTAAGAAAAGATAAAAATTAGAAAAGACGCGGTTTGATTTCCGCGTCTTTTTTGATCCATAACAAATAAAGTAATCAGGCTTCGCCAAGAAGTTTTTGGAAAAAATGTACCGGTGTATGCCGTGCGGTTTCCTTTCGGGAAATCTGTTGCTGGCGGATTAAATGATCTAATTTCCGATAACGTTCTTCTTCCTGACGCTCTTTTGCCTGAAGAAGGAAATCCATGTTCTGGCAAACCTGTCGGGTTATGGTGTCAGAGATTTGTTTTTCCAGGATCGGATTATTTTCCAAAAGCACCTTTCGAAATACAGATGCAAGAAGTGCTTCGGCAGAATCGTCCTTTTCCTGATGTAAAACCGCTTTTGTATGCAGAATATCCGGAATCACCCCCTTTAAGTCGGAAATCCGGATACCTTGTTCTAAAAGTTCTTTGATACAGCTAAAAAGCCGTATGTCTTCGTTGGTATAATAACGATGTCCGTTTTCAGTATGTACGCATGGCAATGCAAGTTCTTTTTCCCAATATAAAAGAAGTTCCTTGTCAACACCTGTGCGTTTGGCAGCCTCTGAAATCATATATTGAACCTCGCCCATATACATACCCCCTGCTGATTTTTGTTATACATGCCTGCTGCACTTCTATCATAACATATTACAGAGGGAAATCTAGAAAAACTTCTCGACCTGTTCAGACAAAAAACACCGCTTACCGTAAAAGGAAGCGGTGTTTTTGTACAATTACATTTTGTATTATTCAGCGGAAATAGCTCCTGTAGGGCACTGTGCTGCACAAGCACCACAATCTACACAAGCAGCCGGATCGATTTCATAATGATCAGCTCCCTGAGAAATAGCGCCAACTGGGCATTCTGCTTCGCAAGCTCCACAGCTTACACATTCATCACTAATTACGTGTGCCATAGTATGTATCCTCCTTTATATAATGCATTCCATGTTATATGGTGTCTTTTATTTTAATACAAAAAAATTGAATATACAAGAGAATTCGTGATTTTAATTTTGTACAACACAAATATTTCACATAAAAATTAAGAAAAAGTTTATGCTTTTTTTGGAAAATTGGTGTATAGTGTTGGATAGAAAAGTTTTGAAGTGACAGGAGAAGTGACGATGAAAAGAAGGATCAAAATGGTAATATGCATAATGTGTGCCGCATTGACTTTGACAGCGTGCACCAACAAGAAAACATCCGATAAAGACAACGTAGTACTCGGTCAGGGAAAAAAAGAAAGTGAATATCAGACGAGATTGAATATGGTCCAGCCACAGGCATATAGTTCTGTTGATGGATTGAAACTGGAAAAGGGAAGTTATATTTCCATTATCGGTAAGGCATCGGGAACAGAATATTGGGATGAGGTGAAAAAAGGAGCAGAGGATGCAGTCGATGCATTAAATGATGCACTTGGATATAAAGGAAAAGATCAGATTAAAGTGACCTATAATGCACCGGGAGACGGAAGCGATGTAGACGAGCAGGTGAACATTTTGGACGAAGAACTGGACAGATATCCGGCAGCGGTAGGAATTGCGGTGATTGATAAAGAGGCTTGTGCCGTGCAATTTGACCTTGCTGCGGAGAATAATATTCCGATTGTGGAGTTTGATTCCAAAAGTGATTATCAGGGGGCAATGTCTGTTGTTTCTACCAGCAATGTGGAAGCAGGACAGACAGCGGCAGATAAAATGGCAGGTCTTCTTGGCGAACAGGGAGAAGTGTTGTTATTCATAGAAGATAAAAAGGCAGCGTCTTCTAATGAAAGAGAACAGGGAATGGTGCAGCAGTTTCAGAAACAATATCCTCAGATAAAAGTGGATGGTATTTACTATGTAAATGAACTTGATGCTGAAAAAAAAGAAATCGTTCAGAAAACCAATGAAGGGAAAAAAGAAGGGGAAACCATCACGGCAGAAGACATTACAGATGCGAAGGCTATGGAAGAAATTTTAAAAAAATATCCAAATGCAAAAGGCTGTATTGCGGCAAGTCAGTCTGCCACGGAGAAAGTAATGGAAGCCTGCGAAGCGACAGGAAGAACAGAAATGCAGATTATTGGGTTTGACGGCGGAGAAACCCAGGAAAAAGCATTGAAGGAGGGAAAACTTCAAGGATTGATTGTACAAAACCCGTATGGAATGGGATATGCAACAGTAGTTGCCGCCGCACGTTCTGCATTGGATATGGGAAATGAAGCAAAGGTAGACACAGGATATGCCTGGGTGACAAAAGAAAATATGAAGGAAGATGCAATCAAAAATATGCTGTATTAAAAAAACCTTGAGCAGATAAGTATCATTCATTCTGCTCAGGGTTTTTTTGTGTAAAGTGTCAGGATTTGGAAAGTGAGAAAATAAATTCTGTTCCGACCCCTTCTGTACTGATGACATTGATGTTTTCATTATGCGCCTGAATGACTTCTTTGACAATGGCCAGACCAAGACCGGTTCCCTTTTTATCTTTTCCCCTGGACAAATCACTTTTGTAGAAACGTTCCCAGATTTTGTTCAGGTTTTCTTTCGGGATTCCGATCCCTTCATCGCGGACGGATACAAATACTTTTTCGTTTCGTTCGGTTGTTTCAATAGTGACAGTAGAATCCGGATTACTGAATTTTACCGCATTGTCCAGAAGATTGTAAAGAACTTGTTGGATCTTACGACGGTCTGCATAGACATTAAGCACTTTAGCGGCAAAAACAAGTTCGATGGATATTTTTTTGTTGGTGCAGATACCTTCAAAGGATTCCGCCACATGTTTGATCATGTCATGAAGGTTGAAATCTTCCTTGTTTAACAGAAGATCTTTTGTATCAAATTCATTCAATGTAAGAAGATCTCTTGTCAGATCTGTCAGACGTTCTGTTTCAAAAAGGATGATACCAAGATATTTTCCTTGCATTTCGGGAGGAATGGTTCCGTCTGCGATTGCCTCCACGTACCCTTTGATAGAGGTTAAAGGAGAACGAAAATCATGAGAAACATTTGCAACAAATTTTTTCTGGTAATCTTCCATATCCTTCAAATGTGAAGACATATAATTTAAAGAGGCTGAAAGGTAGCCGATTTCGTCTTGCGAATTTACAGGAATCTCATAATCCAGATTGCCGGAAGCATATTGCTTTGCAGCTTCGGTAATCTTTCGCAGAGGACGGTATATGAAAAAGTGAACACCGAGAAAGATCATAAAAGAAAGCAAATAGATTACGGTAAGGGTGATAAGGACAGCTTTCATGATGAGGCTTTTTTCTTCATGGAAGAAAGAAACCGGTTTGTGAACAAGAAGGTATCCTTTTGTGGAAAAACCTTCTGTTACAGGGGCGATTATGGTGATAACTTCTTCACTGTAATATCCGTGATAGATGCCTTTTAGATATTGCTCATTTTTGCATTCTGCCGGATTAAAATTTTTAATCCGAGAAGGCACGGTCCCATATCCGGAAGGAGAAACGGACATTAATACATTCCCCTCAATATCGGTAAGCCAAAGATCGGCTTCCAGACAGGTATTTAAACTTTCCAGAAGAACTTTCGTGGAAGAAGCAGAAAGTTCTTGAGCGTAAAAATCCGACAGATGTTCCGGTGCAAGGACGGATGCTTCCCGGAACAGGCGGGAAGCATCGTATTTCTCAATCGTATTTTCAATAAGTTCGGCACCGAGGGTAGCGGTCGTAAAAAGACTTAAAAATCCGAAGATAATATAAAGGATGATAAATTTTAAGTTTAACGTACTGTGCATGTTTATTTTACCTCAAATTTATATCCGATGCCCCAGACGGTACTAAGACTCCAAGAGTCATGATCCTTGAGTTTTTCTCTCAGACGTTTGATGTGCACATCAACAGTACGGGTATCCCCGGCATATTCATATCCCCATATCTGATCAAGAAGCTGCTCTCTTGTAAATACCTGATTCGGTGAGGAAGCAAGGAAATACAGAAGTTCCAACTCCTTTGGAGGCATATCCACATGTACCCCGTCTACGAGGACTGAGTAATTGGTCAGATTGATGCTGATACCCGGATATTCTACACACTTTCCTTTGGAAAAACCGGATGACTCCTGGCCGGAAGGCTGATAGCGGCGCAGTACCGCCTTTACTCGTGCAACGAGTTCTTTGGAATCAAACGGTTTGATCATATAGTCATCTGCTCCAAGTTCCAACCCCAACACTTTGTCAAATACTTCTCCTTTTGCCGACAACATAATGATAGGTGTATTGGATCGGGAACGGATTTCCCGACATACCTGATAACCGTCAATACCCGGGAGCATAAGATCCAGAAGAATCAGGTTGGGCTGATAAGAATCAAATGCTTGAAGAGCTTCCATGCCATCGTATACCATATAAGTATCAAAACATTCTTTTGTAAGATATAAAGAAATCAATTCTGCGATATTTTCATCATCGTCAACAATCAAAATTTTCTGTTTTGCAGACATAACTTCCTCCCTTATTTAAACTCTACAATCGTGACTCCGGCATCCCCTTCTCCAAAGGCACCAAGCCGGAATGATTTTACATGCTTCTGACGTTTTAAATACGTATGAACGGCACTTCTCAGAGCACCTGTTCCCTTGCCGTGTACAACACGTACGGGACTGATATGAGCAAGATATGCATCATCCAAGTATTTATCGAGTAAAGCGACAGCCTCGTCTGTTGTCTTTCCGATAAGATTAATTTCAGGACTGACACTTAAAGATTTTCCCATTTTCATTTTCCCGGATGTAGTACGACGGGTCTGTTTAGCAGTATAAGAAGCTGCTTCTTCAATGATATCCAGATCCGTGATCGGAACTTTGGAGCGAAGGATACCCATCTGGACTTCTACAACACCTTTGGAATCCGGGAGAGAATGTACGGTACCGGTCAGGTTCATGCTGAGTACTTTGACCGCTGTACCGAGCCGAAAATCGGATGGTTTATACTGCTTTTTCGGTTTAGCTTTTTCAAGAGTCATGCCGGCGGTTGTTTTGTTCATTTTTTTACGCAGCCGTTCTCGTTCTTTTTCCATTTCGGCCACGGAAATATTTTCCTTACCGAACTTACGGAAATTTTTCATGGTTTCATCGGCAACATCTTTTGCTTCCTGAAGGATACGATTCGCTTTTTCGTTTGCCTCCCGAAGAATGCGGTCACGCTGTTCATTGAGTTTTTCTTGTTTTTGTTTGGTTTTCTCCCGTAAAGCGGAAAGTTCTTCCTTATAGGCACGGATTTCTTCCTGCTCCTTTTGGATGGTCCGACGGCTGTGTTCCAGATTACTTAAAAGTTCTTCAAAGGATTCATCCTGTTCGCTTAAATGTGATTTTGCATCTTCGATGATTTCATCGGATAGGCCAAGCTTTTTGGAAATGGCAAAGGCATTACTTTTTCCCGGAATTCCGATTAAAAGATGGTAGGTCGGGCGAAGTGTTTCCACATCAAATTCGCAACAGGCATTTTCCACACCTTCTGTTGTAAGAGCGAAGACTTTTAGTTCACTGTAATGGGTTGTTGCCATGGTGCGGATTCCTCTTTTATGGAGGTTGGATAAAATTGCGATGGCAAGAGCGGCTCCTTCTGTCGGATCGGTTCCGGCACCAAGTTCATCAAACAGTACAAGAGAACGTTCATCTACCTTTTTGAGGAAAGAAACGATATTTGTCATGTGTGAGGAGAAGGTGCTCAGACTCTGCTCAATACTCTGTTCATCTCCGATATCGGCATAGACATCCGTAAATACGGAAAGTTCCGAACGGTCCAACGCCGGAATGTGAAGACCTGACTGCCCCATCAAAGTAAAAAGTCCGGTCGTTTTTAAAGATACGGTTTTTCCGCCTGTGTTTGGCCCTGTCACAATAAGAAGATCGAAGTCATCTCCCAACCGAATGGTGATAGGAACAACCTTTGTTTTATCAAGAAGAGGGTGGCGTCCTTCGCGGATATGGATACGCCCTTCTTCGTTAAACAGAGGTCTGGATGCATTTTGAGAAAGGGCAAAACTTCCTCTGGCAAAGATAAAATCCAATTCTGTAAGGATTTCATAGTCGGCACGGATCTCGTTGACATAGTCGGCAGTATTGGCACTCAGGCGGGCAAGGATCACTTGGATTTCTTCCTGTTCTTTGGCACGGAGTTCCATCAGATCGTTGTTTAATTTTACGACCGCCATCGGTTCGATAAATAAGGTAGAACCGGTAGAAGACTGATCGTGGATCATTCCTTTTACCTGGCTTCTGTATTCTGCTTTTACGGGAAGGCAGTAGCGATCTCCTCTCATGGTAATGATGGCGTCCTGAAGATAGGTACGAAAGGAACCGTTTACCATACTATTTAACGTGGAATGAATCTTTTCGCCGGAAGATTGGATACTGCGTCGGATTTTCAGCAAGGTGCTGCTTGCTTCGTCTGCAATCGTATCTTCTTCGGGAATACAGCGTCGGATTTCGGAAGAAACAGGTGTGACCGGTTCCAGACGATTGAAAAAATCGTCCAGACAGTCCGGAAGATCATCGGCTGTGTCATGTCTTCCAAATGCTTTTACACGGCCGGTTGTTTCAAGAAGCTTGCAGATGGATAAGAGCTCCGAACATCCAAGAGAAGCTCCGATATGAAGCCGTTTTAAAGAAGCTTCCACCGGATAACATCCGCTGAAAGAAAGTGAGCCTTTTTTTACAAGCCGCGTAAAAGCAGCAGCCGTTTCTTCTTGCATCCGTTCGATTTCAAAAAGATTTGACTTTGGAAGCAGATGCAGACAGCGTTCCTTTCCTCCCGGAGAGGATGCGTGTTCAGATAGTAATTCTATAATTTTGTCATACTCTAATTTATGCAATGATTTTGTATTCATAAAAATCCCCTGTCTTTAGCGTTTTATTCCATATCATTTTACTCCATTTGTCTGCTAAAATAAAGGAGAAAAAAAGGTTAAATATTGAACATTGAGGTGTGATACGGTATACTAGAACAAGGGATTATAAAGGAGAAGGTACAATGGCTGCACAATTTCACGATGAAGACGGCAAAGAAGAGAATGAATCATACTCTTTTTTGAAAGAAACTATAAAAAAGCCGCCGATCAATAAAAAGTTGGTTGCATGGAAAGTTTTAAAAGTGGCAGGTCTTGGTTTCATTTTTGGATTTACGACGTGTGTTGGATTTGTTATGTCTAAACCATGGATTGAAGAACACGTTGGCAGTGAAAAAGCAGGTGTGACGATTCAAGAGGATCAAAATCCGAAAGAAGAGAATACAGAAAAGCAGCAGGGAGAGGTACAGGCTTCCCAGGTCATGACATTGAAGAATTATCAGCAGATGATCGGTGAACTAAACAAAGTGGCAGATTCTGCCCAAAAAAGTATCGTGATGCTGGAAAATATTTCGAAAGAACAGGATGACGTAAACATAATGCAGGCAAAGTCAGCCGGCGTGATCGTGGCGGACAACGGAACAGAAATCCTGATTATGGCGGATCACACCGGATTTGAAAACAGTCAGCCTGTTACGGCACTATTTTACAACGGGGAAGAAGCTGCGGCATCTGTGAAAAAACAGGATAAAGCACTTGGAATTGCCGTATATGCAGTAAATAAATCAGAACTTTCTTCCAATACGGTTTCTCAGTTAAAGGTGATGACACTGGGAAATTCTAATGTGGTATCGGAAGGTGAGCCGGTTATTGCGGCGGGAGCACCTTTCGGAGGTACCGAAAGCGTAGGATTCGGCGTGATCAGTGCAGATGACGTTCAGAAAAATCTCTGTGACGGACAGTACAGGATGCTTTATACCGATATTCCGGGAAATGAACACAGTAGCGGAGTACTTTTGAATCTTAAAGGAGAAGCAGTCGGTTTTATCTGTCCCGAAAAAAAGGAGGAAAATATTCTCTGTGCATTTGCAATATCTGAGATCAAAGAAGAAATCGAACGGTTGTCCAACGGAATCGGAGTTTCCTATATGGGGATCAACGGAACGGAAGTGTCAGATGAGGTCGCAGATAAACAGGATATGCCCAAAGGTATTTATGTGGATTCGGCCATGCCGGATTCACCGGCAATGAAAGCAGGAATTCAAAGCGGAGATATCCTGACACAGATCGGAGAAACCAGAATTTACACAATGGATGGATTTAAGGAGGAACTTTTAAATTATAATCCGGGGAAAACAGTCATAGTAAAGGGTAAAAGAAGGGGTGCAGACGGATATGTGGATATTCAGTTTGAGGTAACGCTTTCTTTGGCAGAATAATTTATATTTTAGAAATGAGGATAATATGAGATATATTCAGGAACTTCATGAAGGAGAAACCATTCGTGGTATTTATTTATGCAAAGGGAAAAGAAGTGCAGAAACAAGAAACGGAAAACCATATGATAACCTGATCCTTCAGGATAAGACAGGAACGGTAGACGGAAAAGTCTGGGACCCGAATTCCAACGGGATTGCTGATTATGAAGAGAAAGATTTTATTGAAATCGTAGGAGAAGTGACAAGTTACAACAATAATCTTCAGATCAATATTAAGCAGATCAGAAAAGCACAGACGGATGAATATGTTCTGGCTGATTATATGCCGACGAGTGAAAAGAATGTGGATACCATGTATGGAGAACTGTTGGAATTTGTAAAGAAGATAAAAAATCCGTATCTGAAACAGGCTGTGGAATACTACTTTGTAAATGATGAACAGTTTATCGGCAGATTTAAGGCACATTCTGCTGCCAAAAGTGTACACCATGGTTTCTGTGGAGGGCTTTTGGAGCATACATTGAGCATTTTAAAAATGTGTCAATATTATTTAAGCGCATATGATATTTTAAATGCAGACTTATTATATACGGCAGCTTTGTATCACGATATCGGAAAGACAAAAGAATTATCCGCATTCCCGGAGAACGATTATACGGATGACGGACAGCTTTTGGGACATATCGTCATTGGTGTGGAAATGTTTGACGAAGCATTGCGTACCATACCGGATTTTCCGCAAAAACTTGCAAGCGAAGTAAAACATTGTATCATAGCCCATCACGGCGAACTGGAATACGGTTCTCCGAAAAAACCGGCTCTTGCAGAAGCACTTGCATTGAATATGGCAGATATGACGGATGCGAAGATGCAGACATTAAAAGAGATTTTCAAAGACAAACATACGTCAGAGTGGCTTGGATATAATCGTTTGTTTGAATCAAACCTGCGAAGATCAAGTCTTTTATAGAAGAAAACATATTATTGGTGTAAGGAAGGGGATATCGCTTTATCATACGGTATCCCCTGTTTTGAGTATATCGGGAAAGGGGAACGCTGATGAAAAAAAATGATATGGTAACACTGAGAATAGAGGATATAGGAATTGACGGTGAAGGAATCGGAAAGGCAGAGGGATTTACGCTATTTGTAAAAGATGCGGTCGTCGGAGATGTGGTGGAAGCAAAGGTCATGAAGATGAAAAAAAATTATGGTTATGCAAGACTGATGAAGATCATCACACCGTCAGAAAAAAGAAAAGAAGCAGTCTGCGCGGTAGCACGACAGTGTGGGGGATGCCAGATACAGGAATTGGATTATAAAGAACAGCTTCGTTTTAAAGAGAGAAAAGTGCGAAACAATCTGGAACGAATCGGAGGATTTTCCGGAGAACGGTTGGATCAGGTTATGGAACCCATCTGCGGGATGAAAGAACCGTTTCACTATCGAAATAAGGCACAGTACCCCATCGGAATGGATAAGGAAGGAAATCCGGTGGCCGGATTTTTTGCGGGACGTACGCATCAAATCATTCCAAATACAAAGTGTGCCCTTGGAAAAGAAATCAATTCCGTGATTCTGGATAAAATTCTGGACTTTATGAAAGTATATGGTATTTCGGCTTATGACGAAACAACGAGTATGGGGTTGATTCGTCATGTACTCATTCGCTATGGATTTAAAACAGGTGAAATTATGGTCTGCCTCATCATCAATGGAACAGATATCCCTTATCAGGATAAACTGGTGGAAAGCCTGACAGAGATTCCCGGAATGATGAGTATTACCATCAATATCAACCGGGAAAATACGAATGTGATTATGGGAAAAGAAATTCGTCTTCTTTGGGGAAAGGATTATATTACCGATTATATCGGAAATGTAAAATACCGAATTTCACCATTATCCTTTTATCAGGTCAACCCTGTTCAGACAGAAGTACTTTACGGACTTGCATGTGACTATGCAGGACTGACGGGAAAAGAAACGGTATGGGATCTGTATTGTGGAATCGGGACCATCTCTCTTTTCCTTGCAAAAAATGCAAAACAGGTGTACGGTGTGGAAATTGTCCCGCAGGCAATCGAAGACGCAAAGAAAAATGCCAAAATAAACGGAATCAAAAATGCAGAATTTTATGTGGGAAAAGCAGAAGAAGTGCTTCCGAAATATTATGAAAATTATGCAAAGCAACATCAGGGGCAGCAGGCACATGCCGACGTGATCGTGGTAGATCCGCCAAGAAAAGGGTGCGATGAAACACTTTTAAAAACCATGGTCCGTATGAAACCGAATCGTATCGTTTATGTAAGCTGTGACTCCGCAACCCTTGCACGTGATTTAAAATATCTCTGCGGGGAAGGATATGAATTAAAGAAAGTAAGACCGGCAGATATGTTCCCGATGACGGTGCATGTGGAGACGGTTGTCTTGCTTTCCAAGGGAGAAATCGACTCGAAGAAGGTTCGGGTGGAGTTCTCACTGGAGGATATGGATATGTCCGGGTTCCAGAATGACGCCACATACGGGCAGATCAAAGAACGTGTATTGCAGCAGACCGGGTTGAAGGTTTCTTCCCTCTACATTGCCCAGGTTAAGCAGAAATATGGCATTATTGAGCGGGAGAACTATAATAAGCCAAAGTCTGAAAATGCCAAACAGCCGAAATGTCCGCCAGAAAAGGAAGCGGCAATTACAGAGGCACTGAAGTTCTTTGGGATGATTTGAGGTGAACAACATGGAGCGTGCGATCTCTTGTGAGTTCAATTTGGATACAGCCTGCGTTGAACTGAAATTTGCTGATGGTAGCATGATTTCGATTGATACGGTTGCTGTTGAAAATGAGGTAGCAGACAATATGTATCAACGATCCGAATTGGACTGGTTAATCTATAACCAGCCACTAGAATATGCAAATGTACGGCCAATGATATTGCTGAATCCTTTTGGAATCTTTACAAAACTACCGACAGACACATTTTTAATAACGTGTCCTTGATATACCAAAATATTGCTGTTTTTGTTTTCAAAAACACGTATACGAAGTTTTTGACCGCGTACTTCAATCACTTGTCCGATTTTATAAAAATCGTTCATACCAATTCACCTCTTTCTTTTAGGAATGGATATGCGACAAAATCTGATTGAAATAGTTCAAAGACAGGTTTTCTCCATCAAGTGCAATATAAGTAATGTTATTATTTTTCACTTCACCGAATAGCTTTTGGAAATCCTCAATTGCGGTGGCCTGATATACAAAAATGAGTATTTTCAACGATGGGTTAACCATGGAGCGTTTTACTAAATCTAGGATATGCTCATCCCTAAAAGAAAAACCATTGACCACCAGAAGTGAGTTCTCCTTCTCTAATTCATTAGAGAAAATACGTAAAAGCTCATAGTAATTCTTGTTCAACAGCGTGTCACTAAATTTTTCCTTGGTTGGATTCACAATTAGAAAAGCCATTTTGTACGCTTGAATGAATTTGCCGTAGTCATCTTCTTTAGCAAGCAATGTGTCGAAAATACTGCTTGCAAATAAAGATTGAATTTGCTTATTAGCTTCATCTGGCCGATTCGCTGTGAAATGTGCATCAATAGTTGACACCATAGTAGTATCGAACCACGTTGAATAAGTATTTGTAAAGTACCCTATTTTATCGCGATACTGCCGATATATAATACCGCCCCAGAAAATGTCTTGGCCCCAAGTAACAGATCCGTGTAATTTCAAAAGATTCACCGAAGGAATTTCTGCTTTCCTATTGGAGAATATGGCTTGTCTGTAATATGTTTTCGAATAATTATCAGTGGAAAAACGAGGCTCGATTCTCCCCTCAAAACCATCATTGCATATGCAATTTGAATGGTCAAAAATCAGCTCGATTATTGGATCATAATTGGTTGTAAAAATGCTAAACTGCCTATCTAACGCCGGATTGCCTCTTTCAGAAAAAATTCGGTATACGATATCTCCGAAATTTTTATATGGATCAAATGAGGAATCATATGTCGATATCTTAGAAATCGGTTCAATACATCTAACGAAAAACGACCAATACAAAAAAGCGGATAATATCGTAACTTTTTTCCTTTCATCCTCATTTTTCGCTTGGTATTTTTGCAGCGCTTCAAAAATCACCTCATTATTGCTCAAAGTTCCTAACAGATTTGCAGAGAATCCGGCGCCAAACAAGAAATTCACTCTACATCCAGAAAACAAGTTTCTGAGTATGGATTTTGTATCTTCTGAAATTGTAACCTTTCCAGCATCTACTGGAATTTTAATTATTTTATCCATGATTTCCTCTTTTTTAATACTTATTTGTGCAGACTTTTCAGATGTTCTCTTATGCGAATCGTCTCATCGAGAGCACCCACAATATTTTCGATGTGAGTAAAGGAATCAATCGTAAGTGCTTCACCCTTATGTTCCTTGAACCACTTGTCCAACACTTGATGCCCACCAATTTGATATTTCCATACTTCTTGAGAAATGCCGGTGATACGTTTATTGGCATTTAACTGGAGCACTCCATTTTTATATTTGATGGCTCCGACTTCCATATCATCAGGGGTATTGGGCTCAAGAGCGAGTTCTGCTGGGGCTTTAATTTGCATTAGATGCAGCTTTCTCAATCGCTCACCCGCAGAAACATACTCTCGATATAGTTCTTCGCTAACATAAAATTCCCCTTCGTCTCGTTCTTTCTCCGGTGTGTTGATGATTGGGACACGAGGAAAATCCCTGCAAAGATACTGTTCATACTTCTCACAATATACAGGGTCATGTAAGACACCATACACATAATCAAATATCTCTATTGGCTCCGGCTTTTCAGACAGATATTGCGTTAATTTATTGAATGTTTCGTCGTTCAAATTGGCAGTCCAGCTTTCGCCAGTCAGTCCAGATTCAGAGCGGAGATAAAGTGGGGCAATATAGGTAATCTCGCACATAGCTGAGAACAGCCGATGGGCAATAATATTTTGTGATACAAATGGGGAAAAGAAACTTCTGGAAGTTTTGCAAAAGACCAAACCGATATTCGCTCCAATCGGGCTATTTGGTTCTGCCAGTAAATGCCCCATTGTACTCTTTTCACGTGGTCTAAATACCCACGAACAAGAATTTCCAGAATAGTATGTCCAGCGATTATCAAATGGGCGGAATGCAATGGGAGTTATTTTCCCTTCTGCGCTAATAACATCCGATTGAATTTTTTTAGCGGTTTGACCTGCTGTAAATTTTCCCCACATTTCAATAATTGGCTTTTCATCTGTGGCGTTACGAACAACATCCATTCGCTGTACCAATTCATTCCTAGATGGTGCAATAGCTACTTTATCATTTCCCGTAATAATACCGGTTACATTTGTTGGGAATAATTCCGTAATGCCTATTCCTTTCTCATAGATTGCCTTATCTTGATCCCCAAACGGAATAAAATATGCCATCTTTTGATCTAGTTTCAACTGAGAGAAAACCAGGTTGCCCTTGGCCAAGGCTTCAAATTTTGCTTCTCGAGTTCCCCAAATATCCGTGTAGTACACCTTTGCCCAATCGGTTTTTTTAGTTTTCTTGACACCAATAAACAAAGAAACCCCCTGCATAATGTCAAAGATGTTTTCATCCTTGCTTCCATCTGGAGCAGTTTCCTTTTTGTTGGCACTACCGTGAAGATTCACAATATAAATTTTATCAAAGGTTCGCAGAAGGCTACCACGCATACCTCTAAAGGTCGGATTATCTAGATATCCATTATTAGATACAAAGGCGAGTACACCTTCTTTATTCTTATCAATGATCTGTTCGGAAAAACGGAAGAATTTTACGTAGTCATCATTCAGCCAGTGTTTCTTTTCACCGAAGTCGGTTACTCCATCCGTTTCGGTCTTGTATGCTGAAATGTCGTATGGGTTTGTAGATGCTGCCAAATATGGGGGATTGCCAATAATCACCTTAATTGGGCGGCGTGTTTTCCATGTATCAGCATTATAGGCTTCCTCTGTTATGGCAGCCGAAAAATCAAACAAGGTCAATTGTTCTCCACGTTCCAAATCGGACATGGGCGGTGTCAGAGTGTTGGTCAAAAAAATGTTTGTGGGAAGCTGAGTTGTCGGCAAATGACCAAGTGTTTCATCAATGGTACGGCGAATCTTCAAGTGTGCAACAACATAGCTCGTCATCATAATCTCAAACCCAATTAAGCGGGAAAGCAAGCCATTCTCTTGCTGAATATAGTTTTCGTAAAATACTGACCGAGCACCAGAAAAATATGTGTTTTTAATGTATTTGATAATTTCCGCACCAAAAGAGCCAGTACCGCAGGCTGGATCTAGAATGGCTACACGGGGTACGGAAATCGTCATCTCGTCTGACCACTTGTTTTTCGTTATCTTGTATGGCGCACACGGAACTTTCGTTGTGATCTGTTCGTTATTAGACAACCCACCTTCAATAGCAAAATCTTCGACCAAAATTTTATCTACAAAGGAAATCAGGTATTGCACAGCTTGAACTGGTGTGTAAAAAACGCCAAGAGATTTTCTTAATGCCGGGTCATAAAAAGTCAAAAATTCCTCGTAAAAGTGGATGATCGTATCTTTCTTCTCGTCTCTTTCCAGCAAATTAGAAATATTACAAATGCGATACAAAGAGCATAGCTTATCAATAACACCTTCAAGGGTGGGATGTTTTCTTCCGGTTCCTGTAATATGTAAAAAGAACTGCTTGAGAAGTTCAGATTCTTCTTGTAAATATTTGATGGCCTCATACCTATCAAATGAATCCGGCGTTGTGTCATTATACCTGGCAATAAATAACCCATAAACGATAGTCTGGGCATACATATCTGCGAACTCACGAGTGTTCATTAAGGGACGAAGGTCAGATTTAATCCTGCGATATAACCCGTATAGCTCCATGAACATAGGCAGTTTCTTTTGATTATCAGTCAAGAGCGGTTGCCCATTACCATCATCTTTAAGAATACCAGAAATAATGCTGCGTATTGTACGGGCGTGCATTGCCATATACTCAGCCAGCTTAGTAGATGATTTTATTTGTGCGGGGTCACGGAGCAAAAAATCTTCTAAAAGGCTAAAAAACAATTCGATATTGTCTTCTCTCAGAACTAGCTTTCCATCAACCAATTCCATAATTCGCAGACCGGTATACATCTCTGTATCACCTGCACGCCAAAACCGCCATTCAATATTGTCAGTCAAAATAGCGTTGCCATATCTATCAGCTTCAATCTTGATCTGAGAGAGCGCCCTTTTATCAATGCCACCAACCTTTTTAACTTCAACGCCGGCAAAAGGTTCGGTTTCTGTAACTTCTTCTTCGGTATGCCAAAGCTTGATATCAATATTTTCTCCAGATTGTCCTTTGCGTTCACCAGACAAATCACGGGCTGCACAGCCAATATCCGTAAATAAAGCCATTATTGGGGCATTATAAGATGATTCGACATTTCCGAGGCTATATGCGTCACACACCGCCTTGAAGTATTTCGTGATAATTTCTGTTATATTGGTTTTCTCCATGTTAGCCTCCTGCTTATACTCCATATAAAATCATACGAAAATCGTTCTTTCTTCTGCTTTTGCCATAGCGGACACATGGGAATTTGCAAAAACAAGGCAATATCCCATGCGGTAAAATCTGAGAACCACCACCCCATGGTGAAAGTGTTTTTCAGATTTTACATTTTTGACAGCGTGGAAACCACCCAGCTTTGAGAGGGTGGATACCATTGCTGCCAAAAATAATAGGGTATCCAAAGGGGAATATCCCCTTGGCTCTGGGTTTCCAATAGGGGCGAGCAGCATCCCTGTTGGCACACGATTTTCCGTAGGAAAGTCTAGTGTGTTATACCTTTGCTTCCGGCTGACGCTGGAAAGGGGCTGGCTTCGCCATCTGCTGCGCGGGCAGATAGCGGGTGACAGTCACTTTTCGGCGGCAGTAGGACAGGCGGATTTTGTGCGGCCACGGACGAAATCGGGATTTGCCCCAAAAGGAAAATCTGTCTGTCAGGAAAAGGAAGCAAAGGTATATCATCCCTCGTCTAGCCGCAGCGACAACGCACTAATACCACCACGGCAGCTCCAGCCAGAGATTGTCCAGCGCCAATGCTTCAGTTGACCTTGCACGGCTCTCACTAAGATGGAAATGCAGAGCTGTTCCTACAAGAGGATGCTCCATGTCATCCTCAAAGCCAAAACGGTACAGCAGATAAACCCGCTCCCGTTCTGATATGCGCCGCAGTCCTTCATAGAGTTCTTTCCGGTTTTCCGCTTTCTCCATAATCTTTTCCGGATTTGACGCATAGGGGTCAGCAACCAGGTCGGAACGCTGCATATAATCTTCGCCGGGAAGCAAATCATCCAAGTAGATTCTCTCCATGGGGATACCATCTTTGTCAGACTGCATCCGCTGTTCAAAGGTCGCAAAAGCAGCCGAGATTAAATCCATCATGGCGTTACGGATGGCAGGCCCCGCATAGGTCAGGAACTTTATTTTTTTGCCGGGATCATACAGGGCGATTGCCCGAAGCAATCCGATACTCCCCTCCTGAATCAGGTCACCGTGGTCGATATCCAGCTCACTGTTCCCAAGGCCAACACTGATGTACAATTCATTTGCAGTTTTTCGAATATATCCCAGATTGTTCTGCACCAGCTGCTCCTGCGCCTGTGTATCCCCTTGCTGTGCCAAAGTGCAAAGCTGCTCATTGGTCATCGTTTTCATCACTTTGTTTTGGCTGCATACTTTCCATCATGTGAAGCAGCGCCTGCTGTAATTCCACCAGTGATTCATCTTCTGCCAGTCCCATCTGGGATATGGGCTGCACGACCATGGCGGCAAGCTGCTCCGGGGAAACCGATGGATGATGAAGATCCTGCCCTTTGGTCAGTTCTGAGAACATCTGCTCAGTAAGCTCTTTTGTCATGTTCTGGGAAATCCCCTCCCCGGAAGTCATTTCCTTTTTGATCTCTCGAAGAACCGCCATGAATTGATTTTGAATGTTGGTCAGATCGGCTTGAAAAACCGGAACCTTGTTAAGAGAGACTGCCTGTGCCGCTTGTTGCGATGCTTTCCGAACGTCTGGCTGTTCTTTGCCAGTCATTAACAACATTGAACTTAACGATTGCAGGATTTGGTTCTGTGCGGCAAATCCGGAAGCCATCGTTTCGTCAAAATGCAGGGCAATCATGCTGGTCAGCTGGGCAAAGCGGCGGTTTTCCAGCAGGCGGCTCACCACTTCCGGATTCACTCGCCCCGTATAGAGATTGCGTGCTGCTTCGGCAGAAAGGCCAAGCTCAGAGATGTCATAATTTTTCTTATCCGGCACATTGGTCAGACAAAGCAGAAAATCCGAGGATACATTAAAAATTCGGGCAATACTGATGATCTGCTCGATAGTCAGTTTATTCTTTGTCCCATTCAGAAAGCGGCTGATGGAGCTTTCTGCAACGCCAATTTTAGAAGCAAGCTCTGCCTGCGTGATTTTATACTCCTTCATCAAATCTTGTAATCTCTGCTGTGGAGTATCACCAGGGAGATATTCCTGTTCCATAGGCAGATCACCTCGTTTCTTTTCTGTATTTCCCGCTTTTGATGCGGGCATCGGTTGGTTTTTCTGCATTCTCCGGGATGATCCAGCGGCTTCCTGCTCTTTGTGCGCCGGGAATCCGGCCTTGGTTGCAGAGGATGCCGACCCGTCGGGGAGAAATTCCCCATTTTTCTGCAATTTCAAACGTAGAAAGATATTTCATAACCAGCCCTCATTGTTTACAATTCTTCTTTTTATTATATTCCATAACAGGAATAATCTCAATCCATATTTTGCGAATCCAGCCGCCTTCTATCTTGCAATTCTGCAAGTTTTGGAGGCGGTATTTTATTTTCTTGCGAGACTGACGGATTTTTTGAGCCATGCCCTTTTTCTCCGTACATTGAGGTGACAGGAAAAACCTGTACAAAGATGAAGGAGGAACATGAGATGGATATTTTTACGACTGTAAAGGCAGCAGTTACCGTAAGACAAGCCGCTGAACACTATGGGCTGCAAGTCAATCGAAACGGTATGACTTGCTGTCCCTTTCACGATGACCGGCACCCCAGCATGAAGCTGAACGAACGGTATTTTTACTGCTTCGGCTGCGGAGTAACCGGTGATGTGATTGACCTTGTGGCGAGATTATTTGACCTGAGCAGTTACGAGGCAGCGCAGAAGCTGGCTTATGACTTCGGGATTGACCCGGACAAACCACCGGCAGCAATCGCTCTACCCAAACCGGAACGCCCCCTGCTGAGAACATACCGTCAGGAGGAGGTGCGCTGCCTACGGGTATTGTGCGATTATCTGCATCTTCTGGAAAGCTGGAAGGTGCGGCACGCACCCAAGACACCGGAAGATGTTCTGGATGACCGGTTTGTGGAAGCCTGCCAGATGCTGGACTATGTGGAATATCTGGCGGATTTGCTCATTGCCGCCGAGCTGGAACAGCGGGTAAAAATCGTAGAAATGCTGAACAAGGATGGCCTGATCACCGGTTTGGAGGAACGGTTAAAGAGATTGGAAAAGGAGGAAGTCACCCATGAAGAAAAACAAGCAGCCTGACGGGATGCCCGTCTGGTTTGATGGAAAAAGCATCAATGAAGCCCTGTTTTGTGATGAGTTCTTGCAGACACACAAGATCATCTTCACAAACGGGGCTTTTTTCACACCCGAAGGCCGTGTGACCGATGAACTGCCCCTGCGGGGAGAAATCTTTGAGGAATTGAAGTGCTGTGCCGTCAGCAATATTCCCCGCAAAATCAGCAACATTGTGGAGCTAATGAAGCTGGCGGCACTGGTGGAGGATTTTCCCCTGGAGCCGGATCGGATTCATCTTTCCAACGGGACTCTTTTTCTGGACGGAAAGTTTTCGGCGGGGAAGCCTGAAATCGTCCGCAACCGCTTCCCCGTGGCCTACACCCCAAACGCTCCGAAGCCTGTCCTCTGGCTACAATTTCTGGATGGTCTGCTCTGCCCGGAGGACATTCCCACCTTGCAGGAATATATCGGCTACTGCCTGATACCCAGCAATAAGGGACAACGGATGATGGTGATTAAAGGCAGCGGCGGCGAGGGCAAGTCGCAGATCGGCGCTGTGCTGGGAACTTTGTTCGGCTCCAACATGAAGGATGGCAGCATCGGGAAAATATCCGAGAACCGGTTTGCCCGTGCCGATTTGGA
>CALFLL010000072.1 GCA_937880845.1 uncultured Drancourtella sp.
TCTGCACTTCATTCATAAAACATTCATTTTAGTCTTGACTTTTAATAGTTAGTCTTTCGTAAGTTTATTATAAGTGGAAAGAGAAAATGGAGCAATAAGTGAACGAAAATCATTTGATAAAATCATGTTGACAAGTCAAGTAAAAGGTCTTATAATCCGTATTGTTAGGAAGCGAACTAAAAGGAGAGAAAAATGGAGCAGGAATTAAAAGAAGAACGGGATCATCATATCGGACGGATTATCCATATGATATCACACCAATTAAAAAGACAAGGAACTTCTCATGAAGAGATAACAAGATTGACTCCGATGCAAAAACATATTTTAACGTACATTGTATTTGAGTCTACAAAACAGGAATTATATCAAAAGGACATTGAAGAAGAATTTCAGATTCGCAGGTCAACGGCAAGCGGGATCTTACAGCTAATGGAAAAAAACGGATTCATTGTTCGGGAAAGCGTGGAAAAGGATGCCAGGCTCAAACGGATTCTTCCGACAGAGAAAGCAGAAAAGCTTCGTATGCAGATTCTGAACAATATTCGTGAAAGCGAAAAGAAAATGAAATCCGGGATTCCTGAAAAAGAAATTGAGATCTGTTTGTCTGTTCTTCGAAGAATATTGAAAAATATTTCGTAAATCGTTCAGAATTAAGGAGGGTAACATGAATAAAAAATTGTTTCAATCAATTCGAGAATATAAAAGAGAATCCATTCTGGCACCTGTATTTGTTATTTTGGAAGTATTAATGGAAGTATTGATTCCTCTTCAAATGGCAAAAATCATTGATATTGGTATACAGGACGGAAATCTTCCTTATATTATCAAAATGGGCTTTATACTTGTGATCATGGCAATGTTGGCTCTTGTATTCGGAGCAAAAGCAGGAAATTATGCTGCCATAGCCGGTGCGGGGTATGCCCAAAATTTAAGACATGATATTTTTTATAAAGTTCAGGAATTTTCATTTAAAAATATCGACCATTTTTCTACATCCAGTCTTGTAACAAGAATGACAACCGATATTACAAACGTTCAGATGGCTTATATGATGAGTATCCGTCTTTTGGCACGAGCTCCGATTATGATCGTACTTTCCTGGATTATGACACTTACTATTAATGTAAAAATCGCATTACTGTTTTTGATTGTAATTCCGCTTCTTGGAGGTACTTTAATCTTTATTTCCAAAAAAGCACATCCGCATTTTATAAAGGTATTTGATGAATATGATGTACTTAATAACGGAGTATAGGAAAATGTAAATGCGGCACGAGTTGTAAAAGCGTATGTAAGAGAAGACCATGAAATAGAAAAATTCCATAAGGTATATCAAAAAGTATATGAACTTTTTACAAAAGCTGAAAAAATCGTGGCATGGAACTCTCCTACCATGCAGTTTTTTATGTATTCTGTTGTCCTTTGCATGGTACTGATCGGTGGCGAAGACATTGTTTTTGGAACCATGCAGACCGGAGAACTTACAAGCGTGATCGTCTATGCGATTCAGATTTTAATGGCATTGATGATGGTATCATTTGTCTTTGTTATGATCATGATTGCGGAAGCATCCAGTGACCGTATTGCAGAAGTATTGAATGAAGTACCGGAAATGCAGGATAAAGAAAATGCATTACGGGAAGTACCGAATGGAAGTATTGATTTTGAAAATGTTGATTTCAGTTATTCGGGAGAAGGGGGAAATCTTTCTCTTAAAAATGTAAATATCCATATCAAGTCCGGCCAGACTATTGGAATTATCGGGGGAACAGGAAGTTCTAAATCCACATTTGTACAGCTGATACCAAGACTTTATGACGTGACGAAAGGTTCTGTAAAGGTAGGCGGAATCGATGTAAGGGAATATAATTTGGAAGCATTGAGGGATCAGGTATCTATGGTGCTTCAGAAAAACGTACTGTTTTCCGGAACCATTTATGATAACATCCGATGGGGTGATGAAGATGCGAGCGATGAAGAAGTACAACGAGTATGTAAGCTTGCACAGGCAGATGGGTTTATTCAGGAATTCCCTCAAAAATACGATACCATGATCGTGCAGGGCGGAAACAATGTATCAGGTGGACAAAAGCAAAGACTTTGTATTGCACGTGCTCTTTTGAAAAAACCGAAAATTCTTATTTTGGATGACTCTACAAGTGCGGTAGATACAAAGACGGATGCTATGATAAGAAAAGCATTCCGAGAAGAGATTCCAAATACAACAAAAATTATCATTGCCCAGAGAGTTTCCTCTATTGAAGATGCGGACTTGATCATTGTCATGGATGATGGTAAGATCAACGGAATCGGAACATCGGAGGAATTATTAAAAACAAATACAATATACAGAGAAGTATATGAATCACAGGTGAAAGGAGGAGCAGAACATGAGTAATCCAAACAAAAAAATTGCAGTTACAAGAAATACACTAAAAACCGGAAAAAGACTTCTTGGTTATGTTACAAGGAGATATAAACTTAGATTTTTGGCAGTATTTTTATGCATTATCATGAGTTCTGTTGCTTCCATTTCGGTCTCATTGTCGCTGAAATTTTTATTGGACGATTTTATTATTCCATTGATCGGACAAAAGACACCGGATTTTTCAGAATTATATGGAGCCTTGACTGTGCTTGGTACAATCTTTTTCATGGGAATTTTAGCCACTTTTATTTACACAAGATTGATGGTTACCATTGGGCAGGGTGTACTAAAGGAAGTAAGGGACGATATGTTTGAACATATGCAAAAGCTTCCGATTCGGTATTTCGATCAAAATACCAATGGTTCTATAATGAGTCTTTACACAAATGATACAGATACGCTTAGACAAATGATCAGTCAGTCTATTCCGCAGATTTTGATGTCATCCATTACCATTGTGGTGACTTTCATTTCTATGCTTGTGTTAAGTCCGCTGCTTACGATCCTTGCGGTCATCATGATTTTTGTCTTGATTTTTGTCGCAAAGAAAATAGGAGGAAACAGTGGAAAGTATTTCCTGCAACAACAGATTGCTCTTGCCGATGTTACAGGATTTATCGAAGAAAGAATGAACGGACAGCGTGTCATTAAGATTTTCAACCATGAAGGTGTATCAAAAGAAGAATTTGATCAATTAAATGAAAAGCTTTTTAAAAGTGCCGCAAGTGCCAATACATTTGCCAATATGATGGGACCGATTATAGGAAATATCGGAAATATGCAGTTTGTATTGACAGCGGTACTTGGAGGATTTCTTTCCATATACGGTATCGGAGGAATTACTCTTGGAGTTATGGCTTCTTATTTGCAGTTTACAAAAAGCTTTACACAGCCATTTATGCAAGTGGCACAGCAGTTTAACTCGATTGTAATGGCACTTGCCGGAGCAGAACGAATCTTTAACATGATGGATGAGGAGCCGGAAACAGACGAAGGTTATGTAACACTTGTAAATGCCAAAAAAGATTCAGAGGGTAATATTGTTGAATGTAAAGAAAGAACAGGAATGTGGGCATGGAAACATCCTCATCAAGCAGACGGAACGGTTACGTATACGGAATTAAAAGGAGATGTTCGTTTCTTTGATATGACGTTTGGATATACAAGCGAAAAGATGGTTTTACATGATCTTAGCTTATATGCAAAACCGGGACAGAAAATCGCATTTGTCGGTTCAACCGGAGCAGGAAAAACAACCATCACCAATTTGATCAACCGTTTTTATGATGTACAGGACGGAAAGATCCGTTATGACGGCATTAACATCAACAAGATTAAAAAGGCGGATTTAAGACGTTCTCTCGGAATCGTACTTCAGGATACTCATTTGTTTACGGGAACCATTATGGAAAATATCCGTTACGGAAAATTGGATGCAACAGACGAAGAAGTATACGAAGCAGCAAGACTTGCTCATGCAGACCAGTTTATCAATATGCTTCCAAAGGGATATGATACCATGTTGAGCGGAGATGGAGAGGAATTGTCTCAAGGGCAAAGACAGCTTCTTGCGATTGCGAGGGCGGCAGTTGCCAACCCGCCGGTTCTCATTCTTGATGAAGCAACCTCCAGTATCGATACACGTACAGAAAGCATCGTACAAAAGGGAATGGATAATTTAATGAAAGGACGTACCGTTTTTGTTATTGCACATCGATTATCCACTATCCGGAACAGTGATGCCATCATGGTTCTGGAACACGGAAGGATCATCGAACGTGGAGATCATGAAGATTTGATTAAACAGAAGGGAACCTATTATCAGCTTTATACAGGAAAGCTTGAATTATCATAAAAAACAAAAACCACTTTTCAGACAGCATATCTGTTGTCCGGGAAGTGGTTTTTTGATTTGGAGAATGAAATTTAAATGCTGGACGGATTTTCAAACAGAGGAAGAGAAGGTGGAATATAGGTAAAGACAATAAAAAGAAAGAAGAGGAGAAGGAGGAAAAAAACGGGAAATTTTCCTAAGTTTTTTCCGGAAACAAATAGTCTGTAAAAGTTGAAAAAAGCCAGAAAAACAGAAAGAAAAAATAAAGCTATATCAAGGAAAAGGGTGTGAAATCCCAAGACACCTGTATAGGTATAAAACAAAACGGGAATGGAACAAGTTCCGATCAGAATTCCGGAACACCACGCAGGAAAGAACACCGGTTTTAAGGAGGAACGGTTTGACAGCGGAACAAAGGTAAACAGAAGCATGGGAAAAAACAGAAGCTTCATATGCTCCCAAGTAGATTCATTTATGGGAAAAAACGGAGCAAGAACCGGATTGTTTCCGGACCATCCATAAACAAAATGCCAGATACAACCGACTAAAGATACAAAGAAAAAACCAAAAATGGTATAAGATTTTACTGTTTTCATGAGCACTCCTTTCATAAAAATAGTATATACAGGAAAAAAAGAAATAGACGTGTTTTTGGAAAAAAGAAAAGAACCCTTGATTTTCCAAGGGTTCTGAGTGAAGCTGCCTAGGGGACTTGAACCCCCGACCTCCGCCTTACCAAGGCGACGCTCTACCGACTGAGCCAAGGCAGCATATAAAATCCTTAACTACTATATCTTAAATTACTGAAAATGTCAATAGAATTTCTTACATTTCTGTTTTTGAATTTTTTAGAGAATGCTTGTGACAGAAGAAAAGAAAGCGGTATAATAGAAGCAGCTAAAATTTAAGAAGGAAAGTGGTAAAATCATGAAAGCACTGGTATATCAGGGGAACGGGAAAATCAATTTGGAAGAAAAACCGTACCCGACACTTAAAAAATCCACAGATGCAGTCATAAAAGTGACATTGTCAACAATCTGTTCCAGCGATCTACATATTTTAAACGGAACTGTGCCAAGAGCCATTCCGGGAGTGACGTTGGGCCATGAATTTGTAGGAGTTGTGGAAGAAATCGGAAAAGATGTAAAAAATGTAGTGATTGGCGACCGGGTTGCGGTTAATGTGGAAACTTTTTGCGGGGAATGTTTTTTTTGCAGGAGAGGATATGTAAATAATTGTACGGATCCGGAAGGAGGATGGGCACTTGGTTGTCGTATAGACGGTGGACAGGCAGAATATGCCAGGATTCCTTTTGCCGATCAGGGACTTACCAAAATCCCGGATGGAGTGCCAGATGAAGAAGCATTGTTTACGGGAGATCTGCTTTCTACGGGATACTGGGCAGCAAAGATGGCAGAAATCAAAGAAGGAGATACGGTTGCAGTAATCGGAGCCGGACCTGCGGGACTTTGCTCCATGCTTTGTGCAAAATTATATAAACCGGCGAATATTATTGCAATCGATCCTTTAAAAGAAAGACTTGTATTTGCCAAGGAACATCATATGGCAGACAAGGTGTATTTACCGGGGAAAATGGAGGAGTTAGAAGAAAGAATAAAAGGATTGACAGACGGAAGAGGAGTCGATGCAGTGATAGAAGCAGCAGGGGGCAAAGATACCTTTGAAATGGCATGGAAAATTGCAAGACCAAATGCAGTCATTGCCCTGGTAGCCATGTATGAAGAAAACCAGGTACTTCCTCTTCCGCAGATGTATGGAAAAAATCTAATCTGGAAATCGGGAGGCGTGGATGCCTGCCATTGTAAAGAGATTCTGGAATTGATACGTACCAAACAATTAGAGGCCGGTGCCCTTATTACACATACATGCACATTAAACGAAATAAAAGAAGCATACGAAAAATTCCGTGCACACACTGATAATATGATAAAAGTTGCAATATATCCATACAAAAGATAGAAAATATGGTTTAGTGTTGCAGATTGCCGAATGTTATGTTATAATTTTATCAAATGGGATGAAAAAGGTGTCATTTAAGACAAAGAAAAAATAAAGCCAAACGGCAAGGAGGACATTAGAATGAAAATCACAGAAGGCTATATGCCATATCTTGGACACAAAACATATTATCGTATTGTAGGAGAATGCAAAGGAAATAAGAAACCACTTGTACTTCTTCATGGTGGACCTGGATCTACACATAACTACTTTGAAGTTCTTGACCGTCTTGCAGAAGAAGGACGTGCCATTATTTCTTACGATCAGATCGGATGCGGAAACTCTTATCTTGATGGACATCCGGAATTATGGTGTTCCAAGACATGGGATAACGAGCTGATCGAATTAAGAAAACACCTTGGATTGGATGAAATTCATCTTCTCGGACAGTCTTGGGGCGGTATGCTTGCAATCGAATATCTTTGCGATTACCAGCCGGAAGGAGTAAAATCCGTAATTCTTTCCAGTTCTCCGTCTTCAGCAAGTCAGTGGGCTCATGAACAGCACCGTATGATTAAGTTTATGTCCCAGGAAGATCAGGATGCCATCGCAAAAGCAGAAGAAACAGGTAACTTTGATACACCGGAATACCTGGCAGCAAACGAAAGATTTATGCTTCTTCACTGTGCAGGAAAAGTTACGGAAGATTCACCGGAATGCCTGCGCCGTCCGAAAAAATCCGGATCCGAAGCATACCTTTACGGATGGGGTCCAAATGAATACAACCCAACAGGAAGCCTTGGAAACTGGGAATACACAGATAAGCTTCATCTGATTAAACAGCCGGCACTGGTCATCAACGGATCAAACGACCTTTGTACACCAATGGTGGCAAAGACAATTTACGATAACATTCCAAACGCAAGATGGGAAATGTTTGACAGCTGCCGTCATATGTGCTTCGTAGAAGACAACGACAAATACTGCAAACTTCTCAACGAATGGATGGAAGAAAACGACTAATAAATTAACTGAATATTCTGATTTTAATCAAAGGGGACAGGTTCCGATGCAAAGGTACACGTCCCCGATTTTATTTTTGCTTGTCGTGATATGTGTTTTGTGGTATGATAAAATTTATGAATAAAACCTAGAGGAGGGCTTTATGGAAAATACGACAGAATCTAAGAATTTTATTGAGCAGGAAATAGAGAAGGATTTAAGGGAAGGTGTTTATGACCATGTATGTACACGTTTCCCGCCGGAACCGAATGGATATCTGCACATCGGACATGCAAAGTCTATTCTTTTGAATTATGGTCTTGCACAGAAGTATAACGGAGAGTTCCATATGCGTTTTGATGATACAAACCCTACCAAAGAGAGAATGGAATTTGTGGAGTCTATTAAGGAAGATATTAAGTGGCTTGGTGCTGATTGGAAGGATCATCTTTATTTTGCATCCGACTATTTTGATGTGATGTATGAGTGTGCGGTGAAGCTGATTAAAAAGGGAAAAGCATATGTCTGTGATCTGACATCGGAAGAAATCAGAGAATATAGAGGGACTTTGACGGAGCCGGGAAAGGACAGTCCATATCGTAACCGTACGGTGGAGGAAAACCTGGAGCTGTTTGAGAACATGAAAAACGGAATGTACAAAGATGGGGAAAAAGTTCTTCGTGCAAAGATTGATATGGCATCTCCAAACATCAATATGAGAGACCCGATTCTTTATCGTGTGGCTCGTATGACACATCACAACACAGGTGATAAATGGTGTATTTATCCTATGTATGATTTTGCACATCCGATTGAGGATGCGGTAGAAAAAATCACCCATTCTATTTGCACACTGGAATTTGAAGATCATCGTCCGCTGTATGAATGGGTTGTAAGGGAATGTGAGTTTGAGCATGGTCCGAGACAGATTGAATTTGCAAAGTTGTATTTGACCAATGTTGTGACAGGAAAGCGTTATATTAAGAAACTGGTAGAAGAAAAGATCGTAGATGGATGGGATGATCCGCGTCTTGTTTCTATTGCTGCTCTTAGAAGAAGAGGATTTACTCCGGAATCCATCAAGATGTTTGTGGATATGTGTGGTGTATCAAAGGCACAGAGTTCTGTGGATTATGCGATGCTGGAATACTGTATCCGTGAGGATTTGAAGCTGAAGCGACCGAGAATGATGGCTGTGTTGGATCCGATCAAACTCGTGATCGATAACTATCCGGAAGGAGAAGTGGAATATCTGGATGCAGATAACAACCTGGAGAATGAAGCTCTTGGAAAAAGAAAAGTACCATTCTGCCGTGAACTTTACATTGAACGTGATGATTTTATGGAAGAACCTCCGAAGAAGTATTTCCGTCTGTTTCCAGGAAACGAAGTCCGTCTTATGAATGCATATTTTGTAAAATGTGTAGGATTTGAGAAGGATGAAGAAGGTAATGTGACAGTTGTGCATTGTACTTATGATCCGGAAACAAAATGCGGAACAGGATTTACAGGACGTAAAGTAAAAGGAACCATCCACTGGGTACCGGCACCATATGCCGTGGAAGCAGAAATCCGTCTGTATGAAAATCTGATTGATGAAGAAAAGGGAGTTTACAATAAGGAAGACGGTTCTCTTAACTTGAATCCGAATTCTCTCCAAGTTAAAAAATGTTTTGTGGAACCAAATTTTGAGAATGCAAAACCATATGACAGCTTCCAGTTTGTAAGACAGGGGTATTTTTGTGTGGATGCGAAGGATTCCAGACCGGATGCATTAGTATTTAATAGAATCGTATCGTTAAAGAGCTCATTTAAATTACCGAAATAAAATGAATGAATTGACAATGAATTTGGAACCGAAATCTTCGGTTCCTCTTTATGAACAGATTTATCAATATATTAAGAATGATATTCAGACAGGGAGAATTTCCGCAAAGGAAAAGCTCCCTTCTACTCGTTCTCTGGCTTCTTACCTTGAGGTCAGCAGAAGTACGGTAGAACTTGCATATGAACAGCTTTTGTCTGAAGGTTATATCGAGGCCGTACCCTATCGAGGATATTATGTGCTGGATGTACAGCAGTTATATCGGTTCCGTACGAAAAAAGTGGAAAAAAAGACCGAAAATAAACCACAGGTGGATTGCCGATATGATTTTTCTCCAAACGGTGTGGATTTAAAACATTTTCCGTATCAGGTTTGGAAAAAGCTTTCAAAAGACGTATTAAGTGAAGATAAATCATCGTTGTTTCAGACAGGAGATCCACAGGGAGAATATGGACTTCGGTATGTCATTTGCGGATACCTTTACCAGGCAAGAGGGGTGAATTGTACACCGGATCAGATTATTATAGGTGCGGGGAATGATTATATGCTTCTGCTGCTCCGGACAATTCTTGGTGAAGGATATAAAGCGGCTTTTGAAAATCCGACCTACAAACAGGCATATCGTTTGTTCCGTAAACTGGATTATCAGGTATGCACTGTAAATATGGATAAATATGGTATGGAAGTGGAAACTTTAAAGAAATTGGATGCTGATATTGCTTATGTCATGCCGTCCCACCAGTACCCACTTGGGATTGTTATGCCTATTAAAAGAAGAATGGAACTTCTGGCATGGGCAGAAGAAAAGGAGGGACGTTATATTATCGAAGATGACTATGATAGTGAGTTTCGATATAAGGGCAAACCGATACCGGCTTTAAAAGGATACGATGCTGCGGAAAAAGTCATTTATATGGGGACTTTTTCAAAATCCATTGCTCCGGCTATTCGTATGAGTTATATGGTTTTGCCAAACCCTCTTTTGAGAAGATACAGAGAGACCTGTATGTTTATGAATTCTACGGTTTCAAGGGTGGATCAGATGATTCTTCAACATTTTATTGAAGATGGATATTACGAAAGACACCTAAACAGAATGAGAGCTTTATATAAAAGCCGACATGATATCCTGCTGAACAGCCTTAGGAGTCACTTTCCGTCATGCAAAATCTCAGGAGAAAATGCCGGTGTACATCTTTTATTGACTTTTACGGATGGAAGAACAGAAAACGAATTGATTCAATCTGCACTGGAAAAGGGAATAAAAGTGTATGCTTTGTCAGCTTACGATATTGGGGAAGCAAAAAATGGCGGAGCGTCTGTTTTGCTTGGATATGCGAATATAGAAGAACAGGAAATAGAACAAGCGGTGAAAATATTAAAATCTGTATGGGTGAAATAATTTTCATAAAAAAAGACTTTCTAAAATCCCAAGAAACAGGTATAATATAAAAGTCTTTATGAACATAAAACGATACATTATCATTACGACAGGAGAGATACAAATGAGAGAGTTTTACGTAAAGATTGATTCCCTTGAAAAGGCAAAAACATTAAACGGAATCCTGCGGCGTGCAGACGGTGATTTTGATCTGGTGCAGGATCATATGACCATCGACGGGAAATCATTTTTGGGGATTTTAAGTATGGATTTGTCTCGACCGGTCAAGCTGATTATCCATGATTCGGAAGAACTGGAAATACACAGACTGGAAGAGTATCTGGCTTAGGAAGTATCGGTGAAAAGCCGATGCTTCTTTTTGTATTCAGAAGTATCTTGTCACTGTATAGACAGTATAGTATAATTATATAATACATTAATTTATTATAAACAGGTCGTTGCAGAGTAAGAATATAGTGGCGGAAGGAGCGGATTCTCATGAAGGAAAATGATAAGCTTTCGGTATTAAAACATGTGATAGACCGGGGAAAATATGTAGTGGCACTATGTGGTTCCGGAATGTTAAGAGAATGTGGAGGGCATTCCTTGAAGGAACAAAATACAGCATATGAGATTGAGGAAAAGTATGGCAGGTCACCGGAGTATCTTTATACGGATGTTTACTTTAATACGCGTACAGAAGCATTTTTTGATTTCTATAAAAATGAGATTCTTATACATCTAGATCGGGTGATTCGGTAAAAGCACTGGCTGCAATGGAGAAAGCCGGGAAACTGAAATGTATCATTTCAAGCAATGTATATGATTTGAGTGAGCGGGGAGGATGTAAAAATGTCATTAACCTCCACGGAAGTATTTATAAAAATAAATGTCCGCGGTGCGGAAAAGAATTTTCGATGAATTATATAAAGAATGCTCCGGGAGTTCCGTATTGCTCCGATTGTCATAGCGTGATCCGTCCGGGAGTATCTTTTTTCGGGGAAATGATAGAAAGCGAAAGGCTTTCCAAAACTCTGGAAGAGATTGAAAAATCGGATGTGCTGATGCTCCTTGGAACATCTCTTAGTTCGGAAGTATTTTGTCAGTATATCAAATGTTTTCGGGGAAGCCGCCTGATCATTATTAATCCGTACGAAACACTATTAGATGATAAGGCGGATCTGGTGATCTATGATGAACCGAAAAATGTTTTGCCGAAACTTGGATATTGACGGAATGTGTATTTTAAAAGCCTGTGTCAAAAAACACAGGCTTTTTCTTACTGTACGCTATAAATGTTGCTTCTGCAATTGACGTTCAAAAGAAAATCCTTTATGATATCTCATAGCAAATTTCAAAAACAGAGGTATGGAAATGAATATAATCAATATAGAACATATTAATAAGATATTCGGAGATAAAATAATCTTCGATGATGCTTCTTTCGGAATCCAACAGGGAGATAAGATAGGGATTGTTGGAATAAACGGAACAGGGAAATCTACACTTTTAAAAATCGTGGCAGGGGAAGAAGAAGCAGACAGTGGGCAGGTTATCACACAAAACGGACTGAAGATTGCTTATCTTCCTCAAACACCCGTTTTTCCAAAGCAGGCAACCATTGCATCTTATGCACTGGTACAGGGAAGTGAGATTGACTGGATGGTACAGAGTAATTTGACAAAGCTTGGTATTACAGAGTACGATGCTATGATAGAAAACCTTTCCGGAGGACAGAAAAGGAAAGTTGCACTTGCAAAAGTTCTTGCAGGTGATTTTGATGTATTGCTTTTAGATGAGCCTACCAACCATCTGGATGACGAGATGATCGCGTGGTTGGAAGATTATCTGAAAGGATATAAAGGGGTTGTCCTTATGGTAACCCATGACCGATATTTCCTTGATCGGGTATCGAACAGGATTTTGGAAATCAGCCACGGAAAGATATACGGATATGAAGCAAACTATTCAAAATTTCTTGAATTAAAAGCAGAAAGAGAGGAAATGGAGATTGCTTCCGAGAGAAAGAGACAAAGTATTCTGCGAATGGAGCTGGAATGGGCAAAAAGAGGGTGCAGAGCCAGAAGTACAAAGCAAAGAGCTAGGCTGGAACGTTTGGAAGCACTGAAAAACGGGAATGTACCGGTTCAGGAGCAGATGGTGGAAATGGATTCCGTGGAAACAAGGATGGGACGAAAAACAATTGAATTTCATCATGTATCCAAAGGTTACGGTGGGAAAAAACTAATCGAAGATTTTGATTATATCGCATTAAAAAACCATAGCATCGGGATTATAGGACCAAACGGATGCGGAAAATCGACATTGATCAAGATGATTGCAGGACTTATAAAGCCGGATGAGGGGGAAATTGAGATTGGAGAAACGATCAAGATAGGTTATTTTGCCCAGGAAGTACCGGATATGGATTCTGGTCAAAGAGTGATCGATTATATTAAAGAAATCGGAGAGTATGTTCAGACAAAGGAAGGACGTATCACCGCATCGCAGATGTTGGAAAGATTTTTGTTTACGCCGGATATGCAATATACGCCGATTGAAAAACTGTCGGGAGGAGAAAAAAGAAGACTGTATCTTCTTAGTGTTTTGATGCAGGGAGCCAATGTGCTGCTTCTTGATGAACCTTCCAATGATCTGGATATTCCGACGGTAACCATATTGGAAGATTATCTGAATTCTTTCGTAGGGATTGTGATTGCTGTTTCTCATGACCGTTATTTTCTTGATGATGTAGCAGATCGCATTTTCGAATTTGACGGTAACGGGCATCTGCAGCAGTACGAAGGTGGATATACGGATTATGTGGAAGCCAAGAAAAGAAGAATGTCAGGGGAAAATATATTTTCTTCAAACAACTTAAAGAAGAAAAAGAACAATAAGGACTGGAAACAGAATCGTCCGGCAAAATTAAAATTTACATACAATGAGCAAAGAGAATATGAAACCATTGATGAAGACATTGCGAAATTAGAAGAAACCATTGAGCGGATTGATGGGGATATGGCGGCGAATGCCACGAATTCGGTGAAACTATCTGAACTGATCAGGGAAAAAGAAGAAGCAGAAGGAAAACTGGAAGAAAAGATGGAGCGATGGGTATATTTAAATGATCTTGCGGAGAGGATAGAAGCACAAAAAAATGCAGGGACGGGAAGATAAGTGTCCCTGCATTTTTATAAAACATAAAAAACAGGACAGCCATGACGGTGACTGTCCTGTAATTTTTATACTATATCGATTACGCGATAGAGTTAACAGCTTTTGTAAGACGGGAGATTTTTCTTCCACATGTATTTTTGTGGTAAACTCCTTTGCTTCCAGCTTTGTTGATTTCAGAGATAGCTACGCTTAATGCTTCTTTAGCAGCAGCGGCATCTTTGTTAGCAACAGCTGTTTCAACTTTTTTCACGCAAGTTTTTACTTTAGATTTGATCGCTTTATTTCTAGCAGTTCTTGTTTCAGCAACTAAAATTCTTTTCTTTGCGGATTTAATGTTAGCCATGACCTACACCTCCAACTTTGGTAATTTCGTTTCTAAGTCTCCGTTAGAGCCGGACACGGAACGTTCTAACGAAGCATACTCATTTATTGTAGGGCAAGAAATATATTATGTCAATACATATTTCTGTTTTTTTTTGAGAAACTAAAGGTTAAATGAAAAAAGAGAGGGTTTATCATGGTGGAAAAATACAGTGTGAGAACCGACTTGGCTTTGGAGGAAAAGGAACGGTTTGAAGAAGAGCATGTGGAAGTACAGGGAGTGATTTTGGAAGAAGAGTATGATGACAAATGGGAAGTAAAGACAACTACGGTAAAAATACAGACGGAAAACGGTGCTAGGATCATGGGAAAGCCGGTGGGAACTTATATTACAATGGAAGCTCCGAACATGGCGGTGCCGGATGAACAATATCACAGAGAAATTTCGGTAAAGATTGCCCGGTGTGTGAAAAACCTGATGAGAGGAAAATACTATAAAAAAAGAAGAGAGGATCGTTCCGTTTTGATTATCGGTCTTGGAAACCGGGAGGTTACTCCCGATGCTCTTGGCCCATATGTTACGGACAATTTGCAAATTACAAGACATATCGTTAAAGAATATGGAAAATATGCCATGGGAAAAGAAAATGTAACACTTGTAAGTGCACTTGCACCAGGAGTTATGGCACAGACCGGAATGGAAACGGTAGAAATCATAAAAGCGGTAGTGGAAGAAACAAAACCGGATATTGTGATCGCAGTAGATGCATTGGCGGCAAGAAATTCCAGAAGATTGAACCGAACCATACAGATTGCGGATACAGGGATCAATCCCGGATCCGGTGTCGGAAATCACAGAAATGCCATTACAAAAGAAAGCGTAGGGGTTCCGGTTCTTGCCATTGGGGTTCCGACGGTGGTAGATGCGGCTACGATTGTAAATGATGCCATGGAAACTCTGGTAAAGGAAATGGAACATTCCGAAACATTAAAAGGAGTGGGGGTTGTTCTTCAAGGATATCATGCGGCAGAAAAATATGAATTGATCAGGGGATTGATTTCTCCGCATTTAAACGGCATGTTTGTAACACCGAAAGATATTGACGATACGGTGAAAAGAATCAGTTATACCATTTCGGAAGGGCTAAATATGCTTTTGTCCGGAGAAAATCAATAAAGAAGAAGGACAGGCACATAAAAACAGAAAGAAAGTCATATATTGTTGAGATACGAGATAACTATAATTGCAATAGAAGCCGGAAAGTAGAGTGAGGATTGTGAATCGAAAAATGAGATTTTATAATATTGTGGTAGGGAGTATTTTATGTGCTGTAGCAGGAGGGGCCCTTTTGAGAGAAAAAGGGACTATTGCAGATAATATAAGGGAAACAATCGGACAGACGGCGCAGGAAAAGGCAGAAGAGATGTTTTTTCCTGCCCTTGTACATTATAGCAGGAATTCAAAAGGAACCGTAAAAGAATGGGTAGCGGATCAAGCTATGCAGATGATGCCGCTTGGAAATTATGTGCAGGAAAAAGAAGTAAGTAAAACAGAGATTGAAGATACGGAAACATATGAAATGTTATTAAAAAAAGAAGCCGAAGATGAAAATGAAGTGGATGAAAACGGAAAATTGATCAAAAAAAATCAGGAAACAACAGAAGAAAAACCGCAGGAAACAAAGGTGCAGACAAAGGTAGACCGTGAGAAATTAAATGACTATGAATATTTGACGAGTCATTACTACACCATTGACAGCACAACCATGACAAGTCCGAAAGAATTAAATGCCCAGACGCTTCTGTCTAAAAATATGAAATTCACAAAAATGGGAAATGGGCCGAAAGTATTGATTTATCATACTCATTCTCAGGAAGCATTTGCGGATTCTGTGGCGGGAGATCCGTCTACCACCATTGTAGGAGTCGGAGATTATCTGACACAGCTTCTGAATGACAAGTATCATATTTCAACCATTCACGACAGAGGTGTATATGATATTATAAACGGAAAGCTAGACAGAAGTGAGGCATATGAGCTGTCCGGAGCCGCAGCAGAAAAAATTTTAAAAGAAAATCCGTCTATTGAAGTCGTGATTGACTTACACAGAGATGGGGTGAATGAAAATACACACCTTGTAACGGAAGTAAATGGAAAACCGACCGCAAAGATCATGTTTTTTAATGGACTTTGCAGAACAAGGGCAAATGGGAACATTCAGTATTTCAATAACCCGTACATACAGGATAACTTGGCATTTTCTCTCCAGATGAAATTGGATGCGGATGAACATTATCCCGGATTTGCAAGAAATATTTATCTGAAAGGGTATCGTTATAATATGCAGCTTGTACCTAAAATGCTTCTTGTAGAGGCAGGAGCACAGACAAACACGGTACAAGAAATGAAAAATGCAATGGAACCTTTGGCAGAATCGTTGAACCGTATCCTGACAAAGTGAAAAAAGTATTTTTCTTGAATCGAATATCTGTTTGTGGTAAACTCTTGTGGTATAAATGTTTGGCAGGGAAAGCCAAAAACAGAAAGGAAGTATACGATGGCGAAACATACGACATATGATGCGGATAGTATTGCGGTTTTAGAAGGACTGGAGGCAGTACGAAAAAGACCGGGGATGTATATCGGAAGTGTCGGGGCAAAGGGACTGGATCATCTTGTATATGAAATTGTGGATAATGCTGTGGATGAACATCTGGCAGGGTATTGTACCCGGATTGAAGTGACACTGGAGCAGGATGGTTCTGCTACGGTATCGGATAACGGACGGGGAGTACCGGTAGGGATGCATCAAAAAGGCGTATCTGCGGCACGTATTGTATATACGACACTTCATGCAGGAGGAAAGTTTGACGATTCTGTATATAAAACAAGCGGAGGACTTCATGGTGTAGGTTCCTCTGTTGTAAATGCATTGTCGGAATATATGGATGTCAAGATCAGCAGAGAAGGCGGCATACACCATGACCGATATGAAAGAGGTGTTCCGGTCATTGAACTGGAGGAAGGACTTCTTCCGGTCATAGGAAAAACAAAAAAGACAGGTACAACAGTCAATTTTATGCCGGATAAAGAGATTTTTGAAAAAACAAGATTTCGGGAAGAAGAAATTAAAAGCAGACTTCATGAAACAGCTTACTTAAACCCGAACCTGACGATCATTTTCAAAGACAAAAGGAAAAATCCGGAGGAAGAAGTTATTTATCATGAACCGGACGGACTGATCGGATTTATCAAAGATTTGAATTCAAAAAGTGAGATCATAAACGAACCGGTTTATTTTAAAGGCGAATCAGACGGAATCGAAGTGGAAGTTGTCTTTCAGTATGTAAATGAATTTCACGAAAATATCCTTGGATTCTGCAATAATATTTACAATGCGGAAGGTGGTACCCATCTTACCGGATTTAAGACTACCTTTACGACAGTCATGAATCAGTATGCAAGGGAGCTTGGCATTCTGAAAGAAAAGGATGCGAATTTTACAGGAACGGATATCCGTAACGGAATGACGGCAATCGTATCGGTGAAGCATCCGGATCCAAGATTTGAAGGACAGACAAAGACAAAGCTTGATAATCAAGATGCCGCCAAGGCAACGGGAAAGGTCACAAATGATGAGATCGTTCGTTACTTTGACAGAAATCTGGATACATTAAAGAAAGTCCTCTCTTGTGCAGAAAAAGCTGCCAAGATCAGAAAAAGTGAGGAAAAGGCAAAGACAAACCTTTTGACAAAGCAAAAATATTCTTTTGACAGTAACGGAAAGCTTGCAAATTGTGAAAGCAGAGATCCTGCAAACTGTGAGATTTTTATTGTAGAAGGAGATTCTGCCGGAGGTTCTGCAAAGACGGCAAGGGACAGAATGTATCAGGCCATCCTGCCGATCAGAGGGAAAATCCTGAATGTGGAAAAGGCAAGTATCGATAAAGTACTGGCAAATGCAGAAATCAAGACAATGATCAATGCATTTGGGTGTGGATTTTCGGAAGGTTACGGAAATGATTTTGATATTACAAAACTTCGGTACGACAAGATTATCATTATGGCCGATGCCGATGTGGACGGAGCCCATATTTCTACACTTCTCCTTACTTTGTTCTATCGCTTTATGCCGGAACTGATTTTTGAAGGACATGTCTATATTGCCATGCCGCCTCTTTATAAAGCCATGCCTAAGAAGGGAAAAGAAGAATATCTTTATGACGATAAAGCATTGGAAGAATATAGGAAAAGACAGAAAGGACCGTTTACTCTGCAACGATACAAAGGGCTTGGAGAGATGGATGCCCAGCAGTTATGGGAAACAACACTGAATCCGAAAACAAGGATTTTAAAACGGGTAGAGATTGAAGATGCAAGAATGGCATCCGGTATCACGGAGATGCTGATGGGAACAGAAGTACCTCCTAGAAGAACATTTATTTATGAAAATGCCACAGAGGCAGAATTGGATATTTAGGATTGAAGTACGAAGTGAGGAAAAGAAATGAATCAAAATGAAAAAGAACAGATCATCCGGACAGAGTATTCGGATGTCATGAAAAAATCATATATTGATTATGCCATGAGCGTTATCGTTTCCCGTGCACTTCCGGATGTCAGAGACGGGTTAAAACCGGTTCAGAGACGAACCCTTTATGATATGTATGAACTGGGAATCCGTTATGACAGACCGTACAGAAAATGTGCACGTATCGTAGGGGATACAATGGGTAAATATCATCCTCATGGGGACAGTTCCATTTATGAAGCGTTAGTTGTCATGGCACAGGAATTTAAAAAAGGAATGGTTCTTGTAGACGGGCATGGAAATTTTGGATCCATCGAAGGAGACGGGGCAGCAGCCATGCGTTATACGGAAGCACGTCTTGCAAAAGTAACACAGGAAGCGTTCCTTGCGGATCTTGATAAGAATATTGTGAATTTTGTACCGAATTTTGATGAAACCGAGAAAGAACCGGAGGTACTTCCGGTTCGTTTCCCAAATCTTCTGGTCAATGGTGCGGAAGGGATTGCAGTGGGAATGGCAACGAGCATTCCGACACATAACCTTGGGGAAGTTGTCGATGCAGTGAAAGCGTACATGAAAAATCCTGCCATTACGACAAAACAGATCATGAAGTATTTAAAAGGACCGGATTTCCCCACCGGAGGAATCGTAGTCAATCAAGATGATCTGCTCCGGATTTATGAAACAGGGACAGGAAAGATAAAAATACGTGGAAAAGTAGAAGTAGAGGAGTTGAAAGGAGGAAAAAAACGTCTTGTAATTTCCGAAATTCCTTATACGATGATCGGAGCAGGGATCGGAAAATTTTTAAATGACGTCTGTGCCTTGGTGGAAGCAAAGAAGACCAATGACATTATTGATATTTCCAATCAGTCTTCCAAAGAAGGAATCCGCATTGTTATTGACTTGAAAAAAGATACAGATGTGGAAAATCTCAAAAATATGTTGTATAAAAAGACAAAACTTGAGGATACCTTTGGGGTCAATATGCTAGCCGTTGCGGACGGAAGGCCGGAAATCATGGGAATCAGAAAGATTATCGAATATCATGTGGATTTCCAGTTTGATATCACAACAAGAAAATACCGAACCCTTCTTCAAAAGGAGCAGGAAAAAAGAGAAGTGCAGGAAGGGCTTATCAAAGCATGTGATATCATCGATCTGATCATCGAAATTTTAAGGGGCAGCCAGTCTGTTAAAGATGCAAAGGCATGTCTGATGTATGGGATCACAGATGCGATCCGATTTAAAAGCAAGGTGTCCGAAAAAATGGCAAAACTGTTGTCTTTTACGGAACGGCAGGCTTCGGCGATTTTGGAGATGCGTTTGTACAAGTTGATTGGTCTGGAAGTGGAAGCACTTTTGAAAGAACATGAGGAAACCATTCAGAAGATTGAAAGATATGAACGCATCTTAAATGATTATGACGAAATGTCGGCAGTTATCATAGAAGAGCTGAACAGGATCAAAAAAGAGTATGGAAGAAAACGCCGTACGCAGCTTGAAAATGCAGAAGAGGCAGTTTATGAAGAAAAGAAGACCGAAGAGAAGGAAGTTGTATTTCTCATGGATCGGTTCGGATATGCAAGGACTATGGATCCGTCTGTCTATGAAAGAAATCAGGAAGCTGCCGACAGCGAAAGTAAGTATACCATTCATTGTATGAATACAGGAAAGCTCTGTCTGTTTACCGAGAGCGGAAAGATGCATCAGATCAAAGTGATGGATATTCCACACGGAAAATTCCGTGACAAAGGACAGCCTGTGGACAATCTCAGTAATTTTGACAGTACAAAAGAGCAGATTGTTTATCTTTGCAGTGAAGCGGATTTGGATGGACAAAAACTGTTATTTACCACGAAAGACGGGATGATCAAAAAGGTGGACGGAAAGGAATTTCTTGTGTCTAAGCGTACCATTGCGGCAACAAAACTCCAAGATGGAGATGAACTTCGGACTGTCATACCGGTATGTGAGGACGATCACATCGTTATACAGACAGTTAATGGATATTTTCTCCGTTTCCCGGCTTCCGAGGTAACAGAAAAGAAAAAAACGGCGATCGGAGTGAGAGGAATTGCACTTCAGAAAAAAGATGAGGTAAATGCGGTAACGGTATTTGGCGACGGAACAGATGCAAAGGCATATTATAAAGAAAAAGAAATTTCCCTCAATCGACTGCGAATCGGCAGCCGAGACACACAGGGCGTAAAACAAAGAATATAGAAGTAAAAAAACATCCTGAAAGGGGTGTTTTTTTGTTAACAAAATTTAACAAAAACAAAAGTCAGGATTACAAACATTTTACACAATGTTTACCGAAGCACGATAGAGGAAAAGAAAAATAAATAGTACAGTAAAAAAGGAATTTGAAAAACATGAATTTGGAAAGGGGCTTTAGGCTGATGCTTGAATTAAAGGGCATTAAAAAATCATATGATGGTACGATTGTTTTAAGAAATATTAATTTGAATATCGAAAAAGGAGAAATTGTATCCATTTTAGGACCATCAGGATGTGGAAAAACAACACTTTTAAATATTATTTTAGGACTGACAAATGCAGATTCCGGAGAAATGAGATTCCAAGGAGAGGACATTTTGAAAATACCAATGGAAGAAAGAGGATTTAACATTGTATTTCAGGATTACGCACTGTTCCCAAATCTGAATGTAAAGCAAAATATCATTTATGGACTTCGGAATAAGAAAAACATCGCTACTGTAGAAGAAGTAAATGAACTAATCCGGCTTCTTGGATTGGAAGAACATCTGGAAAAGAAAATAGAACAACTTTCCGGAGGACAGAAACAAAGAGTTGCCATTGCAAGAACAATGGTCATGAAACCCAAAATTCTTTTGCTTGATGAACCGTTGAGTGCATTAGATGGAGTGATCAAAGAATCCATCAAAGCAAAAATCAAAGAGATAGCAAGAGAATATCAACTGACAACAATCATTGTCACGCATGATCCGGAAGAAGCACTGACACTTTCCGATAAAGTACTTATTATGAATAAAGGAAGCGTTGCCCAGTACGGAAGGCCGGAAGATATCATCAATGCTCCGGAGGAAGAGTTTGTAAAAGGGTTTATTTTAAAGCAGCTTGAGATCAAACGGAATAATATTATGACATTGTTCCGTGAATCCGAGGCAAAACGGCTGCAGGTGGTATAGAAATGAAAAAGATCAAAGAAAAAGAAATAAAAGGAATTTATATCGTAGCGATTCTTTTGTTCCTGGTATTTTTGTTTATTCCGATTTTAATCTTATTTTGGCAGTCACTGGCTTCAGAAGGAGGAGTAACATTTGCACATTATAAAGAAATGTTGGCTCAGAAAGGATTTGGGACTGCAATCGGACATAGTATAGCTGTATCGATGACAAGTGCATTAGTTGCAACCATTCTGGCATTTTTACTTGCATATACGGTTCATTATACCAATACAGGGAAAACTTATAAAAAGTTTATCAGACTGGCAGCCCAGCTTCCGATGTTGCTTCCGACGATCACATATGGATTTGCCATTATCTATTCTTTTGGAAAACAGGGACTTTTGACAAAACTTTTTGGAAGACAGTTGTTTGATATTTACGGATTTAATGGTCTGGTCATAGGATATGTGATCTATACGCTTCCGGTGTCTTTTATGCTTTTGTCTAATACCATGGAATACATTGACAAAAAGTTCATGGTAGTATCAAGGATTATGGGAGACAGCCCATTTAAAACATTCTGGCAGACTGTTTTGATTCCGTTGATGGGAACTTTTGCGACATCTTTTGTACAGTGTTTTTTCCTCTGCTTTACAGACTACGGTATTCCGGAATCCGTAGGAGGAAAATACGAAGTAGTTGCTACCGTGCTTTATAATGAAATGCTGGGAAGTATTCCGAATTTTAATAACGGAGCAGTGGTTGCGATTATTATGTTGATTCCTTCAGTGGTAAGTATTTTACTTTTGAAATTTTTGGAACGATACAATATACGTTACAACAAGATTTCAGTTATCGAATTGAAAGAAAACAAAGTCAGGGATGGAGTTTGCTCTATTGTATCAGGATTGATACTCCTTTGTGTATTTGCAGTATTTGCAGTAATCTTTATCATGCCGTTTATCGAGGAATGGCCATACAAGGCACAGTTTACATTGGGACATTTTCAGGATGTATTTAGGGACAATACCTTGACTGCGGTATATAAAAATTCCTTGTTTGTAGCAATCATGACTGCGATATTCGGAACCATTCTTACATATGGATGTGCACTGGTATCGGCCAGAAGCAATCTGAAAGAATACAACAAACAGGCAATCAACAGTACGGCACTTATCACAAATACGATACCGGGTATGGTGATCGGTATCGCCTATATGCTTGTGTTTTCAGGTACCTCCCTGCAAAATACGTTTTTACTGATTATTATTTGTAATATGATTCATTATTTTTCCACACCGTATTTAATGATCAAAAATGCACTTTTGAAATTAAATACATCTTGGGAAGCCACAGCAAAGTTGCTTGGCGATTCGTGGATAAAAACTCTTATGAGAATTGTTACACCAAATATGTCGTCTACATTGTTGGAAGTATTTGGATATTACTTTGTAAATGCCATGGTAACGGTCAGTGCGGTTATATTTATTGCCGGAGCAAAAACTATGGTGATTACGACAAAAATCAAGGAATTACAGTATTTTATGAAGTTTAACGAAATCTTCGTACTGTCTCTTTTGATTCTTGTGACTAATCTTTGCGTGAAAGGAGTTTTATTTCTTCTTTCAGATAGAAAAAAAGCAGAAGCAAAAATAACAAAAAAGGAGAAAAAAACAATGAAAATGAAAAGTGTAACAGCAATGATGCTGGTTTGCCTGATGGCAGGAAGTGTTGTACTCGGAGGTTGTTCAGGAAAAGGAGCAAGTGCATCTTCAGGTTCAGGAGATGACAAAGTGATCATTTATTCCAATGCAGATGAAGAAGCAGTTGATGCGATGAAAAAAACATTGGACGAAAACGGATACAAAGATGAATATGTATTTCAGACATTTGGTACATCAGAACTGGGAGGAAAACTGATTGCGGAAGGAAAAGATCTGGAAGCTGATCTGGTAACTATGAGTTCTTTTTATTTGGACAGTGCACAGGAAAAGAACAATATGTTCAAAGACCTGACATTTGACCATAAAACATTGAGCGAGAATGATTATTCAAAATTTTATGCACCTATTACAAAGCAGGAAGGTGCCATTATCGTTAATACAGAACTGCTAAAAGAAAATAATTTGGACAAACCGACAAGCATTAAGGATCTTGCAAAAGAAGAATATAAAGGAATGCTTTCCGTGACAGATATTAAAAGTTCTTCTACGGCATGGCTTCTGATCCAGGCTCTTGTAAATGAATACGGAGAGGACGGGGCAAAAGAAATCTTGTCCGGTATTTATAAAAATGCAGGAGACAATATCGAAGATTCCGGTTCTGCACCACTTAAGAAAGTACGTGCAGGTGAAGTGGCAGTAGGATTCGGATTAAGACATCAGGCGGTTGCCGACAAAAAGGATGGGCTTCCGATTGATTATGTAGATCCGACAGAAGGAAATTTCTCTTTGACGGAATCCGTAGCCGTATTGGATAAAGAAGACAATAAAAAAGAAGAGAAAGCTATGGAAATGGCAGAGTGTATCATTGAAAAAGGAAGATCTGAATTACAGAAAACCTATCCGCTTGCCATTTACGAAGGTGAAAAAGATTCTGACAATAAATCTGCTTATCCAAAAGTATATCCGGAAAAATTAACCGTAGATTTATTAGAAAAACATGAAGCGATTTCCGAAGAAGCAAAATAGAACAGAAAGGAATCAGGAAAGAAATGAAAACATATAAATTATTAACACCGGGACCACTTACAACAACAGATACCGTAAAAAAGGAAATGTTATTTGATCATTGCACATGGGATGACGACTATAAGAAGATCACACAAGAAATTCGGACAAAACTTCTTGAACTTGCTCATGTTTCACCGGAGAACTATACGGCGGTACTGATGCAAGGAAGCGGAACCTTCGGAGTGGAATCCGTTCTTACAAGCGTGATCGGAACAGGAGAAAAGCTTCTGATCGCCGCAAACGGAGCTTATGGGACAAGAATGGCGGATATTGCGGAACATGCAGGTATTCCATATACACTTTATAATGAAAATTTTGATAAAGTTCCGTGTGCCGAAAAAATCGGAGCGTATCTGGACGCAGATGATGCTATCACACACGTTGCCATGGTTCACTCTGAAACGACATCCGGTATTTTAAATGACATTGAATCTGTGGCAAAGATTGTAAAAGAAAAAGGAAAAACATTTATTGTAGATGCCATGTCAAGTTTTGGAGGAGTGGATATTCCGGTAGAAAAACTGGGAATTGATTTTATCATCAGCAGTGCCAATAAATGTATTCAGGGAGTGCCGGGATTTTCTTTCATTATCTGCAACAGACAGAAATTGATAGAAAGCCAAGGAAAAGCAAGAAGTCTTTCTCTTGATCTTTTTGATCAGTGGAAGACAATGGAAAAAGACGGAAAATGGAGATTTACATCACCAACCCATGTTGTACTTGCGTTTAGAAAAGCACTGGAAGAACTGGAAGAAGAAGGCGGAATCACAAAACGGCATGAACGTTATGCAAATAACCAGAAGATTCTGGTTGAAAGGATGGCTGAACTTGGAATCAGGCCGTATGTAAGTGCTGAGGTACAAGGCCCGATCATCACAACATTCTATTATCCGGAAAACCATCATTTTTCTTTCCAGGAAATGTATGAATACATTAAAGAAAGAGGATATGCGATTTATCCTGGAAAAGTAACGGATGCAGATACATTCCGTATCGGAAATATCGGAGAGATTTATCCAGAAGATATGGTAAAACTTACAGCTATTATAGAAGAATTTTTAAAGGAGAACAAGTAAGATGAAATATGAATCAGTGATTTTTGACTGGGCAGGAACGACAGTGGATTATGGATGCTTTGCACCGGTACAGGCATTTATTGATGCATTTAAAGAATACGGAATCGAACCGACCATTGAAGAAGTCAGAGCCCCGATGGGAATGTTAAAAATTGACCATATCAGAACGATGCTTCAAGGAGAACGGATTAAAGGACTCTGGGAGAAAAAATACGGAAAAATGTGGACAGAAGAAGATGTTCATGCCGTATACGAACTAAGTGAAAAGAAGATTATGGAAATCGTTGCGGACTTTGCACAGCCAAAACCGTATGTGAAAGAAACGGTAAACAAACTTCGAGAAATGGGAATTAAGATTGGTTCCACCACAGGATATACGGATGAGATGATGGCAGTGGTAGTACCAAAGGCAAAAGAGGCAGGATATGAACCGGACTGTTGGTTTTCTCCGAATTCTGTGGAAAATCACGGGCGTCCTTATCCGTATATGATCTTTAAAAACATGGAAGCACTTGAACTTTCTGATGTCCGAAAAGTGATCAAAGTGGGAGATACGGTTGCAGATATCAAAGAAGGAAAGCAGGCAGGAATGGAAGCTGTTGGAATTTTGGAAGGAAGTTCTGTTATGGGACTTTCGGAAGAAGAGTTTAAAATGCTTTCAGAAGAAGAAAAGGAAATGCATTTAAAAAAGGCGGAAGAAGTATATAAAAATGCAGGAGCCGACTATGTAATTCGAGATATTCGTGGTATTCTCGACATTATAAAATAGAAATTCGGGACGGCAGAAAGGAAAAAAGACGAAAAGCCTTGATTTTGGCGAAAAATCGTGATATAGTATATCTAGTTACATAAGAAATCGGCAGAAGAGTGGACGTAATGTTCACTCTTCTTTGGTGCATGGAGAAGTTTTGTGACATGCATACGACGGAAAGAGAAAGGATGTTATGATTGGCTAAAAAAGAAAATTATGAACAGCGAACAGAAGAATTATTGGCACCGATTCTGGATGAGAATGGTTTTGAACTTGTAGATGTAGAATATGTGAAAGAAGGCGGTACATGGTATTTGAGAGCCTATATCGACAAACCGGGCGGGATTGCCATCAATGACTGCGAGGTTGTAAGCCGTGCTCTTTCTGATATTCTGGATAAAGAAGATTTTATCCAGGAAAGCTATATCTTGGAAGTAAGTTCACCGGGACTTGGCCGTCCGCTGAAAAAGGATCGGGATTTTGAAAGAAACCTGGGTGAAGAAGTAGAAATCAGAACATATCGGATGGTAAATAAACAGAAAGAATTTACAGGAATCTTAAAAGCATACGATAAAAAGACAGTGACCATCACTGCGGAAGACGGAGAAGAACAGATATTTGATAAAAAAGATATTGCACTAATACGCTTAGCATTTGATTTTTAATTTAGGAGGAAGATAACAAAATGAGTACAGAATTAATGGAAGCGCTTACAATATTAGAACAGGAAAAAGACATCAGTAAAGAAACTATGTTGGATGCCATTGAAAATTCACTGATCAATGCATGCAAAAACCATTTCAAAAAAGCTGACAACATCAAAGTAGTCATGAATCGTGAAACATGTGACTTTGCCGTTTATGCCGAAAAGACGGTCGTAGAGGAAGTAGAAGATCCGGAAGAAGAAATCAGTCTTACAAACGCAAAAGAAATGGATTCCAGATATGGACTTGGCGATGTTGTTCAGGTTCCGATCGACTCCAAATCTTTTGGACGTATCGCGACACAGAATGCGAAAAACCTTATTCTTCAGAAAATCAGAGAAGAAGAAAGAAAAGTAGTATATGACCAGTATTTTGAAAAAGAAAAGGATATTGTTACGGGTATCGTGCAGCGTTATGTAGGAAAGAATATCAGTATTGATCTTGGAAAAGCGGATGCGATGCTGACAGAAAACGAACAGGTAAAAGGAGAAGTATTCCGGCCGACAGAAAGAATCAAACTTTATGTAGTGGAAGTGAAAAATACGACAAAAGGGCCAAAGATTCTTGTATCCCGTACTCATCCGGAGCTTGTAAAAAGACTGTTTGAAGCGGAAGTGACAGAAGTAAAAGACGGTATTGTAGAAATCAAAAGCATTGCAAGAGAAGCGGGTTCCCGTACAAAGATTGCCGTATGGTCCAATGACCCGGATGTAGATCCGGTAGGAGCATGTGTCGGCATGAATGGCCAGAGAGTCAATGCTGTTGTAAATGAACTCAGAGGAGAAAAGATTGATATCATCAACTGGAGTGAAAATCCGGCAATCCTGATTGAAAATGCATTGAGTCCGGCAAAAGTCATTTCCGTTGCAGCAGATCCGGATGAAAAAACAGCAAGCGTGATTGTTCCGGATTATCAGCTTTCTCTTGCAATCGGCAAAGAAGGACAGAATGCGAGACTGGCTGCCAGATTGACAGGATATAAGATTGATATCAAGAGTGAAACACAGGCCATTGAAGCAGGAGAACTTCCGGCAGATTATATGGATATGCCTGCACAGGAAGGTGTTTTTGAAGAAGAAGTTTATGAGGATGAAAGTAATGAATAAGAAAATCCCAATGCGTAAGTGCGTCGGATGCCAAGAAATGAAGGAGAAAAAATCGCTTCTTAGAATCATTCATACAAAAGAAGGAGAATTTTGTCTGGATGCCACCGGCAGAAAAAACGGAAGAGGGGCATATGTATGTGCTTCCGGAGAATGTCTGCAAAAAGCGATTAAAAATAAAGGACTGGAACGCTCTTTTAAACAGGCAATCCCAAAAGAAGTATACGAGGAACTGGAAAGGGAGATGAATCAGATTGAATCAAAATAAGATATTATCTCTTTTAAGTCTGGCAACGAAAGCCGGAAAGACCAAAAGCGGAGGTTTTCAGACAGAGCAGGCAGTCAAAACGGGAAAGGCAGATCTTGTCATAGTAACGGAAGATGCATCTGAGAACACGAAGAAAAAATTCCGGAATATGTGCAGCTTTTATGAAGTGCCGATTTATTTTTATGGAGATAAAGATACCTTAGGGCATGCAATGGGAAAAGAATTCCGCATATGTACTGCTGTAACAGATGCAGGATTTGCAGACGGAATCAAAAAACAGCTTGAAATGAATGAAGAGAAAATTGCATATAGGAGGTAGTTGGATGTCAAAAGTGCGAGTACATGAATTAGCAAAAGAAATAAATAAAACAAGTAAAGAAATTATGGATTATCTAAAAGGAAACGGAGCAGATATCAAAAGCCATATGAGTTTCCTTACAGAGTCACAGGTGGATGATGTAAAGAGAAAATTTGCAGGAGCCGTCCAGACAGAAGGAACACCAAAGAAAAAGACCATCGTGCAGGTTTTTCGCCCACAGAACACACAAAGCGGCCAAAGACGTCAGGGCGGAAAAGCAGCTCAAAGATCAAACAGTACAGTACAGGCGGGGAAAGCAGGAATGGAAAGGGAGAAAAAAGATACACAGATGAGCGGTCAGGAAAGAGGAAGAGACAATAACCGCGGACCAAGAGACGGAAGAGACAATAACCGCGGACCAAGAGACGGAAGAGACAATAACCGTGGACCAAGAGACGGAAGAGACAACAATCGCGGACCAAAAGACGGAAGAGACAACAATCGTGGGCCAAAAGACGGAAGAAACAATAACCGCGGACCAAGAAACGGAAGAGACAATAGCCGCGGACCGAGAGACGGAAGAGATAACAACCGTCAGGGAAGAGGAGGACGTGACAACAGAAACAATAACGGACCGTCCATTCCGGCACCTATGGTCGTGGAGCAGAAGCCACAAAGAAAAGCAGGAAAAGATAACTATAAGAAAAAAGAATATGATCGTGATGAAGAACGCGAAGGAAGATTAGGACCAAAACCTGGAAAAGGGAAAAAGAATCTTCAGCCGGTAATGGAAAAACCACAGCCGAAGGAAGAAAAACAGGAAGAACAGATCAAACAGATTACCATTCCGAAAATGCTTACCATTAAAGAACTTGCAGATGCAATGAAAATCCAGCCATCAACGATTGTAAAAAAATTGTTCTTACAGGGAAAGATTGTTACGGTAAACCAGGAAATCGATTTTGAAACAGCAGAAGAAATAGCAATGGAATTTGATGTACTCTGTGAACAGGAAGAAGAAGTAGATGTGATTGAAGAACTCTTAAAAGAGGAGGAAGAGGATGAAAAGAAAATGAAAAAACGTCCTCCGGTTGTCTGTGTCATGGGACACGTTGACCATGGTAAGACATCTCTTTTGGATGCAATCCGCCATACTAATGTGACAGGAAAAGAAGCAGGTGGAATTACACAGCATATCGGTGCTTCCGTAGTTGAAGTAAACGGAGAGAGCATTACTTTCCTTGATACACCGGGACATGAAGCATTTACAGCCATGAGATTAAGAGGGGCATGTTCTACGGATATCGCCGTTCTTGTCGTAGCAGCAGATGACGGTGTTATGCCTCAAACAGTAGAAGCCATCAATCATGCCAAAGCAGCAGGAGTTGAGATTGTTGTTGCAATCAACAAAATCGATAAACCAAGTGCAAATATCGAACGTGTAAAGCAGGAACTGACAGAGTATGAACTGATTCCGGAAGACTGGGGCGGAAGTACGATCTTTGTTCCGGTTTCTGCACATACAAAAGAAGGAATTCCGGAACTTCTGGAAATGATCCTTCTTACAGCGGAAATGATGGAATTAAAGGCAAATCCGAACAGACGGGCAAGAGGTCTTGTAATCGAAGCACAGCTTGACAAAGGGAAAGGACCGGTTGCAACGGTACTTGTTCAGAAAGGAACACTTCGTGTAGGTGATTCCATTGCAGCAGGCGCCGCATGTGGAAAAGTAAGGGCTATGATGGATGATAAAGGAAGACGTGTAAAAGAAGCAGGTCCGTCTACACCGGTAGAGATTCTTGGGTTCAGTGATGTTCCGAATGCCGGAGAAGTATTTGTTGTAAGTAAAAACGAAAAAGATGCAAGACATTTTGCAGATACATTCATCTCCCAGAATCGTATGAAGATGCTGGAAGAAACAAAATCCAGAATGTCTCTGGATGATTTGTTTACTCAAATTCAGGAAGGAAATTTAAAAGAACTGGATATTGTTGTAAAAGCGGACGTTCAAGGATCTGTAGAAGCAATGAAACAGAGCCTTTTGAAACTGTCAAACGAAGAAGTTGTGGTCAAGATCATCCATGGAGGAGTAGGGGCCATCAATGAATCCGACGTTATGCTTGCATCTGCTTCTAATGCCATCATCATCGGATTTAATGTTCGTCCGGATGCGGCAGCAAAAGAAACAGCGGAAAGAGAAGGTGTAGATGTACGTTTATACCGTGTTATTTATAATGCCATCGAAGATGTAGAAGCTGCCATGAAGGGTATGCTTGATCCGGTATTTGAAGAAAAAGTACTCGGACACGCAGAAGTACGTCAGACATTTAAGGCATCCGGAGTCGGCACCATTGCAGGAGCATATGTCCTGGATGGTATGTTTGAGCGTGACTGTTCTGCAAGAATTATCCGTGACGGAGTCGTAGTATTTGAAGGAAAACTTGCTTCTCTTAAGAGGTTCAAAGATGATGTTAAGGAAGTAAAAGCAGGATATGAATGTGGTTTTGTATTTGAAAAATACAATGATATTAAAGAAGGCGACCAGGTAGAAGCGTTCAAAATGGTAGAAAAACCAAGATAGGAAGAGGAATATGAGAAAAAACAGCATTAAGAATACAAGGGTAAATTCTGAAGTGATGCATGAACTTTCCAACATTCTGCGCGGGGGGATCAAAGATCCTCGCGTAGCGGAATTTACTTCTGTGGTAGCAGTGGAAGTAGCACCTGATTTAAAAACATGTAAAGCATATATCAGTGTTCTTGGAAATAAAGAGGCTCAGGAAAATACGTTAAAAGGACTTCAAAGTGCGGAAGGATATATTCGCAGAGAACTTGCCCGTACATTAAATTTACGGAATACACCGGAAATCCGGTTTATTTTGGATCAATCCATTGAATATGGTGTGTCTATGTCAAAAATGATCGATGATGTAACAAAAGGTCAGAAAAAAGAGGAAGAATAATATGTTAAACTTGGATGAAATACTGACAGGAGTAAAATCAGCAGGAATCGCGGGACATATTCGTCCTGACGGAGATTGTACTGGTTCTTGCTTGGCACTTTACCAGTATCTTTCCGATTACTATCCGGATATTGACTTGCAGATTTATCTGGAAGAAATCCCAAATTCCTTCCGGATGTTAAAAGATTGGGAAAAAATCCGGCATGAAGCACCGGAAGGAAAAGAGTATGACATTTTTTTCGCACTGGATTGCGGAGATACGGGAAGACTTGGATTTGCAGGAGTATTGTTTGAACAGGCGAAGAAAACAGTCTGTATCGATCATCATATAAGTAACGAAGCCTTTGCGGATATAAACTATATTGTACCGGACGCAAGCTCCACGTCCGAACTGGTTTACCGTATCCTGGATTCGGAGAAGATCAAAAAAGAAACAGCAGAAGCATTGTATCTGGGAATCGTACATGATACGGGAGTATTTCAATATTCCTGTACGAAACCGTCCACCATGGAAGCGGCGGCCCGGCTTTTGAAAAAAGGAATCAATGGTCAGGAGATTATTGAAAAAACATTTTATGAGAAGACATATGCCCAAAATCAGATACTTGGAAAAGCACTTCTGGAAAGTATTCGGATTCTGGACGGACAGGTGATTTTCTCTTACATTACAGAATCCAGTATGGAATTTTTCGGTGTAGGACCAAAAGATCTGGAAGGAATCGTAAGCCAGCTTAGGGTAACACAGGGGGTGGAAGTCGCTATTTTCCTTTATGAATTGAAGCAGGGAGAATTTAAAGTAAGCCTTCGCTCTAAAGAGAAAGTGGATGTAAGCAAAGTGGCACAGTATTTCGGCGGCGGCGGTCACATAAGAGCGGCAGGTCTTACCATGCAGGGAACTCCTCATGACGTGATCAACAATCTGACAGGACAGATTGCAATTCAGTTGGAGGAAAACAACAAATGATTCATGGCATTATCAATGTAAGAAAAGAAAAAGGATTTACCTCTCATGATGTCGTAGCAAAGTTAAGAGGAATTACGAAACAAAAAAAAATCGGACATACAGGGACACTGGATCCGGATGCGGAAGGCGTACTTCCGGTCTGCTTCGGAAAAGCTACAAAGTTATGTGATATGCTTACAGAAAAAGAAAAGGCTTATGAAACAGTCATGATTTTAGGAAAAACTACGGATACACAGGATGATTCGGGAAGGATTCTGGAGGAAAAAACGACAGATTATCTGACAGAAGAAATGGTCAGGGAAGTAATTCTTTCTTTTGAAGGAGAGTATGACCAGATTCCGCCAATGTATTCGGCTTTGAAAATAAACGGGAAAAAACTTTATGAACTGGCACGGTCGGGAATCGAAGTAGAGAGGAAGCCAAGAAGGATTGCCATCCGTAAGATTACCATAAAAGAAACAGAGCTTCCAAGAGTGCGGTTTGAAGTAGAATGTTCAAAAGGAACTTATATTCGTACATTGTGTCATGACATTGGTCAAAAGCTTGGTTGCGGAGCTTGTATGGAATCTCTCGTGAGAACAAAATCGGGGATTTTTACATTGGCCGAAAGCAAAACATTGTCAGAAATCGAACAGCTTCAGAACGAGGGGAAACTATCTCAGATTCTTCTTCCGATTGATGCCATGTTTCCGGAAATTTCGAAAGCTGTTATAAAAAAAGAAGAGGAAAAGGCAGTATATAACGGAAATCCTTTAAAGGCAGAACAGTTAAGAGGAAAACTTTTACTTCAGGATGAAGAGAAAATCCGTGTATATACGGAAGAAGGGCAGTTTCTGGCACTGTATCGGTTCCGGGTAAAAGAAAAAATATATAAAGTAGAAAAAATGTTTTATAGTCCGCAATAAGTCATTACGGCAGCAAGGGGAAGAAAGATGCGGTATGTAAAAGGATTTAGTCATTACAATGAAAAAGCAAGAACGGCGATGACACTCGGTAAATTTGACGGTCTGCATCGCGGCCATCGCAAACTGGTGGAAGGGATCATGGAACATGTGGAACACGAACCGGAGTTAAAAAGTGTTGTCTGTTTTTTTGAGATGACGGAATTTAAAAAACAAAATCATATGGATCTGAGAAAGCTTATGACCAACGAAGAAAGGGCAATCCGTTTGGAAGGGCGTGTAGATTATCTTGTTGAATGTCCGTTCTTGTCGGTAAAAGAAATGGAAGCGGAAGAGTTTATTGAGAAAATACTGGCGGGGCTTTTTCATGTGAAATACATTGTTGTGGGGGAAAATTTCCGTTTTGGATATAAAAGGCGTGGCGATATCAAAATGCTGGAGAAATACAGTACACAGTATGACTACCGGTTGGAAGTAATCCCGAATCAGATGTACGGTGACAGAGTGGTGAGCAGTACATATGTAAAAGAAATCATGAAAACACCGGACATCGGACTGGCAAACAAACTTCTTAGTTATCCATATACCATAGCCGGAGAGGTGAAAAAGGGGAGCGGATACGGAAGGAAGATTGGGACACCTACAATGGACATCCTTCCATGCCAGGAAAAAATCCTTCCTCCGGACGGAGTGTATATATGCAAACTTTGTGTAGATGGGTTGTGGTATCAAGGAGTATGTAACATCGGATTTCGTCCTACGGTCACAACAGAAGAAAAAAAGATTTTATCCGTTCACCTTTTTTGTTATGACGAAAAAGAAGAGGCCTGCGGAAAAGAAGTAGTCGTACAGCTTTATCAGTATATTCGGGCTGAAATAAAGTTCCCGAATGTGGAATTACTCAAAGGACAAATACAGGAAGATATTAGAATGGCAAAACGGCATTTTATACAAACAGGCAGCCATGGGAAGATACTTCTTGGTATGCATAAAGTCGCAGGTGCCATAGAAGAAGATGAAGAAAAGAATTGACATGCAAAGGAATAGCGTGATATACTAATCGAGTATGAGTAAGCCGATATCCAGTGGATGGAGAACTCCGACCACCGCCTGATATCCGGCGTTTTAAAATAAAGGAGGATACAATCATGATGACTAAAGAAAGAAAAGCAGCGATCATTGCTGAATACGGAAGAAGCGAAGGAGATACAGGATCTCCGGAAGTGCAGGTAGCTCTTCTGACAGAAAGAATCAACGAATTAACAGAGCATTTCAAAGCAAATCCAAAGGATCATCATTCCAGAAGAGGTCTTTTGAAAATGGTAGGTCAGAGACGTGGTCTTCTTGCATATTTAAAGAAAACAGATATTGAAAGATATCGTTCTCTGATTGAAAGATTAGGACTTAGAAAATAGTCACTATAAACAAGGGGACGGAGTTTTTCCGTCCTCTTTTTGCAGAAGCAGAGAAAGGAAACCGAGACCACTGAAAAGGAAAACAGATGATGCTGGTTTCTTTTTCAGTAGTTTCGGGATTCTCTGCATATAGGAGAAAAAGAAAGAAAAGGAGAATTACATGTATAAGACATTTGAAATGGAACTTGCCGGACGTCCGCTTCGTGTAGATATCGGCAGAGTTGCAAAACAGGCAAACGGTGCAGCATTCATGCACTATGGTGAAACAACGGTACTGTCTACGGCTACGGCTTCCGAGAAGCCTAGAGAGGGAATCGACTTTTTCCCGCTGAATGTAGAATATAATGAGAAATTATATGCAGTAGGAAAAATTCCGGGAGGATTTAACAAAAGGGAAGGAAAGGCATCTGAAAATGCCATCCTGACAGATCGTGTTATTGACAGACCGATGCGCCCTTTGTTTCCGAAAGATTACAGAAACGATGTGACATTGGAAAACCTTGTGCTTTCTGTAGATCAGGACTGCAGTCCGGAGCTTACGGCGATGTTAGGATCTGCCATTGCGGTTGCGATTTCCGATATCCCGTTTGACGGACCGACAGCATCTACACAGGTAGGACTTGTGGATGGAGAGTTTGTATTTAACCCGACAGCAGAGCAAAGAGCAGTGTCTGACATGCAGCTTACAGTAGCGTCCACAAGAGAAAAGGTGATCATGATCGAAGCCGGAGCAAACGAAATTCCGGAAAATGTGATGATTGATGCGATCTTTGCAGCACATGAAGTGAACCAGAAGGTAATACGGTTTATCGATGACATCGTAGCAGAATGCGGAAAGCCAAAACATGAGTATGAAAGTTTTGCCGTACCGGAAGAACTGATGGATGCGATTAAAGAAATTGTTCCTCCACAGGAGATGGAAACAGCTGTATTTACAGACGATAAGCAGACAAGAGAAGAAAATATCCGTGTGATCCAGGATAAACTGGAAGAAGCATTTGCAGAAAACGAAGAATGGCTTCCTCGTATCGGAGAGGCTTTATATCAGTATCAGAAAAAGACAGTCCGCAAGATGATCTTAAAAGATCATAAGCGTCCGGACGGAAGGGCTATCGAACAGATTCGTCCGTTGGCGGCGGAAGTAGATTTGATTCCGAGAGTACATGGCTCTGCCATGTTTACAAGAGGACAGACACAGATTTGCAATATCACAACACTGGCACCGCTTTCTGAAGCACAAAAGGTAGACGGACTGGATGAAGCAGAAACATCTAAGAGATATATGCACCACTATAATTTCCCGTCCTACTCCGTAGGTGAAACAAAACCATCCAGAGGGCCGGGACGTCGTGAAATCGGTCACGGAGCACTTGCAGAACGTGCCCTTGTGCCGGTACTTCCGTCCGAAGAGGAATTCCCGTATGCGATTCGTACGGTTTCCGAAACATTTGAATCCAATGGGTCTACATCTCAGGCAAGTGTATGTGCATCCAGTATGTCACTGATGTCAGCAGGTGTTCCAATCAAGAGTGCGGTTGCAGGTATTTCCTGTGGTCTTGTAACAGGGGAAACAGATGATGACTACATCGTCCTGACAGATATCCAGGGACTGGAAGACTTCTTTGGAGATATGGACTTTAAGGTGGCAGGTACACACAAAGGAATTACGGCTATCCAGATGGATATCAAGATTCATGGACTTACAAGACCGATCATCGAAGAAGCCATTGCCCGTACAAGACAGGCAAGACTTTATATCATTGATGAAGTAATGAATAAAGCCATTGCAGAACCAAGACCGGAAGTAGGAAAATACACACCGAAGATTATCCAGATGAGCATTGACCCTCAGAAGATTGGTGACGTTGTAGGACAGAGAGGAAAAACCATCAATGCCATTATCGAAAAAACAGGTGTGAAGATTGATATTTCCGACGAAGGAAACATCTCTATCTGCGGTACAGATAAGGAAATGATGGAAGAAGCAAAACGTCTGATCACTATCATCGTGACGGATTTTGAAGCAGGACAGGTTCTGGAAGGAACGGTAGTCAGCATCAAAGAATTCGGAGCATTCCTTGAATTTGCACCTGGAAAAGAAGGAATGGTACACATTTCCAAAATTTCCAAACAGCGTATCGACCATGTAGAAGATGTGCTGACATTGGGCGACAGAGTAAAAGCAGTCTGCCTTGGAAAAGACAAGATGGGAAGAATCAGCTTCAGCATCAAAGATGTCGCTGAGGACAATCAGTAAAGATAAATTGGCTCCTGTATGAGAGATTCATACAGGAGTTTTCTTTACGATTTTTTCAGTGTGTGATATGCTTTGGATGTCAATGACAAAGTGTATGGGAGGAAAAGAAAATGCAACATGATATCAGAAGATCCTGTGTGGATTGTGCGGTCACCGCATGTGAGAAAAAGGACGGCAAATATCCGGATTTTTGTCTGACTTCAAATATGAATGAAGACATATTAAAAGAGGCCATGGACTGCTATAAAGAACCGGAGAACAAACGTGCTGCCATTGCGGCGGCAGAGGTAGAATACGAAGGATACCTGAAGCTGACCAGAGTGGAAGAGATTATGGCATTTGCAAAGAAAATGGGAGCAAAGAAGATTGGAATCGCTACCTGTGTGGGACTCATCAGAGAAAGCAGGGTCCTTGCAAAGATACTGAGAAATCACGGATTTGAAGTGGTGGGGATTGCATGTAAGAGCGGGGCGCAGGATAAGGTAAAAATCGGTATCCCAAAAGAGTGTGAAGAAATCGGATGCCATATGTGTAACCCGATTCTTCAGGCCCAATTTTTAAATCATGAGAAGACAGATCTGAATGTTGTGGTAGGACTTTGTGTAGGCCATGATAGCCTGTTTTATAAATATTCACAAGCTCTGACAACAACAGCAGTGACGAAAGACCGGGTGCTTGGACATAACCCGGCTGCGGCTCTTTATACGGCAGAGTCTTATTACAAAAAACTATTATAAAAAATAATAAGCAGGGAGAGCATAATGCTCCCTGTTTTTTTTATAGAATAAGCAGAAAAATAGAAATGAAAGAACTTTCAGAATCTGTACAGAATGATTAAAAAAACAAAATCAGAGGAGATGATAATGGAGGATTTGTAAAATGAAATAAAAAGAAATTCAGAAACAGGCCAAGTTGTTGAAAGAAATTTCACAGGTGCTATACTTGGCATACGCAAAGATGAAGAAAGAAAGGAGAAAGTTGAAAGGTTATGAAAAAAAGTCTGGAACAGCTGAAAGATCATTTGATCGTTTCTTGCCAGGCACTTCCAAATGAGCCGTTGCATTCCTCATTTATCATGGGCAGGATGGCAAGAGCAGCAGAAGAAGGCGGGGCAATGGGGATTCGTGCCAATACACCGGAGGATATTGCTGAAATCAGAAAAAATGTGGATCTTCCGGTCATAGGAATCATAAAAAGAGATTATGATGACAGCAACGTGTATATTACACCGACCATGAAAGAAATCGAAGAATTAATGGAAGTACAACCGGAGATTATTGCCATTGATGCAACGGATTCTTTAAGACCAAACGGAGTGACGTTGGATGAGTTTTATCATCAGATCAGAGAAACCTATCCACAGCAGCTTTTGATGGCAGATTGCTCAACGGTAGAAGAAGCTATTCATGCAGATAAACTTGGATTTGATTTTATCGGAACGACACTGGTGGGATACACGGAACAAAGCAAAGGCGACAAGATTGAACATAATGATTTTGAGATTATCCGTACTATTTTAAATCAGGTAAGACATCATGTCATTGCAGAAGGAAATATCAACACACCGGAAAAAGCGAGACGCGTTATTGAACTTGGATGCTATAGTGTTGTAGTCGGTTCCATCATCACACGGCCGCAGCTGATTACCAAATCATTTACGGATGAACTTGCAAAGATAAAATAAGGAGGAAGAAAGTTATGAGTAACTTAGAAAAATACAAAGGAATTATCCCTGCTTTTTATGCATGCTATGATGACGAAGGAAATGTAAGTCCTGAAAGAGTGCAGGCTCTTACACAGCACTTTATCGATAAAGGAGTAAAGGGAGTTTATGTAAACGGTTCTTCAGGAGAATGTATCTACCAGGGTGTAGAAGAACGTAAGATTATCATTGAGAACGTAATGAAAGTCGCAAAAGGAAAACTGACAGTGATAAACCATGTGGCATGCAACAATACAAAAGACAGTGTGGAATTGGCAAGACATTCAGAAAGCGTAGGTGTAGATGCCATTGCTTCCATTCCGCCGATTTACTTCAGATTGCCGGAGTATTCTATTGCAGCATATTGGAACGCCATCAGTCAGGCAGCTCCAAATACGGATTTTGTGATCTATAATATTCCACAGCTTGCAGGTACAGCTCTTACAATGAGTCTTTTTGCGGAAATGATGAAAAATCCAAGAGTGATTGCTGTAAAGAACTCTTCCATGCCGACACAGGATATCCAGATGTTTAAGGCAGAAGGAACAAAAGCAAAAGGAGAGTTTATCGTATTTAACGGACCGGATGAACAGTTTGTGGCAGGACGAGCCATCGGAGCAGACGGCGGTATCGGAGGAACATATGGTGTTATGCCGGAACTTTTCTTGAAATTGAATGAGATGATTGTTTCGGGAGAAAGAGAAAAAGCAACTGCATTACAGTATGATATCAATGAAATCATCTACAAAATGTGTTCCGGACATGCAAATATGTATGCAGTAGCAAAAGAGATACTCCGTGTCAATGAAAATCTGGATCTTGGAGGAGTACGCCTTCCGTTAGAAAACCTTCGGGAAGCGGACAAGGAGATTGCAAAAGAAGCAGCCCGGATGATAAAAGAGGCGAAAGAAAGTGGGATATATGCATCTTCCAGGCGGTGCGTTTCAAGATATGGGAGCCAGCAGTATTCTTGTGAAAAAAACTGCCATGTATAAGCAGATGGATGAAGCAGATATCAATGGGAAATTTGTATTTGAACATGCGAAACAAGGAGATCGGGATTGTATACGAGCCATTGATGAAATGTCAGACATTCTCGGAATGGGAATCGCAAATATTTGTTATGTGATCAATCCTGAAATAGTAGTACTTGGTGGGGGAATCATGGCACAGAAAGAATATTTGAAAGAGCGGCTTAGAAAAAGTCTGGATAAATATCTTCTCCCATCCATTGCGGAGCATACAAGATTGGAATTTGCCGAAAATCAGAATCTGGCAGGGATGCTTGGGGCGTTCTATCATTTTAAAGGAAGACATTAAACAGTACCGATATTGCTAACGGCTCAGGAGTCAGAAAGGAAGTGGGACATGGAAGCATACGAAAGAAATATCATACCGCATATAGAAGCGATTTATGATAACTTTACGGTTTTGGAAAAAACGATTGCAGATTTTTTTATTCATTATGACGGTAAAACAGATCTGTCATCTAAAAATATTTCAAAGAAATTGTTTGTTTCTGAAGCTTCTCTGTCAAGATTTGCAAAAAAAATGCGGGTATCAGGGATACAGAGAGTTTTTGTTCTGCTTTCGGCAAGGAAGAAATTCAGTCAATCATTCAAAAGCAAGTGACAGCATTAAGACGGTTTTGAACAGTTATCAAGAACTGTTAAATAAAAGCTATTCCCTTATGGATGAAGAGCAGATTGACCGGATTGTTGATATTTTGTCCAGAAAAAAGCGTATTTATGTTTATGGAAAAGGAAGTTCAGGAATTGTAGGAACCGAAATGAAGATCCGTTTTATGAGGATTGGAGTAAACATGGAAGCAATCGCGGATGAACATATCATGAAGATGAATTCTGTTCTTTTGGATGAAGAGTGTGCCGTGATTGGAATCAGTGTAAGTGGAAAAACAGAAGCAGTCATGGAATCCCTGAAGATTGCCAAAAAGTGCGGGGCCAAGGTAATCTTGATGACAGCTCATGCAGAGAAACGGTATTCGGAATTTTGCGATGAAGTAATGTTGTTTGCACTGAAAGAGAATCTGGAAAAAGGAAAAGCCATTTCACCACAGTTTCCAATATTGATTATGGTAGACATCCTTTATTCAAAAATGTTGAGTTTGGATAAATTCAGACGGGAAATCCTCCATGAGTCTACCCTGGAGGTACTTGATGAAAAAATGTAAAAAAGGCAGGAAAGATCGATTTCGGTCTTACCTGCCTTTTTCATATTTTCTCAGTCATATTTTCGACTGCCGTACATATATTATGATGAAAAGGTGGTGGACAAACATGACAAAGAAAGAACAGATTTACCGGATTTTGCCGACCGAAATACAAAAGGCAGTAAACCGTCTGAATCCGGATTTTGAAAAGGTAACGGAAATTTGTATTCGTGCCGGACAGAAAATCTGTATACAAAGTGAAGGAAAAGAAATGCAAGTAGATTATAAGATTACCAAGGAGGAGATAAAAGAAATCCTAAACTATATGAGCAGATACTCCATGTATGCATTTGAAGAAGAATTAAGACAAGGATTCCTTACCATTGAAGGAGGGCATCGGGTAGGGATTGCGGGAAAAACAATTACAGATCAGGATAAGGTAAGAAATATCCGTTATATTTCTTCTGTCCATATCCGAGTGGCACATGAAGTGAAAGGATGTGCAAGGGAAGTACTTCCGTATATAACAAGACAAAAAGAAGTATGCCATACTTTGATCATTTCGCCTCCGGGGTGCGGAAAGACGACATTGCTTCGGGATATCATCCGACAGGTATCAAACGGAAATGAATATGTGAAAGGATGTACAGTCGGGGTTGTGGATGAACGTTCAGAAATTGCAGGGTGCTATATGGGAACAGCTCAGAATGATATAGGGATGCGAAGCGATGTTCTGGATGCTTGCCCGAAAGCAGAAGGAATGATCATGTTGATTCGTTCCATGACGCCAAAAGTGGTAGCAGCAGATGAAATCGGTACGGAAGAAGATGTCAGGGCGATTGAATATGCATTGCACTGCGGATGTCGTATGCTTGCCACCGCCCATGGAAGTTCTTTTGAGGAAGTCAAAAGAAAACCGGTACTGGGCCAGCTTGTTAAAGATGAAAGGTTTGAGAGATACATTGTCTTGAAAAAGGGAGAAAAGCCGGGAACGATTGAAGGGATTTATGACCGGCAAGGTGTATTGTGTATCTGAAAGTGGCAGGAGCCGTTCTGGTGATTGTATCATCGGCGGCAATGGGCATCGGATATGGGCGAAAATTAAAAGAACATTTGGAAGAACTCAGGTATTTGAAGCAGATTTATATAATGGTGTATGGAGAATTGCGATATACCAAAGCACCGATTCCGGAAATCATGCTGGAAATTTCAAGAAGAATCAAATCTCCGTATGCAAATCTATTTCGCTCGGCCCACACTGCGTGGGAAGAGCAGGGAAATTTAAATTTTCCCAAATGGTTTCAGGAAGAGGCGAACCGGGTGATAGGAGATTACAGGAAAGAGAAAAAGCTTACAGAGGAAGAGTGGGAATTGTTTCTTGCTATCGGAAGCCAGACCGGATATATGGATCTTCAGATGCAGCTTGGAGCTCTTAAAAATTATATGGAACGTTGGGATATGCTGATTCGGAAAGCGGAAAACGATATAGGACCAAAACAAAGAATCGGAAATTGTCTTGGGATTCTTTCGGGAATTTTTTTGAGTGTCCTTTTACTTTAGAAGAAAGCGTGAAGTCAGAAGGGAAGGAAGTGTATATGAGTGTTAGTTTGATTTTTAAAATTGCAGCTGTTGGGATACTTGTTTCCGTTTTAAGCCAGGTATTAAAACATAGTGGAAGGGAAGAACAGGCTTTCTTGACCAGTCTTGCAGGCCTGATCCTTGTATTGATCTGGATTGTGCCATATATTTACGATTTGTTTGAAACGATGAAAAATCTGTTTACTTTGTGAAGGAGGGGGGGAATAGTGAACATCTTGCAGGCAGCGGTGGCAGGTGTGTGCGGGACATTGCTTGCACTGCAGTTTAAAGAAAGTAAATCAGAATACGGAGTCTACATCAGTATTGCGGTCAGTATCGTACTGTGTTTTGGGATACTTGGAAAACTGGAGGTGATTTTGGATACCATTCATGAGATAGGTTCTTTTATTAAGATTGAAGGGTCTTATTTTGGGATTCTCCTGAAAATGCTCGGCATTACTTATGTGGCGAATGTTGCTTCCGGTATTTGCAAAGATGCAGGATATCAGACATTGTCGGTTCAGATTGAATTGTTTGGAAAACTGGCGGTACTTGTTCTTAGCATGCCTGTCTTGCTTACACTTTTAAAAACCATAGAGGCATTTTTGTCATGAAAAGAAAAAAGAACATATCAAAAAAAGTGTGGCGTTTTTGCTTTTTGACGATTATTTTGTTTTTTGGATGGTCATGTGTGCAGACAAAGACATATGCAAAAGAAACAGAAAAAAATCCGGAACAGGAAATCATGGATCGTATTGACTGGAACGATATGGATTACGTGGTGGAAGAAAAATCCTTCAAAGAAATTGTACAGATGTTTTTGGACGGAGATATAAAAGGTGTGGTAAAACTGTCGGGAGAAGTGGTAAAAGAGCAGGTGTTTTCGGTTCTGACGGAAAATAAAAAAGCTTTGCTGCATATGCTTATGATCGCATTGATGGCTGCGGTATTTGTAAATTTTTCTCATGTGTTTTCCGGAAAACAGGTTGCCGATACGGGATTTTTTATTTTATATCTTTCATTGATCACCATTCTTCTAAAGAGTTTTGATGTTATGATGGATGCAGTCAGTGCAAGCCTTTTGACGTTGACGGATTTCATGAGGGCATTATGTCCGGCATATCTTCTTGTTTCTTCGGTTGTCGCCGGGAGTACGACTTCTGTTTTGTTTTACAATTTGATCCTGTTTTTGATCTTCCTTGTAGAAACAATCATGCTTCATGTTATCCTGCCGTTGATACATATTTATATGATCATCCGGATTCTGGATTACCTTTCACCGGAACCGTATCTTGCGAGATTTGCGGAACTGATTGATATGGTGATTAAATGGACGTTAAAAACGATACTGATCGGTGTAGCCGGTGTCAATATCATTCAAGGGTTGATCAGTCCTGCCTTGGATGCAGTAAGGAGAAGCGGATTGCAAAAAGGGATCGAAGCGATTCCGGGAGTGGGACAGGCAATCGGAGGAATGACGGAAGTTGTGTTATCAACGGTTGTGCTGATCAAAAACGGGATTGGGATGGCAGGTGCTGTTGTATGTGTGGTGATCTGCATTGTGCCGATATTTCAAATTGCGGTTATGTCACTGTCTTATAAATGTATTGCGGCTCTGGCAGAACCGGTATCCGATAAACGGATTGTAGGATGTATTGCGGCAGCCGGTGACGGTGCCGTACATCTTTTAAAAACAGTTTATACATCGGCGGTTCTGTTTTTGATAACCATTGTTGTAGTGGCATCATTTCGGACATAGGAGGATATATGTTTACATATATATATGACTGGATGAAAAATATTGCCTTTTATCTCGTTCTGATTACGGTACTCATGCAGATAATTCCGAATTCGGATTACAAAAAATATATCCGATTTTTTACAGGATTGATTCTGATTTTACTGCTTTGTGAGCCGATTCTTGGAAGTTTTGGATTAAAACAGGAGTTTTCTGAATTGTATCGCTCCATACAGTACCGTCAGGATGTAAAAGAAATGGAAGAAGCGGCAGAGTATTTTAGACAGGCGGAGGAGGGGTATCTTGAATGGAGTAGTAAAATGGATCCGAGAAATGGTGACAAAAGACAGTCAGCCGATGAAGAATAAATGGCTGATCGTATTTCTTGCGGGACTTTTGATCCTTGTAGTTTCCATTCCTGTTTCCGAACCGGAAGAAAAAATGAAAACCCCCAAAAAAACAAAAGAAGAAACCTTTGAAGAGCAAAATTACGCCGACACGGCAGAAAAAAAGCTAGAGGAGGCAATTGGAACAATGGAAGGGGTGGGAAAAGTAAAGGTGATCGTTACACTGGCTTCTTCTTCGGAAAAAGTTGTGGAAAAAGATACCGAACGTTCAGAACAGAAAACGGAACAAACGACGCGGGAAACGACGGTATATGAAGAAAACAGTGAACGAGAACAGATTCCCTATGTGTCAAAAGAAATCAGTCCTGTCATAGAAGGAGTGGTGGTGATTGCAGAGGGAGGAGATAAACCGGTTGTAGTACAAAATATCACAGAAGCAGTTCAGGCATTATTCTCGGTGGAGTCACATAAGATAAAGGTAGTAAAGATGAAATAGGAAAAGCAGGAGGGATGACTGTGAAACGATTATTCAAGAAAAATCAGATTATAGTGACTGCACTTGCACTAATGATAGCGGCAGCAGGGTATTTGAATTATTCAGGAAAGCTGTTTCATGAAAAGGAAGATAAAGGAGTTCAGCAGGCTAACAGCGAATTACTGGATATTTCGGAAAGCGATCTGGAATCTTCATCAAAAGATATAGAAAGCCAGGATAAAGATGCTGACGCAAAGAAAGATACTGCAAAGGAAACGGATGGAGATGTGGAAGGAACGCCGGGAGAAGCCGTTTTGACAAGCGGAGAAGTAAAAAATACAGTGGCACAGGCAAAAGTATCAAGAGAACAGGTACGGGCAAAAAACAAAGAAACACTACAAGGGATTATTGACAGCAAAAATGTATCGGATGAACAGAAAAAAGATGCCATTCAGCAGATGCTTGATATTACAGAAACAGCAGAAAAAGAATCTGCGGCAGAAACAATGCTTGCATCAAAAGGGTTCAGTGAAACAGTTGTAAATTTAAGTGACGGAAAGGCAGACGTAGTTGTAGGAAATGTAGAAATGACAGATGCAAACCGTGCCCAGATTGAAAATATCATCACAAGAAAAACAGGAGTGGCTCCGGAAAATATCATTATCACTCCGATACATAAGAAAGCAAAATAAAAGCATTGCGGAAGTACAAAGAATTGTGCTATCATAATAGAATATGCCAGAATAAAAATGAAAATTTTGGATAGAATAAAAAAATACAGGAGATTATCATGTCAAAGATTACAGATGAAATTAAAAAGCGGAGAACATTCGCGATTATTTCCCACCCGGATGCCGGGAAAACAACATTGACTGAGAAATTTTTACTATATGGAGGAGCCATTAATCAAGCAGGTTCCGTAAAAGGAAAAGCAACAGCAAAACATGCGGTTTCCGACTGGATGGAAATTGAAAAAGAAAGAGGGATTTCTGTTACCTCTTCTGTGTTACAGTTTAATTATGGGGGATATTGTATTAATATCCTGGATACGCCGGGACATCAGGACTTCTCAGAGGACACGTATCGTACACTGATGGCGGCGGATTCCGCAGTTATGGTAATTGATGCTTCAAAAGGTGTGGAAGCACAGACAAGAAAACTTTTCAAGGTTTGTGTCATGCGTCATATCCCGATTTTTACTTTTATCAACAAGATGGATCGGGAAGCCATGGATACCTTTGAACTTTTGGATGATATCGAAAAAGAACTTGGAATTGCCACCTGTCCTGTAAACTGGCCGATCGGCTCCGGAAAAGCATTCCGTGGAGTATATGACAGAAACGAACAGGAAGTGGAATTATTTTTCGATACGAAAAAAGGTACTTCCACAGGAGAGGTAAAGAAAATCCACATCGATGATCCACAGGCAGATGATTATATGGATCCGGATCAGAAAGAACAGCTTCTCGGAGAGATTGAACTTCTGGACGGAGCCAGTGCGGAATTTGATCTGGAAAAGGTAAGCAAAGGAGAATTATCCCCGGTATTTTTTGGATCCGCACTGACAAATTTCGGAGTGGAAACATTCCTTCAACATTTCCTGAAGATGACAACATCACCTCTTCCGAGAAAATCCGATGCAGGTGAAATCGACCCGATGGAAGAAAAGGATTTTTCTGCCTTTGTATTTAAGATTCAGGCGAATATGAATAAAGCACATCGTGACAGGATTGCATTTATGAGAATCTGTTCCGGTGAGTTCGATGCAGGCATGGATGCATTCCACATCCAGGGTGGAAAAAAGGTGAGATTATCTCAGCCGCAGCAGATGATGGCAAGTGAAAGAAAGATGATCGATAAAGCATACGGAGGAGATATCATCGGTATTTTCGATCCGGGTATCTTTTCTATTGGGGATACCATTACTACTTCCCCGAAAAAATTTGCTTACGAAGGGATTCCGACTTTTGCACCGGAACATTTTGCAAGAGTACGCCAGGTTGATACCATGAAGCGGAAACAGTTCATCAAAGGAATCAATCAGATTGCTCAGGAAGGTGCCATCCAGATTTTCCAGGAATATAATACAGGAATGGAGGAAATCATAGTAGGAGTAGTAGGACTCCTGCAGTTTGATGTTTTAAAATACCGTCTGAAAAACGAATATAATGTAGAGATTATTCTGGAAACATTGCCATATGAGCATATCAGATGGATTGAAAATGAAGAAATAAACATGGATAGACTGACCGGAACATCAGATATGAAGAAGATCAAAGATTTAAAAGGAAGACCGCTTCTTCTTTTTGTGCATGAATGGAGTATCCGCATGACACTGGAAAGAAATGAAGGACTGAAATTATCTGAATTTGGCCGATCTTAGTAAAATTCCCTGCAGATCAGACCGGCTGCGGGGAATTTCTGCATAGGAAGCTTCTACCCAAGAAAGAACTTGTAAGAATCAGGGAAATTTGATATAATAGACACAGTAATTATGCGAGGAAACCGGGATAAGGAGGTTTTTGATATGAATAAAGAAGAAAGAAATACCTATACGATTCAGGAAGAAGAAATCGGACAGGTGCAGATTGCGGACGAAGTTGTAGCGATCATTGCCGGACTTGCGGCGATGGAAGTGGACGGAGTTTCTTCTATGGCCGGGACAGCCACAAGAGAGCTGATCAGTAAGCTTGGCAGAAAAAACTTATCCAAAGGTGTAAAGGTAGATGTACTGGAAGGAGTTGTGACAGTATCCCTTTCCCTGAACTTGAGATTTGGAAAAAATGTACTTGAGGTAGCATCAAAAGTACAGGAAAAAGTAAAAGCAGCCATTGAAAATATGACAGGACTTACCGTTGCAGATGTTAATGTAAAGATTTCAGGAGTAGATGAGTCCGAAGAAGAATAATTCCGCACATTGAAACAATGAATATGTACAGCATACGTGCAAAAAAGCATGGATGAATTGTTGACAGGCAGAGAGTAGGGTAGCATGAAGGGGTGTCGGGATGGCACTCCTTTTTTGTGATTACAGAATAATAAAAAGAAAAGACAAAAGAAACAGAAAGGAACCGGTATGGGAAGATCAGAAATCAGAGAACACATATTTAGAATTTTATTTGGAAAGGATTTTCATGACCAGTCCGAAAGAAAAGAGCAATCCGAGATTTATCTGGAACTGTTACAGACAGAAAGAGAAATCAAAGAAGAAGAATATGCTTATATTATCGAAAAATGTGAAAAAATCGAAACACTGATTCAGGAAATCGACGAAATCATCAATACAAATACAACAGGATGGAAGACAGAACGTATGAACAAAGTTGATCTTACGATTTTAAGGCTTGCAGTTTATGAGATGAAATGGGATGACGATATTCCGATGAAAGTAGCAATCAATGAAGCAATCGAACTTGCGAAAAAATACAGTTCCGAAGAAGGACCTGCTTTTATCAACGGAGTTTTGGCTAAGATTGCAAGGTAGAAACGATGCAGAATGTTTATACGGTAAAGCAAGTCAATCAGTATATTAAAAATATGTTCAATCAGGACTTTATGATGAACCGAATCTACGTCAAAGGGGAAGTTTCAAACTGTAAGTACCACACGACAGGGCATATTTATTTTTCACTGAAAGATGAATCCGGTTCTATCGGATGTATCATGTTTGCAAGTGCAAGAACTGGGTTGGATTTCCGGCTTCGGGACGGACAGCAGGTTGTGGTATTCGGAATGATCACAACTTATGAACGCGATGGGAAATATCAGCTTTATGCCAAAGAAATCCTGTTGGACGGAGCAGGACTTCTGGCACAGCGTTTTCAGGAATTGAAAGAGCAGTTGGAAGAGATGGGGATGTTTGCATCGGAGTATAAACAACCGATTCCGAAGTTTGCACGTAAGATAGGGATTGTTACGGCACCTACGGGAGCAGCCATACGGGACGTGATCCATATTTCCAGAAGAAGAAATCCCTATGTACAACTCATTTTGTCTCCTGCTCTTGTTCAAGGGGAAGGGGCTGCCGACAGTATTGTAAATGCCATCCGGCGCATCCGGGAAAAAGAGATAGATGTACTCATTGTCGGAAGAGGCGGAGGTTCTATGGAGGACTTATGGGCTTTTAACGAAGAAAAGGTTGCAAGAGCCATTTTTGAATGTCCGATTCCGGTCATTTCGGCAGTAGGACATGAAACCGATACGACCATTGCCGATTATGTGGCAGATATGCGAGCTCCTACACCTTCGGCAGCAGCAGAACTTGCAGTATATGAATATAAAGAAGTCAAAAACAGGATGGAAGATACAGAAGAGATTTTGCTAAGAATCATGGAAAATCGGATTCGGATGAGCAGGATGGGTGTGGAATCTTACAGGATTGCTTTCAAAAATCTCCATCCAAGGACAACGATCGTCCAGAAAAGACAAAGACTGATGGAAACAGAAGATCGTATCCGCTCTCTCATGGAGCAAAACATTCAAAAGGCGAGACAGGCTCTGGCTGTCAGGATAGAAAGATTTAAAGGACTTTCTCCCGTCGAAAAGTTAAACAGTGGATATTGCTATGTGTCAGATGAAAAAGAAAAAGGGATCAGAAGTGTCAGTCGAATAAAGCCGGGGGACAGGTTCATCGTCCATATGGCAGATGGAACGGTTCAGGCAAAAGCAGAAAGGATTAAAAAGAACGATGGAATTAAATGAACTCTTTGAAAAACTGGATGCGATTCAAAAAAGGATGCAGTCAGAGGAGTTGTCACTGGAAGATTCTTTCCGGTATTATGCAGAAGCCATGGAACTTCTGAAAGAATGTGATAAAAAAATAGATGCTGTGGAAAAGAAAGTACTCATAATTGATGAGAATGGAGAAGAACATGAATTTAAATAATCGGATAAAAGAAAGGGAAGAAAAGGTAGAAGAAATAGAAGCCGTTTTGCGAGAATATCTTCCGGAAAAAAGCGGTTTTCAGCATGTGATCATGGAAGCAATGGAATACAGTCTGATGGCTGGAGGAAAGAGACTGCGGCCAATGTTGATGATGGAAACATACCGGATGTTTGGAGGAAATTCCCGTGTGATATTCCCTTTCCTTGCGGCACAGGAAATGATTCATACATATTCACTTGTCCATGATGATCTTCCGGCAATGGATAACGATGAATATCGAAGAGGAAGAAAGACGACCCACATTGTATTTGGAGAAGATATGGGAATTCTTGCAGGAGATGCATTGTTAAATTATGCTTTTGAAACAGCGGTCAAAGCTTTTGAGATTGAACCGGAGTCTGCCGGAAAGATTGCAAAAGCGTTACAGATCCTTGCAAAAAAAGCCGGAATTTACGGTATGATTGGCGGACAGGTGGTGGATGTAGCTTCTTCCGGGAAAAAACTGAATGAGGATACACTTGGGTTTATTTATAAATTAAAGACAGGTGCCCTGATCGAAAGTTCCATGATGATCGGAGCCGTGCTTGCCGGTGCATCCTCAGAAGAGGTAGATACGATCCAAAAAATCGCTTCCGATATCGGAATGGCCTTTCAGATTCAAGATGACATCTTGGATGTGACAAGTACGACACAAGAACTTGGGAAACCGGTTTACAGTGATGAAAAAAATGAGAAGACAACTTACGTCACGCTAAAAGGCATTGAAAATGCCCAAAAAGAGGTGGAACGGATTTCTGAAGAAGCAATCTTTCTTTTGGAAGGACTTCCTGTAGAAAATCCTTATTTGGCATGGCTGATCAAGGAACTGATTCATAGAAAAAAATAACGGGGGATTTCTATGGTGCTTGAAAGGATACAAAAAGAAAATGACATCCAAAAATTAAATAAAGAAGAACTTCCGATCTTGGCTCAGGAAATCAGGGAATTTTTGATTGAAAAGATCAGTTGCAGCGGCGGTCATCTTGCCTCTAATTTGGGAGTGGTGGAACTGACTATGGCCATGCATCTTTGTTTTCACCTTCCGGAAGATAAAATGATTTGGGATGTGGGTCATCAGTCCTATACCCATAAGCTTTTGACAGGAAGGCGGGAAGGGTTTGATGAATTGCGAAAATACGGGGGGATGAGCGGATTTCCCAAAAGAAACGAAAGTCAGTGTGATGCGTTTAATACAGGACACAGTTCTACTTCCATTTCGGCGGGGCTTGGGTATGTAAAAGCTCGTGATATCAAACAGGAAAACTATTCCGTGATTTCTGTGATTGGTGACGGAGCACTGACAGGCGGTATGGCGTACGAGGCATTGAATAATGCATCACATCTCGGGAAAAACTTTATCATTGTTTTAAATGATAATCATATGTCTATTTCTGAAAATGTAGGAGGTATGTCCAAATATCTGGATGGTATTCGTACGGCAGATGCTTACACAAGCTTTAAAAAAGGACTGGAGCGGGCAATCCGTAAGATTCCGTCAGGAGGAGATCAGATCATGAATCATCTCCGAAAAACAAAAAGCAGTATCAAGTATTTGTTTGTGCCGGGAATGTTTTTTGAGGATATGGGACTTACCTATCTCGGACCTGTAGACGGACATAATCTCAAAGAATTGATCCGAACATTTAAAGAAGCCAGAAAAGTGCAGGGAGCCGTCCTTGTACATGTTGTGACAAAAAAGGGAAAGGGATATGCTCCGGCAGAAGAGGAACCTTCCCGCTTTCACGGAACAGGTCCTTTTGATATTCGGACAGGCTGTGCCAAACAGAAAAAAGAAAAAGACACGTATACGGATATCTTTGAAAAAGTAATGTATGACATGGGAAAAAAGGAACCCTTTCTTGCAGCTATTACGGCGGCTATGGAGGATGGAACAGGGCTTGCGGCATTCCATAGGAAATACCCGGAACGGTTTTTTGATGTGGGAATTGCGGAAGGACATGCAGTAACCTTTGCAGCAGGTCTGGCAGCAGGCGGAATGAAACCGGTTTTTGCCGTTTATTCTTCCTTTTTACAGAGGGCATATGATCAGATCATACATGATGTGGCTTTGCAGAATTTGCCTGTTATTTTCGCGGTAGACCGGGCAGGACTGGTAGGAAGTGACGGAGAAACCCATCAGGGAATCTTCGATCTTTCTTACTTATCAATGATTCCGAATATGACGGTCATGTCCCCGAAAAACAAGTGGGAACTGGCAGACATGCTTAGATTTGCCATAAGGTACGAAAAAGGACCGATTGCCATTCGCTATCCGAGAGGAACCGCTTATGACGGATACAAAAATTTTCGTGCACCTATTGTTTATGGAAGAGCGGAAGCGATTTTTGAGGAAGAAGAAATCGCCGTCATCAGTGTGGGACATATGTTTGAAACGGCGGCATCTGTGCGTGAAAAGCTGAAAGAAGCGGGGATAAATGCAAGTCTTGTAAATGCCAGATTTGTAAAGCCGTTGGATGAAACGATGATTGATGAATTTGTAAAAGATCACAGACTGATTGTAACAATAGAAGAAAACATAAAAAGCGGAGGATTTGGAGAGCGGGTTCTGGATTATGTATCCCAAATGGGATATCCGGTGAAAGTGCTTCAGATCACTCTTCCGGACGATTACATTGAACATGGAAGTGTAGACGTCTTAAGGAAGGAAGTTATGTTGGATGTAGAATCAATTTTTAAGAAAATAGTGGTTGTTTATGCCGGAATGAGGCATGACGGAAGATAGAAAAGGAGAAAGAATGAAGGAACGGTTAGACGTATTGCTTGTAAAAAGAAATCTTGCAGAATCAAGAGAAAAAGCAAAAGCGATCATCATGTCAGGAAGTGTATTTGTAGAAGGACAAAGAGAAGATAAAGCGGGAAGTACATTTCACGAAGAAGTGAGTATTGAAATCAAGGGACATACTCTTCCGTATGTGAGCCGCGGCGGATTAAAGCTGGAAAAAGCTATGAAAGAATTTGATGTGACGATGGAGGGAAAAGTATGTACGGATGTAGGGTCTTCTACAGGGGGCTTTACAGACTGTATGCTTCAAAACGGAGCAAAAAAAGTATTCGCCATTGATGTGGGAAGAGGGCAGCTTGCGTGGAAGTTGCGTCAGGATGAGCGTGTCGTATGTATGGAAAAAACAAATATCCGATATGTGACACCGGAAGATTTGGGAGAAGCGATTGATTTTTCCTCTATTGATGTTTCTTTTATTTCCCTTACAAAGGTTCTTTTGCCAATCTATAATTATCTGACAGAAGACGGAGAGATTGTGGCACTGATCAAACCACAGTTTGAAGCCGGAAGAGAAAAAGTCGGGAAAAAAGGAGTCGTACGGGAAAAAAGTACCCATGAAGAAGTAATCGAAATGGTTACCTCTTACGCCGCATCCATCGGATTTACGATCAAAAACCTGACATTTTCTCCAATCAAGGGACCGGAAGGAAATATTGAATATCTGGTTCATCTGAAAAAAATTACCGGAGAGGAGAAGCCGGATGTGCCATCCAAAGAAACGATCAAGGGAATCGTGACAGATGCCTTCGGCACGCTTGCAAAGTAAGAAAAGTAATGGAAAGATTTTATATTATTTCAAATGAGGAAAAAGACGAACAGCAGCAGATTGTAGATCAGATTGAAGAGTATTTAAAACAGCATCGGAAAACCTGTATCGTAAATCCCAAAGAAGTACAAGAGGAAGGAATAGACTGTGCGATTGTTATCGGTGGAGACGGTTCTTTGATTCTGGCAGCAAGACAGATGCTTGGAAAACATATTCCTATCCTTGGTGTTAACATGGGAACTCTTGGATATTTGACGGAAGTAGAAATACAGAATCTGATTCCGGGGCTTGAGCAGCTCCTGAATGGGGAATTTTCCGTGGAAAAGCGAATGATGCTTTCCGGAAACCTGAAAGATATGCAGGAAGATGTGGCACTGAACGATATTGTTGTGGCAAGAAGTGAAACTCTTCATATCGTCCGGCTGAATCTGTATGTAAACGGAGAGTATCTGACTTCGTATCAGGCAGACGGATTGATCATTTCTACTCCTACAGGTTCAACTGCTTATAATTTGTCGGCAGGAGGGCCGATTGTGGAGCCAACGGCATCTATGATTTTGATTACACCGATTTGCTCTCATTCCCTTAATAAAAGCAGCATTGTTGTTTCATCCACGGACGTTATTGAGGTAGAGATTGGTTCCAGAAGAAAAAAAGAGCGGGAAGAAGCTGTCGTGACATTTGACGGCACAGATGTCATGAAACTGCAGACCGGAGATCGTGTTACGATCAAAAAATCGAAAGAAGTGACAGAACTGATCAAATTAAGTAATATCAGCTTTTTGGAAACGCTGCGTGAAAAAATGAAAGGAAATTAGAACGATGAAAGTAGACAGACATGCAAAAATCGTGGAACTGATTCGTAAATATGATATTGAAACCCAGGAAGAACTGGCGGAACGTCTGAATGAAGCAGGATTTAAGGTGACCCAGGCTACCGTATCAAGAGATATCCGTGATCTGAAGCTTACCAAGATTCCGTCCGAAAGCGGAAAACAGAAATATGCGGTACTGCGCCATGACGGGAAAGAAATGAGCGAAAAATATATCCGTGTGCTCAGAGACGGATATGTTTCCATGGACATGGCACAAAATATACTTGTCGTAAAAACGGTTCCGGGAATGGCCATGGCTGTTGCGGCGGCCATTGATGCTATGCAGTGGCATGAAATTGCAGGATGTATTGCAGGAGATGATACTATCATGTGTGCGGTAAGAAGCACAAATGAAACAGTAGAAGTCATGAACAAGATTAAGGGAATTTTGATGTAAATTAAATACAGAAACGGAGGCAATATGTTACAAAGTCTGCATGTAAAAAATCTGGCATTGATTGATGAGGCAGAGGTTGAATGGAAAGACGGACTTAATATTCTGACAGGTGAAACCGGAGCGGGAAAGTCTATCCTTCTTGGCTCTGTCCAGCTTGCTTTAGGAGGAAAATACAGCGCTGATATGCTTCGGGAAGGAGCGGATTACGGGTTGGTTGAATTGGTATTTTATATCAGAAATCCTCATCAGCGTGAAAAATTAAAAGAATTTGAGATTGAACCGGAAGACGGAATGATCGTTTTAAGCAGAAAGCTGATGGATGGAAGAAGTATCAGCCGTATTAACGGAGAAACGGTTTCTATCAGCCGGCTTCGTGGCGTTGCCGAAATTTTAATCGACATTCACGGACAGCATGAGCACCAATCTCTTTTATATAAAAAGAAACACTTAGAAATTTTAGATGCCTATGCAAAACAGGAGGCAGAGCCTTTACTGAAAAAAGTAAAAGAATCCTACCACACATTCCGTGAGATATGCCGGCTTTTGGAAGAAGCAGATAAAGATGAAGCAGAGCGGAAAAAAGAAGCAGATTTTCTTGCTTTTGAAATAGAAGAAATCTCAAACGCAAACCTGATTCTTGGAGAAGATGAAGAATTAGAAGAGAGATACCGTAGAATGAATAATTCCAGAAAAATTATGGAAAGTCTTCGGGAAACCTATGGGTATACCGGAGAATTGCAGGAAGTTTCGGCAGGCTCTCTTCTCAGTCGGGCAGTCAGCTCCATGTCGGAGGCAGCTCAGTATGATAAACAGGTAGAAGAACTGTATGGGCAGCTTCTGGAAATCGACAGTCTCCTGAACGATTTTAACAGAGATTTATCTGCATATCAGGAAGAGACGGAATTCTCCGAAGAAGAATATTTTGAAACGGAAAGCCGTTTGAATACATTGAATCGTCTTAAAGTAAAATACGGAAATTCCATTCCGGATATTTTACACTATGTAGAAGAAAAAGAACAACGCCTTTCGGTATTAGAAGATTATGATGCTTATCTGGAACAGCTTCAAAAAAAGAAAGACCGTGCGGAAAAAGTTCTGAAAGAAAATACGGATAAATTGACTGAAATCCGAAAAAGATATGCTAAAGGATTATCCCATGATATCAAAAAAGGAATTGAAGATTTAAACTTCCTGGATGTAGAGTTTGAAGTGGAAGTACGATCACTTGTAGATTATACAGAGAGTGGAAAAGACGAAGTCGAATTTATGATTTCACTTAATCCGGGAGAAAAGAAAAAGCCACTGGGTATGGTTGCATCCGGAGGAGAACTTTCCAGGATCATGCTGGCTATTAAGGCGGTACTTGCGGATAAAGATGAGATTGAAACACTGATTTTTGATGAAATCGATACCGGGATCAGTGGACGTACGGCACAAAAAGTATCCGAAAAGATGGCGGTAATCGGGAAAAAGCATCAGGTACTTTGTATTACACATCTGGCACAGATTGCAGCCATGGCTGATTCACATTATCTGATCCAGAAGCAGGTAGAAGAAGGAAAAACAAAAACAAGGATCAGACCGCTTGCTCAAGATGAAACGATTGATGAACTGGCAAGAATATTGGGAGGAGCCGAGATTACAGATGCCGTATACCATACCGCAGAAGAAATGAAAAAACTGGCCGAAAAAATGAAACAATCCGAATAAAATAAAAAAGATGAAAAATAATAAATGGGGACGTGTACCTTTGCAAAGGTACACGTCCCCATTTGGCTGTTTTGTAACAAATTTCTATGTAGGAGGCAAGTACATGTGGCGTAGGATATATCGAAGAGCTGTGTTGATTTTTTTGGTAGCTTTTATGCTGCTTGGGGGTGGATATTGTTTTCTGGAGTGGCAAGAAAGCAAGCTTGAACAGGAGGTTAGTACCAATGAGGTGTCGGATGATCTTTTGATTCCGGGAGGAATGCCTGTAGGAATCTATATGGAAACGAACGGAGTCATGGTACTTGGAACGGAGCCGTTAAAAGATGCGGATGGGATGGAAAAAGAACCGGCCAAGCATGTTGTAAAACCGGGAGATTATATTGTGGGATTGAATGACAAAACCATTGAAACGAAAAAAGATCTGCAAAAGGCGGTGAAAGAAGAAGATGCGGCGGAAGTAGTGCTTCATTTGAGAAGGGATGAGCAATGCATGGATGTAAAGACGAAGATTATTCATGCAAAAGATGGAAACAAGCTTGGAATCTGGGTAAAAGATAACGAGCAAGGACTTGGAACAGTTACTTTTCTTGACAGTAACAGTAACTTCGGGGCTTTGGGACACGGGATCCGGGATACAGATACAAATGAACTTTTGGAAATCAAAGAAGGAAGATTATATACTACAAGCATTCAGGACATAAAAAGAGGAAGGTCAGGAAGTCCGGGAGGAATGGAAGGAATCATTGTTTATAATAATTATAATATTCTGGGGAGCATTACACAAAATACGGAGGAGGGGATTTATGGAAAAGTAGATCGTATTGATGTGCTGTTTTCCGAAGAAAAAGGAATTCCTGTTGCTGCAGAAAACGAAATTCATACCGGAAATGCGAAAATCAGATGTGCAGTAAGTGGAACGGTGGAAGATTATGACATTCGTATTACAAAAATCGACCTTTACACAAAAGAGAAAAATAAGGCCATCGTTTTAGAAGTGACGGATCCCAAATTACTTGAATTAACAGGGGGAATCGTGCAGGGAATGAGTGGAAGTCCCATCATTCAGGACGGAAAATTGGCAGGTGCCGTGACTCATGTATTTGTTCAGAATTCGGCAAAGGGGTATGGAATTTATATAGGAAATATGTTAAATCATGTCAGATAGATAAAAAGCTGTTTTTTCCTGTCGAATTGTTACGACAGCAAATTCTTGATTCTGCAAAATGCGAAAATTATAATATTGAACGTAGCGTTTTTTTGGGGAGGATGGGAAAAAGTGGAGGTAAAAAACAAAATGGAACAAGTAAATGTAGCGATTGCAGACGACAATGAACGAATGCTGGAACTTTTAGGCAACATCATTTCGGCAGAGAAAAATCTGACACTTGTCGGAAAGGCGAATAATGGAGAAGAAATCTATCAGATCATCAAGAATAAGGAACCGGATGTCGTACTTTTGGATCTGATCATGCCGAAAATGGACGGACTTAGTGTCATGGATATGGTGAATAAGGATCAGAACATGAGAAAAAGACCGGAATTTATTATCGTTACAGCGATCGGACAGGAAAAAATAACAGAAGATGCATTTCGAAAAGGGGCAGCATATTATATTATGAAACCGTTTCGGAATGAAGTGCTGATCGATAAAATTCAAAGTGTGCGAAATAGAAAACAGCAGTTAGAATGTTTTACACAGGGGGCTGATATAAGAACACAAGAAAAAGAACCGGAATCTCTGGAGAGCAAAGTGACGAATATGATTCACGAAATAGGGATTCCGGCTCATATTAAAGGATATCATTATTTAAGAGATGCCATCATTATGTCGGTGGAAGATATGGATGTACTGAATGCCATCACAAAGATTTTGTATCCGACTGTAGCCAAAAAACATCAAACAACTGCAAGCCGGGTAGAAAGAGCCATCAGACATGCTATTGAAGTGGCATGGGGAAGAGGAAAACTAGACACTCTGGATGAACTCTTTGGATATACTGTCAGTAACGGAAAAGGGAAACCGACAAATTCTGAATTCATAGCCTTGATTGCCGATACAATCAGATTAGAGTACAAACACCGATAAAAACTTTGCAAATGTTTCAAAATGCGGTATAATAAATCAAGAGTGTAAGATTTTAGGAGGAAGGCTTATGAAAAAAATATTATTTGTAGCATCAGAGTCTGTTCCGTTTATCAAAACAGGAGGACTGGCAGATGTTGTTGGGTCTTTGCCAAAATATTTTGACAAAGAAAAGTATGATGTCAGAGTAATGCTCCCAAAATATATGTGTATGAAAGAAGAGTGGAAAGAAAAACTTACATATAAGATTCACTTTTTCATGGATTTGAACTGGAGAGAACAATATGTAGGAATCCTGGAATTGATACACGAGGGAGTTACATTTTATTTCATTGATAATGAATATTATTTCAATGGATTCAAACCTTACGGGGATACAAAATGGGATATCGAGAAATTTGCATTTTTCTCAAAAGCGGTATTAAGTGCTCTTCCGCTCATTGATTTCCGTCCGGATATCATACATTGTCACGATTGGCAGACCGGTCTTGTGCCTGTTTATCTTGATAATTTCCGCTTTGGGAACGAATTTTTCCGGGGGATTAAAACCGTGATGACGATCCACAATCTGAAATTCCAGGGAGTGTGGGATACGAAAACGGTAAAAGACATTACAGGTCTTCCTCAGTATTACTTTGCACCGGACAAGCTGGAAGCATATAAAGATGCAAACCTTTTAAAGGGTGGAATTGTGTATGCAGACAGAGTGACAACCGTAAGTAATTCATATGCTGAAGAGATTAAGACACCGTTTTACGGGGAACGGTTGGACGGACTTATGAGAGCAAGATCCAATTGCCTTTCCGGTATTGTAAACGGTATTGATTATAAAGAATGGAACCCTATGACCGATCCGATGATCGATTATCAGTATAATATAGAGAATTTCCGAAAGGAGAAAGTAAAAAACAAGCTTGCACTTCAGGAAATGCTTGGATTAGAACAGGATAAGAAAGTGATGATGATCGGTATTGTATCCCGACTTACAGATCAGAAAGGATTCGATTTGATTGCATATATCATGGATGAATTGTGCCAGGATGCCGTTCAGGTCGTCGCACTTGGCACAGGCGAAGAACGTTATGAAAATATGTTGCGGCATTTTGCATGGAAATACCAGGGAAAAGTATCGGCCAATATTTATTATTCCGAACCGGTTTCCCACAAGATTTACGCATCTTGTGATGCGTTTTTGATGCCATCCTTATTTGAACCATGCGGATTAAGTCAGCTTATGAGCCTTCGTTACGGTACGGTCCCGATTGTCCGGGAAACAGGAGGACTTCGGGATACGGTGGAACCGTATAATGAGTTTGAAAAGAAGGGAACCGGCTTTAGTTTTGCAAATTATAATGCCCATGAAATGCTTTCTGTAATTCGGTATGCAGAAAAAATTTACTATGATAAACGCCGTGACTGGAATAAGATTGTAGAACATGGAATGGAAAAAGACTTTTCATGGAAAACATCCGCAGGGCATTATGAGGAACTTTATGACAATTTATAGGAACAGATTACAGAGATTTCAGACAGTATAGGAGAATGCATGAAGATAAAAGAAAGATTACAATCTCAAAATGTACATATATCCTTTGAGGTATTTCCGCCAAAGACAGAGGACAAGTACGGGAGTGTATTAAAAGCAGTGGATGAGATTGCATCCTTATCCCCGTCCTTTATCAGCGTTACATACGGAGCAGGAGGAGGCACCAGCAAAAATACGGTGGGGATTGCATCCCACATTCAAAACGAACTGCATGTGCCAAGTCTTGCACATCTTACTTGTGTATCCTCTACAAAAGCAGAGGTGAAGACGGTGGTGGAACAGTTAAAAGAGCAGGGAATTGAAAATATTTTGGCACTCAGAGGAGATATTCCGGAGGGCATGAGTTATCCGTCGGAGGAAAAGTTTCTCCATGCGGCAGGACTGATTCGGTTTCTGAAAGAAAACGGAGATTTCTGCCTGGGAGGAGCATGTTATCCGGAAGGACATGTAGAAAGCCCGAACCAAAAGGAGGATATCCGGTATTTGAAAGAAAAAGTAGACTGTGGACTGGATTTTCTGACAACGCAGATGTTTTTTGACAATCATATTTTATACAATTTTTTGTATAAGATCAGAGAAGCAGGGGTTACAGTGCCGGTGCTTCCGGGAATCATGCCTGTTACAAATAAAAGCCAGATTAAAAGAATCTGTTCCTTATCCGGAACATATCTTCCGGAAAGATTTAAAGCTATTGTGGACCGATTCGGGGATAACCCGAAAGCAATGCAGCAGGCTGGCGTGGCGTATGCCACAGATCAGGTTATCGATCTGATCGCAAACGGAATCAACAATATTCATATTTATTCAATGAACAAGCCACAGATCGCCAAAGCGATCATGGCCAATCTATCGGAGATCGTAAATGGATAAAATGGTAACGGAGGCAATTCGTTATCTGGGATATGGAAACCATGCGATAGATGAACAGACACTTGTATTGATCAGAGAGTCGTTAAGAGAACTTGGGAATCGTACAAGGCCTCGTTTCGTCTATCGCATTTTTGAATTATCACAGAAAGAGGAAAATTGCCTGGAAATCGAACAATGGAATATAAAAAGCAAAAGCCTTTTCAAAAATCTGAAAGGATGTGAGAAGGTGATTGTGTTTGCGGCAACTCTTGGAATTGAAGCAGATCTTCTCATTCGCAAATACGGTATAACGGAAATGGCAAAAGCAGTGGTTCTCCAGGCCTGTTCTGCCGCTTTTTTGGAAGCGTATTGCGACAGATTTCAGGATGAAATAGAAAGCCGGATGAAAAAAGAAGGATATTATATTCGTCCCCGTTTCAGTCCGGGGTATGGAGATTTTGATATTTGCCATCAGGAAAATCTGCTACAGCTTTTGCAGGCGGATAAAAGGATCGGTCTTTCCATGACGGATGGATATATGCTGATCCCGAGCAAATCGGTGACAGCCTTGATGGGGGCAAGCACCATACAGACACCTTGTCACAAACAGGGGTGTGAAGTGTGCGAAAAGAAAGACTGCATTTACAAAAGAAACGGAAACTGACAGGAGTGATAAGATGATACGAGAAAAACTTTTAAAAGGGCCATTGTTTTTGGATGGCGGCATGGGTACCCTTTTACAGGAAATGGGATTAAAACCGGGTGAACTTCCGGAAAGATGGAATATCAAGGAACAAGAAGCGGTGATTTCCATCCACAGGCAGTATTATGAGGCAGGAAGTGACATTGTCCTTACCAATACATTTGGAGCAAATGCATTAAAATTTCACGATACGGACTATACGTTGGAATCGGTCATCAAAAGGGCAGTGGAAAATGCCCAAAAAGCCAGAAAACAGGCCGGCGTAGAGGATGGGGAACATTATGTTGCATTAGATATGGGGCCGACCGGAAAACTTTTAAAACCTATGGGATATGTTTCATTTGAAGAAGCCTATGAGGCATTTGTAAAAACAGTGAAGATTGGAGAAAAAGCCGGAGCGGATTTGATCCATATTGAAACAATGAGTGATACTTATGAAGTCAAAGCGGCAGTTCTTGCGGCGAAAGAGCAGACCAATCTTCCGGTTTTTGTAACACTGATTTTTGATGAAAGAGGAAAACTTTTGACCGGAGCAGATGTTCCGGCGGCAGTAGCCATGCTGGAGGGGCTTCGTGTTGACGCTCTTGGCATTAACTGTGGACTGGGACCAAAGCAGATGTTGCCGATTTTGAGAGAACTGCGAAAATGGACCAGTCTTCCGATTATTGTCAAACCAAACGCAGGGCTTCCAAAAGAAAAAGATGGTCAGACTTGTTATGATGTCACACCGGATGCATTTGCCTCCCAAATGGAAGAACTGGTACAGGAAGGAGCCTGTATCATAGGCGGATGTTGTGGCACTACCCCGGAACATATCCGGCAGATGGTAAAACGGTGCCGGGAAAAAGAAATCATATTTCCGGATCAAAAGCAGGATACCGTCGTTTCTTCTTATGGACAGGCAGTCATCATCGGAAACACTCCGATTATTATCGGAGAGAGGATTAATCCTACCGGAAAGAAAAGGCTGAAACAGGCGTTGAAAGAACATGACATGGACTATATTTTAAAAGAAGGATTAAAGCAGGAAGAGCAGGGAGCCCATATTCTTGATGTAAATGTGGGACTTCCGGATATTGATGAGGCTTCTGTGATAGAAGAAATCATTGAAGAATTGCAGGGAATCACTAGCCTTCCTCTTCAGATTGATACGGTAGATGCAAAAGCCTTGGAACGGGCAATGAGGAAGTATAACGGAAAACCTATGGTGAATTCCGTAAGTGGAAAGCAAGAATCCATGGATATGGTATTTCCGCTCGTACAGAAATACGGAGGAGTTGTAGTAGCGCTTACTCTTGATGAAAGAGGGATTCCGATGACGGTAGAGGGGCGGGCGGAAATCGCAGGAAAGATTCTTGCCGAAGCCGAAAAATACGGAATTCCTAAAAAGGATATCGTCATTGACGTGCTTTCCATGACCATCAGCTCAGAGCCAAAAAGTGCGAAGATCGTATTGGATGCTCTGGAACAGATTCAAAAGCAATATAAAGTCCGTACCGTCCTTGGAGTATCCAATATTTCTTTTGGACTTCCAAAGAGACCTGCTATTAACGCGACCTTTTTTGCCATGGCTATGCTGAAAGGACTTTCTGCAGGGATTATAAATCCGGGTTCGGAAGAAATGATGAAGTCCTATCGATCTTACTTGGCATTGATGAATCTGGATCCAAACTGCGAAGCATATATTCAGGCCTATGCAGGAGAAAAGGAACAAGAAACGACATCGGTTCGTGAGGAAAATCTGAAGGAACAAGAAAGTACTTTGGGATATGTGATCGAAAAGGGGCTGAAAGAAGAAGCCGTCTATCAGACAAAACAGCTTCTTGAAACAAAAGAGCCATTGGAGATCATTGATACGTACCTCATTCCAGCTCTTGACAAGGTAGGAAAAGGGTTTGAAAAAGGAACAGTTTTCCTCCCGCAGCTTCTGATGAGTGCAGATGCGGCAAAAGAAGCGTTTGCTGTGATTAAAGAAAGAATGCAGGCGGGGAAAATAGAAGAAAAAAAGAAAGAAAAGATTATTCTGGCTACGGTAAAAGGAGATATCCACGATATCGGTAAAAATATTGTAAAGGTACTTCTGGAAAACTATGGATTTCAGGTACTCGACCTTGGAAAGGATGTACCTCCGGAGAAAATCGTAGAAACAGCCGTGAAAGAACAGGTCAAACTGGTAGGATTAAGTGCCCTTATGACAACAACGGTGGTTAGTATGGAAGAAACCATCCGACAGCTCAAAGAAACGCATCCGGACTGCAAAATAATGGTAGGAGGAGCGGTATTGAATCAGGAATATGCGGATCGGATCAAGGCGGATTTTTACGGGAAAGATGCCATGCAGTCGGTATATTATGCACAAGAAGTGCTGAATGGATAAAGGTCTTTTCTTGACAGGGTTTGTGCAATCCAGTATTATAATAAGAATGAAGCTTGGAAATTTTGCTTTCAATTAAAAAGAATAAAAGCACGCAAGAGTAGGGGGAAATTTTATGATGCGGGGACTTGATACTCCGGTAAGACGCCGGAGAAGAAAAGTATTTGAAGAAATCGCGAGAATCGCTTTTGAGTCCACTCCGGAAAGTCTGAATGCGGATTTGGAAGCTGTTCCATATCGTCTTGTAAATGAAAATACAGAAAATTACCGGGAAGGTGTGTATCGTTTTCGGTCCATCATCAGCGAACAGATGCGACTTGCCATGGGTATGTCTTTAAGACCTGAGGATAAACCGGTTCATCTGACAGCGGGAGTGGAAGCAAGTAATATTTCGGAAAAATATTATGAACCACCGCTTATGCAAGTGATTCCGTCTGCATGTTCAGCCTGCGAGGAAAATAAATACGAGGTCAGCGATATGTGCAAGGGATGTTTTGCACATCCGTGTGCGGAGGTATGTCCAAAAGGTGCAATCACCATGGTAAACGGACACTCTCATATTGACCAGGGAAAATGTATCAAATGCGGAAAGTGCAAATCTGTCTGTCCGTATGATGCCATTGCGAAGAAGGAACGGCCATGCAAAAAAGCCTGTGGAGTCAATGCCATCCATTCCGACAAGTTTGGAAGGGCACATATCGATCCGGAAAAATGTGTATCATGCGGTATGTGTATGGTAAGTTGTCCGTTTGGTGCCATTTCGGATAAATCTCAGATTTTTCAGATGATTCAGGCATTGAAAGAAGGCGGAGAAATCATCGCAGAGGTGGCTCCGGCATTTATCGGTCAGTTCGGTCCGAATATCACACCGAGAAATATTAAAGCCGCACTGCAGGAAATCGGATTTTCGGCAGTATATGAAGTGGCTTTGGGGGCTGATATCGGAGCCATTGCAGAGGCACATCATTATGTAGAAAAAGTAGTGACGGGAGAACTTCCGTTTTTACTTACATCTTGTTGCCCGTCATGGTCCATGCTGGCAAAGAAATATTTTCCGGATCTGATTGATGAAGTTTCTCAGGAACTGACACCGATGGTGGCTACCGCAAGAACTATCAAGCAGGAACACCCGAACGCCAAAGTGGTGTTTATCGGGCCTTGTGCATCCAAAAAGCTGGAAGCATCCAGAAGGAGCGTTCGAAGCGACGTAGATTTTGTGATTACCTTTGAGGAACTTCAGGCTATTTTTGATGCAAAAGATATTGATCTTTCCACATATGAAGCGGAATCTTCTTTCCATGATGCCACAGGAGCCGGAAGAGGGTATGCGGCCGCAGGCGGTGTTGCAGAGGCCATTGAAAATTGCATCAATGAATACTATCCGGATGTGGATGTAAATATTGAACATGCGGAAGGATTATCCGAATGTAAAAAAATCCTGGCTCTTGCTAAAGCAGGAAAAATGAACGGATGCCTGATCGAAGGAATGGGATGTCCGGGAGGATGTATTGCAGGTGCCGGAACCAACATTCCGGTTGCTAAAGCGAAAAAAGCGTTAAATGAATTTGTCAGCCATTCGACAAAAAAATTACCGCCAAAAGAACTGGAAGAAATAGAATTAAAATAAAACACAATTAGGAGGCACACAAGTCATGCAGACTTATGGAGTAAACGAATTAAGAAAGATGTTTCTGGACTTTTTTGAAAGCAAGGGACATCTTGTAAAAAAAAGCTATTCACTCGTACCGCACAATGATAAGAGTCTTCTTCTTATCAATTCAGGTATGGCACCTCTGAAACCGTATTTTACGGGACAGGAGATTCCGCCGAAGCGCCGGATGGCTACCTGTCAGAAATGTATCCGTACAGGCGACATTGAAAATGTAGGAAAGACGGCACGTCACGGTACATTTTTCGAAATGCTCGGGAACTTTTCTTTTGGAGATTACTTCAAGAAAGATGCCATCCACTGGACATGGGAATTTTTAACGGAAGTCGTGGGTCTGGATCCAAACCGCCTGTATCCGTCTGTATATGTGGATGATCAGGAAGCATTTGATATTTGGAACAAAGAAGTGGGAATTGCGGAAGATAGAATTTTCAAATTCGGAAAAGAAGACAATTTCTGGGAACATGGTTCAGGTCCTTGCGGTCCTTGCTCCGAAATCTACTATGATCGAGGAGAAAAATACGGATGCGGAAAACCGGATTGTACGGTAGGATGCGAATGCGACCGTTATATGGAAATCTGGAATAATGTATTTACACAGTTTGACAATGACGGACATGGACATTACAGTGAACTGGAACAGAAAAATATCGATACGGGAATGGGACTGGAACGTCTGGCTTCCGTTGTTCAGGACGTGGATTCCATTTTTGATGTGGATACGGTAAAGGCACTTCGTGATCATGTATGCCGTATTGCAAATGTAGAGTACAAAAAAGACGAAAATGCAGACGTTTCCATCCGTGTTATCACAGACCATATCCGTTCCGTTACTTTTATGATTTCTGACGGAATCATGCCTTCCAATGAAGGTAGAGGATATGTACTGCGCCGCCTTTTAAGACGTGCATGTCGTCATGGACGCATTTTAAATATCGGCAGAAAGTTTTTGTCAGAACTATGCGAAACCGTCATTGAAGGATCCAAAGATGGATATCCGGAACTGGAAGAAAAGAAAGATTTCATCTTAAATGTCATCAGCAAAGAAGAAGACCAGTTTAATAAAACCATTGACCAGGGACTTGGAATCCTTGCAGAAATGGAAAAAGAAATGAAAGAAAAAGGAGAAACCGTATTATCCGGTGAGAATGTGTTTAAACTTTACGATACATACGGATTTCCAATCGATCTGACAAAAGAAATCCTGGAAGAAAAAGGACTTGGAATTGATGAAGAAGGATTCCAATCTGCCATGAAAGTGCAAAGAGAAACTGCTCGTGCAGCCCGTGGTGTAACAAACTATATGGGAGCAGACGTGACCGTATATGAATCCATTGATCCGTCTGTAACATCCAGATTTGTCGGATATGATACACTGATACATGATTCCAAAGTGACTGTGCTGACAACAGAAACCGAACTTACAGATGCCCTGACAGAAGGTGTGGAAGGTACGATTTTCGTGGAAGAAACACCGTTTTATGCAACAAGCGGTGGTCAGAATGCAGATAAAGGAACGATTGTATCAGAGGACGGAAACTTTGAGTTTACCGTGAAAGATGTGAAAAAACTTCTTGGCGGCAAGATTGCTCATATCGGTATCGTTGTAAAAGGAATGATAAAGACAGGAGATGTGGTAAGATTAAAAGTAGATGAAGAAAACCGCCTCCTTTCCGGAAGAAACCACAGTGCGACCCATCTGCTTCAGAAGGCTTTGCGTACCGTACTTGGTACCCATGTAGAGCAGGCAGGTTCCTATGTGGATGCGGCAAGACTTCGTTTTGACTTTACACATTTTTCTGCCCTTACGCCGGAAGAGCTCGGTAAGGTAGAAGAAATGGTAAATAAAGCCATTGCAGATGCCCTTCCTGTAAAAGTCGAAAATCTTCCGATTGAAGAAGCAAAGAAAACAGGAGCACAGGCATTATTCGGAGAAAAATACGGTGATATTGTCCGTGTGGTAAGTATGGGCGAGTTCTCCAAGGAGTTCTGTGGGGGGACTCATGTGGAAAATACGGCATCTATCGGTTCTTTCAAGATCATTTCAGAAACAGGGGTGGCAGCAGGAGTAAGAAGAATCGAGGCTCTCACATCAAAAGGATTGATGGAATATTACGCACAACTGGAACAGATTCTTCATGAAGCATCAAAAGCTTTAAAGACGACACCGGAACATCTGGAAGAAAAAATTGCTCATCTGCAAGGTGAAAATAAAGAACTCAGAAGCGAATTGGAAAGCTTAAAGAGCAAATTGGCAAAAGACGCCATGGGAGATGTAATGAATCAGGTAAAAGAAATTGCCGGAATCAAGATACTCACAACAAAGGTAGAAGACGTTGACATGAACGGCCTAAGAGACCTTGGTGACCAATTAAAAGAAAAGATTGGTGAGGGTGTCATTGTGATCGCTTCTGTGTCAGAAGGAAAAGTGAATCTGATGGCTACGGCTACGGAAGGAGCTGTCAAAAAAGGAGTACATGCAGGAAATCTGATCAAAGCAATTGCGTCCTTAGTCGGCGGTGGCGGTGGCGGACGTCCGAACATGGCACAGGCAGGAGGAAAGAATCCGGCAGGTGTGGAAGATGCCCTTAAAAAGGCAGAAGAAGTCATTGCAGAACAGATTGCTTAAAGAAAACAAAAAAACTGCTTGACGTCAGCATAAAATATGCTATACTACTAGTAGTGCAATAAAATACCCGAACAGTCGTATGATGCACAATATAGGGCTGGAGGGGAGGTTAGGTGTGAGACTATGTCAAATGTAATCGTAAAAGAAAACGAAACTTTAGACAGCGCTTTACGCAGATTTAAACGTAACTGCGCAAAAGCTGGTATCCAGCAGGAAATTCGTAAGAGAGAACATTACGAAAAACCAAGCGTTAGACGTAAAAAGAAATCTGAGGCTGCTAGAAAACGTAAATATAACTAATTCATATGTGCAGATCAATAAGGTGTTTGGGGTTTCCAGACACCTTATTTTTATCTAAAACAGATGAACGTTGTAGAATGTAAATAATTGAGGGAGAATGTTATGTGGTATAATCAGATGATCTTAGGGCAGAGTTCCTATGAAGTGATTTTGTGGTTTTTGATCTATAGTGTCATGGGATGGCTTGTGGAATCAATCTATATGTCTTTTTGCAACAGAAAAGTTACAAACAGAGGATTTACAAAAGGGCCATGTTGTCCGATTTATGGGTGCGGAGCTTTAGCCGTATATTTTACATTACTCCCGTTTCAGTCGAATCCGGTTGCTTTGTTTATACTCGGTTCCATTCTGGCGACGACATTAGAACTTCTGACGGCTGTTATAATGAAGCGTGTCTTCGGAACTGTATGGTGGGATTACAGTGAAAAGCCATTTAATTTTCATGGCATACTTTGTCTGGAAAGTTCCATTGCATGGGGAGTCTACACGGTTTTCCTGTTTACCTTCCTTCATGGGTTTGTACAGAGAATCGTACAGATTATTCCGCCGTGGGCCGGTCGGATTTTCGGCAGCCTGTTTATGATTTTATATATGGCAGATTTCTTAAATACCATCTGGAAGATCAGACAGAGAAGTTCGGAAAATGAAGAAGAAACATGTATGATAGGCGAGGAGAGGATGGATGATGAGTATAATATTAGCTGTAGAAGATGATGTACATATGATTTGCGGTGAAAAGTCATATTTAGAAAGAAAAGAACTTACAATGTAATAAATGTTATAAGAAGAGGTGTTGTGTATGAAAAGGATCCTGGCGGCATTTTTGGCAGCAGTCCTGATTTGTACACAGGGAACAACTGTTACAATGGCAAAAGAAGTTACACAGGCGGAAGAGGGTGAAAAGAAAGACCGGCAAGAACTGGAAATTCAGGCCCCTTCCGCTATTTTAATGGAAGCATCTACAGGAAAAATCATTTATGAAAAAGATGCGGATACGATGCGGCCGCCTGCCAGTGTAACAAAGGTAATGACGATTTTATTGATTTACGATGCTTTGGAGTCAGGAAAGATCACGAAAGAGGATGTTGTGACCGTATCGGAATATGCGGCCTCTATGGGAGGTTCTCAGGTTTTTTTGGAGGCGGGAGAAGAGCAGACGGTGGATACCCTTTTGAAATGTATTGTTGTGTCCAGTGCCAATGACGCCTGTGTTGCCATGGCGGAATACATTGCAGGATCGGAAGAAGCATTTGTTGAGAAGATGAACGAACGTGCGAAAGGTCTTGGAATGAAACATACGGTATTTAAAAATTGTAATGGACTAGATGTAGATGGACATGAAACAACGGCAAAAGATATCGCACTGATGTCAAGAGAATTAATCACGAAATATCCGGATGTATTTCAATATACCAAAATATGGATGGATACCATCGTACATAAAACAAAAAAAGGAGAGGCGGATTTCGGACTTTCCAATACAAACAAGCTGATCAGGCAGTATCCGTATGCTACCGGATTGAAAACAGGATCTACCGGAAAAGCTAAATTTTGCATCAGTGCAACGGCACAGAAAGACGGAATGGATCTGATTGCAGTCATCATGGCGGCACCGGATGTAAAAGCACGGTTTTCGGATGCACGTATTCTTTTGGATTATGGATTTTCCAAGTGTAAAAAGTATGAAGATAAAGAATATCAAACCTTCAGAAAAGAAATACAGGTAGACGGCGGAGAAGAAGAAACAGTACCGGTTATCCAGGAAAAAGGATTTTCTTATATTGATATTCAGGGAAATGACGTTGGCCAGATAAAAAAGGAAGCTGCTTTAAAAAAATCTGTGAAAGCACCGGTCAAAAAAGGCACGATACTTGGAAAGATGCAGTATACCTCTAACGGAAAAGTAATCGGAGAAGTAAATCTGACGGCGGAAAAAACGGTTCCCGTTTTGTCTTTTAAAAGTGCCGTGGAAGATGTTTTGGATAGTTTCTCATTGTAAAATCGGTAAAAAAACTATATAATGTCAAAGAAAAGAGGAAAAAAGATATGCTAGGAAAGAAAAAATATTTTTTGTTTGATATTGACGGAACACTGGCTGTTGAAGGGACATTATATAAAGGAACAAAAGAATTCCTGGAATGGATCAAAGAACAGGGCGGTCAGTGTTTTTATATTACAAACAACTCAACGAAAAGCAGAAAAGATTATGTGGAAAAATTCCAAAACTGGGGCATTGCCACAGAAGAGCAACAATTTGTAACGGCTTCCTATGCCGCCTGCCTGTATTTAAAAGAGCATTATGATGGAAAAAAGATTTTTGTAGTAGGTACACCATCTTTTGTTGAAGAACTCAAGAACTTTGGGATTTGGGTAACGGAAGAGGCGGATGATGATGTAGATTGTGTGATGGTGGGATTTGACAGCACGTTGCATTATGAGAAATTGATAAAAGCGTGTAAGTTGCTGTTTCGAAAAGAAGTGGATTTTCTTGGAACCAATCCGGATCTTAGATGTCCGGCTCGGTTCGGATTTATACCGGACTGCGGAGCCATTGGTGCCATGCTGACGGCGGCCACAGAGAGAGAGCCTTATTATATCGGAAAGCCAAACCCAATTATTGCTGACTTGTGCATGAAACAATGCAACGGGCGAAAAGAAGAATTTCTGGTTGTAGGGGACAGGCTTTATACGGACATTGCCTGTGGAATCAATGCGGGAATAGAAACAGCCGTGGTATATACGGGGGAAGCCACGAAAGAAGAAGTAAAGACAAGCGTTTGGCAGCCGGACTATGCCTTTGAGACCATTCAGGATTTATTTTTGGCTGTTAAAGAGGCAAAAAAAGCGGAAGGGGAAAGTAGATAATGTGGTTTTGGATCATCTTTGCAGCAGCAATCCTGGTGCTTCTTATAGCCAGGGTATTATATGAAACCCATACTTTCCGAGTACAGCATTATGAGGTGCATTCCACCAAATTTCCAAAGGATATGAAAGACTGGAAGATTGTGTTTTTAAGTGATCTGCATAACCATGAATATGGAAAAGGAAATGAAAAATTATTAAAAGAAGTTAAAGACCAGCATCCGGATGCTATCCTTGTAGGAGGGGACATGTTGATCCGGCGTCACAACGCAGAAACGGAAAAAGTGTTGGACTTCATGGAGAAGATAGCAAGAATCTGTCCGGTATACTGTGCAAACGGAAATCACGAACAAAAAATGAAGGAAAATACACAGTGCTATGGAAGTATTTATGAAGAGTATAAAAAAGCCCTTTGTGATGTGGGAATTCATGTACTGGAAAATCGGACAGAGGAGATTTACCTGGGAGGAATGAAAACCCGTATCGGTGGTCTGGAAATACCGGTAAAATATTATGATAAAGGGATTCCCGGTCACAAACCTAAGTTTGAAGAACCAAAACTGGAAGAACAGATGAAAGAGCTGTATCAAAAAGGTGAAACAGACGAATATAATATTTTACTGGCACATCAACCGCTTTATGCTGAACAATATGCAAAATGGGGGATAGATTTGATTTTATCCGGTCACCTTCATGGCGGAATGGTGAGGATTCCGGGAATCGGAGGGGTGATTTCTCCTCAGCTCACCCTGTTTCCTAAATATTCCGGAGAACATAAACGGACAGGTGACTGTGATGTTATTGTCAGCAAAGGTCTGGGGATGCACAGTATTTGTATCCGTCTGTTTAATCGGGCAGAAGTGGTTGTTGTCCATGGAAGACGGTGAGATATTGAGAAGTCCAAGGAAATTGTGTATAATAAAACATTAGTAAAAAAGAAAATGAAAGAGGAAAGAACATGGGAATACCGGTAAAACTTCCGGTGTTTGAGGGGCCGTTGGATTTGCTCCTGCACCTGATCGACAAAAATAAAATAGATATTTATGATATCCCTATTGTAGAGATTACAAATCAGTATATGGAATACATTCAGAAGATGGAAACAGAAGATCTGAATGTCATGAGTGAGTTCCTTGTGATGGCCGCAACTCTTCTGGACATCAAATGCAGGATGCTTCTTCCCAAAGAAGTCAATGAAGAAGGAGAGGAAGAAGATCCAAGACAGGAACTGGTGGAACAGCTTCTGGAATACAAGATGTATAAATATATGTCCTATGAGCTAAAAGACAGGGAATTTTTGGGTGAAAGAAGTATGTATAAAGGACCGGATATTCCGAAAGAAGTAGAAGAATATGTTCCGCCTCTTGACTTGGATGCATTGATCGGAGATCTGACACTGACAAAACTCCACGAAATTTTCCGGGATGTCATGAAAAGACGAATGGACAAGATCGATCCGGTAAGAAGCACATTTGGAAAAATAGAAAAAGAAGAAGTGACACTTCCGGAAAAAATAGACTATATTTGTGCTTACATGAAATTACATCAAAAGTTTAGTTTCCGCGATCTTTTGATGAAACAGTCATCAAAAGTTCAGGTGATCGTCACTTTCCTTGCGGTACTGGAAATGATGAAAGCGGGAGTGGTCAAGGTCGTACAGGAAGAAACATTCGGAGATATCAGGATCACATCTGTACAGGAAACAGTGTGATTATATCCATACAGGAGGAAAAGAAAAATTGAAAAAAGAGAAAATGGAAGGAATTATAGAAGCCATCCTGTTTACAATGGGCGAATCCGTAGAACTTTCCAGAATGGCAAAAACACTGGAACAGACAGAAGAAGCGGTAAAAGAAGCAATCACTGATATGAACCAAAAATACAAAAAAGAAAACAGAGGAATTCATATTATCGAACTGAATGGAGCTTACCAACTCTGTACAAAACCGGAAGTATATGAATACCTTATCCGTATTGCAAAACAGCCTAAAAAACAGGTGCTTTCCGACGTGCTGTTGGAAACTCTTTCTATCATTGCATATAAACAGCCGATCACAAAGATAGAAGTAGAAAAAATACGAGGTGTAAAGTCGGATCATGCGGTCAATAAACTGGTAGAATATAATCTTGTGTGTGAAGTAGGAAGACTGGATGCACCTGGAAGACCGATACTGTTTGGAACAACAGAAGAATTTCTGAGACGATTCAGCGTACAATCTTTAGATGATTTGCCGTCACTTAATGCCGAACAGATGGAAGATTTTAAAGAAGAAGCAGAAAACGAAGCTGCCATTCGGCTTCATGTATAAGAAAAAGAAAGGAAAGACAGCTATGGCAATGAAATTACAGGCGAGATTGCCGGAACCTGAAGAACTCAAAAATGAATATCCTATTTCCGAGGACATGCAGAAATTAAAACAACACCGGGATGAGGCAATCAAAAAGGTATTTACCGGGGATTCGGACAAATTTCTTGTTATCGTAGGGCCGTGTTCGGCAGATAACGAAGACGCAGTGTGCACTTATGTAGAGAAACTGGCGGTTTTAAACGAAAAAGTAAAGGAAAAACTGATTCTGATTCCACGTATTTATACAAATAAACCACGCACGACCGGAGAAGGATACAAAGGTATGCTTCATCAGCCGGAACCGGATCAGGAGCCAAATCTGTACGAAGGTCTTCTTGCCATCCGAAAATTACACATTCATGCCATCAGTGTAAGTGGGCTGACCTGTGCGGATGAAATGCTGTATCCGGAAAACAGAAGCTATCTCGATGACATTCTTTCCTACGAAGCCATCGGAGCAAGATCCGTGGAAAATCAGCAACATAGACTTACTGCAAGCGGAATGGATATACCGGTAGGAATGAAAAACCCCACAAGCGGAGACCTGTCTGTGATGCTCAATTCCATAAAAGCAGCACAGGCCGCACATCGTTTCATCTACCGTTCTATGGATGTAACAACAACCGGAAACCCGTTGGCACATGCCATCTTACGAGGCGGTGTAGACAAATACGGAACATGCATCCCAAATTATCATTATGAAGATTTATTCCGATTAAGTAACATGTACGTAAAATCCGGGCTGAAAAATCCGGCCATTATCATAGATACAAACCATTCCAATTCCAACAAAAAATATAAAGAGCAACTTCGTATCACAAGCGAAGTACTGCACAGCAGAAATTATAACCCGGAACTTGGACAAATGATTAAAGGCGTGATGATTGAAAGTTATCTGATAGAAGGAAACCAGCCAATCACAGAAAACCGAGTTTATGGAAAATCCATCACCGACCCATGCCTCGGCTGGGAAGACACAAACTGGCTCATCCAGAAAATCGCAGAAGAATGTTAATTAAACTATAACTCAAAAAAACAAAGGGGACGTGTTCCGATGCATCGGAACCTGTCCCCTTTGTTGCAAATTGTATAGAATTGTGTATGTTGGATTTCGACGAAAATGGAATTGGCGGCATAATTTTGTCTGAATTTTCATAAAGTTGTCTTGAAGAACTTTGGCCGGAGAGAAAGAAATGGGGAAAAGAAAAAGGTGTTTTTTGAAATGGATTTTTGCAGGAATGCTTTTGATTTTACAATGCGTTATGTTGTCTGGTTTTACTGGTTCGGCAGCAGAAAAAGAGGAGGAAGAGGTGAAAGAACCGGGGCAGCTATATGCACAGTCGGTTGTTTTGATGGATGGGGAAACGGGAAGGGTGTTGTTTGAAAAGAACGGAAATGAGGAGCGACCTATGGCAAGTACTACGAAAATCATGACATGTATTTTGGCATTGGAGAGGGGGAATCTTCAAGATATTGTTGTGGTTTCCAAGGAGGCTGCCGGACAGCCGGAAGTGCATCTTGAAATGAGGGAAGGGGAAAAGTTCTACTTGAATGACTTGCTTTATTCTATGATGTTGGAATCTCATAATGACAGTGCATGGGCAGTGGCAGAACAGGTTGGCGGTTCCGTGGAGGGGTTTGCGAAAATGATGAATGAAAAAGCAAGGGAAATTGGGTGTGACAAGACTCATTTTGTCACTCCGAATGGACTTGACGGGAAAGATTCTGAGGGAATTCATCATACAACCGCTGCGGATCTCGCAAGAATCATGAGATATTGTATAGAAGAATCTCCAAAAAGGGAAGAATTTTTGAAAATTACCCAAACAAGAGAAAAAACAATTACGGATACAACGAAGAAACAGACATATATTCTTAGAAATCATAATGCATTTTTAGATATGATGGATGGGGTTTTAAGCGGAAAAACAGGCTTTACAGCGGATGCGGGATATTGTTATGTAGGTGCAGTAAAGCAGGGAGATAAAACCTTTATTGTTGCACTACTTGCATGTGGATGGCCGAACAACAAAGGATATAAATGGAAAGATATGCGAACAATGGTTCAATACGGAATAGATAATTATAGTTATTATAATTATTGGAAAGAAGCGGAAAAATGCAAGGAAATCAGACAACTGGAAGCAGGAAAGACACAAGAAGTTGAAAATGCACCTTCAGAAACAGGCAATTTATATGAGAATGGGACGGTGAAACTGTTTCTTGAACTTTCGGACGAAGAAAAGGAAAAACGTATTTTGAAAAGAAAAGGTGAAGAAATACATTTACAAATAGAAAAGAAAAAAGTATTACAGGCACCTTTGAAACAAGGAGAAAGGGTAGGAAAAGTAACTGTTTCGCTAAACGGACAAAAATTAGCGGAAAATAATATTGTTGTGGGAGAAAATGTTCGGGAAAAGACATTGTTTTGGGTATATAAAAATATATGGATGGAATTCCTGATATAATTTTCTGATAAAAAATTGAAAAATGTAGAATATGGCAAAAAAAGAGAGTATAATCATATGTAGATTATTTAACCAAGGAGGCGAGTGCAATGATAATTTGTGCAGATTACCTGATTACTGGTGATGGAAAAACAATTTTATCCAATCAGGCAGTCAGGGTTGGAAAATTTGGGAAAATTGAAAAAATAGGGAAAAGAGAAGAAATTTTAAAAGAATTTCCTCAAGAAGAAGTGAAAGATTACGGAGATTCTACGCTGCTTCCGGGATTGTGCGATATGCATGCTCATTTAGGCTATTGGTATTCACAGCCGGATAGTTTCAATTACGGACCACAGTTGATCATGTTATATGCCCTTCAACATGCCCAGGCAGCTTTTGAAAGAGGCATTACTTCCATACGAGATATGTCTTCTATGCATGGAGTATGTAAAAATTTGAAACTGGCGGCAGAAAAAGGATTTGTTACAATTCCAAGAATCACACATACAGATACCGGAATTTGTATGACAGGCGGTCATGCATGGGAGGAAGTAGAACAGGTGGACGGACCTTGGGAAATCCGTAAAGAAATCAGAAAACAGGTCAGAGATGGTGCAGAATGGGTTAAGGTTCTGACAAGTCATCGTACACATACTCCGGAGTTCACGCAGGAAGAATTAAATGCAGCAGTTGACGAATGTCATAGAAGAGGGATTAAATGCGGCGTTCATGCAGGAACAAATCCAAATATCCAGATGTGCATCAATGCAGGTTTTGACACGATTGAACATGCAACTTTCATGACACTGGATCACGCAAAACAAATGGCAGAAAAAGGAATTGCATGGACGCCTACCATTATGGCATATACATACCTGTATGATATCTGTAAAGAAAACATTGAAAAAAATGCCGGAGCACCGGCAAATGATCCGGTAATGCAAAAAGAACTGAAAGACTATCAGTATTTTGAACCGGCATATAAAGCATACAGGGATCACTTCAAAGAATTCTACGATACCGGAGTCACTGTAATAGCAGGAACGGATATGGTAATGTATCAATCTCCATTGCTTCCGCTTCCAAGAGAACTACAATATATGGTAGAATACGGTATCACACCGGTACAGGCTATCCAGACAGCAACATCAAATCCGGCAAAAGTGTTAGGTGTAGAAAATGAAAGAGGACTCATTAAAGAAGGACTTGATGCAGATATCCTAGTAGTCGAAGGCAATCTAAGCACAGACATCACAAAACTCAATAATGTCAAATATGTGGCACTTGGCGGAAAAACAGTATTCGAAAACGGAATCCGTTACGTAGGCACACACAACATGACAATGTAAACCAACCGGGGACGTGTTCCGATGCAGAAGAACCTGTCCCCTTTGTAAAAAATCTGAAAACATTTCTTATTTAACAATTATTCTAAATAATATCTTGTTTATCTAATATTCTTTTATATCCAAGTTGATAATCGTAAAAATGAGGTGAGAAGTTGCCAAGGAGAAAACGTCAAAAATCAGTCACAGATTTTTATCATATTATTGTTCGGGGAATAGCAAGGGAAGATTTGTTTGAAACAGATCGTAACAAACAAATCATGATGAAATATATGAAGGAAAAGTTGTTTGAAGGGATTGAAATTTACGCTTTTTGTATTATGAGAAATCATCTGCATTTGTTGATTCATGCAGAGTTAAAGGATATTTCAAAATATATGCATGCCGTGGAAACATCCTATGCTTTATATTACAACAGAAAAAAAGAAAGAGTTGGCTATGTGTTTCAAAATCGTTTTAAAAGCTTTCCTATCGAAGATGAAGCATATTTGTGGGCATGTTTGCATTATATCCATTTGAATCCTGTAAAAGCCAAGATGGTGACGGAAACTCAAAAATATCTGTATAGTAGTGCAAGAGAATATATTTTGGGAAGAAAAGGATTAGTACACCCGGAAGCCGTGAAGTATTATAAAAAAGAAAAATTTTTGTATCCGGTTGAAAAAGTTGAAAGAAATTTAAAAACCACTTTTATAGGAGATTTAGATGAAGAAGAGGAGGAACAAAAGGAAAAGCTTTTTTTAAAGTGGATAGAAAGTTATCTTGAAGAAAATCCTTTTTTAAAACTTTGGGATATCAAGCATCTTGCCGTCGAAAGACGAAAATTTGCAGAAACAGTTCTTGATTTAAATGTAATGTCAGAAAGAGAATTGTTTAAAAGACTGGAAGAATTTCAAAAATAGTATTGTCAGATACTATTGTAATAAAAGGGGGACGTGTTCCGATGCATCGGAACACGTCCCCCTTCCTTTTAAATTTCTCTTGTATAGGTTTTTAACCATTCTTTTTCTTCATCGTTTAAGTATGGAGAGATTTTTTCATATACGTCTTTATGATAGTTATTGAGCCATTCTCTTTCTGTTTTGGAAAGGTATTCCGGATCGATTCCGTCAAGGTCGATTGGAGCGAAGGTAATGGTTTCAAAGTACATGAATTGTCCGTATTTGTTCTTGGTTCCTTTTCTTACAATAAATTCGTTTTCTGTACGGATACCGAATTTGCCGTCTTCGTAAATTCCAGGTTCGTCTGTGATGACCATTCCTTCTTCGATTTTATGGTGTTCGTTTTTGCTCGGAACGACATACCAACGGAAGCCTGTCGGTGGCTCGTGGATGTTGGAAAGGTATCCGACGCCGTGGCCTGTGCCGCACTGGAAGTCGAGGTCAAGTTCCCAGATTGGTTGTCTTGCCAATACATCAAGGTTGTAACCGTAACAGCCGTACAAGAATTTGGCACGAGCGAGATTCATCATTGCACGTACAACGGTTGTGTAGTATTTTTTCATTTCATCGCTTACAGATCCGAGTACAAAAGTACGGGTGATGTCTGTGGAGCCTTCGTAGTATCCTCCGCCTGTATCGTTCAGGAAGAATGCTCCCTCTTTTAACTGAACGTCAGACTCTTCGGACGGAGAGTAGTGCATCATGGCAGCATGATCTGCGTAAGCACAAAGTGGTTCGAAACTGTCGTCGATGTAACCTTCCTGTTCAGAACGGAACTCTTTCAGTTTTGCAGCAGAACTTAATTCTGTAATGACTTCTTTGTCGTAGCGAGTTTTTACCCAATGCATGAATTTGGTGATGGCAACACCATCTTTGATGTGAGCACGTTTGATATTTTCCAGTTCTACCGGATTTTTCATAGCTTTCATCAGGATGCTTGGGTTTGCACATTCAACAATCTTGCAAGGAATGTTTTTGTAAAGTGCATAATTCATCTTCATCGGATCAATCATAGCAATGGTATCGGAAGAAAATTTTTTTACATCTTCATAAATGTCGTTATACGGATGTACATGTACATTGTTTTTTGCAAATTCTTCACGGATACGATTGTTCAATTTATTTTCGTCGGCATAAAGTTCCATACTATCCATAGTGATGATAGCATAGGAAAGCATCATCGGAAGGTATTCAACATCATCCCCGCGGACATTTAGAATCCAACAGATATCTTCCAGGGAAGCAAGTACATGTGCCGTTGCATGGTTTTCTTCCATCGCTTTTCTGACACGTGCCAGTTTGGAAGCAACGCTTTCGCCGGAATATTTTTCTTCCAGGAAAAATGCAGGTTTATCGGAAAGTGGCGGGCGGTCTTCCCAGATCATATCGATGAGATCCTCCGTGTAATCAATGTGGATACCCTTTTTGGAAAGAGCTTCTTCGTATTCCTGACCTTCACCCATAGAGAGAACACGACCGTCAAAACCAACGGTACCTCCTTCGGGAACGTAGGATTGCAGAAATTCTGTTACAGAAGGTGTGTCACCTACAAACATCTTCATAAGACGGATGCCGCTTCCTTCCATTTCATGTTCTGCTTGGAAGAAATATCGTCCATCTGTCCAAAGACAGGCATCATCCTTTCCGATTACGGCAGTTCCGTAGGAACCGCTGAATCCGGTGATAAATTTTCTTGCTTTAAAATGTTCACCAACATATTCGCTCTGATGGAAATCGGCAGTTGGGACAACGTAAGCATCGATTCCTTTTTCTGTCATCAGAGAACGAAGTTTGGCAATTCTGTCAGCTACAACAGTCATTTTAAAAACCTCCTTTTAGCCAAACTATTAATGATATTATTAAGTATTTTAACACTATTTCAATAAGAGTTCAAACAATAGTTTGAATATTATAAAAGAAAAAAGGGCATATCGGAAAAAATAAAAAAAGTATAAAAATAATAAAAAAAAGCTAAGGAATTATTAAAAGTTATATTGTTTTTTTGGCATTCATATGGTAATATAAATAATATTAAAAGTTTTCAAAAACGATTATTATCATTTGAGAAAACAAATTATATAAGGGAGGGGTAAAACCTATGGGAAAAACAAAAAAAGGCTTCCCATTTGGCTTTTATGTATGTTGTTTATCATTCTCATTTGAACGACTTGCATATTACGCTGCTAAATGGGGACTTGCGATTTTTATCGCAGCAAAAGTAGCAGATGGTGGTTTGGGACTCGGAAAGTCTCTGGGTGCTACGATGGGTGCCAACCTGGTTGCATTCACTTATATCACACCGGTTATCGGTGGATGGATTGCTGACCGTTGGGCAAGCCCGCGTTTACTTGTACCAATCGGAGAAATCTTGATGGGACTTGGTTATCTTTGTGCTTGGAAAGCAAACGGAATCGGAATGCTTTGGGCAATGGTTATTCTTGTTTCCATCGGAACAGGTCTCTTTAAAGGAAACGTATCAGGTATTAATGGACGTCTGTTCCCTGTTGCTGATCAGGACGAACTGGATACAGTATTCTCTTTGCAGTATTCTTTCGTTAACATCGGTTCTTTCTGTGGAACAACATTCCTTTCACTTCTTGCAGGAGCGGCAGGATATCGTGCTATGTTCTTAGCATGTGGTATCGCACTGTTTGTAGACTGTGTATGGTGGCTGATCGGAATGAAATCCTTCGGAGATGCCGGTAAGAAACCGTTCCTTGTAGATAATCGTACAGAAGATATCGAAAAAGCGGACAAAGAAAAGGATACAGCTCCACTTACAAAACTGGAAAAGAATCGTGTTATTGCTATCTTAATCGTAACATTATTCTCAGGTATTTTCTGGTTGATCTGGTATATGATTTACAATCCGGTTTACTTCGAATTCGGACCAACAAATCAGGGTGGTCTTGGATGGGCTAACTGGAACATTGGTTCCTTCACAATGCCGACTGCATGGTTTGACTCTATGAACGGTCTTCTTTGTATTTTCCTTGCACCTGCATTTGCCGGACTCTGGGCAGGACTTAGAAAGAAAAACCACGACCCGGGTATGTTTACAAAGACAGCTCTCGGAATCATCATCCTTGGATTGTCACCGGCATGTATGGTACTTGCAGCAGTTTTGGCAGGATCAGGTTCCAAAAATCCTGTTGGTATCTGGATCATCATTTTAACAGCTGTTTGTATGTCAGTTGGTGAAATCATTTTCTCACCACTTGGTAACTCCTTCATCAGCAAATATGCTCCGAAGAAGCTCCTTGGAACACTGCTTGGTATTTGGCCGTTGATTATTTTCTTCTCAGGAAAATTAAATGCGGTTCTTTACAACTGGCTTTCTAAATTTGACTTTATTAAAGCCTATGGTGCAGTGGCAATCATTGTTATCGCCTGCGGTTTAGTAATGTTACTGTTTACTAAGAAATTTAACCGTATGGTTGAAGGCAATTAATTTTAGATTACATAAAGCGGGGATATTTCCAGATAAATATCCCTGCTTTTTACTTTAGAAAGGGTAAGTAGACAATGAAGTATAAATATCGGGTATCTTATGAAGAAACAAGGGATGCCCTGGAAGAGATTTGCGGATTGTACAATGCTGACAGCAGCGATATCACAATGAAAGTAGTCTGTGTCATTGTAGGAGTTATTTTGTTGGCTTTTAATTGCATATATGGCAATCCGGGTGGTGGAACTACGGAAGGATTTCTACTGTTCCTGATTAAATTTCTGGTGATATGGGCATTACTTTCTTGCGTGGCAATTCTTATTAACCATACACTCTGGAGAAAAGTAGTGGATACTACTTCGGTAGGAGATGCAGAAAGTTCCTATTACAGAAGAAAAGCCAAAAATAATGGAGTGCTTAAGTCCCAGATTGAGTTTTATGATAACTGTTTCCGAAGTATAACGGAAATAAAAAAGAGAGATTTTTCTTATGATAATGTAGTGAAACTTGTTGAAACCAAAAAGGCATTTGGGATTGTAATCCGGCAGCGGCTGGATGAACTCGGGACGAGAAGTGCTGTTATAGGTTTCCCGAAAAGTGCGTTGGAAGATGCGGATATCGAAGAATTGAAAGCATATTTATTGGAAAAATGTCCAAAGGTAAAGAAAAAAGTAAAGAAACTTTAAAACATATACCTCTGAACTGATTGTCGGAACATCGGTTTGGAGGTTTTTTGAATTTAGCGTGGCAAAGGGATAAAAAGTTGATAATTTTTTCACAAAACATCTTGAAAATTGAACCTATAAAAAGTATAATATAATTGGCTAAAATTTGATGTAACTTTTAGTAATATATGACAATGGAGGGCTAGGTTTATGAGTAACGAAGCAGCGAGAACTGCAGCAGAGTTGAGAGTGTCAGACTTACTGGATGCCGGAAGTTTTGTTGAAATCGGAAGTGCGGTTACAGCCCGCGCAACGGATTTTAATTTGCAGGAAAATAAGGCTCCGGGAGACGGTGTTATCACAGGGTATGGAGTGATCGATGGAAATCTGGTGTATGTATACAGTCAGGACGTATCGACATTGCACGGCTCCATAGGTGAGATGCATGCAAAGAAAATTTCCGGTTTGTATGACATGGCAATGAAAATGGGTGCACCCGTGATCGGATTGATCGACTGTGCGGGGCTGAGACTTCAGGAGGCGTCCGATGCCTTACATGCACTTGGAAGTATTTATCAAAAACAGGTGCTTGCATCCGGAGTGGTTCCGCAGATTACAGCGATTTTTGGCACATGTGGAGGAGGCCTGGCTCTGATCCCTGGTTTAACGGACTTTACATTTATGGAATCAGAAAAGGGTAAATTGTTTGTAAATTCCCCTAATGCCATTCCGGGAAACCGTGTGGAGAAATGCGATACTTCTTGTGCTGATTTCCAAGCAAAAGAAGCGGGAAATGTAGATTTTCTCGGAACGGAAGATGAGATTTTGGAAGGAATCAGAAAATTGGTCTGCATGATTCCTGCAAATAATGAGGATAATGACACCTATGAAGAATGTCAGGACGATCTGAACAGAGTTTGCAACGGCATTGAAAATGGTGCAGACGATACTTCCATCGTACTTTCCATGATTGCAGACAATCAGGAATTTATGGAAGTGAAAGCAGAATATGCCAAAGATATGGTAACGGGATTTCTGCGTATGAACGGAATGACGGTAGGGGCCGTAGCAAACAGAAGAAAAATTTACGATGAAAGCGGAGAAGTAAAAGAAGTTTTTGACGGAGGCATTTCGGCAAAAGGATGTAAAAAAGCAGCAGACTTTGTGACGTTTTGCGATGCTTTTGAAATTCCTGTTCTTACACTTACAGATGTAGATGGTTTCCATGCAACAAAATGCGGAGAAAAGACATTGGCAAGAGAAGCAGCAAGACTTGTCTATGCTTTTGTAAATGCCACGGTACCAAAGATTAATATAGTAATCGGGAAAGCATACGGAAGCGGTTATGTGATCATGAACAGTAAATCATTGGGAGCAGACATGGTATATGCATGGCCGGAAACAGAAATCGGAACCATGGATGCCGATCTTGCGGCAAAGATTATGTATACTGATGCAGATGCAGATACAATAAAAGAAAAGGCGGAATCTTATCGTGCACTTCAAGAAAGTGCAGTGTCTGCCGCACAGAGAGGATATGTTGATACGATCATCAGACCGGAAGATACAAGAAAATATGTGATCGGTGCATTGGAGATGCTCTTTACAAAAAGAGAAGACCGACCGGTGAAAAAGCATGGAACAGTGTAGAGAGGTGAAAAAAGGTGAAAAAGAAAATTAGTTTACTGGCAGCCATTTTGATCCTTGCCATTTGCTTTACCGGGTGTAGTAAAGCCGGTACGATTTCCAAATCGGATACAGATGCAATGAAGCAACAGGCAGAAACGATTGTTTCCAGTTTTGCTTCCATGTCTGAACAGGAACTTGATTCTTTTAAAGATGTGGACGAACTTCAGCTTGACATTACTTTGCTGCAGACAGGATTCAAGGTAAAAGCAGATGATTTTGTTACGATGGTGGAAGCGTGGGAAGCAGGAATCAAAGAATGCGGTGCATATCAAGGACACGATGAGTTTAGAGCAGAAGAAAGTTCTGACAGTGTCATGCTTGTGGCAGATGCTCAATATAAAAACAGAGATGCGGAGATCACGATAGAATTCTCTCGTGACGGAGAAATGAAAAGCTTTACAGCAGCAGCCGAATATACAACAGGAGAAATTCTGAAAAAAGCAGGATTAAATACACTTCTCGGAATGGGAACGGTATTTGCCGTACTGATCTTTATTTCCTTTATCATTTCTTTATTTGGACTGATTGGCAAAAACCAGCAAAAGAAAGGCGAAACAGCTAAGAAGGAAGAAACGGTAAAGACAGAAGAAACAGAGTCTGTGATGGAAGAAGATGTGACAGATGATCTGGAACTTGTAGCCGTGATCAGTGCAGCTATTGCAGCAAGTGAAGGAACTTCTACAGACGGATTTGTAGTACGTTCTATTAAAAAAAGAAGAAAAAACAGCCATTGGAAATAGGAGGAAATCATCATGAAACATTATACAATTACAGTAAATGGAAACGTATACGACGTTACGGTAGAAGAAGCAGAAGGAACTGCGGTACCGGTACAACAGACAGCTCCAAAAGCAGCACCGACAGTGAAAAAAGCACCGGAAACACCGAAGACTTCCACAAAATCCGGAAGTATCCGGGTAGAAGCAGGAGCGGCAGGAAAAGTATTTAAGATCGAAGCTAACGTAGGACAAAGCGTGAAAAAAGGTGATCCGGTTGTCATCATCGAAGCCATGAAGATGGAAATCCCGGTAGTTGCACCGGAAGACGGAACGGTGGCAAGTATCGAACTTGCAGTGGGAGATGCATGTGAGGCAGGAACATTGCTTGCAACATTAAACTAAGATGAACAACTGACAATGGAGGTTAGAACATGAGTTATATAACAGAGACGCTTGGACGTCTTGTAGAGCAGACGGCATTTCTGAACTTGACAGTTGGAAATCTGATCATGATCGGGGTTGCATGTTTCTTCCTGTTTCTTGCGATCAAGAAAGGGTTTGAACCCCTTCTTCTTGTTCCGATTGCCTTTGGAATGCTTCTTGTAAATATCTATCCGGATATTATGTTGGCATTTGAAGATGCCGAAAACGGAACCGGAGGACTTTTGTATTACTTTTATAAACTGGATGAATGGGCCATTCTCCCGTCTTTGATCTTTATGGGAGTAGGGGCTATGACGGATTTCCGTCCGCTTATAGCCAATCCAAAGAGCTTTCTTCTCGGAGCTGCGGCACAGTTTGGTATTTTTGCTGCATATCTGGGAGCCATGGCTATGGGATTTTCCGACAAAGCAGCAGCAGCCATTGCCATCATTGGCGGTGCAGACGGACCGACATCCATCTTCCTTTGTGGTAAATTACAGCAGACCGCACTCCTTGGACCAATCGCAGTTGCGGCTTATTCTTATATGGCGTTGGTACCGATTATCCAGCCGCCGATCATGAAACTTCTGACAACAGAAAAAGAACGAAAAATCAAGATGGAGCAGCTTCGTCCGGTATCCAAACTGGAAGCCATTCTGTTCCCGATCATTGTTACCATCGTGGTCTGTCTGATCCTTCCGACGACAGCTCCTCTTGTTGGTATGCTGATGCTTGGAAACCTCTTCCGTGAATCCGGAGTGGTAAGACAGCTGACAGAAACAGCATCTAACGCGTTGATGTATATCGTAGTTATCCTTCTTGGTACTTCTGTCGGAGCAACGACAAGTGCAGAAGCATTTTTAAACTGGGATACGATCAAGATTGTTATACTTGGACTGATCGCCTTTGCATTTGGTACTGCGGCCGGGGTTATATTCGGTAAGATCATGTGTTATGCGACAGGTGGAAAGGTCAATCCATTGATTGGTTCTGCCGGTGTATCCGCGGTTCCGATGGCAGCACGTGTATCACAAAAAGTAGGAGCGGAAGCAGATCCGACCAACTTCCTTTTGATGCACGCAATGGGACCAAATGTAGCCGGAGTAATCGGAACAGCAGTAGCAGCAGGAACATTTATGGCGATTTTCGGAGTGAAATAATTCTAGGAGGAAATGGAAATGGCAGAGCAAAAACCAATTAAAATAACAGAAACCATACTGCGAGATGCTCATCAGTCACTGATTGCAACAAGAATGACGACAGAACAGATGATGCCGATCGTGGAAAAACTTGATAAAGTAGGATATCATTCGGTAGAATGTTGGGGAGGAGCAACATTCGATGCATCTCTTCGCTTCCTGAAAGAAGATCCGTGGGAAAGACTTCGTAAATTCCGTGACGGATTCAAAAATACAAAACTTCAGATGCTGTTCCGTGGACAGAATATTTTGGGATATCGTCCATATGGTGATGATGTGGTAGAATATTTCGTACAGAAGTCTGCCGCAAACGGAATTGATATTATTCGTATTTTTGACTGCTTAAATGACCTTCGCAATTTAAAAACGGCCGTCAAAGCAGCAAACAAAGAAAAGGCCCATGCACAGGTAGCACTTTCTTATACATTGGGAGATGCCTATACGTTAGAATATTGGGTACAGAAAGCAAAAGAAATTGAAGAAATGGGTGCGGATTCCATTTGCATTAAAGATATGGCAGGACTTCTTGTTCCGTATCGGGCAACAGAACTTGTGACGGCTTTAAAAGAAGCAACAAATCTTCCGATACAGCTTCACACACACTATACATCAGGTGTGGCATCCATGACTTATCTAAAAGCCATTGAAGCAGGTGTGGATGTGATCGATACTGCCATGTCACCGTTTGCCCTTGGAACATCCCAGCCGGCTACGGAAGTAATGGTAGAAACTTTAAAAGGAACACCGTATGACACAGGATTTGACCAGAATCTTCTTGCGGAAATCGCAGATTATTTCCGGCCGATCAGAGATGAAGCCCTGGAAAGCGGCCTTCTGAATCCAAAAAATCTTGGAGTCAATATTAAAACTTTATTGTACCAGGTTCCGGGAGGAATGTTATCCAACCTGACATCCCAGCTGAAAGAACAGAAAGCGGAAGATAAATTCTATGAAGTGCTGGAAGAAGTACCAAGAGTAAGAAAAGATCTTGGAGAACCACCACTTGTCACACCGTCTTCACAAATCGTGGGAACACAGGCCGTGTTTAATGTATTGATGGGAGAACGCTACAAAGTAGCAACAAAAGAAACAAAAGATCTTCTGAAAGGAAAATACGGTGCGACGGTAAAACCGTTCAACGAAGATGTGAAGAAAAAATGTCTTGGCGATGAAATGGATGACTGCATTACATGCCGTCCGGCAGACCTGATTCCGGATGAGTTGGAAACATTGGAAAGTGAAATGAAGCAGTGGAAGCAGCAAGATGAAGATGTCTTGACTTATGCACTCTTCCCTCAAGTAGCTGTTGATTTCTTTAAATACCGCGAAGCACAGCAGACAAGAATCGATCAGACGATAGCAGACACAAAGAACGGAAGTTATCCGGTATAATGTTAAACCAATAGAAAACAGGGCGTTCGGCTTGAAAAAACCGGATGCCCTGTTTCTTTTATATTGACAGAAAGGTAAGTCCCAGATAAAATGAAGCCGTAGAAAAATGTACAAAAGTATAAAATTAAGGAGCTGAAAATATGGGCGAATTTGATACCATTGTTTTAGGTGAAGAATCGGAAACAGAAGTGGAAGAAATTAAACAGGAACTGGAAATGAGTGAAGATACAGAAGCGAATGAAAATAAACAGGAAATTGAAGAAGAAAATAAGAAAGAAAATTTGAAAGAAGATATGGAGAAAGACAAAGACAAGGAGATCCTGCCGGAAGAAAGCAAGTATCTTCGATACATTTCTGAATTACGAAAGGCGGACAGTGAACTTGCCCTTGCAAAAGCAGAGTCAGCGGAGCTGGCAATGCAGATGGATAAGTTTAAGACACATTATACAGCGTATGAAAAACATATCCGTTCACTGCTTCGGGAAATGCATTCCGATCTTGGAAAAAATTCCAGAAGATTGGTCGAATTATCTAAAAAAATCAAAACCGACAGTGAATCACTGGAAGGAAGAATCGACGGAGAAGTCGAAAGGCTAACCCGTGAACTGACAAGAGCTATTGAGGAAGATGTAAAGTCATCTTGTGAAAAGGAACTTACAAAGGTTGCAGAGGCAACAGAAGTGCTTTATGAGTACAGCGAACAAGTAAAAGAACAATATATCAGATTCCAGAAAATGGAAAAGATCAAAATGGGACTTTTCCTTATAAGCAGTATCTGTTCTCCGGTTGTTCTGATTTTGCTTCTTTTGAATATGTTCCATATCATTTAAAAAAAGAGGAAATCGGACAACAAGTCTGATTTCCTTTTTTGTACAAAAAAGAAAACATTTTACAGTACTTTAAAGGCGGGAAATTTCTTGTAAAGAAACTTGGAGTAGAGTATAATATAAACGTTATTATGTATATTTATCGCAGGAGGCAGAAAGTGGTTGGTAAGAATGAATTGCTGGACAGAATAGAAGGACATTATGCCAAGATGAGCAAAAGCCAGAAAAAACTGGCGGATTTTATCAAAACTTCTTATGAAAAGGCAGTGTTTATGACGGCGGCAAAGTTAGGAGAAGTGGTTGGTGTCAGTGAGTCAACAGCTGTACGATTCGCGGTTCAGCTTGGATACAGAGGATATCCGCAATTTCAGAAGGCACTGGAGGAACTTGTGAGTAACCGGCTCAATTCCATTCAGAGGATGGAAGTGACATACGGACGTATCAGTCAGTCGGAGATTCTGATGAGTGTGCTGCAGTCAGATATTGAGAAGATTAAGATGACCATGGAGCATATTGATCAAAATGCATTTGAACTTGCGGTAGATACCATCCTGCAGGCCAGACGGATCTATATTGTGGGGATTAGAAGCTGTGCGCCTCTTGCAAATTTTCTGGGATTTTATCTGAATCTTGTCTGTGACAATGTGATCACGGTCAATACAAACAGTTCCAGTGAGATTTTTGAACAACTGATACGGATAAGTGAAGAAGATGTCATCATCGGCATCAGTTTTCCACGCTATTCTATGAGGACTTTAAAGGCACTGGAATTTGCCAATAACAGGAAGGCCAAGATTATTACACTAACAGACAGTATTCATTCTCCGATGAATTTATATTCATCCTGCAACTTGATTGCCAGAAGTGATATGGCATCCATTGTAGATTCCCTTGTGGCACCACTGAGTGTCATTAATGCTCTGGTGGTAGCCCTTTGTATGAAGAAGCAGACTGAAGTCATCGAAAGACTGGAAACGCTAGAACAGATTTGGGACGAATATCAGGTGTACAGCCGGGATGAATTAAATCAGGCAAGTGATCAGGTGACGCTTCGCGTACAGGAGGAAACAGAATAGGAAACATAAGAAAAGGAGAACCGGATGGGGAAGACACTGGTAATCGGCGGCGGGGCAGCCGGCATGATGGCAGCGATCTTTGCAGCCAGAGGAGGCAGCAGCGTCGAGTTATTTGAAAAAAACGAAAAATTAGGGAAAAAAATATATATTACAGGAAAGGGCAGATGCAATCTCACCAATGCCTGTGATATGGAAGAACTTCTGGATTCCGTTGTTACCAATAAGAAGTTTTTATATAGTAGTTTTTATGGATTTACAAATGAAGAAACGATGGAATTTTTTGAAGAAATCGGACTAAGAATCAAAACCGAACGGGGAAACAGAGTATTTCCGAGTTCAGATCATTCTTCTGACGTGATTCGGGTACTTCAGGAAGAACTAAAACGTCTTGGAGTGATCATACATCTGCAGACCAAGGTTACATGGGTGGGGGAAAAGGAAGGAAGATTTTCTCATATAAAGCTTGCCGACGGAACCGAAACTTTTGGAGATGCCTGTATCATTGCAACAGGCGGTAATTCTTATCAGACCACAGGTTCTGACGGAGATGGTTACCGATTTGCAAGAAATCTTGGACATACGGTACAGGAGATTCGGCCGGCACTTGTTCCGTTGGAAACAAAGGAAGCCTTTGTAAAAGAATTGCAGGGACTGTCTCTTCGAAATGTAGAGGTGGCTATTTACGATGGAAAGAAAGAAAAATACCGTGACTTTGGAGAAATGCTTTTTACCCATTACGGGGTCAGCGGACCATTGATGTTGACTGCCAGCTCTTTTATCGGGAAGATTTTAGAGGAACGTCCTCTCCGGCTTGTGATTGACCTGAAGCCGGCTCTTTCTTTTGAACAGCTGGATGCCCGCGTATTACGGGATTTTGAAGAAAACAAAAATAAACAGTTTAAAAATGCAGTTGGAAAGCTGTTCCCTGCCAAACTGATTCCGGTGATGATTGAGCAAAGCGGGATTCATCCGGATAAAAAGGTAAATGAGATTTCCAAAGAAGAAAGACAGCACTTTGTTTTTCTTATGAAAGGACTGGAGATCACTCTTACCGGACTGCGTGGATATAATGAAGCCGTCATTACCCAGGGAGGGGTCAGTGTAAAGGAAATTAATCCGGCTACCATGGAATCTAAGAAGGTAAAGGGCATTTATTTTGCGGGAGAGGTTTTGGATTTGGATGCTGTGACCGGAGGATTTAATTTGCAAATTGCATGGTCAACAGGAAATGCAGCAGGAGCCTGCTCGGCAGAAGAATAAAGGAAACAGGAGGAAACGATCGTGGGATATCAGATTGCCATTGACGGACCGGCGGGAGCCGGAAAAAGCACCATTGCCAAGCTGGTGGCAAAAAGAAAAGGTTATATTTATGTAGATACCGGAGCCATGTACAGAGGAATGGCCATTCATTTTTTAAATAAAGGAATCTCACCTGAGGATACGGAAGGAATCAAACAGGCATGTGCTGATGCGACTATTACTATCGGATATGAAGACGGTCAGCAGCAGATTTATTTAAATGGCCAAAATGTTACGGAAAGATTAAGAGAAGAAGAAGTGGGGAACATGGCTTCCAAAAGCTCCGGAATCCCGGAGGTAAGAGCCAAACTTCTGCAACTTCAGCGGGAAATCGCCCAAAGAGAAAATGTAGTCATGGACGGACGGGATATAGGGACAAGCATCCTGCCTGATGCAAATGTTAAGATTTTCTTAACTGCAAGTGTTGACACCAGAGCCTTACGCCGCTACAATGAGCTATTGGATAAGGGAGAAGACTGCGATCTGGCGAAAATTGCGGCGGACATTGCAGAAAGAGACAGAAGAGATATGTCAAGAGAAATCTCTCCTTTACGTCAGGCAGAAGATGCCGTTCTTATAGACAGCTCTGATCTGACGATCGAAGAAGTTGTAGACAGAATAGAAACACTTTTGTAACAAAATGGAAAAAAATGGAAAACCCTGAAACTATTGCTTGAATTTAGGGGGGGGGGTAAAGTATAATATAACAGTGTATGTAATAGGATGGGTGGAATGGAGTGCTATGTTATGAATCGATATGTAGATATGCATTGTCATATTATTCCGGGAGTAGATGACGGAGCCCAGACGCCGGAAGAGACAAAAGAGATGCTCACACAGGCGTGGGATGAGGGAATCCGCATCGTGGTGGCAACACCCCATTATCACAAGCGCAGAGGAAAGAATGATCTGGATCTGATCAAGAAACAGCTCCTCGTGGCAAGAAAGCTTGCCAAAGAAGTCAATCCACAGATGCAGATCTGCCTTGGGATGGAGATTTATTATGGGGAAGACATTCCGGAACTTTTAAAGGAAGGGAAGATTGTCAGCATCCGTAAATCACGGTATGTGCTGTTGGAATTCTCCCCGGATGACGATTTCCAATATATTGTAAATGCAGTAAGAAAGGTGCAGATGAGCGGTCATTCCGTGGTCATCGCCCATATAGAGCGATATAACTGTCTGCGCACAGACATTTCCAATGTGGAATATCTAAGAGAGATGGGTGCTTATATGCAGGTAAATGCCGGAAGTATCATCGGCAATTACGGAAGAAGCGTTAAGAAATTCCTCAGAGAGGCAATGAAAGAAGGACTGATCCAGGTAGTGGGGACTGATGCCCATGATACGGAAAAGAGAAGCCCGAAGATGAGGGATGCATATTCAGAAGTTGTAAAACGCTGCGGAGAAGAGTATGCAGATTTGATTTTTGAAAAAAATGCAAAAAAGATTCTTCGAAACGAAGACTTGGATGAATATTAAAAGAGAAAGGTATAGTTATTTATGGAAGGAACAAACCAGAATATCAAAGAAAATGATGAAGTGACAATCGACCTGACAGAATTGTTTATGGCTTTATGGAATAAAGCGCATATTATTATTTTGGCAGGAATCCTCATGGGGTTATTGGCCTTTGTAGGCACCAAGCTTTTTATTACCCCGATGTATACGTCAACGACGAAGTTTTATGTACTGTCTAAAACAACCGATAATGGAAATGTAACATATAATGATCTTCAGACAGGAGCACAGCTTACGAAGGACTATGCAGAGCTTGTAAAGAGCCGTCCGGTGCTGGAGGAAGTCATCTCCGTCCTGAACCTGGATATGGAAACAGACGACCTGATAGACAAGATCACGGTTACCACACCGACAGATACTCGTGTCATGTCCATCCAGGTAGAAGATGAAGACCCAAAATTGGCAAGAGATATTGCCGATGCAGTGCGCCAGGCAGTAAGTATCCAGATCAAAGAAATCATGGATGTAGATTCCGTTCAGACAGTGGAAGATGCCAATCTTCCACAACATGCCAGCAGCCCGAATGTGATGAAAAATGCCATCATCGGTGTCCTTCTTGGTATCCTGATCGCGGCAGCAATCATCATTTTGATTTTTATGTTGGATGATACGATCAAGACGCCGGATGATGTGGAAAACTATCTGGGACTCAATGTTCTTGCCTCCATCCCGGTTTTTGACGGCGCTGCCATGAAAAACCAGAAGAGAGTGAAAGGACTGTCAGCAAAAAATTTCCAAAAGAAGACAGGAAAGAAATAGAAAGGTACGGAGGTTGTAACTTATGAGAGAGATTACATTGAATTTAAAGAGTATGCAGGACTACAGGGTGAATGAATCTTATAAACAGCTGCGTACCAACATTGAATTTTCAGGGGAAGAAAATAAGATTATTGCCATTACAAGCTGTACTCCGAGTGAAGGGAAAAGTACCGTGTCCATATCTATTGCCTATTCCCTTGCAGAAGCAGGAAGAAAGGTTCTCTTTATCGATGCGGATCTTCGTAAATCCGTATTGGCAGGACGGTATAAGATCAATGGGGAGATGAAGGGACTTACTCATTTTCTTTCAGGCCAGGGAGACCTTTCAGAAGTGCTTTGCAAGACAAATGTCAAGGGAATGTTTGCTATTTTTGCAGGACCGGTGCCTCCAAATCCGGCAGAACTGCTTGGAAGTAAAAAGTTTGCAGCTTTATTAAAGGAAGCGAGAAACATTTACGATTACATTATCATCGATACACCGCCTCTTGGAAGTGTGATTGACAGTGCCATCGTGTCTTCTGTGTGCGATGCGGCGGTCCTTGTTATTTCGGCAAATACCATCAGTTATAAATTTGCTCGTTCCGTAAAGGAGCAGCTTGTCAAGACGGGATGTAACATCCTGGGAGTAGTATTAAATAAGGTTTCCATGAAACAGAATAAATATTATGGAAAGTATTACGGAAAATATTATGGTCACTACGGAAATGAAAAGTAAGAACGAGAGAGTGGGAGAACAATAAGATGAAACAAAGACTATTGACACTGGCTTTGCTTGTAGGTTGCATCGGCCTTGGAATAGTAGGATTCTTTGTCAATACAACTCAGGATAAAAAGGCACCGGTGATCACGATTAAAGATAAGAATAAGAAAATTACCTATAAAGAAGGCGACGATTACGAAAAACTCTTGGAAGGCGTAACAGCGAAAGATAATCGGGACGGCGATGTGACAAAGGATATTTTTATTGACAGCATTTCTACCGTCAGTGACGGAAAAAGTGCAGTCGTACGATATGCGGTAATTGATTCTCACAATAACGTGGGAGTTAAAACAAGGGTTGTAGCCTACGAAGGCACGCAGGGGGCCGAAAATGATGTCAGTAAGCCGGACAAAGCAGAAGAAAAGCTGAATCAGAAGGCAGAAGAAAATACGAAGAAGCAGGAAGAATCCAAGGAAACAGAGAAAGAAAAAGAAGAAAAGAAAGAAGAACAGACGCAGGAAGAAGTAAAAGAAACGACTCAGGAGTCAGAGGAAAATCAAGGAGAGCTGAAACCGGATGGAGGCAACCCGGCTATCCGTTTGAAAGAAACCTCCCGCACGATCAAAGCAGGGGAAAGTTTTGATGTACTGTCTGTAGTCGACGAGATTGTAGACGATCAGGATGATATGTCCTCCCTGTCACGGAGGATCCATGCAGATGGAGATTACAATGTATCCGTACCGGGGACGTATACAATTCGTTACTATGTGACAGATTCAAGTAATAACAGTTCTAATGTGGAAGAATTTACTCTGGTAGTAAAGTAAGTAAGGAGAGAGAAGAATGCCGGAAAAAAGAAACAGAAGAGGACAGGAACATTATTCCAGGCACAGAAGAGAAAAGAAAAAGCATATTGCAGGGAAGATCATTGCTGTCCTGCAACTGTTGGTGTCTGTGATTTTTGTGGGAATTTTATATAACAGTGGAATGATTCCAAACAAATATCTACTGGCAGGTTCCGCAGTTTTGTTGGTACTGTTTGCAGTCACCTTTGGAATGCAGTATATTCAGAATAAAACCCATGTGATCGGAACAATACTAAGTATTCTGGTCAGTGTGGCTTTGGCAGTAGGTGCGTATTATTTTATCAATGTGCATCAGACAATCAGTAATATCGGGGGAGCTTCCTATAAGACGGACAATATGATTGTGGTAGTCAGAAAAGAGGACAGTGCACAGTCCATTCTGGATGCATCGGATTATATTTTTGGAATTCAAACATCGGCAGATCAGTCTAACAATGAGAAAATGGTCAAGAAAGTGACAACAATCATTGGGAAAGAACCGAATGTAAAGGAATTTGCTACGATACAGGAAGAAGCTCAGGCACTTTTGGACGGAAGGATTGACGCTGCCATCTATAACGAAGCGTTTAACGGACTGATTGCAGACGAGATTGAAGGATATTCGGACAATATACGGGTGCTGTATCAGTATGGAATCGATACAAAACTGAAAAAGGTTGATCAGAGCGTGACAGAGCCTTTTAATGTATATATTAGTGGTATTGACGTATATGGACCAGTTTCCACAAACAGCCGAAGTGATGTAAACATTATTGCAACCGTGAATCCACAGACAAAACAGGTTCTTCTTACAACAACGCCGCGAGATTATTATGTACCGATTCCGGAAATTTCCGGAGGACAGAAAGATAAGCTTACTCATGCTGGAATTTACGGAGTAGATGCTTCCATGGCAACATTGGAAGAATTGTACCATACGGACATCAATTATTACGCAAGAGTCAACTTTACATCTCTGATTAAGATTGTAGATACAATCGGAGGTATTGATGTGAATTCAGAATATGCCTTTGAGGCAGGTGGATATTCTTTCAAAAAAGGCATGAACCATATGAATGGAAAGCAGGCACTGGCATTTTCAAGAGAACGTCACAGCTTTGCATCTGGTGATAACCAGCGTGGAAAGAATCAGGAAGCAGTAATCACAGCTATCATTAACAAGATGCTGACACCGTCCATGTTGACAAAAACATTAGACATTATGGCTGAACTTCAGGATTCTGTCCAGACAAATGTGACGACAGATCAGATTTCCAAGCTGATTCAGATGCAGTTAAACGAAGGAGGAAGCTGGAGTATCATCAGTATGAATGCAGTAGGTACAGGGGATGTGCAGCCGTGTTATTCTTCCGGAAGCCAGCTTCTTTATGTCATGCATCCAAATGACGTATCTGTGAACAGCATTTCAGATAAAATCAACCGGATCTTAGGTGGAGAGAAGATTACACAATAGATTCCGGGAAAGGGTAATGAGGAGTAAAGAAAATGAAGACAAAGCTAAGTGATAAATTGTACTTGTATCATTGGGTACGTATTTCCATCTTATTGTTTTTTTATGATGTGATTATGATGAATGTAGCCTATGGACTGGCATTGTGGCTGCGGTTTGATTTCCAGTTTTCGGATATTCCAACTAACTATCTGGCAACGTGGCTGAAGTATATGCCAATTCATACGGTTTGCACAGTCGTATTGATTATTTTGTTTAAGCTGTATCGAAGCATGTGGCGGTTTGCAAGCTTTGATGAACTGTCCCGTGTTACTATTGTCTGTGCCATTTCTTTGGCTCTTCATATTATTGGGACAACAGTCATCTTCGAACGGATGCCGATTTCCTATTATGTGATGGGGGGACTGCTACAATATGGGTTCCTTACGGGAATCCGATTTTCCTACCGTATCATCCGAATCTGGAAAATAAAGACGATTACAGAAGGAGACCGGGAAGTACAAAATACGATGATCATTGGTGCCGGTGATGCGGGGCGGGCTGTAATCACAGAACTAAAGAAAAATGGAAACCGAATGAAAACGAAAATCTGCTGTATCATTGATGACAACAGAAATAAGAAAAATCGATATATTGATGGAATACCGATTGTCGGTACGAGAGATGATATTCCACGAATGGTGGAGAAATTTAAAATCCAGAAGATCATCTTTGCTATTCCAGCCATTGCGGCAGAAGAAAAAAAGAATATTTTGGAAATCTGTAAGGAAACAGGATGTGAGATCCAGATTGTTCCGGCAGTATATCAGTTGGTAAACGGAGAGGTGAGAGTGAGCCAGATTCGGCCAGTAGAAATTGAAGAGCTTCTTGGACGGGAGCCAATCCGGATGGATCTGAAGGAAATTTCTTCTTATGTAAGAGATAAAGTCGTCCTTGTAACAGGGGGGGGGGCGGCTCTATTGGAAGTGAACTTTGCCGCCAGATTGCGGCCTATGGTGCAAAGCAACTGCTGATTTTTGATATTTATGAAAACAATGCCTATGATATTGAGCAGGAATTAAAGAGAAGACATCCAGAGTTAAATCTGGTGGCTCTGATTGGTTCTGTAAGGGATAAAGGATGCCTGGAAAAGGTATTTCAAACCTACCATCCACAATTAGTATTCCATGCAGCAGCACATAAGCATGTACCTTTAATGGAAACAAGTCCGAATGAGGCCATCAAGAATAATGTATTTGGAACTTACAATACAGCACGGCTTGCCAATGAATATGGTGTAGAGAAGTTTGTATTGATTTCTACGGATAAAGCAGTAAACCCGACAAACATTATGGGTGCAAGTAAGAGAATGTGTGAGATGGTGGTACAGATGATGTCCAGAAACTCTAAAGGGACTCAGTTTGCAGCGGTACGTTTTGGAAATGTACTGGGAAGCAATGGTAGTGTCATCCCACTCTTTAAAAAGCAGATTGCAGAAGGAGGACCGGTTACAGTAACAGATCCGAAGATCATCCGGTATTTTATGACAATTCCGGAAGCAGTTTCACTTGTATTGACTGCAGGTTCTTATGCCAAGGGTGGAGAAATCTTTGTCCTTGATATGGGAGAACCGGTGAAGATTGTGGATTTGGCGACTAACCTGATCAAGCTGTCCGGATTAAAACCGGGAAGAGATATTGAGATCAAGTTTACCGGATTACGTCCGGGAGAAAAACTGTATGAAGAACTTCTGATGGCAGAAGAGGGACTGCATAAGACGGATAATAATCTGATTTTTATTGGAGAACCAATCGAGATGGATGATGAGAAGTTCCTGATGCAGCTGGCAGAATTAAAAGATGCGTGTTATAAAGAAGTCAATGATGTAAAGAAACGGGTTTCTGAAATCGTGACAACGTATCAATATAAGAAGGAAGAGCAATAAGATCTGAACCAGATCAAATCGTCGCTTTGTCGCGTTTGGGTGGAACGGTGGTCATAGGTATGAAGGTTATTCACCCGGCATTTTTCCGGGTGAAATGGCGGAGCATACCCTTTTGCTCTTCCATTCATCTGTCAAATAAAACGACAGAGCCTATTTGAGAAAAGAGGACTTCATGTGGTATGTAGTACAGGTAAGAACAGGGACGGAAGAGGAAATCCTTGCACAGTGCAAGAAAATTCTTGATTCTGAAGTATTGGAACGAGGTTTTATCCCTTATTATGAAAGTTTGAAAAAATATCAGGGAGAATGGCATCTGGAAGAAAAGATTCTGTTTCCAGGATATGTGTTTATGATTACAGAAGATATACAAAAACTGTATATGGAATTAAAACAGGTGATCGGACTGACAAAGATTATCGGGACAGGAGAAGAACTAATTCCATTGTCTTTGGAAGAGGTTTGTTTCCTGAAAGAATTTGGAAAAGAAACACAGGTGGTAGAACTATCTGTTGGGAAAATTGTAAATGGGAAAACCATTATCACAGATGGACCATTGAAAGGGAAAGAGAGATTCATTAGAAAGATTGACAGACATAAACGAAAAGCCTATCTGGAGATTCCAATGTTTGGAAAAATAATGGAAACACAGGTGGGGCTGGAAATTAAAGAAAAAATAAAATGAAAGAAGAAAACAGTCTGATTATGCAGACTGTTTTTTGTAAATAAATAAAGGAGTGATAAAAATGACAAAAAAGCAAAATATACCATTTTCACCACCAGATATTTCGGAAAAAGAGATAGAAGGGGTAGTAGAAGCGTTAAAAAGTGGATGGATCACGACGGGACCGAAAACAAAAGAATTTGAAAGGAAAATCGCAGAGTATTGTGAAGTAAATAAGGCGGTTTGTTTGAATTCAGCTACAGCATGTGAAGAATCTATTTTGAGACTTCTTGGTATTGGAAAAGGAGATGAAATAATTACTTCTGCCTATACTTATACGGCATCAGCAAGTCCGGTTATACATGTTGGGGCGAATTTAGTACTGGTAGATACAAAAGAAGATAGTTTTGAGATGGATTATGATCAATTAGAAGCTGCGATTACAGAGAAAACAAAAGCAATTATCGCTGTAGATTTGGGTGGTGTTATTTGTGATTATGAAAAAATCTTTGAAATTGTGGAAAAGAAAAAGAAATTGTTCCATCCTGAAAATGAAATTCAGAAGGCAATTGGACGAGTTGTAGTAATTGCAGATGCTGCTCATGCTTTTGGAGCAAAGAAAAAAATAAATGGAGAATGGAAAATGTGTGGTTCCATTGCGGATTTCACAAGCTTTTCCTTCCATGCGGTAAAGAATCTGACGACAGCAGAAGGTGGAGCACTTACTTGGAAGAGCATTGATGGAGTTGATGATGAATGGATTTATAAACAATTTATGCTTCTATCTCTACATGGACAGTCTAAAGATGCTTTGGCTAAAACACAGCTTGGAGCATGGGAGTATGATATTGTATCACCAGCATACAAATGCAATATGACCGATATTATGGCAGCGATTGGCTTGGCACAGCTAGAAAGATATCCGGGGCTTTTACAAAGAAGAAAAGAGATTATAGAAAAATATGACAAATCATTAAAACCGCTTGGAATAAAAGTGTTAGATCATTATGGAGATGCTCACTGTTCGACAGGACACCTTTATTTAACGAGAATTCCTGGAATCAAAAGGGAAGAAGCTAATAAAATTATTGAGAAAATGGCGGAAGAAGGTATTGCGACAAATGTACATTATAAGCCATTGCCAATGTTGACAGCTTATAAAAATCTAGGATTCAAAATAGAAGATTATCCAAATGCATATAAGCAGTTTGAAAATGAAATTACACTTCCATTACATACGCTTTTGAGTGATACGGATATAAAAGTAATCCTTAAAAAATATAAGGAGGCTTTTCAATATGTATAAAAATTATGGAAAAAGAATTTGTGACTTAATATTATCTTTAATTGCTTTACCTATCGTAGGCTTTTTTATTGTAGTTATTGGGATTAGTATACTTATTTTTGATGGCAGACCAGTATTTTATAATTCAGACCGTAGAGGGAAAAATGGGAAAGTCTATAAAATGTATAAATTTAGAACAATGAAAGTGAATGCTCCGGATTTAAGAAACTCAGATGGATCAACTTTTAATAGTAGCGATGATATGCGAGTTACTAAAATTGGAAAAATTTTAAGAAAATTAAGTATAGATGAGATACCTCAAATTTTAAATGTTTTAACAGGAGATAGCGGTATAATAGGAACAACCAAGAAAAACCTTGATTTTACAGGGGGTTCGCTGGCTTAGTCGAATTTTGTTATGATAATTTTTCTTTGTGTTGTGTCGATTGAGCGGGGGAACAAATATAAAAGAATGGTTTCTTGGATGCTTATTTTGACCCACACTATAAGTTGAAAAATTATGATAAGGAGGTTTGACCTAGCCTGCGAATGATCTTTTTAATAAGAACATTCACAGGCTAGTCGTCGTGTTAAAAAACTTACCTAATAAAAACAAATAATTATGAGGAGTGTGTTGAAAATGGGAAGAAAATTATTAATTGTAGCCTCTAAAAGATATGGAGATTATGTGAAAGAGATAGCAGAGTCAATGGGATGCTTTGAGGAAATCTCCTTTGTAGATAATGACAGAGAAGGAGCTATTGGAAAACTGGAGGATGTGGAAAGCTTTTATCCGGAATATAACTGTGCAATAGCTGCATGTGACGATGGAACAGAAAGACTTGAGTGGAATAAAAAGTTGGAGACACTTTACAATATTCCAGTCTTAGCTCATATGGACTCTACTATTTCTCCATCAGCTGATCTATTGCCAGGTTGTATTGTTGAACCAAGAGTTGTTATTGGCTGTAGAACTACTATTGGACAGGCAGCAGTAATTGGAGCTAATTCTGTGATAGAGCCATATTGCATTGTTGGAGATAGTTGTACATTAAAATCAGGAACAATCGTTAAAAGTACAAGTGCGTTAAATATAGGAACTGAAACAGAGCAGGGAAGTGTTTTATTTAAACCCTTAACAATGAAATAATCGGAATTAAAAGTTATAGGAAAGGATGCCCTCTCAATGTGCGTGGGGGGGGGATACGCAATGAATAGTAAAACGAATGAAAAAAATATGGAGATGAATCATACCAAGCAAAAAAGTACACCAAATATACGTTGGATGCTTGTCGGATATGATTTGATTGTATATGCAATAGTTGCATTAATCCTTTTAGTGTTATATGGAGGAATGGATAAATTATCAACTGTTGGAGTTTTTCAGCAGATTGCTCTTTCTGCCGTGTGTATTTTTAGCGCACGTCTTTTGGGGAAAATTTATGGGCAAGTGTGGAGATATGGTGGTATCCAGTGCTATATTCGCTTGTTGTTCACTGATTCTATCGCTTTTATAGTGTATCTGGGTCTGGAACTCCTGCTTCCAGTTCAAAAAATAACATTTGCCAGATTGCTTTCATTAGTTAGTTTGAATCTTTTAGGAGCTTTGGCACTTCGCATGATGTATCGTTATGCATATAAGTGTGGAAATCAAGAAACGACGAGAGGAAAGTTTCTTTCCATATTATTACATACTTTTTCTGGAATTGAAGCAGGAAATGAAAAAGAAGTTCAAAAGATAAAAGTTGCAATTATTGGTGCGGGCAGAGTTGGTGTAAGTTTAGCTGAAGAACTGTTAAATAATGCTGAAGCAGCTTACATTCCGAGATGTTTTATTGACATTAATAAAGAAAAAGTTGGACGTGACATACATGGAATTCCTGTGTGGTCGGAAGATGAAGCAACATTTAAGCGTTTGGGAGAGTTTGAGGTACAGGAAATTATTTTTGCAATCCCATCAATGGACGCTAAGAAAAAGAAAGCACTTTATGATTATTACAAAGATGCAGGATATAAATTGAAAGTATATGATTACCCGACTGTGTATGCTGCAGGAGGAAAAAGACATCTTAGAGAATTTGATATTGAGGAACTTTTATTCAGAAAACCGATGGTGGTTTCTGATGAAAGAACAAATGCATACTACAAGGATAAAATTGTGCTGATCACTGGCGGAGGCGGTTCGATTGGTTCTGAACTGTGCCGGCAGTTGGCAAAAATGCAGCCAAAGAAAATCATTATTTTGGATATTTATGAGAATGGAGCTTATGACGTTCAGCAGGAATTGAAGATAGCGTATGGAACTAGCTTAGATTTACAGATCGAAATTTGCTCCATTACCCATAGAAAAGCACTTGAACGGGTATTTGAAAAATATCATCCGCAGATCATTATCAATGCAGCAGCTCATAAACATGTTCCTCTGATGGAGCATAACTGTGTAGAAGCTATCTATAACAATGTGTTTGGTACACAGAATCTGGTAGAACTTTGCGAAGAATATGGAGCAGAACGCTTTATGATGGTATCCACAGATAAAGCGGTGAATCCAACCAATGTCATGGGTGCTACAAAGAGAATGTGCGAAATGATCGTTCAGAGTGCAAGTACACATGGAAAAGTAAAATACAGTGCAACACGATTTGGGAATGTACTTGGCAGTGCAGGATCAGTTATTCCGCTTTTTAAACGTCAGATTGCTAATGGCGGTCCTGTTACAGTTACCGATAAGAGGATCATCAGATATTTCATGACAATTCCGGAAGCATCACAGCTTGTTCTTCAGAGTGGGGCTATTGCAAATAACGGAGAATTATTTGTTTTGGATATGGGACAGCCGGTAAAGATTATGGATTTGGCAGAGAACATGATCCGTTTATCTGGCGTTCAGGGAATTGAAATTATTGAAACAGGATTAAGACCAGGAGAAAAACTGTATGAGGAATTATTGGTTAAAACAGAAGAACTGGATAAGACCGATAATAGCATGATTTTTATTGAAAGGGATACAGCTTTAAATAAAGAAGAGATTTACAAAAAAATCAAAGTTCTTAGAGAGGCCTGTGATACTGGCGATGATTTGATTGCAAAAGAAGCTCTCCGAAGTGTTGTACCAACATTTAAGACACCAGAAGAGGTAAATAAAGAGATTGCATAAAAAATAACCACAACATGGAACGATATAAAAGAGGTAATTACATATGTTTAAAGAGAACAATAATTTTGAAAAATTTGAATCAAAAGTTTGGCTGAGCAGTCCGACTATGCATGGTCCGGAAATTGAATATGTAAAAGAAGCGTATGAAACAAACTGGATGTCTACTGTTGGTAAAAATATCAATGAAGTAGAAAGAATGGCATGTGAGTATATCGGTTGCAAATATGCAGTTGCATTATCAGCAGGAACAGCCTCTCTGCATCTGGCAATGAAACTGGCAGGCATTGAAGCGTATGGTATGCCAAAGGTTGGGCATGGTGCATTAGAGGGAAAGAAAGTATTTTGCTCTGATATGACTTTTGATGCAACTGTAAACCCGGTAGTTTATGAAGGCGGAGAGCCGGTATTTATTGATACAGAGTATGACACTTGGAACATGGATCCGGTTGCATTAGAAAAAGCATTTGAAATTTATCCGGATACAAAGGTTGTGGTTGTTGCCCATCTTTATGGAACTCCGGGTAAAGTAGATGAGTTAAATGCAGTTATTAAAAAGCATGGAGCTATTTTAGTAGAAGATGCAGCAGAATCTATGGGGGCTACATATAAAGGCGTGCAAACAGGTATGTTTGGAAAATATAACACCATTTCGTTTAACGGAAATAAGATCATTACCGGTAGTGCCGGTGGATGTTTCCTGACAGATGATGAAGAAGCGGCAAATAAGGTTCGTAAGTGGTCTACTCAGGCGAGAGAAAATGCTGCATGGTATCAGCATGAAGAACTGGGATACAACTATCGTATGAGTAATGTGGTTGCTGGTGTTGTTCGTGGACAGTTCCCTTACCTGAAAGAGCATATTGCGCAGAAGAAAGCAATTTTTGAGAGATATAAAGAGGGCTTAAAAGGGCTGCCGGTATCTATGAATCCAATGGATTTGGAAAATTCTGAACCAAATTACTGGTTGTCTTGTCTGATTATTGATAAGGAAGCAATGTGCAAACAGGTTCGTGGTGAGCAGGACGTGTGCTATGTAAAAGAAACAGGAAAGTCTTGCCCGACAGAAATTCTGGAAGCTATCTCGTCTATTAATGCAGAGGGACGTCCGATTTGGAAACCGATGCATATGCAGCCGATTTATCGCTTAAATCCATTTGTTGTCAGAGATGGAAATGGACGTGCCAGATCAAATGCTTACATTGCTGGTGGTGTAGCTGATGTAGGAATGGATATTTTTACAAGAGGACTATGCTTACCAAGTGACAATAAAATGACAGTAGAGCAGCAGGAGAGAATAATAAAAGTGATAAGAGCTTGCTTTATGTAAAAAAAGAGGAATGAAAACTATGGAAAAGAAACACAAACCATATGGAATATATGAAAAATATGTCAAAAGAATTTTAGATATTATATGTTCATTGATTGTAATTATCCTTTTTGGATGGCTATTTATTATAGTTGCATTTTTAGTGAGATTCAAATTAGGGAGTCCGATTATTTTTAAGCAACCTAGACCAGGAAAAAATGGTGAAATTTTTAATTTGTACAAATTCCGTACTATGACAGATGATAGAGATGAAAAAGGTGAATTGCTGCCGGATGCTCAACGTTTAACTCCTTTTGGAAGATGGCTAAGAAGTACGAGTTTAGATGAATTGCCAGAAGTTTTTTGTATACTGATTGGCACTATGAGTCTAATTGGACCAAGACCTTTGGCGGTAAAGTATTTACCTTATTACAATGAATATGAAATGCATCGTCATGATGTAAGACCGGGATTAACTGGATTGGCTCAAGTTAGTGGGAGAAATTTCGTTAATTGGGATGAAAGATTTGCGTATGATGTTAAATATGTAAATAAAATAACCTTTTGGAATGATTTGAAAATTATATTTTTAACTGTGAAAGCGGTCGTAAAAAGAACTGGAATTGAAGCCTGCGGTAGCTTTACATTGCAGGATTTTGATGAGTACAGGCAAAATCAGATAAAGCATGGAGAACAATAGAATGGAAATATTATATAGAGAAATAAAAGAAGAGGATATTTTAACTCAAAAAAAAGAAATACTTGAATTATTTAAGTTACTTTTTGAAGAGGATAAAAAAAGAGAAAAAATATCTGAAATGTATTATGAAAATATGTCTAAATTTTGCAAAGATGGAAGTGCGATATTATTAGGTGCTTTTTGCAAAAATGTATTAGTAGGTTTTCATTGGGCTTATGAAATAAATTGGGGGGGCAGAAACGGATACACAGTTATTTCATAGCTGTCAATGAATCTTATCAGAATATGTCTGTTGGAACTAAGCTCCAAAAAATGCTGGAAAAAATTGCTATATCAAGAGAGATATATATTATAGATACTAATTGTGAAAAAGAAAATAAACAATCATATAGATACCACTTAAAACAAGGTTTTGAGGTGGAAAGTTATCGAATGATAAAGAAATTGGAAGATAGAGGTGCAGAAATGATAATACAGGGTGAAAAAGTAATTCTTAGGGCATTAGAAAAAAATGATGCAGATTTATTACTTGATATTATAAATGATCCTGATACTGAAAATATGTTGGGTGGCAGTTCTTATCCTGTTTCATATGATATGCAATGCGAATGGATAGAAAATCAAAAAAATGATGATACAGTGTTTAGAACAATTATTGCATTAAACGATGAAAAGAAAACAGGAATAGGAACAATAATATTAAGTAATATTGATATGAAAAATGGAACTGCTGAAGTTCATGTTAAATTAGCGGTGGCAAATAACAGAGGCAAAGGATATGGTACTGATGCAGTGAATACTATTGTTAAGTATGCTTTTAATGAAATGCGCTTGAACTGTATATATGCAGAAATTTTAGAATATAATCAACCATCAATAAAATTGTTTGAAAAATGTGGATTTAAAAAAGAAGGAACATTATGTTCGAGAATATATAAAGGGGGAAAGTATATCAATTTGATGTCTTTTTCTAAAGTAAAGGGGATTTGAAATAGTGTTAGAAATCGGTAGTGAATTTTGGAAAGTTGATAATTCGACTAAAAAAAATCACTTGTTTCCAAGTGATACAAAATGGTTCCTTTCGGGGCAAAATGCACTTAATTTTATTATTGATGATATTAAAAGTAAGCATGATGTATCTTCTGTTGCGTTACCATCGTGGTGTTGTGATAGCATGATTATCCCTTTCATTATAAATGATTTTGACATATCTTTTTATGACATAGAATTGAAAAATGGAAATTTGGTTCAAAAAATAGACAAAGAATGTGATGTTATTTTGGCTATGGATTATTTTGGCTATGAATCAAGTTATAATTTATCAAATTATAATGGCATTGTTATAAGAGATTTGACACATTCTATTTTTATAAAAGAATATAAAGATGCAACATATTATTTTGGAAGTCTAAGAAAGTGGACGGGTGTATATACGGGTGGATATGCTTGGAGTAATGAAAAATGGACAGATGAAATACCTGTCAGAGAAGTTGACCGGAAGTATGTAAGTTTGAGATGTCAAGCCATGAAGCAAAAGCGTGATTATATTGAAGGACTGACAAAATCAAAAGGGTATTTAGAAAAATATGAAGAAGCTGAAGATGTATTAGATGAATGTAACTTAAAAGGTGTATATAATGCGGAAAGGGCAGATATATTAGCAGCTCAAACATTAGATATTGATAAAATCAAAAAAAAGAGAAGGGAAAATGCGAAAGAACTCTTGAAATCAATATCAGATATTGCGCTTTTCCCTGAAATTTCTGATAATGATTGTCCTTTGTTTGTTCCAATCATTATTAAATGTCGGGATGAACTGAAAAAAACGCTCATTGGTAAAGGAGTCTATTGTCCAGTGCATTGGCCAATATCAAAACATCATATATTGACGAATAGGACAAGAGAAATTTATGAAAAAGAATTAAGCATCGTGTGCGATCAGCGATATTCAACTGAAGATATGAAAAAAATAAGCTGTTTAATTAAAGAATATATGAAAAAGTAGTTGAGGTTAAAAATGAAGAAAGATATTTATTACAATGTATATTACGGAAAACTGTATGAAAATACCGAACATGGGAAACTTGAAACATTTGAAGTCGATTCTGAGTATGGAAAAATTGAACATATTTTTATTAAAAGAGAAATTGAAATGAATACTGAAAGAAAATATTATGATATTGTAACTCCATATGGATATGGCGGTCCTATTATCACAGAATGTAACGATAAAGAAAAATTATTGGCACAGTTTGAAAAGAACTTTACGGAATATTGTACTGAAAATAATATTGTGTCTGAATTTATTCGTTTTCATCCGATTTTTGAAAATGCGTTAGATTTTAAAGGAATCTATGATGTTGTATATTCAAGACATACTGTAGGTACTAATTTGAAGGATTATGATGATCCTGTTCAGGCTGAATTTTCAAAATCTTTGAGACGAGAGATTAGAAAAGCAGAAAAAAATGGTGTGACTGTAAGAACAATTTTAGAGCCAAAGGATTTGTCGGTCTTTAAAAAATTATATGAAGAAACGATGGATAGAAATGAAGCCGATGCATATTATTATTTCCCAGATAGTTATTACGAATATATAATTAAGTATTTAGGAAAATCAGTGCTTGAAATTCAATTGATTTATGAAAACGAAATTATTGCAAGTGAAATGTATTTTATAGAGGGCGATCTGATGCATGCACATTTACTGGGAAGTTCTCAGAAGATGTTAGATTTAGACGCAGGAGCCTTGCTTGAGGCAACAGCTGCACGCTGGGGACATGAGCATGGATACAGATACATACATCATGGTGGTGGAAGAACAAGTGCAGAAGATGATTCTTTATATACTTACAAAAAGAAATACGGGAAAAATACTGAATTTGATTTTTATGTTGGAAAGAAAATATGGGATAGAGAAAAGTATGATGAATTAGTTGCAAAGAGAGAAGGAGAGTTGAATCACAAAATAGATAGTGATTATTTCCCAAAATACAGAGCTTAAATAACAATATCGGAGAAAAATTATGAATATTTTATTTATATCAATGTCCTTGGAATTAGGATGTAAAGATTTATATTGTGATTTAATAGATAGCCTTTTAAAAAGAAATCACAAAATAACGGTAGTACGAAGTTTACCCAATATTACAAATACAACTTTTCAACAACAAGAATCAGGACTTAGTGTATTAGATGTAAAGACAGGAGATCCGTTCAGCCAGAATTTATTTAAAAAAGGTTTAAATCAGATAATGATTGGAACTTATTTAAAGCGGGCGATAAAAGAATATTTATCAAAAGAAAATTTCGACTTAATATTGTATGCAACGCCACCTGTTACCTTAGCAGGAGTAGTTAAATTTTGCAAAGAAAAATATCATGCAAAAACCTTTTTGATGTTAAAAGATATTTTCCCGCAAAATGCCGTAGATTTAGGAATGATGAGCAAAACCGGTATAATATATAAATATTTTAGAAATCAAGAAAAGAAATACTATAAATATTCTGATTATATTGGTTGTATGTCTCAGGCGAATTTGGAATATGTATTAAAGCATAATCCGGAGGTCAAAAAAGAAAAAATACATATTTTTCCGAACTCCATTGAAATTGATTTTACAGGGAAAACGATATTTAACGAAGATAAAACAGTTTTTATGTTTGGAGGTAATCTCGGAAAGCCACAAAATATCTCTTTTTTGATTGATCTTTCTCGCAGGTTGAAAGGTTACTCTAAGGCAGAATTTATCATAGTTGGTGGAGGAACAGAACAGGGAAAAATAATAGAATATGTAACAAATGAAAAACCTGCAAATTTAAAGTTTAATAGGCGTCTTCCACAGGAGGAATATGAAAAGTTATTACAGACAGCAGATGTTGGATTAATTAGCTTAGATCCACGATTTACCATTCCAAATGTTCCTTCAAGAATGCAGAGCTATATGAAATTGAAAAAGCCTATTTTGGCAATTACAGATATAGCAACAGATATTAAAGGTATGATACTTGATAATGATTGTGGTTGGTGGTGTGATGCAAGAAATTTGAGTGATGCAGAAAAAATCATAAAGACAATCTGTGAAAATAAAGAAAATCAGAAGAAAAAAGGTTTAAATGGATTTGAATTTTTAAAAAGAGAATTTGATGTGGAATTGAATGCTGATAAAATAGAAGATTTTTATTATAATAGAAATGAGCGAAAAAACTAACAAGTAAACTAAGAAAAAATTACTAGCAGATGTTATATCTGTTATTGGTCTTTTGATTTTGATATAAGGATTATATGTTTATGGAGAACTTATGGTAGATTTAAAACGAATAATTGCTAAAGGAATTAGAATTATTTTTAATCCAGCAGCTTTAACAAATTGTCAAGTAGATAGCAAAGCAAAGATATGCTCAGGAACACAAATGAATAATTCTAGCATAAAGAAGTATTCCTATTGCGGACATAATTGTTTTATTTTAGATTGTGAAATTGATGCATTTGTTTCTATTGCGGATAATTGCAGATTGGGTGGGGCAACTCATCCAATTGAGAGAGTATCTTCTTCACCAGTATTCCATGAGGGAAAAAATATTTTAAAAAAGAATTTCACAAACTTTGATATGGTTGAGGGAAAAGAGATAAAAATTCATTCAGATGTATGGATTGGTGCAGGAGTAATAATTTTGTCAGGAGTTACAATTGGAGTTGGATCAGTAATTGGTGCAGGAAGTGTCGTGACACATGATGTTCCACCATATGAGATTTGGGCTGGAAATCCAGCAAAAAAAATAAGGGACAGATTTCAACAAAACATAAAGATTAAATTATTAGAGACAAAGTGGTGGGAGTGGGATGATGAGAAAATAACAAAATATTCATACTTGTTTGACAGGCCCTTAGATTTTGTGGAGATGGTTGAGGAGAATCGGAATGAAAATACTAATGATAACATCTGTTTATAAAGATAAATCACTTGGAAATATTGATACATCTACTAATATTGTAAATTCATTTGTGAAAGAATGGATTAAACAAGGACACGAGGTATTAGTTATACATAACTCGCATTGCTATCCCAAAATAATTCACAAAATTCCCCGTAAAATTAAAAAAATTCTGGCTGGAAAAATGGGATTTGAGATTGCTGATTATGTAGCAGTTCAAGAAAAAAAATATTTTGATAATGGGGCAAAGATTTATAGATTGCCAATAAAAAAATATATTCCACATACGCAACCGAGAGAAAGTGCAATAAAAAAACAAGTTAATAAGATTGTTTCTGTATTGAAAAAAGAAAAATTTGTGCCAGATGTGATAACGGGGCATTGGGCAAGTCCGCAGATGGAAATTATTTCAGAACTAAAATTAACATATCATTGCAGAACTGCAGTTGTTCTACATGGTACGGGATATGTTGAATCATCCAAGTTCGATTCAAAGAAGTATTTGGAAAATATTGATGTATTAGGAGCAAGATCGCTATCCCAAGCTAGGCAGATTAAAGAAATGCTCCAATTAGATAAACTGCCGTTTGTGTGTAACTCTGGTGTACCAGATGAGTATTTGAAAAATTATAGGCTCAATACAGAAAAATATAGAAATATTGAAACATGGAAAATTACTTATGCTGGAAGACTTGTATCTTATAAAAATGTTGATGCAACTATAAAAGCATTATCAGAAATTAAGAGTGTAAATTGGGAGTTTAACATTGTAGGAGAAGGTGCTTCTCGTGCAGAACTGGAAGAGTTAGCGCAACAACTTAATTGTACAGATAAAATTCATTTTTGGGGACGTGTTTCTAGAGAGAAAGTTATGCAAATACTTGAAGATACACATATTTTTGTGATGATTAGTACAAATGAAGTATTTGGTTTGGTATACTTGGAAGCTATGGCTGCTAGTTGTTTGACCATTGCATCTAAGGATGGTGGAGTAGATGGTATTATTATAAATAAAGATAACGGATTTCTTTGCCATGAGGCAGATAATAAGGAATTAAGACAAATTTTGGAAGATATTATAAAATATGATAATAATAAATTAACACAAATTGTGAAACAAGGATATAAAACTGTTGAAGAGTATTCTGATTACAAGGTTGCAGAAAAATACTTGAGGGAAATATTTGAAAATTGAACTGGAGGAAGTAAAGAAAATGACAATTGAACAATTTGAGATTGTGAATAAGAAAAAAAATAGAGGATTTATATTCTTAGTTGCACTTGCATGTTTTTTTTCAAATATTTCCCAGCTCCCTTTTTTTGTTTCAACAGGTATGACTCAAAAATTGAATATGCCAATGTGGATTATATTACTATTGTACATTTTTCTTAAAAAAAAGATTAGAGTGTTCTATAGTACATTTAAGATATTTTTTGCCATATGTAGTGTATTCGTATTAATATTATTGTCATCTATTGTGACGAATAATTCATATTTCAATTCATCGGTATTACAAAGCTTAATTTTGTCGTTTTTTATTTATTGCCTAGGAACTTTTGTAGGAGACCAGTTTTCAGATAAAGATCTAAAAATCGTTTCTATGTCATATGTAATATCGGCAGCAACGGTAGCACTTTCGATATATGTAGAATATTTTTCTGTTGGATTTGATATTACGTCACGTCAATATGCGTACGCATCAAAAAATTCAATATCGCAAATTATATTTACAGCTATTGTTATACTTATGTTTACCAATTTTGATAAATTTAGAATTTTCAATTTGCTAAAAATAGTAGTCATAATTTTTGAACTAATTTTACTGATGCTTTTAAAATCAAGAGCTACGATTATTGGATTTGCAATATGTTTACTTTACATTATTTTAGGAAAGCAATTTAATCGTAAGATAAAATATTTATTAACGATAGTTGTGGTAATTGGCACATTAGCTTTACTTATGAATGAAAATTTATTTGATATGTTTGTGGGTAATATAATGTTTGCAGGAAGAAACGCTTCAAGTTTAGATTCACTAACATCTGGAAGAGTTTCTATTGTATCAGAATTTCCAACTTTAATAGAAGGGCATTGGTTGACTGGAATAGGTTCTTTGTATTTTGAATGCTTCCCTTTATCATGTATATTACAATTTGGCATTATTACAGGAAGCATTATAATTGGAATAGCATATTTACCGATTATAAAAAGTTTAAAATTTGATAGAACAAATGTTTATTCTTCGATATTTGTTATTGTATGTGTGGGTTATGGAATAAATAGCATATTTGAGGGATTAGCTCCTATAGGACCAGGTGTTAAATGCTATTATATATGGTTAATGTATGGCATATTATTTGCGCGTGGTATAGAAAAATATACTTAATAAGTAAAAGGAAGTTCAAATGAGTAAACTTAAAAAAAATTTAGGATATCAGACAATATATCAAATATTAAATACATGTATTCCGTTAATTACATCACCGTATTTAGCGAGAGTATTAGGAGCTGAAAAACAAGGCGTTTTTTCGTATACACAATCTATTGTTAATTATTTTACATTGTTTGCAATGCTGGGGGTTGTTAATTATGGAACAAGAACCATTGCAGATTGTGGAAGTGATAGAAAAAAAAGAAGCAAGACATTTTGGAATATATATATACTTCAATTATGTTGTACAATAGTTTCGATAAGTGTGTATATGTTTTATTTAACATGTATATGTTCTCAAAATATATATATAGCTTTTTTGCAAATTTTTTATTTATTGGGATCTTTGGTTGATATTAACTGGCTATTTTTTGGGGTAGAGAAATTTAAAATAACTGTGTCAAGAAATATGGTTATTCGAATTTGCTCTGTAGTACTAATTTTAATGTTAGTAAGAAAGCCAAGTGATCTTTGGATATACACATTAATTATGGCTGGTAGTACATTTCTTAGCAATGCAATACTCTGGTTTTTTGCGTCAAAAGAGATAGACTTAAAGGCTATTAAAAATATTTCGCGGTTTGAAATTATCAGCCATATAAAACCTAATTTAGTTTTGTTTGTTCCATTGATGGCAATGTCAGTTTATCACATTATGGATAAAACAATGTTGGGATTATTAAGCACTTACAAACAAGTAGGCTATTACTATAATGCTGATAAAATTATTAATATTCCGATAGGTATATTAACAGGCGTTGGGACTGTTATGTTACCGAGAATGACTTCTTTAAACAAAGAAGGAAAATTAGAGGAAGCAAGAAAACTTTTTTTACTTTCTATTGAATTAATTATTGTAGTTGCTGTAGCAATGGCATGTGGAATTTCTGCAATTTCAAAAGAGTTTACACCGTTCTTTTTCGGGAAGGGTTATGATGAATGTATCAGTTTAATTATTGCTCTATCCCCGGTTCTTGTAATAAAAGGTCTTTCGGAAATTGCTCGGATGCAATATTTAATACCAAATTATAAAGAAAAAATATTTATAGAGTCTGTATTTTGCGGTGCAGGTGTCAATTTTGTGATGAATTGGTTTTTAATATCAAGATTAGGAGCATTAGGAGCAGTTATTGGTACATTAGTGGCAGAATTGGTGAGTTGTGTTTGGCAATATATAAAAATGAATAAATATATTTCATGTTTAACTACAATTTTTAAGTCCATGATATATGTGGTGTTCGGAGTTATTATGTTTACAATTGTAAGAGTAGTGGCTCTGTGCTTTAATGGAGGAATTGTTGCTCTTTTCTTTGAAGTTTTGACAGGAATAATTACATATGCAGTAATCTGTTTAATTTATTGGAAGGTAACAAAAAATAAAATTGTGGGTTTGGTTATTAAGAAAAAATAAAATATAAAATAAAAGGAGAAAAAAATGAGTTTATTTAAAGGAAAAACATTAATGATAACTGGTGGAACTGGTTCATTTGGGAATGCAGTTTTGAATCGTTTTCTTAAAACGGATATTGGAGAAATTCGTATTTTTTCACGAGATGAAAAGAAGCAGGATGATATGCGACACGATTTTCAGGCGAGAATGCCGGAAGTAGCAGATAAAATCAAGTTTTATATTGGAGATGTTCGTGATTTACAGTCCGTAAGAGCAGCAATGCCAGGAGTAGATTACATCTTTCATGCAGCGGCTTTAAAGCAGGTGCCATCATGTGAGTTCTTTCCGATGGAGGCAGTTCGTACAAATGTTATAGGAACAGAGAATGTGCTTACAGCAGCGATTGAGGAAGGGGTAGAGTCTGTTATTTGCTTATCAACAGATAAAGCGGCTTATCCAATTAATGCAATGGGAATTACAAAAGCAATTGAGGAAAAAGTTGCAGTTGCAAAATCCAGAATGTCTGGAAAAACAAAGATTTGTTGTACCCGTTATGGAAATGTTATGTGCAGTCGTGGCTCAGTTATTCCACTTTGGATTGATCAGATCAAGCAGGGAAATCCGATTACTTTGACAGAACCATCTATGACACGTTTTATTATGAGCTTGGAGGAAGCTGTTGATCTTGTATTATTTGCATTCGAGCATGGCGAGAATGGAGATCTTCTGATTCAGAAAGCGCCAGCTTGTACAATTCAGACACAGGCTGAAGCAGTGTGCGAGCTGTTTGGTGGCAAGAAAGAGGATATTAAGGTAATTGGTATTCGTCATGGAGAGAAGATGTATGAAACACTTCTTACAAATGAAGAATGTGCGAAAGCTGTTGATATGGGGAATTTCTATCGTGTTCCGGCAGATAACAGAGGCTTGAATTATGATAAATATTTCAAAGACGGTGACGAAAAGAGAAATACTCTGACAGAGTTTAATTCTAATAACACTAAACGATTGAATTTGGAAGAAACAAAAGAGAAGATTGCTTCTTTGGAATATATACAGAATGAATTAATGAAAATGAATGAAAAATAAGATGATACATATAGAGGTATAGAAAAATGTCTGATTATAAAGATATAAAGTGGAAAGAAAATGGAAAGTTAAAATTGTTAATTATTGTAGGAACAAGACCGGAAATTATCCGCTTGGCTGCTGTAATTAATAAAACCCGTAAGTACTTTGATGTGATTCTGGCACATACAGGACAGAATTATGATTATAACTTAAATGGTGTGTTTTTTAAGGACTTAAAGTTGGAAAATCCAGAAGTATATTTGAATGCTGTAGGAGCAGATCTTGGAGAAACATGTGGAAATATTATTGCACAGAGTTACAAATTGATGGCTGAGATTAAACCAGATGCAGTACTGGTTCTTGGAGATACTAATAGCTGTTTGTCGGTAATTGGTGCTAAAAGATTGCATATTCCGATTTTTCACATGGAGGCAGGTAATCGTTGTAAAGATGAGTGTTTGCCTGAAGAAACAAACAGACGTATTGTAGATATTATTTCTGATGTGAACATGGCATATTCTGAACACGCACGCAGATATTTAGCGGATTGTGGTTTGCCAAAAGAGCGTACTTATGTAACTGGTTCGCCTATGGCAGAGGTATTGCATAATAATCTGGCAGAGATTGAAGCATCAGACATTCATAGCAGACTTGGCTTGGAAAAAGGAAAATATATTTTGCTGTCAGCACATCGAGAGGAAAACATTGATACAGAAAAGAATTTCTTATCTTTATTTAGTGCAATCAACAAGATGGCTGAGAAGTATGATATGCCAATTTTATATTCATGCCATCCAAGAAGCAAAAAGAGAATTGAATCCACTGGATTTAAACTTGATCCGAGAGTAATTCAGCATGAACCACTTGGGTTCCACGATTATAACTGTCTGCAGATGAATGCGTTTGCAGTAGTGTCAGATTCTGGAACATTACCGGAAGAGAGCAGCTTTTTTACATCGGTTGGACATCCATTCCCGGCTGTATGTATTCGTACATCAACAGAACGTCCGGAAGCGTTAGATAAAGCATGTTTTATTCTTTCAGGAATCGACGAAAAAGGATTGTTACAGTCTGTTGATACTGCAGTTGAAATGAACAGGGCTGGAGACTATGGTATACCGGTTCCTGATTATATTGAAGAAAATGTTAGTTCAAAAGTTGTAAAGATTATTCAGAGCTATACAGGTGTTGTTAATAAAATGGTTTGGAGAAAAGAAGTGTAAATGGAGCGTTACACAGATTCTATAACAAATGGAATAAGGATGTGAGTTGTATGAATATTTTAGTAACAGGTGCGAAAGGCATGGTAGGCACTGCCTTAGTAAATAATTTAAAAAATATCCGGGATAACAAAAATAGGACAAGACCGAATATCTCAGTAGAAGATATCTATGAGTATGATCTTGATTCAACGCCAGAAGAATTAGATCAGTATTGTCAGAAGGCTGAATTTGTATTTAATCTGGCGGGAGTAAATCGTCCTGAAAATCCGGAAGATTTTATGAAAGGGAATTTTGGATTTGCTTCTGATTTACTGAATACATTAAAGAAGTACAATAATAAAGCAACAATTATGCTTTCTTCATCAATACAGGCTACACTTGCAGGACGTTTTGGAAACTCAGAGTATGGACGTTCAAAAAAAGCAGGCGAGGAATTGTTTTTTGATTATGCAAATGAAACAGGAGCTAAGGTTGCCGTATACCGTTTCCCTAATTTGATGGGACATTCCAGACCGAAATATAATTCTGCAGTATCAACTTTCTGTTGGGCGGTAGCAAATGATGAAGAATTTACTGTAAATGATAGTAGCACAGAATTGGAATTGCTGTATATTGATGATTTAGTAGAAGGTATGTTTGATCTGATAGAAGGCAAGGAGAAGCACTGCGAATTTGATGGTGTGGAAACGGTTATAAAAGCTGATGGAAAATATTGTTGCGTTCCAGTAACACATAAAGTTACATTGGGTGAAATCGTGGACTTATTGCAGCAATTTAAAGAACAGCCAACGACACTTATGATGCCAAAAATGCCAGAAGGTTCTTTCGCAAAGAAATTGTACAGCTTGTATTTAACATATCTGCCAACAGAAAAATTCAAATATGCTTTAAAAATGAATGTGGACGATCGTGGAAGTTTTACAGAATTAGTGCATACTCAGGATTGTGGTCAGGTATCAATTAATATTAGCAGACCGGGAATTACAAAAGGGCAGCATTGGCATAACTCCAAATGGGAACTTTTCATTGTTGTGGCAGGTCATGGATTGATTCAGGAACGCAATATTAATACAGGAGAAAAGGTGGAATTTGAAGTAAGCGGAGATAAAATTGAGGCTATACATATGATTCCAGGCTGGACACATAATATTATCAACTTGAGTGAAACAGAAAATCTTGTGACTGTTATGACATGTAATGAAATCTTTAATCCAGAAAGACCGGACACATTTTTTGAAGAAGTATAGTATTGGGGGAGGTAGAAGTAAAATGAAAATAGCAGTAGCAGGAACAGGATATGTAGGACTTTCTATTGCCACATTATTATCTCAAAACCACGAGGTAATGGCAGTAGATATTATTCCGGAAAAGGTAGAGAAGATTAATAAAAGGATCAGCCCGATTCAGGATGAGTATATTGAAAAATACTTAAAGGAAAAAGAATTAAATCTGACAGCTACGTTAGATGCGGAGGCTGCATATAAGGATGCAGATTTCATAGTGATTGCTGCACCTACAAATTATGACAGCAAGAAAAATTTCTTTGATACTTCAGCAGTAGAAGCTGTGATTAAGCTGGTTATTGAATATAACCCAGATGCAATTATGGTAATTAAATCTACAATTCCGGTAGGGTATACCGCAAGTATTAGAGAAAAATTCCACTGTGATAATATTATCTTCAGTCCGGAATTTTTACGAGAGTCAAAAGCATTATATGATAATCTGTACCCATCCAGAATTATTGTGGGAACAGATGTTGAAAATGCTAGACTTGTAAAAGCTGCGAACACGTTTGCTGGATTGTTACAGGAGGGTGCGATTAAAGAAAATATTGATACTTTGATAATGGGATTTACAGAAGCAGAAGCGGTAAAACTATTTGCTAATACATACTTGGCTCTCAGAGTTTCATATTTTAATGAGCTTGATACTTATGCAGAAATGAAGGGACTGAACACACAGCAGATTATTAATGGGGTGTGCCTTGATCCTAGAATCGGTTCTCATTATAACAATCCGTCATTTGGTTATGGTGGATATTGCTTACCGAAAGACACAAAGCAGCTTCTGGCAAATTATGCAGATGTTCCACAGAATATGATGTCTGCAATCGTTGAGTCTAATAGAACAAGGAAAGATTTCATAGCAGATCGTGTGTTACAGAAAGCTGGATATTATGCTTATGGAGATGAGAATACATATGATGCTTCTATGGAAAAAGAGGTTGTAATTGGTGTATACCGTCTTACTATGAAGTCAAATTCAGATAATTTCCGTCAGTCCTCTATACAGGGAGTTATGAAGAGAATCAAAGCTAAAGGGGCATCTGTGATTATTTATGAACCAACATTGGAAGATGGAAGTACTTTCTTTGGAAGCAAGGTTGTGAATGATCTGGACAAATTTAAAGAACAGAGCCAGGCAATTATCGCAAATAGATATGATAGTTGTTTGGATGATGTACAGGATAAAGTATATACAAGGGATATTTTTAAAAGAGATTAAAAATGTAATAAGGGGAGAATATTAATAAAGATATTCTCAAATAAAGGAGAATACAGTTTTTATGTGTGGAATAGTTGGTTTTACTGGAACACAGCAGGCAGCACCTATTTTATTAAATGGTCTGTCTAAATTAGAGTACCGAGGATACGATTCGGCTGGAATTGCTGTGCGAGATGGGGAGCGTCTGGCACAGGTAGTTAAAGCCAAGGGAAGATTAAGCAATCTGATTGAAAAAACAGATGAAGGAAAAGCACTGATAGGAACATGCGGAATCGGACATACACGTTGGGCAACACATGGCGAGCCAAGCCAGATTAATGCACATCCGCATGTATCTGGAAATTGTACAAAATCAGGTTCTGGAGAAGTAGAATCAGAAGTAGTTGGCGTACACAATGGTATTATCGAAAATTATACAGAACTTAAAGAAAAATTATTAAAGCATGGTTATACTTTTTACAGTCAGACTGATACAGAGGTAGTAATCAAATTAGTGGACTATTATTATAAGAAGTATAATCTCGGACCGATTGATGCGATTGCTAAAACAATGGTTCGTGTGCGTGGTTCTTATGCCCTGGAACTTATGTTCAAAGATTATCCGGGAGAAATTTGGGTAGCAAGAAAAGACAGTCCAATGATTATTGGGGTGACAGACGGCGAAACCTATGTAGCTTCTGATGTTCCGGCAATTCTGAAATATACAAGAAATGTTTATTATATTGGTAATCTGGAATTTGCCCGATTGACGCCTGGAGAAGCTCATTTCTTTAATCTTGACGGAGATGAGATTGAAAAGCAGACAACAGAAATTAAGTGGGATGCTGAGGCTGCAGAAAAAGCGGGATTTGAACATTTTATGATGAAAGAGATCCATGAACAGCCGAAAGCAGTTCAGGATACTTTGGGTTCTGTCATAAAAAATAATTGTATTGATTTATCATCAGTTGAGATTACAGAAGAAGAAATTCAGAAATTTGAACAGATATATATTGTTGCATGTGGTTCAGCCTGGCATGTTGGAATGGCAGCGCAGTATGTGATCGAGGACTTAGTGGATGTTCCGGTTAGAGTGGAGCTGGCATCTGAATTTAGATACAGAAAAATGTCAATAAATAAAAATTCAGTGGTTATTGTCATCAGCCAGTCAGGGGAAACAGCAGATACTTTAGCAGCTTTGCGTTTGGCAAAGGAAAAAGGTATAACGACTCTGGCAATCGTAAATGTTGTTGGCAGCAGTATTGCTCGTGAGGCAGATAAAGTATTCTATACTCTTGCTGGCCCGGAAATATCAGTGGCAACGACAAAGGCTTACAGCGCACAACTTGTGGCAATGTATTGTCTTGCTGTTCAATTTGCCAGAGTTAGAAATACTATTACAGAAGAACAGTATGGCAATTACATTACTGAGTTATTGACAATTCCGGATAAGATTCAGAAAATCTTGCAGGATAAAGAAAGACTTCAATGGTTTGCTGCGAAATATGCGAATGCTCATGATGTGTTCTTTGTGGGCAGAGGAATTGATTATGCGATTTCCCTGGAGGGTAGTTTAAAGCTGAAAGAAATTTCTTATATTCATTCTGAAGCATATGCAGCCGGGGAATTAAAGCATGGTACGATCAGTCTGATCGAGCCAGGAACATTAGTAATTGGTGTATTGACACAGAGTGATCTTTACGAGAAAACCATCAGTAATATGCTTGAGTGTAAAAGTCGTGGTGCGTATTTGATGGGATTGACAACATATGGAAAATATGAGATTGAAGATCAGGTAAATTTTGCAGTTTATGTTCCGAAGATAGATGAACACTTCGTGGGAAGTCTGGCAGTTGTTCCATTGCAGTTAATGGGATATTATGTCAGCGTGGCTAAAGGGTTAGATGTAGACAAGCCTAGAAATCTGGCAAAAAGCGTTACTGTAGAATAGGAAATGAATACTCTGGTACTGGTGGGGCCAGAGTATCAGTATAACATGATTGGATTGACACGAAAAAAGGAGAAAATATGAAAGTATGGCTTAAAGCAGGTGTGATTATATTTTATGTTCTGGGATATTGTTTTTTGAGAAAACGTATGCGGAGGGATATAGTCAAATTATTTAAAGCATATATGCTATTAATAATTTTTTTGCTTTCGTTTTTGCCAGAACCATTTATATTGAAGTATTTAGGAGTAACATTTCGAGCAGATACATTGGTGCTATGGATGGCAGGCATAGAGGCGGTGGATGCATGGGATGAATATAAAAGAGAGAAGAATAGAAATAAAAGCAATCATGGCAGTGGTGTAAAGAAAAATGGGAAGAGCAAAAAAGAAACCAGAGTATGATCAGAACAGAATAATGGAGCAGTTCCAGAATTGTATTGTAGAGGCATATACTTCGGGAGTGGCTGATGGATCAGGTATTTCGTTAAGGCAAGTATCAGAAGAGTTTGGCATTACATTGATGAAAACACGAAAAATATTGATTACTGCAGGTGTATATCATACTGAGAACAGTGAGCAGATTAACTCAATGCGAGAGCAGGGAATGAGTATTTCGGAAATAATGAAGGCAACTGGTTTGAGTAAATCATCTGTACATTCCTATCTGCCATATACCAAAATGATCTATAATGTAGATGAAATTAGTCTTTACGCAGAGCGTTGTAGAATGTACAGAAAAAGAAAGCAAGCTGTTGAGCAATTACAGATATGTAAGGGAGTTTCCTTGGAATATGTGGAGAAGTATCTGTGGAATACGATTGAAATTTTTTCCGGGTATTTCTTTACAACGGTAAAAGGATTACGATTTCGGTATGCCGTAAATGGAAATGAAATACAAATTAATCGAAAGAAAAAATCTATAACGAGAAGTAGTGTGAAAGTTGCTCTTAAAGTGACATTAGAGAAGAACGGAAATATATGCGGACCGAAAAAATTAGGAGTATTCGGTGCCAGTTATTTGTATTCAATGTTCTTGAGATTTGGATTGATTGATGCAGAGAGGAAAGGGAATGGATATTTACCAGATATGGACAACATATAATAAGCAATGGTCAAAATATGAAATATTAGCTTCTATGGGAATATTGATACTGGTATGTATAGTGATGGCAGTGTGTGTACACAGAAAGAAGCTGAGTATAATTCAAGCAGTGGCAGTATTGGCGTTGGTGGTGTTCCTGGGAATTGTATTTGGATCAACTGTATTTACTAGGACAGGAACTATTCGTCAGTATGAATTAGTGCCATTCTGGTCATGGAGAGATATTATCCGCTACCATGATTGGACGTTATTAAAAGAGAATTTGCTGAACTGCATATTGTTATTACCGGTAGGAGTTTTGCTTCCAGTAATCACAAAGCATAAGATAAAGTGGTATCAGGCTCTGCTGGCAGGAATATTGATATCAGCAATAATAGAGTTTAGCCAGTTGATTTTTATGCGTGGTTTATTTGAATGGGACGATATGATTCACAACGGACTGGGCTGTATGATTGGCTGCATGGTTACGAATTATATAAAGAATGTATGGAGAAAAAAATAAGTAAGTCCCGGTTGCTATTTGCCGGGACTTATGATGCATGGTGCGAGATCTGTTTCATCTTTGGTAATTTTATCGTTGCATGGCATAGAAGAGTATTGCAACAGTAGAGATAGTTCTTGTGCGTATTTTTCATTTGGAACAGGTGGTTGAATCATATTAATGGGAATATTATAGAACGTTTCCGGCGTTGTTAAAGCTCGCTCAATATTACTTTTGAATTTTAGGTCTAAACCGGAATGATTCATAAAAGCATTTAACTGTTTCTTAGAAATTGTAATTTCATCACGATATAATCGAAGCAATCCACTGACATAACGTTGCTGTTCTTCATTGAGTTCCGTAGAGCTAAGAAAAACCTTATGTACAGTAGGAAAACGCTTACTTCCAGAAGCCGAAGTGATGCCACAACCTATGGCTCCGATAAATGAATGGATGTTAAGCTGAAGATGAATAAAGGCAAGTGTCCATATATCTCCGTACTCGTAAGAAATTAAATTGCAATATAGGCATCCGACTCGTGAGATTACCATATCTCCGGTGTATGATTTAGTGCGTGGTTTGTTTGTGTCTGGCTCAGGCTCGCCAGTATAGAGTTCCAGTGATGCTTCACATGGAGATGGAGCATTACGGTTTTTGAAATCAAGTTCACCATGAACAAGTTCGCCATTATTTTTTTCGTCTGTACTTAAAAAATAGATAAAGTATTTTTTGAAATAGCCTCTATATGAAGGATCAGAAGTATCATAAATCATCAGGTTAGAGGAAGGATCTGGTAGCCTTTGTGAAAGCTCAATATTCTTCATGAGAGAGGAAAGGCTAATATCCAGTCCGTCACATATATTGATTAAGGTGGAAAGACGTGCGGAGGAGGGTTTGGCAAAAATATTTGAAATAGTACCCTGAGATACCGCAACATCTTTTTCTTTACATAAAGATTCTAGCTTTTTCTGAGTAATGTTATTCTGTTCCATGTATGAACGGATATAAGAAACAATTTTCTTTACATATTCTTGATTATTCATCGACAATCCCTCACTTTATTATGTAATTCTGTTTCAGTTCTATTATAGAATTAATGCGTTACACTGTCAATCATTAAAATAATAGAATTATTAAAATATTAATAAAATGGTGTAACCAAATATCAAAAAATAAGTAAATGTGACGGAAATAAAGAAAGATTTTACAAAAACTTTAAGCAATATTGACATTTGTTACACATGGGAGTATAATGAAAAAAGAGACTTCCCCTTTAGGGAAAGTCTCTGCAATAACTGGAAAATCAATAAAGTTGTTTTATTAACCAACTATTCTGATTTATGAGATTGTACCAGAATCTCATCCTGACATGAGCCATTATCTATGACTATACCACATTAAAGTGATAATATATAGGCAATGTGAACATGACATTATTCATTTTACTTCAGAAAACATTGGATGTCAAGCACTTTATTGAAAAAATCATAAGGAGGTGTAGGACAAAAATCCAATGAAAGCGTTAAAAAATCAGCAATACTATAACAGAAACATGGAGAAAGTACACTGTCAGTGTAAGTAGAGGTATACAGCTTTGAGAGGTAATAATGAATTAAGGACGAGAACGTATAATGTACGAGTAGGGGACAAAGTTTGGGTAGACGGACAGCCCGCCTTTTCTGTAAAAGGTGGAGGCAACAGATTTGATGTCTACACCATGAAAGAAATGATTGCAGCATTTTACGGAGAAAACTGTAAATGCATCATTATTAAACAGAGTGGTAGAAAAGTAGTAATTGAATAAAGAAGGATAATCGCTCGGACAAGAGCTATCCGCAATGCGAGATAAGCCGGAGCAGAATGGTATTGGTATGCCATTTTGCTCCGGTTTATTTTTTTGCCACAAAAGAAGTGGATGACAAATGAAAAAACAACTGAAACAGACGAAAAATATAAACATAATATTTGACAAAAGGAACATATGTTCGTATAATATAAGCATCGCTACCTTGGAAATGCTAAACAATCTATTGTTGTTGGAAAACTTGGTCAGCTTTGACTTTCCCTTTAGCTGGCTTTCTGCTGAAGGAGGCTAACATGCAAAAAGTTGACATTATACCAGTTGCGTGCCCAACATGCAAAAACAAAAGATTATTTGACATTGATTTACATACAGAGGGAAACATACAGATAAAATGCCCTAAGTGCAGATCAATTGTTAGAGTAAAAATGCATAGACAAGAAATTCATACTGAGCAAATCGGGATATAGGATTACTCTATAATCACCAACGCCTGATGAATATGGGATGTTTATTAAGGGACAACAACCATATCATCAGGCGTTTTTATGCCTGTAAGAGGGAGGTGAGTCGGTTTGACAGATGAAGAAAAGAATATATTTGGGAATCAATTAAGGGAACGAAGGAATGAATTAAATCTTACAACACAGAAAGTTGCTTTAGATGCGGAGGTAGGAGAGTCAACTTACAAACGGTTAGAGGCTGGCGATGGAAATCCTCGTTTAGATACACTGATTAAAATTGTAAAATGTTTGAAAACCGACTTGAACTCCGTAGTGCCTCAGGAACATTTATGTAAAGATGCTGGGATTTGGCAAATAGTACGGAAGCTGTTAAGTATGGATAAAAAGAAAATGAATAAGGCAATAAAAGCAATTCTAGCAATGTTGGATGCAATGTCTGATGATTAAGGGTTATTGAACTTGGAGTGATGAGTCAATGACCTTTATTTTTTTGAAAAAGACAATAAAGGAGCTTTTATTAGATGAGAAAATTATATAAAATTGTTGTATGTTTGATTCATGAACAATAATGAATAATAAACCAGATACTAACGGAGGATATGTTAAAAATGGGAAGAACAAGTGATTATACTAAGCAGGTGCGTAACGAAGAATATGAGAACAGTGTTGAAACGACAAAGAAAAGTGCTAAAAGTTTCGCAGATATAAAGAGGATGTTTGCAAAAGAACCAATGACTGCAGAGCAATTTGGAATATATTTAGGTGGATGTAAAGCAGCGGGAGATTTTATAAGTGATAAGACAATCAAAAGGTATATCGAAAAATTATGCAAAATGAGTGATGGGAAAATAACAGCTTCGAAATTTATGAAAACAGTAGATGGAACAGAGGTTTACATTATTCAACCGGAAATACAGGAATTGTTAGTTGCAATGTTCGATACAGATTTTTTTGGCGCAAAGGGGAAACCCAAAGCGGGAATTGACGTGAAACAGCGTCTACGAGCCCAGCTTGCAGAGAATGTTGAAATATATTTGGATGAAAGTGTAAAGAAACAGGTAAAATCAGCACCACAGTTTTTAAATGCAAGGTTGGAGGATATTTTAACAGAAAAAATAAATAATGAAGTTCGTGGTATGTTTGCTACAATGCAGGACTCAGATGATACTATTCAATATCAGTTGATGTTAGAAACTTTAGATCGGTTGGTTGCAATCAGACGATGGATGAATGAGTGGAATGCCAGAATAAACTTGATTAAACAGGAATTTGCTAAAACAGAACAGGAAAAACAGGATGCTAAGAACAAAACAGGATTATTTAAGCATAAACAGCTTCAGGATATATTAATTGATGTAATTTCCAACTTATTGGAAGGAAAAGAGTACGAGTATATATCTGAGGAAGAAGAAATATTTTATCCTACTTTATATGCTGCTAGTAAAATGTATGATATTACGGCAATGCCAGGAAACGAATTGACACTATGGTTACAGGAAGTTGAAGAAAACATATCAAATTTAAAAAAATACAAATACATTCTAAAAAAAGCAAGAGCTTTGTTCGACGAGAATGATCATTTGGAGAAAAAGATATTAGATTCGATTGATAAAATTGCAAGGACACAGTTGGTGTCAAATGAAAGCGATATGACACCAGAACAATATGAAAGATTAGTCAGATTTACAGAAGATGCCAGTATGGAGGAAAAACAAGAAATTTTGTGTAAACTTGAACAATCGGGGGATCTTACATTGGATGAGCAGACTTTAAAGGAAATAATGAAGATTAAAGATGCTGTAGAAAAGAAACGAGAATATGGATTGCTTTAGGGATGGACAGTTTATTTTGTATTAGTGTCTGGCAGGATGTATTGTGAATATTGCAGTTCGATTATATAATAACGCCATAGCCAATAAAGAAAGGAGATTTGGAATATGGTATATAGCAATGCGGAAATTTACGATAGAAATAAGTCAGAAGCTGAAAGAGAAAAAAAGCTTTTGAGTAAGCTGAAGCGAATATCTGCAAGAGGTAATAATGCGGAGGTAAAGCAAGATCGGGATGGAAACTGGATTGTATATGAAGTTAAAAAAATAAAAGCTGTTGTCTGAAGTGGCAGACGATAGGGCTAAGAGGAGCCTGGGTAATTTGATGTGTGTTCATCAAATTACCCAGGCTTTTGTATTTTGAGGCTCATATATGGACTGTTTTAGAAAGAACTGGTCAGTATGTGGTACTGAGATAGGTGAGTTAATTCTGTAAAATATAATCATCAAAAGAGAGGAGGCGATAAAACATGAGCCGAGAAGAATATCTGGAATTTATCACACATCAGCCTTATGACGCAATGGGGGATTTTAGTTTCCTTTTGGATGAAAAGACTGATAAGGCTGAAAACACTACAGTAGAAAACGAAAACATGAACGCTGATTAATCTGCGTACAGAGAGTATTCCTGTATAGCTGATTGATACATAAAGCAGCAAAGAGAGGCTTCGCAAGCCGCTCGGTATAAAAAAAACCGGGCAGATCGGAGTCTTTTTTTGCTGCTTTTTTTGTCTGCTGACAGCCCGGAGCCGAAAGGCAGAAAGGCGGTTGTCATGCTGACACTTAGAAAACTGAAAGAAATGGTGGAATCTCCAAAGAAAGGCGAAAAGAAACCGAGTTGTAAAAGTTTACGGGAGGGAAAATGCCCGGTTGTTGCTCAGAAGATTATTCAGAACGAAGTAGGCGTAATCACGATCACTGTTTACAAGAACGGATATGTGGTCTATCAGGCACAGAACCGGGTAACAGTATTTCCTATCGAAGATATTTCTGGTTATCGCTATTCTTCTGTGGCTGGAAATGGATATGGATGTGATCTGACGGAATCTTACTTTGAAGAGGCTGAGTGGTATCTGCGTTTTGTTCTTCGTGGAGAAGATCGCCTGAGCATCAACTTGGATAGCTGCAATCAGAAACGTTGTATCTCTTTATCTTCTGCTATGGAAGAAATGCAGCTTGGAGAGAGTGTAGCACCGGACATGGAGGAAATGATTGTTCAGCAGATGATGACGGAAAGCATGATGGACATTCTGACGGATAAGCAGAAGGAGCTTATTTATGCCCTTTATTTTGAGAAACAGACTTATCAGGAATATGCCGATATTCATGGAATCAGTTCAGCAGCAGTCAACAACATGAGAAATAAGGCGGTTGCCAAGCTGAGAGCCAGTTTGGAAGAACTTTCAGAAAGCACTGCGAAAAAAAAATTGAGAAAAAATAAAAAAATTTGCAAAAGGGGGTTGGTAAACACCCTTTGCCGAGCTTTATAGGTGAAGGGTTAATTCTACAGAAAGGAAAAGCCCTGACTTGTACCTTGACAATTTCATACCAGCAGTGAGAGGATACCCGGAATTATCCAGCTACGCATTCTTGCGGCGGAATCCGGTGAAAACGTGAGGGGATACAGATGGGAGGCACCCTTTGCAGGAAAGATTACGAATTACCTCTTGCGGCTTAAATGCTTGATCCTTATTAAAACTGTTATTTCCATTTTTATGGAGATGACAGCAGATACCATGTGGCGGTGCTTCGCTTAGTGCAGGTGCCGCCATATGCATGTGCTGTTATCTTTTCAGAAATGTACAGGTATCAGTAACAAAAATATCGGGAGGTGGTTCCAATGATTGAATAGTGCAGGTATAGACCTGCTGAAAAGAAAAACTTTGATAAATGAAGAAAGAGAGGATTAAGTCAAAATGAAAATGAAGTTCAAAAGATTCTTATCAGGAGTCATGGCAGTTGCTACGTTAGCGTCTGTAATCGTTCAGCCGGTAGCTGTTTCTGCATCGGAATTGGAACCGGAAGAAATACCGTTTGAACAGCAGTATCCGGAATTAAAAGAGGTACAGGATTCTCTTGATCCGGATGAGATTGTGGCAGCAAATGACATTGAGATTGCCTATGGAGATGAATTTGAAGTGGAAGTTGATCTGTCCGGTATTGATGGAGTAGATGAAAGTAAAATGAAAATTTTATTCCATGAAGCGAAAAATGAGGCTGGAGCTGATTTTGATACACATACACCGGATACCTACAAGGCAGTATATGCAGTAGAGCCGGTAAGCGGTCATCCGTCTTACAGAATCAGCAGAAATATCACTGTAAAAGAGCCTGAAACAGAAACACAGTCAGAGAGTTCTTCTGAAATTATAGTTGACGATGACAGCGGTACTGGAGATACGGAGCAGAGTGAGGAAGATTCAGAGTCGCACCGGGAAAACACAGTTGATACGAAAACTGAACTTACGGTGCCTGAAGTTCTGGAACAGGCAGAAAGTAATGGAATTGATCTGTATGCAATGGATGCAGGAGAAACCGTAACCTTTATGGCTTCTGCAGGAAATGCAAGAAGTTCACAGCAGGTTTCTGTTACAAGGGGAACTATGTACCGTTACGCAGATTATGGATATGGTAGTTACCTTACTTATCAGTATACTGTGAAATTTGGTAATGTATCTGCCATAGCATACTGTGTACAGCCATCCAAGCCGGGACCGGGCAGTGGAACTTACACGATCAACAAGGTTGGCGATGGGAAAGCACTTGCAAAAGTGTGTTATTACGGCACAAAGGCTTCTGGCGATGATGGATTTTTCACAGAGGAAAACGGTTATGGTAATTTAAGTGCTGGAGCCAGATTTATTCTGGTACATCTTGCTGCTTCTTATGCAAATGGCAGTGGAGATGCTTTTTCTGGAGCGAACAGTACCGCACAGAATCTTGCAAAGAAACTTTATAATTATTGCGTTTCTCAACCGGATATTCCATCAGTGGCAATGTCTTTTTCAGATGCAAACGTAAAAGCCTATGTAGAGGGCAACAGACAGAGAACAAAGGATATTACATTTAATGCTGATACGTTACAGACCATTACCATGAAACTTCCGGCAGGTGTACAGCTTCATAACCTGACAACAGGAAAAACAAGTAAAGCTGGAGCAAATGTAGAAATTTGTGGTGGTACAAAGTTTTATCTGTCTGCACCATTAACACAGGTAAGTGATGTGGCAGAGAGCTGGTCAGCAACCATGAAAGGAAGCATTACCAAAGATTATTCAGCCTATAAGATTTCAACAGGTTCTGGAAATCAGGATCTGGCTCTGGTATTCGGAGAAGGCGTGGATGATGAGAAATATGTGGACTTTAAAGTATCCTGGATTGAACTTGCAACTGTAGAAGTTGTGAAGAAAGATTCAGCAGCAGATGTAAACCTTGCGGGAGCAGTGTTTGGTATTTACAGTGATCCGGATTGCAAGAATCTGATTACAACGATGCCAAAAACGGACAGCAATGGAAAATCTTCTGCAACGATTGTAAAAACACAGGATACAGTATATCTGAAAGAGATCACAGCACCGAAAGGTTATGTGGTAAATACAACCGCTTACAATGTGAAGCTGGTAGCAAGCAAGACAACGACAACAACTGTACCGGACAAAGAACAGCTTGGAGAACTGACCGTATATAAGGAAGGACAGGTTCTTGCGGGGGCTGATGTCAGTGAGAATGGCACTGTATTCAAGTATGAAAACAGACGTCAGAAAGGTGCTGTTTATAACGTATATGCAGGAGAAGATATTATCTCTGCCTATGGTGCGAAGATTTACAGCAAAGGCGATCTTGTAAAAGAAAACCTTTCTACAGATGAAAACGGTGCTTGTATCCTGAAAAATCTGCATCTTGGAACTTATGTTGTCAAAGAAATGCAGGCACCAGAGAATTTTTATAATGCTGGAGAGGAAAAGACAGTCACACTTTCCTATGCTGGACAGAATGTGGAAGTAGTCTTTTCTGATGTGACATTCACAAATGACAGACAGAAAGCTGATGTGAGTGTTGTAAAGAAAGACAAGGATACAGAAAATCTATTATCAGGTGGCGTGTTTGCTATGTATGCAGGCAGTGACATTACTGATGCAGACGGAATTGTGGTAGTAAAGAAAGGTACACTGATTGAAAAGGCAACAACTGGAGCAGATGGAAAAGCGGCATTTAACGCAGATCTTCCGATTGGATTTTCTTATGTAGTTAAAGAAGAACAGGCACCACAGGGATATTTGAGAAATTCTAAAGATGTTTATACATTTAAGTTCTCATATACCAGTGACAGCGAGCCGAAAGTTTCATTCACTCATACATTTGTAAATGAGAGAGTTAAAGCTAAGATTTCTCTGGAAAAGAGAGATGCGGAAACAAAACAGGCGGTTGCACAGGGAGATGCGACACTGGAAAAAGCAGTTTATGGACTGTACGCTCGTAACGATATTGTTCATCCGGACGGTATTACCGGTGTGATTTATAAAGCCGGGGAGCAGGTGGCTACTCTTACGACAGATAAGAATGGACAGGCTTCTGTAGATGGCTTGTATCTTGGAGATTACTATGTGAAAGAGATCAGTCCGTCAGTGGGTTATCTGGCAGACGAAACAGAACATGATCTGGTCTGCAATTATGAAGGAGATCTGGCAGCAGAGGTAAAACGTGACTGTGTTTCATTAGAACAGGTAATGAAACAGCCGTTCCAGATTATCAAAGCAGCCAATAATGGCAAAACAGACGCTGATCTGTTAAAAGGTGCAGGATTTACGGCATATCTGGAATCTTCCCTGACAAAGAAAGCAGACGGAAGCTATGATTTTGCTTCTGCAACACCAGTTGTGATCGGGGAAAATGGTGCAACAGAAATGTTCACAGACGAAAAGGGTTATGCTTGCAGTATCGCACTTCCATATGGAACTTATATTGTGCGTGAAACAACAACACCTCACAATTACACTCCGGTAGATGATTTTACGGTGTGTATCACAGAGAATAACCCGAATCAGCCGCAGACGTGGAGAGTGCTTCTGGATGATGAGTTTGAAGCGAAGCTGAAAATCATCAAGCAGGATGATGAAACCAAGAAACCGGTATTACAGAAAAATACAGAGTTTAAGATTTATGACTTGGATCATAAGAAATATGTAGAACAGGTTACAACCTATCCGACAACGGTTAAACACAAATCTTATTTTACAGATGCAGAGGGATATTTGATTCTTCCACAGAATCTGAAAATCGGAAATTACCGTATCGAGGAAGTGAATGCCCCGTTCGGTTACACACTGAACGAAAATTATTATGAGGTAACAGTTGATTCCAATACTGCATATCAGATGGATGGAACTTCCGGGGATGTGATCATTGAAGCAGTTTATGAGAACCATCCAGTTAAGGGAGAACTGACTATCGTGAAAAAGGGAGAAGTTCTGGACGGATTCAAGGATGATTTTACATATCAGACAGAAAATCTGGAAGGGGCAGAGTTTGCCATTTATGCTGCGGAGGATATTTATACTGCTGACTTCCAGAAAGATGACAATGGAAACCGTATTCTGGAATATGCAGCCGGAACACTGGTAAAAACTGTCACAACCGATGAAGATGGAAAAGCGGTCCTGAAGAATCTTCCACTTGGAAGTTATAAGATTGTGGAAACGTCTGCGCCAACAAGATTTGTTTTAAACAGCGAGGCACAGACCATTACTTTCTCTTATAAAGATCAGGAAACACCTGTCATCGAGCAGACAGCTACTTTTGAGAATGAACGTCAGAAAGTAGAAATTTCAGTAGTAAAACAGGATGCTGATACAGAAAATGCAGTTGCAGGGGCAGAATTTGGACTTTATGCGAAGAATGATATGGAAGCTCATGGAACTGTGATTGTGAAAGCAGACACACTTCTTGGAAAAGCTGTTTCCGGAGAAGATGGAAAAGCTGTATTTACACAGGATCTGCCATTTGGAGAGTATTATATCAAAGAACTGGCAGCGCCGAATGGCTATGTATCTTCAGATGAAGTTCTGGAAGTAAAAGCAGAGTACCAGGGACAGGATGTTAAGGTCGTGCAGTTATCGTCTGTATTTAAGAATCAGCCTACAAAAGTTGTGGTTTCCAAGTCTGATCTGACTACTGGCGTGGAATTATCTGGTGCTACTCTTACGGTACTGGACAAAGATGGCAATGTAGTTGATACATGGAAGTCTGTAAAAGGTGAGCAGCATATGATTGAACGGCTTACTGTAGGGGAAACCTATACTCTCAGGGAAGAAATGGCTCCTTATGGATACCTCAAGGCAGAAGAAATCACATTTACGATTGAAGATACCGGGGAAATCCAGAAAGTGGAAATGAAAGATGATGTGCCGGCAGGAACGATCATCATCAATAAAAGTGGAGAGTTTCTGGATAAAGTAACGGCATTGGATTCTGTTGGAGGATGGATTAGCCATTTATTCCAGTATGTAACAGGCAGTCTGAAAGATGTTACCTTTGAAGTATTTGCTTTAGAGGACGTGAAATCTGCTGACGGAGAAAGTGAAGATTATTATAAAAAAGACGAACTGGTAGCAACCATTACAACGGATGATACCGGCATTGCAAAGTTATCCGGACTTCCTCTTGGCAAATATTATGTCAAAGAAAAAGCTACAGTGGATGGTTTTGTACTGGATAATGAGGCAAGAGAGATTGACCTGACATATCGTGACCAGGATACTGCAGAAGTCACTTACTCTGCTGACTGGCAGAACAACCGCCAGAAAGCGGAAGTGGAAGTTGTGAAAAAAGAGAAAGATTCTGATCGTGTACTGGAAGGTGCAGTATTTGCCCTTTGTGCTAAGAATGATATTACAGGAGCAGACGGAAAAGTTATTCTGGAAGCGGATACTGTGATTGAAGAACTGGCAACGGATAAAGAAGGCAAACTGACTTTTACAGCAGATTTACCGATTGGTTTTGAGTATTATATCAAGGAAACTTCCCCGGCACCTGGATTTGCAACGACGGATGAAACACAGGAGTTTACATTTGAGTACGAAGGTGCAGAAAAGGAAAAAGTATCATACTCCTTTACTTTTGAGGATGAACCGACAGTAATCGAGATTACCAAGACTTCCCTGACAGACGGGAAAGAGCTGGAAGGTGCCAAGTTACAGGTAACGGATGAAAGCGGTAAGGTTGTAGATTCCTGGACTTCCGGCAAAGAAGCTCATATCATCAAAGAACTGGTAGTCGGACAGAAGTATACCCTGACAGAAACAAAACCAGCAGACGGTTATGTAACAGCAGAAAGCATTACCTTTACCATTGAAGATACTGCGAAGCCGCAGAAAATCGAGATGAAAGATGATGTGACGAAGGTAGAAATCTCTAAGACGGATATTTCCGGAAAAGAACTGCCAGGAGCAAAACTGACAATTCTCGACAAAGACGGTAAAACGGTAGAGAGCTGGACTTCTGAGGAGAAACCGCATTACATTGAAATGCTTCCGATTGGGGAGTATACACTTCGGGAAGAGTCTGCCCCTGAGGGCTATCTGATAGCTGAGGACGTGAAGTTCACAGTAGAGGATACCGGGGAGATTCAGAAAGTTGTGATGAAAGATGAGATAAAACCGGAAGAAACATCAACACCGGAAACACCATCTACACAGGTAACAGATACACCGAAAACCGGAGATGATACACATATGCTGCTTTGGATTCTGCTTGCAGTAGCAGGTATGGCAGGTGCAGTATCAGCAGTGTGGGTAGTGAGAAAAAAGAAATAAGAAACCTTTGACCAGGAGGGCATTTATGGACAGAATTGATTCATAAATGTCCTCTTTTTGCTAATACTAAGAAAAAATGAAAGGGGAATGTATTTTGAAACAGATATTGATTATTGCAGGAGTAGCGGTTATTGCAGCGGTTAATTTTGTAATGTATTGCTGTCTGAGAGTGGCATCACAGGAGGATCAGATGTTGGAAAGAATGAGTAAAAGAAGGGAGCAGGAAGGAGACGATGATTAGATATGCAGAAGACAAGCCAAAGTCCTGTGAATACTGTTACTTTTGGAATGAGAAGAAGAAAGAATGCAGGCAGATGAGATGTTTTTATCAGCTTCCGGAGAAGCCGCCTGACCCAGATCCGCTTCATCGCTACTGGGTTCCATGTAAAGGCTGCCCATATGGGAAAAGTCCCTGCATTGGCTATTGCATGGCGAAAATATTAAAAGAACAGAGAGAGAAGAAGTCTGGATAATCGTACATATGCCTTTCCATACCATTATGGGGAGGAAGCTGAGCAGTACACGTTCTACCGGATTCCTAAGATTCTCTTTGTAAGCCCGGTATTTGGAAGCTTATCCTGTGAGGCAAAATTGCTGTATGGATTATTGCTTGACCGTATGCAGTTATCTGTGAAGAACCGATGGCTGGATGCAGAGGGCAAAGTATATATCTATTTTTCACAGGAACAGATTTCAGGACTTATGGGATGTGGAGTGAAAAAAGTCCGGTGCCTGTTAAAAGAACTGGATGACAGAAAAGGAATCGGGTTGATTACAAGAGTCAGGCAGGGATTAGGAAATCCCGATAGAATTTATGTAAAAAAATGTGTGTCACCAGACAGGTTAAAAGGAAACTTGCAGTACGGTCAAAATGACCTGTCAGGAAAGGTAGAAATGACCGATACAGACAGGTACAAATTGCCAGGTAATGATATAGAGGATAGTAATACTGAGAATAACGATACAGAGTATCATTCATTCTATTCAGATAGCAGTGAAATGAAAAGAAAAGAGGCAGAGCGCAGTGCCTATCAGCAGATTATTAAAGAGAATATTGGCTATGCCTATATTGTAGATGAGTTTAACCAGCAGATGTTGGATGAAATTGTCGGTCTGATGGTAGATGTGGTGTGCTCGGAACAGGAATTTATTCGGATTGGAGGAGACAGAAAACCGCTTTCCGTTGTAAAAAGTCAGTTTCTGAAATTGGATTCAGAACATATGCGATTTGTTCTTCACTGTATGAAGGAAAATACCAGTAAGGTATTGAACATGAGGCAATATTTGCTGGCTGTATTGTATAATGCACCATTAACGATCAGTAATTATTATTCATCTCTGGTACAGCACGATATGTATGAAGGAAATATATGATTTTACGGAAAGGAAGTGATTCAGGTGCAGGAGGAGGTAAATGAGAAAACAGTATCATTGTGTATTACCGGTGGCAAAGTAACAGTTCGCTTATTAAAACAGGCAATGATGAGATTCCTGGCTGCAATGGAAAAAGAAAAGGTGGAAAGATCAAGAAAACAGCAGCAGACAAAAGGACCGCCGGATAAAGAGTACCATGGAAAGCAGAGCATGAAGAAGCTGGCACAGCAGAACGTACAGCTTTCCAATATTGAGGTCACGGATAATAATATCAAGGCTTTTGAGAAAGTGGCGAAGAAATATGGCATTGATTTTAGTCTCAAGCGTGATAAGTCCGTAGATCCACCCAGATACTTTGTCTTTTTTAAAGCAAGGGACGTGGATGTAATGACAGCAGCATTTCGGGAGTTTACTGGAAAGACACTGAATAAAGAGAAAAAGCCGTCTGTCAGAAAGAAATTACAGGAAGCGATTACTGCCAGAAGCCAGGACAAGCAGCGAGAGCGGGAAAAAACAAAAGAGAAACAGAAGGAGCCGACGTTATGATTGGAATAAAAAATTTAAAGAAGAAACTCAAAGGATTCCAGGTACGTCCGCCCAATATGGAGAAAGCGAAGAAGGTTTTGCTGTATCTGCCATATGTGATTGTGTTCTATGTGACAGGTAAATTTACCTGGCTGTATCAGTATTGCCGGGGCAGCACCGTGATAGACAGACTTGTTGTTCTGCTTACGAATTATCCTCTGGCTTTTAAGGACTGGCGTCCATGCTTTCAACTGAAAAGTCTGGTGGCAGGTACAGTTGCAGCAGTCAGCATATGGGGAGTCGTATATTTTAAGGGCAAAAATGGAAAAAAGTTCCGACAGGGTGAAGAATATGGTTCTGCACGTTGGGGAAATGAAAAAGACATAGCACCCTTTATTGATCCGGTCTTCGAGAATAATATCTTACTGACACAGACAGAGCGGTTGACGATGAACAGCCGACCAAAGAAACCCAAGTATGCCAGAAATAAGAACGTAATCGTGATCGGAGGCTCAGGTAGCGGTAAGACCAGATTCTATGTAAAACCACAGCTTATGCAAATGCCGGATAATGTGAGTTTCGTGGTCACTGACCCCAAGGGTTTAATATATAAAGTACAGAGAAACAAACGTTGCTTCATAAACAGAAGTTGCGAAGAAACGCTTATTTGTCTGTATTTGCAGACATTTCGCAGGAAGGAGGTGGAAAGCGTGGCACAGCGGAATAACAAGCTGACAGCTCTCTATGAGAGATTATCAAAGGACGATGAACTGCAAGGGGAATCAAACAGTATCACGAACCAGAAGAATTATCTGGAAGAATATGCACAGGCTAAGGGATTGACGAATATCCGGCACTATACAGATGATGGCTTCAGCGGAGTTACCTTTAACCGTCCGGGCTTTCAGAAAATGATTGCTGATGTGGAAGCAGGACTGATTGATACCATTTGTGTAAAGGATATGAGCCGACTGGGAAGAAATTATCTGAAAGTTGGGTATTACACAGAAATATTGTTCCCAGAGAAAAATGTCCGATTCATTGCAATCAATAACAGCATTGACAGTGCAACACCAACAGATAATGATTTTACACCATTTCTGAATATCATGAATGAATGGTATGCAAAGGACACAAGCAAGAAAATCAAAGCTATTTTTCAATCCAGAATGAAATCCGGCAAGAGATGTAGTGGTGCAATTCCTTATGGTTATAAGCATGATCCAGAAGATAAAAACCATTTGCTGGTCGATGAAGAAGCAGCGAAAGTTGTAAGAAAAATATATCAGCTTGCAATCGAAGGAAATGGTTCGGCACAGATAGCAGATATTCTCACAAAGGAGCATACCTTAATACCCTCTGCATATCTGGAACGACATGGGGAAGGAGAAGTGAGCAGGAATCACAGTTACCATGATCCTTATATCTGGAATGCTACTGCAGTCAGTGGGATTCTTGATAAAAGGGAATATATGGGACATACGATTCTTGGAAAAACAATCTGTGATAACTTCAAAACAAAGAAACGAAGAAAAGCCAGACCAGAGGAATTGATTATCTTTGAAAATACACATGAAGCGATCATTGATGAAGATACTTGGAATCAGGCACAGAAGTTCAGAAAAAGAGTGACGAAGCGTGTGGCAAATGGCACGTACAAACACAGATTATCAGGGCTTGTCTATTGTGCAGATTGTGGCAGCAGAATGAGTTACAGAAGCCCCGAAGCACAAAAGAGAAAAGATGGGAAACGCTATGATTCAGACAGTAGTTTTTCATGCTCAGCATATGGAAACAAATATAAAGAGTGTACATTTCATTTTATAACGTCATCGGCACTGGATCAGCTTGTTGATGATTCTATCCGCAGAGTTGCCAGATTTGTTCTGACGAATCAAAAAGAATTTCTGGAACAGGTGGGTCAGTTGAAAGAAACTTACAGTGAAAAGTTCATGCAAGAATCACAAAAAGAGGTCAAGTCAGCTAAGAACAGGATTCAGGAGTTAGATACTTTGATAAAGAACCTGTATGAAGGAAATGTACTGGGGAAAATCCCGGACAGGCATTTTAACCGCATGATGAAAGAATATGACGATGAACAGCAGGAGCTGGAAGCAAAGGTGGCAGAACTGGAACAGGAACTCGGTCAGAATGAAAATTCGGAAAATGGCGGAGATCGGTTTGTCCGACTTGTAAAAAAATATCAGGACTTTGAAGAAATTACCCCAAGAATGTTAAATGAGTTTATAGATAAAATTATGGTTCATGAAGCGGTAGGAAAAGGTCTTGATCGTACACAGCGGATAGACATTTATTTCAATTTCATCGGACAGTTTGCAGTTCCTTTTTCGGAAGAAGAACTGGAGGCGGAAAGAAAAGCCCGGCAGGAAGAAGAACAGCGTAAAGCAGAAGCCAAAAGAGAAAGGCAGAGGATAGCAGCTAGAAAGTGTTCCCAGAAGCGTAAAGAAGAACGTGCCAGAATCAAAGCAGCTGCGGAAGCTGGCGATGAAGAGGCAATCAGGCAGTATGAAGCAATTCTGGATAAAGAGAGGGCAAGACGGGAAAGAGACCGGGCAAGCCGAAAACGGAGTTATCAGAAACAGCAGAAAAAAGCAAAAGAGATTGAAAAGGCTGCACAGGCTGATAATCCGGAAGCTATGAAGGAGTATGAAAAGATTCTGGAAAACAGAAAGAAAGCTACTGCCAGCACACAGAAATGGAGAAACAAGCAAAAAAAGAAGGCTCTGGAGCCTACCTACCAAATAGAACCAGAGCCAACTGAACTTGAACCGGAGCAGGAATTACCTGTCACCGCTTCGGCTTGATCGTACCACAAGGACAGGAAGAAAACAAGCAGAGAGGTTATTGAATATGAAAAAATTAGCACCATTGATTCATGATACTGAGAATGGACTGGATTATATCCTTGTTGGAGAGATTTATTTACCGCTGATTGCAGTGCTGGAAGAGACACGTGATATTGGATTTTATGGAAGTCTCCGCAGGAACTATCTGAGAGATTATAAGAGCGGACTGTATTCGTACTTGTCACTCAGCGGAAAACTCTGGACGCATCTTGCAGATGTAAATGAACAGTGCATACAGCGTAGAGATTTACTTATGGAGCAAATAATGAAGCAGGAAGACATTACTGAAGAATTGAAAGCCAGAAATCAAATGGAATGGGTTCGCCGGACAAATAATGTAAGAAGCCGGGTTGATGAAATGATACTGACCGAAATGGTGTACGTGTAGGAGGACCTTATGAGATATAGAATCGAATACGCAGATGGAAGATGTTGTAACTTCGCAAACAGCAGAAAAGACCTGTTGGACTGGCTGAAACTGCTGAAAGATGAAAAAATCGTAGATATCCGTAAAGTATATAAAAATGGTGTTACGGATTCTGTTCTGGATAATTACCGTAGATATATAAAACAATGAAAGGGGGCGGGCAGTCATGGTAGTTGTAAGAATTATTATAAGAATTTTGTTATTGCCGGTGCGTATGTGCCTGACAATCATACAGCTGGTGGTTATGTTCTTCACATGGCTGTCTGCAACTGTATTTCATATCTTGTCTGGAATTATCTGCATCACAGCTATATTGGGGTATGGATTCGGACAGGAAACAGGCACAGAGGCAATTAGAATGCTTGCGATAGGCTTTATATTGTATGTTCTGCCTATTCTCGCTGGCTGGTCTGTAGTGTGGCTGGAAGCAATCAAAATTCGATTGATGGGAGATTAAAAGATGGAATTAACAGAAAAAATGGAAAAGTTCATGAGCGACCTGATTGGGAAAAGAATGGAAGAAGTTTATCAGGAAAAAGATGGAGAGCAGTATGATCCGTTCAATGAAGAATTGGAAGTGAAAGTGCAAAAGGTGATTCGAAAGCTGCCAAAAGAACAGGGGAAAATCATTTTTGACTATATGACGGAAACTTCAAATAATAACAGTGATTTGAATGAGTTTTACTATCGTATGGGATTAAGAGACGGGTTAAAACTGAAGGAAGTTATTCAGGTTATGCTGGACGCATTAACAGAGTAGGTTGTGTGAAAGGAATGGTATTAACAAATGAAAATGACGAAAGAGATCGAAGAATTTATTAACTTGACCATAACAGAACATATGGGAAAAGCATATGCGGATTGGAAACTGAGTCAGCCTTCGATGACAGAGCCAGATGAGGTTGAAGAAGCGTACAAAAAAGTGATTGCTACACTTTCACCGGAGCAGGAAGAAGTCATTACAAAATATTGTGACCAGATATTTAACAGCGGAGCAGAGACAGAAGAATTTTTCTATCGGCTAGGCTTGAAAGATGGAATGAAAATGAAAAAAATAATAAAAGGCATTATGAGAAAATTATCGAGATGATACTGTTACAAATTGAAATATATCATAAAGATATGTTATAATGCTATGCGACCGCACGATCGATTATGGATGTAGCGGCATATAAATTAAACAAAGGAGAGTTTGAAGCGTGAGAGAATTTACGGCAATTAGCTTATTTGCAGGAGCCGGCGGACTGGATATGGGATTTGAAAGAGCTGGTTTCAAAACAATTTGGGCTAATGATTTTAATGCAGATGCCTGTAAAACTCATGAGAACTGGAGTACTGCAAAAGTAGTATGTGGAGATGTTGCAAAGGTTGATGCAACAGATATTCCAGATGCGGATATTATGCTGGGCGGATTTCCGTGTCAGGGCTTTTCTCTGAGTGGGCCACGAAAAATTGATGATTCAAGAAACGTACTTTATAAACATTATGTAAGAATTGTCAAGGAAAAAAAACCGTTAATGTTTGTTGGAGAAAATGTTAAAGGACTTTTGACAATGGGTGGTGGAACTATCATAGAAGCGATAGTAGAAGATTTTTCACAATGTGGATATAATGTCTTTTATAAATTACTCAATGCAAAGGATTATGCGGTTCCAGAAGACAGGGAGCGAGTGATTATTGTAGGATTTAGGAAAGATTTAAATATAACTGAATTTGAATTTCCTGTTCCGCGAAACTATCGTGTAACAATGAGAGAAGCATTAAAAAATATTCCAGAGCCAGAACCAGATGAAGTATGTAATGCACCTTATAGCAGTCGTTATATGAGTAGAAATCGAAAAAGAGGCTGGGACGATGTATCCTATACGATTCCTGCTATGGCTAAACAAGTTACATTATGGCCAGGTTCCCCAGATATGGTAAAACTAGATAAGGATTTGTGGAAATTTGGAGATAATGGTGTGACAAGGAGATTTAGTTGGAGGGAAGCAGCGGCTATACAAACATTCCCACCAGATCTGGAATTTTATGGAGATTTGACCTCAAAATATAAGCAAATAGGAAATGCTGTTCCGGTAAAATTAGCCGAAACAGTTGCTACACATCTCTATGGAGTACTGTCAAACAGACTTCGTGATGGCAAAAAGCGGAAAACAAACTGAAACAGGAAAAGCTTTTGAATATGCATGTGCTTATGTTCTTTATAAGCAATATAGCAAAATTACAAATGTTGTATTGCTAGATAGTCCACAGATGAGTACTGCACGAAACGCTTTTAATAATCTCACAATGGAGGAGCAGCGTGACTATATATTAGGAGCAGAGGCTGCGGTTAGAATTGTCGATAGGTTAGAGCCTAAGTTATCGAATCAAAAAAATGATATGCTAATTGGCTTGCAAACAGATTCAGCTGGAATTACAGGTGATGTACGAGATGTATTGTGTATGAGAGGCAGTGACTGGGAAATAGGATTGTCATGTAAACATAATCATCAGGCAGTCAAACATAGTCGTTTATCAGATACTATAGATTTTGGAAAAGAGTGGTTTGGAATACCTTGTTCAACAGAGTATTTTGAAGCGATTAGAAACGTGTTTTTACCATTAAGAAAGATAAGGGACGAAAGCAAAGCAAATGGCGAGCCAGCCAAATGGGATATTATTCCAGATAAAGAGATGGACTGCTATGTACCTGTTTTGGAAGCATTCATGAATGAATTAAAACGTTTAGATTCTGAGTATCCACATGAGATACCAGGACGATTGATTAAATATCTGATTGGTGTTAATGACTTTTACAAGGTTATTATGAATGATCAAAGAAGATTTACAATGATAGAATCTGTAAATATCAATGGAACATTAAATCAAAAGGATGGGAAAAAGAAAGCTCTTATAGATGTACCATTGATGAAGTTACCAAGTAGATTTTATGAAATAGGGTTTAAAGAAGGATCAAGAAATACAATTGTTGTTGTATGTGATCAAGGTTGGAATGTATCGATGCGAATTCATAATGCAAGTTCTAAAATTGAACCTTCATTGAAATTTGATGTGCAATTGATGGCAATGCCGTCCTCAATATTAACACAAATTGAGCCATGGGATTCTACAACATTGGAATATCATAAGGTTATCTCAGCTGACAAAGTAGCTGAAGATATTCCACCATATGGAAACAAATAAAAGATGTAAGGACATTAGCTTAGATAAGTTGGTGTCCTTTTAAAGTGAAAAATATTGCAATAATGTGACAAACAGGAGACGAAGAGTGTACAAGAGAGAAACACAGAAAATAAATGGGATTGAACAAAGCAAATGAATATGGTATAATCAACAGGAAAACAGAAAGGAGGCGAGCAGAGTGATTGATTTATCAAATTTTAAGACGTTTGACTTTAGTGAAGGTGTACCATATATCTCAATTACAAGCAATGGAATTACATTTAATAAATCTGTAATTATGAAGATGAAGTATCCAACATATGTAAAACTTCTGATTAACGAATCTGACAAACAGATTGCTGTTCAGGCATGTGATGAACATGATGATAAATCAGTGCAGTTTTATAAGGAAAAATCGAATGGTGTTTTGTCAGTTCGATGGAATGCAAAAGATTTGATTAACACGATTGCTAGAATATGCGATTGGGATTTGAGTCAATTGTCGTATCGAGTAAATGGCGTATTAGTTCCTGAAATGAATTTAATGCTATTTGATTTGAATGAAGCAGTCACTATGGTATAAGGCTTGCAACTTTTCTGATTCCAAAAAAAGAGTTCATTTGAGATTAGGCCCTCAAACGAACTCCAGCGGAAATAGCAGAGACAAAGATCATCTACTAAAACCATATCTTTCAAATGTATTTTAGTATTTGTTTCTGCCGATTTCCATACTTTCTCGGATTCGTCTGAGAAAAATCTTTTGGAAAGGAGGCAGATTGCATGGAAAAATGTGACCAGACTGAAATGGTTTTTACTGCATACATTACCCTTAAAAATGGAAATCGCTTGTATGCTAAACAGATTGGAAAAAAAGCATTTTGCTTTCCACGTAAAGAAACCAAGGAAAAGACGAGTAAATAATTTATAAGTAACAAGATGTCGGAGAATGTTTGATGGTCACATTCTCTCTGAAAGAAAGAGAGAAAAATATGAATAAAAAATCAAGTGGACAAAAATTATCAACACAAGCTTCAAAAATTATGAGATCAAATAACAGTTCTCAAATTCAGAAGTCATTAGCTGCAAGCGTATTATCACAAAGAAATACAGGAAAAATTACTGGTAAGGCTATGGAGACAAAAGCATCTATGGTAATGAATAGTAATAAGTATTCTGGAACAACAAAGAGTTTAGCTGCCAGTGTTCTTTCTCAATCAGATAAAAACAGATAATAAATAATGATTAACCCAAAGGGCATTAACCGTAAAAAAGTTAGTGCCTTTTGTTTTGCTCATTATAAAAAAGGACTGTATGAGCCAGTCAGAAAAATTGAATAGTGACCGATCAGGTCAAAAGGATTGAGCCGATGTATTTGGACTTTTGCAAAAGTTGAAACTACGTCGGCTTTTTATTTTCACAAAATCCGGTGAAGAGGATTTTTGAAAAACAGACGGGACGGAGTTCATGCCGAAGGGATAGCGGCAGGAGTTCCGTTTTGTCTGCCGGGAGTACAGAAGGCTGGAAGTTCTTTGTGCCTGGATTGCAAAGGGTGGCAGCACCTTGCTGGGGTTAAGGGGCGAAGCCCTTAGCAGGTTAAGGGCGGCAGCCATTGCCCAGTTAAGAGGCGTTTCGCCACTTAGTACTGGGTACTGTCTGTAACGGAGACAGAGACTTTTAGCAGCTTCGCTGCAATTCCCTTCGGGGAAAAACTTGAAAGAAAGGGGAAATGTGAATTGAAAGGCACAAGGCATAATGGACGATCTGGAAAAGATGGCGTTTATAATCCTCTCCACAATGATCGAAGATTTGACCCGGAACACAGTGAGCATATCGACAATGAAAGAGTCCGCCAAAATATTTACTGGGACTGCTATCAAGGATATACCACAATGGAAGACCGGGGAGAAGAGAATAATTTTTCTTTTAGCCAGATTGAATTGGCTTATTATTCGGAGCATTACAGCGACTATGTGATTAACCAGAATAAGCGACATGAGAAAGCCCGACACCCAGACAGATGCAAGGGTGTGGAAGATATTTTGAAAAATAAAAAGACCTGTCCGGAAGAAAGTATCTATCAGCTGGGGACGATAGATGAACATGCTTCTGTAGAAACACTGGTCAAGGTTTTCGATGAATTTAAAAAAGAATTTGATGAGAGGTTTGGTTCTAATGTGCATATCATTGACTGGTCACTGCATATGGACGAAGCAACTCCTCATATCCATGAGCGTCATGTGTTTGATGCTACAAACCGATATGGAGAGATTGAGCCAAAGCAGGAAGCTGCACTGGAAGAACTTGGCTTTGAACTTCCAAATCCAGAAAAGAAGAGGTCAAAGACAAATAACCGTAAGGTCGTTTTTGATTCTGCCTGCCGGGCGATGTTTCTGGATATCTGTAAACGGCATGGATTGGAACTTGATGAAGAACCGGCTTATGGCGGACGACAGTATCTGGAGAAACAGGATTATATCCGCATGAAGCAGAAAAAAGAGATTGCCGACCGACAGGAAACAATCTTAATGCAGATAGATAAGGTAAATGAAAATCGTCTGGAACTTGCAAAACAATCAAGTCGTGTGAATGCAAACGAAGAAATTATCCAGTCACAGGAAGAAAAGATAAAACAGCAGATTAAAGAATTTGCGAATAATTCTGATCGGATATTTAAACAAGGTGATCTGATCGAAGAACAGAAACAGGAATTGCAACAGCTTACAGTCCGTATTGAAGATGTAGAAACCTTGCTTGATGAAGTATCCAGTGAAGCATATGACAAGGCAGTAGAGAAAGTTGCAGAGGAAGCTGTGCTGGCTACCAGAAAAGATGATATTTATCTGGCTGAAGATTCTAAAAGATGGATACAGAGTCCGGAACGTAAAGCATCACGAAAAGAAAAAGAATATGCGATAAAAAGGTTAGATGGACTGATACGGAAAATTGAAAATGCAATGGAAAAAGCGGTTGTAAAAATCGTCCGCCAGTTGAAACAGCCAGAAAAGAAAAAAGCCGTTGTGGAAGAAATCAAAAAAGAAGTTAAGCCGTCTATCAGAGAAAAACTTGCATTAAATGTAGCAAAGATTCAAAAGGAAGAGGCAGAGAGAAAACAACTGAATAAAGGGAAAACGCATTCCAGTGATCTGGAGATATAGGGCATTTTGTTGATTCCGTAAGGACAGGACAAAGTGCCTTTTTTGTTTTTAGTGAAAACTTGCTTCCCAGATTTGGGAAGCAGATTTAAGAAAGTGAGGAAATGAATTGGGATTATTTGATGAAGTAAAACAGAACGTAACCGTTCGGCAGGCTGCTGAGCGGTATGGATTGAAGCTCAACAGGAGCGGACTGATCCGTTGTATTTTTCATAATGACAAATCACCCAGTATGAAAGTAGACCGGAGATATTATTGCTTTGGCTGTGGCTGTACAGGAGATGCGATTGATTTTACAGCACAGTTGTTTGGACTGGGATTAAGAGATGCGGCAATGAAACTGGCAGATGATTTTGGAATTAAATACTCTGCCAGAGGAAGGGATTCCCCGGCAAGAAGAAATGTTTTGATAAGGAAGCCGGAACCGACACCAGAAGAACAATGGGAAAAAGAATATATGAGATGCCTGAAAGCTTATCTGGATTATCGGATTCTGTTGCAGGACTGGAAAGAACAGTACAGACCCAGAACAAGAACAGAAGAATGGGACGAAAGATTTATAACTGCCCTGAGAGAACTTGTGATTGTTAATTATTATCTGGATACGTTGCTGTTTGGAGAGCATGCGGACAAAGAGGCAATCGTGAGAGAAAAAAGAGAGGAGATAGAGAATATTGAGCGAAAATGCAAAAGATATTTCAACGAAAGAGGAAAAAGATTTGATAAAGAAAATGATTCATATGGTGAACCCGGGGGACTGTCGGGAAATCAGAGAAACCCTGAATATGACAGAAAAAGGGACAGTCAAAAATTCAATGGAGAATTATGTGACCGTATTAAGAAAAGATCCACTGTTAGCAGGTAGTCTTCGATATAACCGACTGACAGAGAAAATTGACGTGACAAAAATTCTCTGGTGGAATAAAGAACCATGTGTACTGACAAACAAAGGGAGAAAAGCACTTCGGTATTTCTTTGAAAAATATTATGGTCTATTTAATGAAGGAGTTATGGACGATGCACTGGATCTGGAAGCATACAGTAAAGAATACCACCCGATTTGTGAGTATTTAGAGACCCTCGAATGGGACGGGAAAGAAAGAATCCGTAATGTATTGAAAGTGTATATGGGTGCGGAAGATTCAGATTTGGTTTATGAAATGCTGAAACATTTTATGATGGGAGCCTTAAACCGTATCTACTGTCCGGGGTGTAAATTTGATGAAATGTTATGTCTGGTAGGACAGCAGGGGGCAGGAAAATCCACCTTTTTCCGTTTCCTGGCACTGGACGATCAATGGTTTTCAGATAGCTTGAAAAATCTGAATATGGAAAAACCTTATGAACTGCTTCGGGGACACTGGATTTTGGAGATGTCAGAGATGACAGCTGCAATCAGTGCGAAGAGTATCGAAGAAACAAAATCTTTCTTATCAAGAATGAAGGAAACCCACCGCAATCCTTATGAAAAATATGAGGAAGACAGACCAAGGCAGTGTGTGTTTGCCGGCTCATCAAATAATCGGCAGTTCATTCCGTTTGATCGTACTGGGGCAAGAAGATTTCTACCGATTGAAATTGATAGCAGCAAAGCAGAGAAGCACATTCTTGATGATGAGCCAGAAGCCAGAGAGTGTTTTGACCAGCTGTGGGCAGAAGCAATGGTATTGTTTAATGCAACTGGAAATAAATCGGAATTACTGCGGTTTGATAGTGAGATGGAATTTAATATCAATGAATATCGGAAACAGTTCATGCAGGAAGATACAATGGCAGGAATGATTCAAGGGTGGCTTGACAGCTATGACGGAAATTATGTCTGCTCTATTCAGCTTTGGAAAAATGCCTTTAACCATTATGACGGAGAGCCGAAGAAATTTGAGACAAATGAAATCTGTCAGATCATGGATACTCAGATTATTGGGTGGAAGAGAGGCGGATATCATCGCTTTACAAAGGAAGGCTATGGGAAGCAGAGATGCTGGATTCGGGGAGATGCAAATGGTGGCAACAACGAAGGTGGAGAGGGATTTATTGACCTTTCCGAAGCCGAACAGATGGCACTTCCTTTTAACTAGCCCGACAGAGAAAGAGGATAGTTTTTGAAGCCGGAAGGCTGATTTTTACCCGGTTGTTTATCGGTTGTTGCCATTGTTGTATCCAACGAAAGCCATTGATTTTAAAGGCTTTACAGCTATTTTTACTAGGTGGCAACAAGATATTTCAAAAAAGAAAATAGTAGTGTTATAAATTGGAAAAAAGAGGGGTGAAAAACACTTGAAAGAAAGTTTCAACCATGTTGTTGCCAGTTGCAAATTACAGCTTTAAATGAATACGTCCGGCAGAGACAAAACAATCCTTCTCTCTGTCGGGCAATTTAGCGAAAGGAGAAAAATTTTATGGAAGACAGAAATATAGTTCAGACTACAGAAGAAAAAAATCCAGACTATGAAAAGAAAATCGGGAACACCTGTTATCAGGTTAATTACTATTTTAATCAAAACTCTAGCATGACCATGCAGGAAAAAGTAATGAAAATTATGAAGGCAGAGTTAGATATGGAAGTCCGTAACCCAGTGTAAATACTGGGTTTGCTGGCATTTTGAAAAAAATAAGCATTTATTCAAATTCCTACTTGACGAAATGGTGCCCAAGGGAACCATCATTGTAGAATGCGGTAAAATGCTGGCAAGGGGAACACCGAAGAAGGATAAGAACGGAAAAATTATGCGTGATAAACATGGCAGGGTAATCATGTCACCGTATAAAATTAAAGTGCTGAATACGATTAACTTTGCAAAAAGTATGCACTACAATCCATTTCATTATATTCGTTCGGAAAAAGATATTCTGAAACTGGTAAATACCATTATGGTGAATACGAAGGGCGAGGGCGAAAAGTCCAATGAAGATTTCTGGACGAAAGCGGAACGTCTGCTGTATTGTGCTTTGATTGGGTATATCTGGTATGAAGCACCAGAGGAAGAACAGAATTTTTCAACTCTGCTGGAGTTTATCAATGCTTCTGAGACAAGAGAGGAAGATGAAGAATTTAAAAATGCAGTCGATGAGTTGTTTGAGGAACTGGAAAGAGACAATCCGAACCATTTTGCAGTAAGGCAGTATAAAAAATATAAACTGGCGGCAGGAAAGACAGCAAAGAGTATTTTAATCAGTTGTGGTGCCAGACTTGCTCCATTTGATATTGCTGAACTTCGGGAGCTGATGTCTTATGATGAAATGGAACTGGATATGATTGGAGATCAGAGGACTGCACTGTTTATTATTATCTCTGATACCGATGATACATTTAACTTTGTAGTGGCGATGATGTACAGTCAGCTTTTCAACTTATTATGTGACAGGGCAGACGATGTTCATCATGGAAGACTGCCTTATCATGTGCGAATCCTCTGTGACGAGTTCGCAAATATCGGCCAGATTCCGAAGTTTGATAAGCTCATTGCAACCATCCGAAGCAGAGAAATCTCAGCGTCCATTATCCTGCAATCACAGTCTCAGCTTAAAACAATTTACAGGGATGCAGCAGAAACCATTACAGGCAACTGTGTGCGCCCAGAAGTCGCCAGCGCAATATAAATTGGCGACGTGGTACTTACAGGAT
>CALFLL010000073.1 GCA_937880845.1 uncultured Drancourtella sp.
CTGTTAAGAAATTCTTTCTTCTCCAGGTCGGTGAACTTATCATATAGTTTATCAAAATATAAAAGAAATTGATAGACGTTTTCTTCTGATATTTTCTGTTGCCGGATATTCAGCAGGCGATTCTTGACTTCCTCTATACTGTTCTCCACGTCTTCAATCTCATCATACAAACGGTATAACCTTGTCTCCATATCCTGATATTTCTTCTCATAAAATTTATCCATGATATCCAGACTGTCCATCTGCTGTCCAAGTCTTCCTTTTGCTCCGGTCAGCTGCCTGTGCTGTTTTTCCAGTCTTTCAATCTCTTTTTCTATTTCTTCTGTATCTATTCTTGAACCGATTTTATTCAGAATTGCTTCTTCAAATTTAGGATTCTTCACCAGCTTCCGAATAACTTCTTCCACTGCATTGTTAATCTTCTCCTCACTCCATTGTTTACGATATCCACATTTATGACCATCTACCAGGCGACGATGTTTGCAGGCATAATAGAAATAATCCTTATATAAAGTTCCGTCTTTCTTTTTCTTTCGGTTCACGTTTCCATACATACCACTTCCACATAATGGGCATCTCAATATTCCGGATAAAATATGCTCATGATCGAGACTATGTGTCTTTTCATATTTCACACCTGTTTTTTCCCGTTTTTGATGTGCCAGCTCCCAGTCTGTTTCTGAAACAATCCCTTCATGGATACCATCGTGCAGCATATAATTTTCCTGCTTTACAATGCGATATTCATTTCTTGTACCAGAAACTTTCTCGTTTTTCCTTCGTCCATAAGCCAGCTTTCCACAGTATACCGGATTATCCAGAACGCCTTTTATAAATGATGCGGCAAATGCGTCCAGTGTATTATTCTGTCGTTTTTTCTTTTTATATCCATGCTGGTTCAGCCATGCAGCAATCGCAGAGATTCCCATATTGGTATGAATAAATTTGTCATAGATCAGACGAATAATCTCTGCTTCGTCCTCTGCAATCTGCAATTCTCCATTTACTAATTCATAGCCATATGGAGCAAATCCACCGTTCCATTTTCCTTCCCTGGCTTTCTGCTTACGTCCTTCCATTGTCTGAACAAGGATATTCTCTCGTTCAATCTCTGCCACCGCAGACAGAACAGAAATCATCAGCTTTCCACTATCTTTTGAGCTGTCAATTCCATCTTCTACACAGATCAGATTCACTCCAAAATCCTGCATCCTCTGCAAAGAATTTAAAACATCTGCCGCATTACGACCAAATCTGGAAAGCTTGAACACCAGTACAAACTGCACCTCATCTGTTCCATTCTCAATATTATCCAACATTCTCTGAAATTCCGGTCTGCCCTCTACGCTCTTTCCAGACTTACCTTCATCGGAATACTCATTTACGATTTCCATGTTCTGAAATTCCGCATATCTCTTGAGTTTTTCTTTCTGAGCATCCAGACTGTAGCCATCTACCTGCATGGTTGTGGATACTCTGGTATAGATATCACATTTTATCTTTTTATTCACTTTTCCTCCTCTCCTCAGAACATCCCAAAGCAATTTCCAACAATTCCGTTGCAACTTGTGAATTTCTGATACGCATTAAGTTATCCCAGACATCAGCTTTTCCAAGTAGATTCATCCCGCCATGCCATACTATTTCATCATCAATAACGGCAAAACATTCTTCTACTTCTGTTCTTGTTATCACATTTATTCCTACCAATTGCATTGCTCTGATTAATTCATAGCATACATCTGACTTTCCGTAAGTAATATCTTCCGGATCTGTTGTAATAACTGTGACCTTTACCCCTACTTCCTGTCTCTTCTTGACTAGTAATAAAAATCTGTCAATTTTATCCTGTCTGATATCCGGACTGGAAATTACCACCATTTTTTCTGACTCTACAATATCTTGCTCGAATTTTTCGGTATAATTTACAGAATCAAATATTGCATTTATTATTTGTTTAGGTTGCAACTCTTGCGTCCAGATTGAAAATCCTGTCTTCCTGTATGTTCTCAATCTTTTTGCATACATTTTATCAAAATAACGCACATGCGAATCGATATAATCATACACATAAACGGCTTCTTTTCCGACATAATCTCTGTTTAATCTACCTACATACTGTTCCAGGCGTCCTTCAAAAGATACAGGTGCTGCAAGCATTAATACATCCAGTCTTGGGAAATCAAACCCTTCTCCTATTTTCTGACCAGTTGCCACCAAAATAAGCGATTCATTTTCAGGTATCTGCTTTAATTTTACTCTTATTTCAGCATTTTCCTTATCCGAATTATCCCCATACAGAAGGAATACATGATCTGCTTTTTCCTTTAAGGCATCATGTAAAAATTTTGCATGTTCCTTAAATCTTGTCAAAATTACAGGAGTTTGTTTTCTTGCAACACAAGTTATAACATCATCTATGATCATTTCATTGCGCACCTTACTGGTACTAATCAAATTATATGCTTTATTAATATTATCCTTGCTTTCTGCAGTATCAACTACTCTTGTGTATCTTGGGACAAAATAATGTCCAATCCCTTGCTCCTTAGCCCTCTCCAACGCAGTAAATCTATGTCGCAAAGGTCCCAGCAGCATATAGATAATCCGATCAAGACTGTCGCCACGTTTAGGCGTAGCAGAAACACCATATACGTATTTTGCATTTATTTTCTGCAATAATTCCATAGATGTGTTAGAAGCTGCGTGATGACATTCATCCATAATTACCATTCCGTAAGAATTAATCCGTTCATTAAATTTTCCTCTGCTGTACATTGAACCAACCATTGCAACATCTATGATCCCTGTCAACGTATTTTTATTTCCGTGCAAAACGCCTATCACACTATTTCTTTTTTTCTTTCTTCCTGTTTTTGTTTCATATTCCGGTGGTTCTTCTCTTATCTCTAAGAAATGATTCAATTCATCAACCCACTGATTAAGCAAATCTTTACTTTGCAGCAAAATGAGCGTATTTACTTTTCGCTCTGCAATAAGGTAACTACATACTACAGTCTTTCCAAATGCAGTTGCCGCACTCAGAACCCCATCTGAATGTGATAATAATTTTTCTGCTGCTAATTCCTGTTGCATTCGCAAATCACCTTTAAAAGATACTCTGATAGGTTGT
>CALFLL010000074.1 GCA_937880845.1 uncultured Drancourtella sp.
AAGCTATTTTCTCCACCTGCCTAGCAGGTGGTTTATTTTATTTGCCATACAAAAAACAGGCTGTTGCCTTGTGTTAATTTTCACAAAAGCAACAGCCTTATCATTTCTTAATATTTTAGCCTTTAATACCTGACTGTGCAACACCTTCGATAAACTGTTTCTGGAAGATGATGAACACAATGATCATCGGGATAACCGCCAATACCGCACCGGCCATCTGTACCGGATAGTTTGTTGCATACTGTCCTTTCAGAAGTGACAATGCCGGAGCAAGTGTCATTTTCTGAGGGTCTGTATTTACAATTAACGGCCACATAAAGTCGTTCCATGCAAACTTTGCTGTAAAGATTACAAGTGCTACAATACCAGGCTGTACAAGCGGAAGCATGATCTTTCCGAAAATCTGGAATCTGTTACATCCATCCAACAGAGCTGCTTCTTCCAGTTCTTTTGGAAGAGACATGAAAAACTGTCTCAAAAGGAATGTACCAAACGCACTGAACAAGTTCGGAAGGAACAGACCCGGAATCGTGTTTACAAGTCCTAAATTCTGAATAATCAGATACTGAGGAATCAAGAAGATCTGTCCAGGAACCATCAAAATTGCTAATAATATCATGAAAATAGCATTTTTAAACGGAAATTCGATTCTTGCAAATCCGTAAGCAGCCATTGTACAAAATGCCACCTGGAATAATACCGTAAGTAATGTAACAATAATCGTGTTTAAATAAATCTTTGCAAACGGTAATACATCAAATACATATTTATAGGATTCCCAGTCTAAATGTTCCGGCAAGATCGTCGGAGGAATCTTCATAGATTCCGGCAATGTTTTAAATGATGTAAAAATCATCCAAAGGAACGGGAATACTGTAATCGCAATACCTGCAATCAATATGATATGTATAATTATATGATTTCTAGTTTTTGTTGTTTTCACAATATCTCACCCTCTCCTTAATCGTAATTTACCCATTTTTTCTGTCCCCAAAGCTGGATCACCGTAATAATCATGATGATCACGAACATGAAGATAGAAATTGCCGCTGCGTATCCTTTGTATCCGTACATAAACGCATTCTGATAGAATAATACATTCATTGTTTTAACTGCATTGAACGCCGGGTTCTTATCCGGATCGATCATCATGTATAATGTATCGAACACCTGGAATGCACCAATAAGTCCTGTAATCGTTACGAAGAAAATCGTCGGAGATACAAGCGGGATCGTGATGCTCTTAAAACGCTGGAACGGTCCGGCTCCGTCAATTTCGGCCGCTTCATAATAAGATTTGGACACTCCCTGCATACCTGCAAGAAGAATGATCATATTGTAACCGACACTTCCCCAGATACCAACTATCATGACACAAAATAGTGCTGTATGAGGATTCGTAAGCCAACTTTGCCCTTCGATTCCAAACACTCCGAGTATAGAGTTTAAGATACCATAATCTCCATTGAAGATCAGTTTCCAAACAAGTGCAATAGCCGCTGCCATTGTTACGGAAGGAAGGAAATAGATTGTTCTGTAAATTCCTTTTCCTTTAATTTTAGAATTCAAAAATGATGCTAAAACCAATGACAAGATCAATCCGATCGGAACCGTAATGATAGCATATAAGAAGGTGTTTTTTAATGCCAACAACAGATCCGGTTCTTGGAACAACTGTTTATAGTTTTCAATACCATTGAAGGTTGCCATATTAAATTTGTTTACGTCGTTAAAACTGAACCAGAAGTTCTGAATAAACGGAATTACATAAAAGATAAATAATCCGATTGTAACCGGTGCAATGAAAATATATCCGGCAATCCAATCTTTCTTTTGACGTTTGGATGCTTTTCTTTTCACTACCTTTGTATTTGCTTTTGCCATAATTTCTCACCCTGTCTATTTTGAATTCATTTTATCCAAAATTGCATTCTGTTCTTCTACAACTTTCTTACATGCCTCGTCAAGTTTCATTTCACCTTTCCATGCAGGTTCAAGATATTTCTTTTCCGGCTGTCCTAATTCAGATGTAACTTTGCAGTGCGGAAGTAATTCGGAATGTGCAACATTATCAAGGAATACCTGTGTATTTAATCCTTTGTTGATGTCTGCATCTACATAGTATTTCTGGCAATCATTTCTTGCAGAGATACAGACTCCTGCTTCAGCCTGGATTTTCTGAGCTTCTTCGCTTCCTAACCATAATGCAAACTCTTTTGCTTCTTCCGGATGTTTTGTATTTGCTGATACAGAGAATGCAAGTCCGTTGATGATATCTGTATCTTTTCCGTTGAATGTAGGTCTCTTAGCGATGCCGTATTTTCCTTCGAGTGTTTTATTATAGGATGCGATCATATAGTTTCCTGATAAGTACATAGCAAGCTGTCCACCCTGGAACATTGCATCCGGCTCTGTATCTGCCATCTGCTGAAGTGATGGTGAAAGTCCGTCTGTTACAAGATCAAGCCATGGCTGTACCGCATCGATCGTAGCCTGTTCTCCCCATCCGGATTTTGTATTGTCTTCATTTAAAAGCCATCCGCCGTTTGCATAAATGGAAGAAATGTATGTTGTCTGTCCAGAGTTTCTGTTGATAGCTGTCGGATATACACCATCCGGTAATCCTGCTGCTTTTAAATCTTCACATGTTTTACGGAAATCTTCGAATGTCCATCCGTCTTTCGGATATGCAACTCCTGCCTGATCAAAGATTTCTTTGTTGTAGAATACTGCATTTGTATCAAAGTCTTTCGGGATTCCGTACAGTTTTCCGTCTACTGTGTATCCGTCTACAAGCGGTGCCGGGAAGTTATCATGGATTTTCAGATCGGATTTTTCTTCTGCTTCTGTCAAATCCATCAAAATTCCGGCATCGGCATATTCTTCTACGTGAAGTACGTTCATTGTGATGATATCCGGTGCACTTCCGCCTGTTGCACTTGCTTCCAGTTTTGTCCAGTATTCTGTCCATGTTGTAAGCTGTGTCTTCACTGTCACATTCGGATTTTCCTTGTGGTAAGCTTCAGCCATTTTCTTCATAACAGGTTCCTGATCAGAATCCCATACGCTCATAACAAGTTCTACCTTGTCTCCCTTGCTTCCTCCATCACCTTTTCCGCCGCATCCTGCAAGCATTCCTGCACCTAAAATCGCTGTCAGACCTACTGCAGTTACCTTTTTGAAATTCTTTTTCATAATACATCTCTCCTTTTCCTTTTTTTATGATAAACAGCTTCCTCCGTCTGCTGTCTATTTCCTGTATTTATCCAGATATACAACTTCTCCGTCATGTAATCTTGACTCTTCCGCTGCAAGTGCACAATAATGACTTTCTACAGACTGCTCAACCGTTGTTGTTCTTCCGGACGGTTCTTTACCTTCCAAAAGCATATCAATAAATTCTTCCACCATACGGTTGTCTCCGCCGCCGTGTCCGGAAAAGTCTGTTGCGATTTTGGATACATCGATTGTTTCCGTTTCTTTTCCGAATGGCGTGATCTGAATCGTATTCGCTGTCATATCTGCGATAATTTCACCTTTTGTACCCATAAATTTTGCATATCTGCTTCCGGTTCCCGTAAATGCACACATTGTATGACTGATTGTAGAACCGTCTGTCATCTTCAGATTGACTACTTGATGGTCTACCACATTGTTATCACAATGATATACACATCTTCCGTATGGCCCTGTCTTGATTGCTTCCGTAATACTTTCCACTGTCGGATGAAGTGCCAAAACATCAAGAGGCCATTCCGTATGTCCGTTTTCTACTCCGATTTTCGGATTCTTCAAATAAATTTTTTCTGCATCATATGGGCAATTTTCTTTTGCTTTACAGCCGTCCATACAACGAAGTGCCGCTCCTTTTGGAGCACATTCCGGTTTAAATAAATATGTATTTCCAAATGAAGATACGGATTCACATGTTTTTCCGGTCAGCCAAAGAAGTAAATCCATATCATGGCAACATTTCTGCAAAATCATCGGGCTTGTTGTATCGGAATTTCTCCAATTTCCACGCACAAAACTATGTGCCTGATGCCAATACCCTACATTTTCAATCGACATTACTGATACAATGTCTCCTGCCACACCGGAGTCAATGACTTCTTTTACTTTTGAATAAATCGGTGTATAACGAAGTACATGACAAATAATAACCTGTCTGTTACATTCCTTTGCAACTTTTACCAGTTCTCTACACTCATCTAAATCCGGTGAAATTGGTTTTTCGAGCAAAAGATGATATCCTTTTCTCAATGCCGGGATCGCATGTCCCACATGTTGACGGTCCTGAGTTGTAATAAACATCACATCTGCCAGCTTGTCCTGAGCGATCAATTCTTCCGCACTGGAAAAGCAGCGTTCCTTCGGAATATGGAATTCTTCTGCCACCGCGTTTACTTTTTCTGAATCAATATCTGCAATCGCTACGATTTCCATTTTTTCCGGATACAATTTTACAGCCTGTGCATAAGTATCTTTTCCTCTGCTTCCTAAACCCGCCAGAGCAATTGTAATCTTTTTACTCACTGTTGCACCTTCTTTCTTTTTCTTATTCTTGATGTATCTAATTATATCTTCTTTTTTCTCTAAAAGCTTTTCCTATTGTCTTTCTCTCTTGTCATATCGTCTTGTTTTTTGTATTCTTTGTATAATTCTTTTTTATTTTTTCATATTTTCTATGTATATTATCACCCGTTTCTTCCGTTTTTCATTTTTCGCATTAGCACAATAAAGCATATATCTGTGTATTTTTTACATAGACACCTGCTTTACTTATTTTTACTATATATTTTTCACAAAAAACTGTTGTTTCTTATTGTATATCATATGTCTGATTTTTGAAATCAACCGTTACTTTTGTTCCATCAGAGAATGTTGTCCTTTGTACCATCGGATTTCCATCTACCATTTCGTGACGTACCATTTCACATTTTGCCACTTTTTCATGTAAATCGGATACGACTTTACATCTCTTGATATCCTCTTCCAGTTTTAATTCGATTCCATCATCGAATGCACCGTCAAAGTTCGGATATGCCGCATCTCTGATCAGATACGGAGCTCCTCCGTTTAAGAGAGCATATAACATATAGTCTTCTTCTTCACTTACTTTATCCATCATCCATGGCTCGATCACACAGTCATGGTACACAAGATTATATAAAGGCACCGGAATTCCCTGTTTTGGTTCACCCGGTTTGCGGAGCATAAAATCATATGGTGCATAATGACAGAATACAAGACTAGGAACTGCCCAATCACTTACTTCTTCAGAACTTGGAAGGATTCCGTTGGAAAGTAAATATTCAAAACAGTTGGCACGAAAATCATAACATTCTTTTCTTGTCATTCTATGCATCGGATTGTCACATTCATCTCCTTCATTGCATGTAAATACATCCAGATATGCACCATCTAATTCGATTCCGTTTTTCTTGATTTCCGTAAAGTTACGTTTCACATAATACGGTGCCTGTGTCGCACACAGATAAGACTGTGGACCACCTGCCCATCTCTGATGCTGCGGAATGGTTCCGTCCGGAAGACGGCAAGCAAAATTTTCGTCAAAGCTCGGAGCCGCAAGATAATAATCTCTGTACTGATCATGGATACCAAACATATATCCGCATTCATGCATCGCATCTGCCAGGGATTTCATTCCTTCCCAGCCGCCTGCTTCCTGACACGCCGGAAGATAGTCCGGATGTTGGTTGTCATACCCCGGCTGTGCCCATCCGTCCAGATGAAGATACAATTTTTTCACACCCAGTTCGTGCAGATGACGGATTTCTTTTTCTCTTTGTGCAAATGTTGTAAGATGATTATTTTTTTCCGGATTTTCCGGATCAAAAAAGTCGGAGTTCGGCTGTACTTCCGTTTTGATTCCCTTATGAACGAATGCACATCCAATCAAATCGTTTACAGACGCATTTCGTGCCGCTTTTTCTTCCAGAGTACGAAGTCTTCCTTGTTCATTAACAAATTTACGATATACTTTACAAAGATCATTATAGTCACAATCGGAAAGCAGCGTATATCTTACAATTCTTCTGTAATCCATTTTTCCAAGGCTTGGTTCAAAACGTACACTGACATGTGTGTATGGTCCTTTTGCCGGATGTTCTGCCTGATATCCTGCATTCCAAGGTGTCACACATATTGCAATATACCCTGCTCTGTCACGCACCTGTCCAAACCATGGCATATATCCACCGGCTGTTTCAAAAAATCCGTCAAAACTGATCGGTTTTAATTCTTCTTCCCATGTATTTGGAAGAAGAACTCCCTGTTCATGGTTCAAAAGAGTATACCAGCTGTCTTTTGGTTCTTCAAATTCCATTTCTCCCGGCCATAATACTTTCTGTACATGCAGACCTTCTTCTTTTACAGGAATCCATTCAAAAAACACATCTCCGCTTACTTCTTCAATCCATACAAGAGTTTCAAATGTATAAGGATATTTCACTCCATCCTTTTCAAATCCTTCAAAATGACTGAGAATTCCTGCTCCCGTTCCAAATTCATATGTTTTGTGAGAAACATTGCAGGCATCTTTAAAGAAAAATTCTCCCTCTTCACAGATGATTTTCGGCATATAATTCTTTGCCCATTTCCAAGTTTCTCCGTTTCGTTCCATCACAAAAGACAGATCAGCCTCATGAAACAAGAGTGTTGTCCCGTTTTTCGCAATACTGTTCATCATTTCTTCCTTTCTTTTTGGTATAATTGTCTAATTTGACTCTATATTATTTCATATTATACATGATTTTGTCCAAAACCGCTTACCCTATCAGCTGTATTTCTTGTGTTATTATCCATACTTTGTTAAAATACAAAACATAGGAGGCGAATATATCATGACTTATGTGAAAACTCGTCTAAAAAGAGAAATCAGCATTAATTCCATTATTACTATTCATTATTTTGAATATATGAAAGATTTTATATTTTACGGGGAATCCCATAATTTCTGGGAATTTATGTATGTGGATAAAGGTAGCGTCATCATACGTTCCGAAGACGATTATATTCATTTAAACGCAGGGGATATCATATTCCACCAGCCAAATGAATTTCATGCGATCCAGTCTGTCGGAAACAGTTCTCCAAACCTGGTAGCCGTATCATTTACTTCCCAGTCCCCTGCAATGAAATTGTTTTGTAAGAAAAACTGTACGTTATCTATAGAAGAGCGTACCTTGATTTCTCACTTAATCAATACCGCAAAGGAAACCTTTGCCAATCCTCTCAATGATCCTTCTGTAGAACAGGTAACCATCAAACCTGACATTCCCTTTGGATCCGAACAGATGATCCTCCTTTATTTGGAGCAATTTCTGATCACAATAGCGAGGAATCATTTCCAAACAATCGATCAGATTTCAAAACCGGCACCAAAAATTTCTCCAGAGCGTACCTTAAGTAAGAGCGAACGGATTGAGCACATTATTCAATATTTGGAACATCATATTTGTGAGCAGCTTACCATTGCCGAAATCTGCGAAGCCCACTCTTTAAGCCGTTCCGCCCTTCAGGCTCTTTTTCATAAAGAAAAAGGATGCGGTATTATTGAATATTTTAACAATATGAAAATAGAAAAAGCAAAAGATATCATCCGTGACGGTACGATGAATTTTACAGAAATCGCATATTTTCTTTCTTACAGTTCATTGCAGTATTTTTCCAAACAATTTAAAAAGGTTACCGGTATGTCTCCGTTGGAATATTCTTCATCGGTAAAAGGAATCACTCAGTCGCTGAAAGGTAAAAATACGGGGGGGGGTATTTGATCTCCCCCTCCCTTCTTTGGAATTCCTCTCTATTCCCAACCGATGTTCATACATTAGTTATCATACGGATTTTTCCATTTTTTTCTGAAAGCCAATGGTGTCATTCCTTCTTGTTCTTTAAACACCTGGATAAAATATTTATCGCTTTGATATCCTACCTCTTCAAATATTTCACATATTCTCATGTCAGTATCCAACAAATACCGTTTAGCCAGTTTCATACGCTGTTTTGTTATAAATTCCGTTAATGTAACATTCATTTCCTGACGAAACAGAGTGGATAAGTACGCTTTACTTACATGCAGTTCATCCGATAATTTCTGAAGCGATATCATATCTTTTATATGTCTTAATATATAATTTCTCGCTTCTTTAATCAAAGGATTTTCCCCTTGATATTCTTGTTCGTCCAACAGTTCCGGAAATTTTTGCAAAATCTTTTCCGCTTTTTCCAGTGCTTCTCTTTTTCTTAGCACTTCTATTGCTTTTTTTGTTTCTCCGCAAATATCTTCGACACTAAACGGCTTTAAAATATAACTTTCAATCCTAAGAGGTATTAATTCCTGTGCAAGTTTAAAATCTGCAAGGGCCGTTAATACGATAATGGGAATATCGTATTCTTTTTCTCTGATTTTCTTTATCATTTCAACGCCATTCATTTCCGGCATTCGAAGATCGCTGATGATTATGCTTATTTTCTCCTTTCTAATTATATCAAGAGCCTCTTTTCCGTTACGTGCAATATAAACCTCGGAAATTTCCTCCAAATAACAGGAAAGTACACTCTGCATTCCATATAAAATATTCTCTTCATCTTCTACTAACAGAAGCGTATATGCCTGTCCCATCTTGTCACACCCCTATTTATTTGTATTATAACACAGCGGTTTATGATTTTGCATATACACTTTTTTCACCTACATTTTCTTATAAAGAATGTACTCAAAATCTGCAGGACTATTGTGATAGAGCATATCATGACAGGCAACTCCTATCATCGCTCCCGTATATGCACCTTCTTCAGGATATTCATCGGAAATTTTATCTGCCTCCCATTTTTTTCCAACAGTTTCCCATTGTAATCCGTCTTCAGAAAAGAAAAACTCGCCTTCTGTATTATGTATTTCCACTTTTAAATAAACGGCCTTTTTTTCTTTTATTTTCTGTTCTTTCGCTATATCAAAAGAAAGAACTCCTCTGTCCATATGCATGATATCAATTACTTTTTCCCCTTCTGCACTTCTGGTTATCCTCAAATAATAAAAATCACATTCATCGTAAAAATATATGATTCCTGCCATCTGTCTTTCTGATAGAGGTTCAAACTCCATCTTCGTTTCCAATGAACATGTAAAATCTTCTTGTCTTCTGGCTAAGATAGCTTGTTCAAACCTTGAATTAGGAGAATCTTTACCATGTATTCTTAGCCATCCGGTCCTTTCTGTGATAGAAGCAAATTCCGAATACGGTATACGTAATGAATGAAAATCCGAACTGATTTCATGTTTAAATGTATATCTTTTTTCTTTGGTTTCTTTTTTTATTGTTTTTAATATACCCGGAACTTCGCTTCTTGGTTCATTTCCTCCTCCTTCTAAATATATCCATCCGTCTTCTTTCCACTCCATTTTTTGTATGGCCGTTTCTCGACCTAAAATGCATCTTCTAAAAGGCGGAAGCGGTCTCCCGCATAAATGAACCATATACCATTTTCCGTCTTCTGTTTCTACCAAGTCTGCATGTCCTGCCTTTTGAAGATACAAATTCATATTATTTCTGGAAGTAAGAATTGGATTGGCCGGATGTAATTCATATGGTCCTGCCACATTTTTGGATCGTGCCATGGTCACCGCATGTCCATACCCTGTTCCTCCTTCTGCCGTCAACAAGTAATAGTATTCGCCTCTTTTGTACAGATGCGGTCCTTCCGGAACAGACAGACCGCTTCCTGCATAAATTTCTTCCATATTACCTACAAGTTGTTTTTCTTTGGGATCATATTCTTGAAGTATAATTTTTTGGATTCTGTTTTTTCTATATTGCCTCATTAAACTTACAATATACTTTTTCCCGTTTGTGTCATGAAATAATGATGAGTCAAACCCTGCACTATGCAGATAAATCGGTTCAGACCATTTACCGTAAATATCTGTTGTAGTGACAAGATAATTATGGCAGTCCATAAAATCATACCAGTGCGTTCTTACATTTGTATAAACCAGATAATATACCCCCTTATCGTATGACAGACAAGGTGCGAAAATCCCTCCCGAGGCATCATTTCCCTTCATATCCAGTTGACTGACTCTGTCAAGTGGCCTTGATACCAATTCCCAATTTTGCAAATCGCAAGAATGATAAATGCATACCCCCGGGAACCATTCAAATGTAGAAACAGCAATATAATAATCTTTGCCAACCCGAATAATGGATGGATCCGGATGAAATCCCGGCAAAATAGGATTAGAAATCATATTCATATTTTATACACCTCAATTTTTAACTTTTTACAGCTCCCGCAACCATTCCGGATTGTATTTTATTTGACATCAAAATGTACAACAAAATAATCGGTATCGCAGACATGGTAAGTGCCGCACTCATCGCAGCATAGTCCGTTGAATATGTCCCTTTTAATGCCATTAATCCTACCGGTAATGTTTTTTTTGCAGGGTCCGTAATTAAAACATTGGCAAAAATAAATTCATTCCATGCATTTAATGCCGTTAATATACTTACCGTGGAAATAATAGGTTTTGCCAACGGCAGGAAAATTCTGAAAAACATATTTGGCACATTACATCCGTCTATTCTGGCTGCCTCCTCCAATTCATCCGGTAATTGTTGATAGTGTCCATATGTAAGAAATATTGCTAACGGAAGTGACGATGCAACATATGGGAATAAGAGCGCCCATAGCTTATCAACCAGTCCTAATGTATTCATAATATTATAAAGAGGAATCAGTGTACAATGTACCGGAATCATCATACCTGCAAAAAATAATCCAATCAGAATTCCGCTTCCTTTAAACGGAAATCTGGCAAGCATAAAGGAAAATGTACAGCTTAATAAAATAACAATCAAGACAGTGGCTGCCGTAATCATAATACTATTAAGCATAAAATCCTGTATTCCTTCTTCCCATGCTACTTGATAATTAAAAAATCTTAATTCTTTTGGAAGTGACCATGGATCTGCCAGGAAGGAAATATTATCTTTTAAGGAAGCCAATATCATCCATATAAGAGGATAGATTGTCACTACCGCCTGTATTCCCAATACAGCGTAAATTAATATTTTCCAAATTTTCTTCATATCTTTATTCTCTCCATCAATTACTTTCTTGTTTCGGTGCCAAAATTTTATTAAACAATACAACAAAGAAAATTCCCAAAAACAAAAGTAATACAGCTACTGTATTAGCATATCCCATTCTCATTGAATTAAATCCATTTCTCATAACATAAGTTGCCAGTACTTCACTGGATGAATTCGGTCCCCCACCTGTCATGATATAAACAAGGTCAAAATATTTTAATGAATTTACAACTGCCAGTATAAGAGTTAATCTGATCACAGGCCATATTAAAGGAAGCTGTATTTTAAAAAACATTTGTAATGGATTTACTCCATCCAACCGTGCCGATTCAATCACGTCTTCCGACACGTCATGAAGTGCCATGTAATAAATCAGCACATAATTTCCTATAAATTGCCAGATTACAGCGACAATTACACACCCTAATGACAACTTCATATCTCCAAGCCACAGCTGTTTAAACTCTTCCAATCCAAGTTTGTCCAAAAAGCTATTGATCAATCCATAATTAGGATCGTAAATTTGTGTCCACAAAATTCCTATCAAAGCCGAAGAAAGTACGACCGGAAGAAAATATGCCGTTCTGAAAAAATTTCTTCCTTTTATTTTTTTATTACATAACACAATCGCAAAAAACATTCCTATCGGAAGTTGAAATACAACAGACCAAAAAGCCATTTTTAAAGAATTGATCAATGCTTTCCAAACAATCTTGTCATTTATCATTTCCTTATAATTCTGCAGTCCTACAAATATCTTTTCCGAGATACCATCCCAGTCAAAAAAACTATAATAAATCGAGATAATAACAGGTAAAATAATTGCCGCACAAAACCATATAAGTGCCGGAAGAATAAAAACCAAGCGTGTTCCAAGGCGTACTTTCTTCACACATTATCCCCCCTTATTTCACTTTTGCAAGTTCGGATTTTACATCTGTATTTTCATCAGCAACAATTGCAGATAATGCATTTAATAATTTTTCGGATTCTTCCGGCGGCAAAGCCTGATCTGTATAAGGGAAGAAACCTTGTACTTCTCCGGAAACATATTGACTAAATTCGTAAGCCAATGGTGACATTTTATCTTTATCCGGCTCTACTTTGACAGATGAAAATGTTCCTGTTCTTTCAACCGTTCTTTTTTGTTCTTCTTCACTCAAATAAAATTTCACAAATTTTTCCGCTGCTTCTGCATTCTTCGTATTTTTACTGATTGCAAGAGTATTGGCTACTCCTCCATACAGATAACCGCTTTCATCTTCCTTTCCTCCAACTACCGTCGGAAATGGGAAAAATGAAAAATCCTTTGATGTTGCCTCATCTGATGTAAATGTCGGAATTGACCAAGATCCCGTAATCAACATTGCTGCTTTTCCTGCTGCAAACAGAGATTCTGTTGTAGGTGCATCCATAGACAAATTCCCGTTTATAAAACCATGTTTGGATAAATTTCTTAATTCTTCTCCTGCTTCAACAAAAGCTTCTTCTGTCATTTTTTTATCCCCTTGACATACTTCATTATAAAGATCTACACCGCCTATTCTTTGTGCTAAGTAAGAAAACCATCCCAAAAACGGCCATCTGTCTTTTCCGCCCACTACAATAGGTGTGATTTTTTTCTGTTCCAATGTAGAAATTACATTCTTCAGTTCATCATATGTTTTTGGTATCTCTATATTGTTTTCTTCAAAAATTCTTTTATTATACCATACTGCCATACATGTGATTTCTGTAGGTAATCCGTAAATTTTATTATCGTAACTAACCGCATCCAATGCTCCTTCCACGAAAGAATCTTTAAAAGAAGCATCCTTTTCATATATGGACGTTAAATCCATGACATTGCCAGAACTTACAAGCGTTTCAAACTGTTCTCCGACCCAATAAGAAAATACATCCGGAAGATTGTTTGAACTTATAACGGTCTTTATTTTTGTTTTATATGCCTCTCCTTCCATTCCTTCGTATTTTACCGTAATATCCGGATTTTCTTTTTCAAACCTTCCGATCATTTCTTCCATAGCCTGTCTGTCTTCTTTGCTGCTGCTTGTTTCCCAGAATGTTATTTCTGTTTTTTCTCCGGTATCGCCACTTGCACCATTATCAGATTTTTGGCAACCACTCAATAACCCGACCATAATTGCTGCCGAACATAATACTGATATTATTTTTCTCTTCATATTTTTTCCTCCTTTTCTTATGTCGACTTTTATTTACAAATATTATAAAAGAAATCTTTTTAAATATAACCATAATTTTTTTCTGTTAAATTCCATTTTTTTATATTTTTCCGTAATTTTAATTTGATATAATGAAATTGCAAAATTTCATCTCTATGAAAGGAATAATAAGGAATATGAGAAAAATAAAACATTTTACAATAAAGCCCCAAAAAACTTCCCGTCTTATTTTATTTTCATTTCTTTGTTCCATGATGATTATGTTTTTTGTTATTAGCAGTATGCTTTATAGGCATCTTTCCAATTACGTTTTAAATCAATCTTCCCAGTATACAAATTCTATAGCCGAACAAATACAGCAACGTTTAAATTCCACCTTATCTCAAATCGATTCTAACTTACAAAGGCTATGTAATGATTCTGAAATTCAAAAAATTCTTTATCAGAATACACAACATCACTTTCTGTCTTCTGAAGATCAAAGAATTATGCGACAGAAAATCATGGATACCTTAAACTATTGTTCGGAAATTTATTCTGTGGAATTCTATACTCCAGACATTCCGAAGCAAATATATCCTTTTGCCCAAGGAAGTATTTTTAATTTACTTACTCCAAAAGAATTACGTCTTGTCGATGAGCAAAACGGAAAAATCGTTTGGTTTGGCGATACTCGTGCAAATTCTTCTTATATTTGTGCCGGCAAGCATCTTCTTTTATCAGATTACAAATTCATGCACGGAGGATATATGGTTGCTTCCATCCGACCGGATTTTCTTGATTTTTTTCAAAAAGATTTTCGGCAATTAAAAAATAGTGCCATTTTACTTACTGACAGTACCGGAAGAACATTATACTTTACTTCATCCACCCCTTCTCTTACCGAGGGTTCCATCAATAATAAAGACTATGATCTCGTTAAATCCAAATCTGCTTACACAGACTGGGAATTAACAATTTGTATTTCCCGCAATATTCTAAAACAAGATATTGTCTGGTTAAATCATATTCTTCTTTTATCATTTAGTATAGGCGGTATCCTGTTTGTCATTTGTTGTGTTTTTATCTCTCGAATGATTTCTTCGCCAATCCAAGACATGAAGAAAGCAATGTTTATATCAAACGGTAAACTTCAAAAAAATAATCACAGCTATTTTAATTCCGATATCAACGAACTGAATTGCCACTACAATGAACTCGTGGATAAAAATAACGCTTTGATACAAGAGGTATTTGAAAAAGAATTGTCAAAAACAAAAGCTGAAATTAAAGCTTTGCAATCACAAGTTAACCCACATTTTATTATCAATGCTCTTGAATCCATGTATTGGTGTCTTGTTAAAAAGGGGGATATGGAAAATTCTCAAATTTTACTTTCTCTTGCCAGACTATTTCGATACATTTTAAAAGCAGATGATTGGATAACTATAGAGGATGAAATTCATTTTATTGAAGAGTATCTGCAAATAGAACATTTTCGTTTTGGTTCCAAGCTTGAATGGAATTATTCCATTGATTCTTCGGTTCAAAAAATTTTAATACCAAAACTTCTCATACATCCTCTTGTAGAAAATGCTGTCCAACATGCCGTCGAAACAACTTCTGCCAAGATTTCCATCCATATTTCTATTCATAAAACGGCACAGGGCTTTAAAATCAAAGTTTCGGATAATGGCAAGGGTATACCTGATGATGTTATTGAGCAAATTTTATTATCCTTTCAGGAAGATAAACCTGTCGGAAGTGTTTCAAAAAGTTATGGATTGGCAAATCTTTATAAAAGAATTCATCTTTATTTTGGGGATTCCTCTTCCCTTTCTATTAATTCGGATTCAAATAATGGAGGAACACAGGTAACCTTAGATATCAGAACTGATCTTTGACCATGAAAACAAAATAGATTTTCCCTGTAAAAAAAGACTGTATGAGTTCTTTTTCTCATACAGTCTTCTTTGTTATATATGTTTTTAAATTTTATTTATCTGCGTATCCATTTGGATTCTGACTCTGCCATCTCCATGAATCTTCGCACATTTCATCCAGTCCGCGTTCTGCTACCCAATGAAGTTCATTCTTTGCTTTTGTCGCATCACAATAGCATGTTGCGATATCTCCTGCACGGCGTGGTTTGATTTCATAAGGAATTTCTTTTCCACATGCCTTACTGAAAGCTTTTACCATATCCAATACGGAATATCCGTTTCCTGTTCCCAGGTTATATACAGATACACCTGCTTTTTCTTTCAGTTTTTCTACAGCACGAACATGTCCGATGGCCAGATCCACTACATGGATATAGTCACGTACGCCTGTTCCGTCGTGTGTATCATAATCATCTCCGAATACACCGAGTTTTTCTAATTTTCCGATGGCAACCTGTGTAATGTATGGAATCAGATTGTTCGGGATTCCCTTTGGATCTTCACCGATCAGTCCGCTCTTGTGTGCCCCGATCGGATTGAAGTAACGTAATAATACAACATTCCATTCCGGATCAGCCGTATGAAGATCTGTAAGGATCTGTTCCAGCATCCATTTTGTCCAGCCGTATGGGTTTGTACAAACTCCTTTTGGACATTCTTCCGTAATCGGAATAAATGCAGGATCTCCGTAAATTGTTGCGGAAGAACTGAAGATGATGTTTTTTACTCCATGATTTCTCATAACGTCACAAAGTACAAGTGTTCCCGCAATATTATTGTCATAGTATTCGATAGGTTTTACGACAGACTCACCGACTGCTTTTAATCCCGCAAAATGAATAACAGCTTCTACATCTTTTTCTTTATCAAAAATGTCATTCATTGCATCTTTGTCACGGATATCCGCTTCATAAAATTTCACGGTTTTACCTGTGATTTTTTCTACTCTGTTTAAAGATTCTTTTGAAGAATTGTACAGATTGTCTACAACAACCACTTCATATCCTGCATTTAACAATTCTACACATGTATGGCTTCCGATAAATCCGGCTCCGCCGGTTACTAAAATAGACATGATCCTTCCTCCTTTAGTTGTTCCTACTTAATTTACAAAACCAGTATACCATAGATGAGTTATTATTTCTGATATTTTTTTACGATTTCATTCATAATATCCCATTTTGCTTCCATATCTTCCACAAGTTTAAACTGAGTACGGCATCTGTCAAGGTTATGACCTTCTCTGTGGATCTTGAAGTAATGGTCGCCTTCCAGGTAATCTGTCAGGAATCTCATACCACATTCGAATGTCATCACTTTTGCTCCCATAGGAAGAAGTTCTACTTCTTTTTCTGTCAGCTTTCCGCCGCATCCTTCAAGGAATCCTTTTACATAAATTTCAAATAAATCCATGCTGCAGGAAACTTTGCTTAAATCCTGTTCGTCTTCTGCTGCCGTACTTGCTCCGAAACGGATGGAATCGCCAAAATCATTCATGGCAAGTCCCGGCATAACTGTATCAAGGTCGATAACACAGATTCCTTTTCCTGTCACATTGTCGATCATGATATTATTTAATTTTGTATCATTGTGTGTTACACGAAGCGGAATTTCTCCTTTTGCCAGAAGATCACCAAATACATTTGCAACATCTTCATGAGCAAGCACAAAATCGATTTCTTTCTGTACGTTCTTGGCACGTCCGCATACATCTGCTTCTACTGCTTTTTTGAATGTTTCGAATCTTGCCTTTGTATCATGGAAACCTGCGATGGTTTCATGTAATGTATCTGCCGGATAGTCTGCAAGAAGTCTCTGGAAGTTTCCGAAAGACACCGCACTCTGATAGAAATCATCCGGTTTTTCTACTTTATCATAACTGGACGCATCTGTAATAAATTTATAAGAACGCCAATATTCCCCTTTGTAATCCACAAAGTACGGCTTTCCGTCTACCGCCGGAATAACATTTAATGTTTCTCTGTCCGGATCTCCTCCGTTTTCAATGATCTTCTCACGAAGGTAAGATGTTACACCGATGATATTTTCCATCAATTCTACCGGTTCTGTAAAGATTTCCTTGTTCATTCTCTGAAGGATCACTTTGATTTTTCCCATTTCTGCGATTTCAAAAACAAGTAAAAATGTATCGTTGATGTGACCGCTGCCGTATGGTCTCTCCTCAACAAGCATTCCTTCATACTGAAAATTTGCGATTGCTTCATCAATCTGAACTTTATTCACTCGTGCCATGTTTTTAGTCCTCCCAAAGTTTCTGCGGATATACTCCTGCATCTTTTAATTTCTGGATTGCTTCTACCACAACCGGTTTGTCTTCTTTGTATGTAACACCATACCATTTATCTTCAGACTCCAATACTGCTACTGTTGCCTGATTTTTTCCGAGCAGTTCACTTACGACTGACGGAAGGAAGTATTCACATTTCATCGGATTTTCTTTCAGTCCTTTTTCCAGGAATGCCGGGAATCCTGCTTTGATCTCGTCAAGGATGCTTCTTGTGAATCCCCACATATTCATGGAAACAAGTGTGTCAGGATCTACGGATACCCATGTTTTTCCGTCATCTTCGGAATAAGCGATTCCGCCATCCCTCTTTTCGATTCTTGTTCTTTCATTGATTTCAACAAGTTCTTTGTCGCTGTTCAGTTCGCAGATTCCTCTTGCAACGTGACCATTATCTGTAACTGTATTTTTCAGACGGTATCCTACCATTGTATAACGATATTTTTCATCATCTTCATGTGTTGTGAGATAATTATAAATTACTTCAAACGCATGGCGTCCATAGTAATCATCCGCATTAATGACTGCAAACGGTCCGTCTACTTCATCAATGGCACTTAATACGGCGTGTGCCGTTCCCCATGGTTTTACACGACCTTCCGGTACTTCAAATCCTTCCGGAAGATTATGAAGATCCTGGTATGCATAAGCTACATCCATGATTTTTTCCATGCGGTTTCCTACCGCTTCTTTAAAGTCTGCTTCATTTTCTTTCTTAATGATAAATACAACTTTTTCAAATCCTGCACGTTTTGCATCAAAAATGGAAAAGTCCATAATGATATGTCCTTCTTTATCAACAGGATCAATCTGTTTCAATCCGCCGTATCTGCTTCCCATTCCGGCTGCCATAATTACTAAAACTGGTTTCTTCATTTTTCGTCCTCCTTTGATCATAAGCCATCTGTCAAAACCTGACTTTTATCATCTATCTGTATTGTACGATACTTCCCTCAAAAAATCTTTATCTTATATCGTATTTCATTTGTCTTATCTGCATTTTCACTTTGCATTTTCCGTCTTGATAGAGTATGATGATACATAAAGAAACAACAATGATTATTTATGAAAATATATCCGTTTGGGAGGCTTTTATTATGACTTATCAAGGTATCCGATTTCAAAAGGAACTGCATATAGACCAGTTATATTCACTTCATTATTTTGAATACATGAGTACATTTTCTTTTCCGGGAGAAGCTCATGATTTCTGGGAATTTGTCTGTGTAGATAAAGGCGAAGTTTCCATTGGAGCCGGAGATGATACCCATACTTTAAAAAGGGGTGAGATTGTCTTTCACGAGCCAAATGAATTTCACTGGGTAAAAGCAAACGGCAACATCGCACCAAACCTGATCGTCATTTCCTTTTCCTGCAAAAGTCCCATGATGAATTTTTTCCGAAAAAAAATTCTCCGAACAGATGATTTTGCCCGTGGTATCCTTGCTCAAATCATCATGGAAGCCGGTAATTTTCTGGAAGGAAGACTGGATGATCCTTATCAAACCGTACTTACAACCAAAAAAAATACACCGGCAGCTTCCGGACAGCTGATCCAGCTTTATCTTGAACAGCTGATCATCTATCTGTACCGCCAGTATAATGAATTTTCCATGCGGATACCGGACAGCAGGAAAAAGCCGGATAAGACCACAAAAGAAAACACAGATACCGAAGTATTTAACAGGGTTGTGTCTTACCTGAACCAGAATCTCTCTTCCCGCATTACCATCGAAAAAATATGCCGCGACAATCTGATAGGAAGATCACAGCTTCAGTCCATCTTCAGCAAAAAAACCGGACTTGGTATCATTGAATATTTTTCCCGGATGAAGGTCGATGCTGCAAAAGAACTGATCCGGACAGAAAAGATGAATTTCACTCAGATTTCCGAACAACTTGGTTATGCTTCCATCCATTATTTTTCCAGGCAGTTCAAAAAAACCACGGGGATGACCCCATCCGAATATGCTTCCTCCATTAAGGCAATGGCAGACAGAAAACACAGATAAAAAAAGAGTTATTACAGGGTGTTATGCCCGGTAATAACTCTTTCTTTTTTATCCTATTTATAACGATGGTTATAGATAAAGAGCAATGTTAAAAGTCCGATGAGTCCGACAAGCTCCATCATAAGACCTGTTGCGCTGATGTTCTTCTGCCCGATGATGACAAGTGCAAGGCAAATGACAAACACGATAACCATAATGATATTTCTAACAACATTCTTATTCATTACCATATACCCCCTAACCTTTCAGACCACCAAGTGTCATACCTTCTGTCAGTTTCTTCTGTACACAAATATAGAAGATCAATACAGGGAGCATAACGATGACAAGTCCGGCATACATGATACCATAATTTGTTGCTGTCTTTTCAACCGCCATCAGGTTCTTAAGTCCCATTGCCAGTGTGCCATGTTCATCCATTAAGGTGTATGCAATGATGTATTCGTTCCAGAATGTAAGGAAGTTAAACAACAACACAGTGATAATACTTGGCTTTGCCATAGGGATCATGATTTTTACCATTGTCTTAAAGTATCCGCATCCGTCGATATATGCTGCTTCTTCAAATCCTTTCGGAAGCGTCTTAAAGTAACTGCTTAACAGATATATCGTAAACGGAAGGTGACAGGATGCGTAGATAAGTGCCAGTATAAGGCGGTTATCCAGGAAAAACTGGAAGCCAAGTGCAGAATCCCAGTCACTGAGCATCAAGAAGATCGGTACTACGATATAGTTTACATTGATGAACAATCCTGCCATAAAAATAATATTTAAAACTTTGCTTCCTTTAAATTTAAATCTTGACAATACATAAGATGCCGGAAGTGCAATCACAAGGATTAAAAGTAACGCAAGTGCTGTTACCAGGATTGTATTGAACAGGTATTCTCCCATATGTGCATCCTGAAATGCTACCTGATAGTTCTGGACAAACCATTCTTTCGGAAGTGCCCATGGATTCGTTCCCGCACCGATAAATTCGGAGTTTCTCTTGAAGCTGGCCATAAATACCCAGGCAACCGGAACGATGATTGATATCGCCAGGATAATGAGGGCGATATATATGATAATCTTGCTTACGATATTTCCTGATTTTTTATTTTTATTCATATCTGTTGCCCTCCTTCCTACATTTCATAAACTTCTCTGTCTGTGATCTTGTTTACAATAGCTGCCAAAATAAATGAGAACAAGAATACAATTACACCGATTGCCATACCATATCCATACGCACCATTTCCGTACGCCTGTTTATACATGTAATTCAGAAATACTTCTGTTTTTCCGTTCGGTCCGCCGTTCGTCATAATCTGAACAAACAAGAAACTTAAGTTAATCGTACTGATGATATAGAATGTCAGTGTTGTTCTGATGTTAGTCCAGATCAACGGAAGTGTCACGCTGAAAAATGTATGAACCTCAGAAGATCCGTCCAGTGATGCTGCCTCATACAAATCTTCCGGAATTGCAGACATTCCTGACATATACATTACCATATAATATCCGATTGCCTGCCATACCAATGCAAAAATAATGGAATAAATAACGATATCCGGTTCTCCCATCCATTTATGAGTCAGCCCGTCCAAATGGATTGCTTCCAAGAAGGTATTTAAAAGTCCGTTGCTCGGATCATAGATTGCTCCGAAAATACCTCCGATAACTACAATACTAAGAATGTTCGGTATGTAGAAAACAACTCTGAAAAATGTTTTTCCTTTAAATTTTCCTCTTGATAACAGTGCTGCAAATAAAATTGCAAGAACAATCGTACAAATCATTACCAACACGATTATGAGGATCGTATTCTGCATTGCTTCCAAAAAGTTCTTATCACTCATCAATGTTTTGAAATTGGAAAGTCCCACAAACTCACTTGTGTTTGTAATGGCTCCCATACGGAACAGTGACATTTTAAATACATTGATCGTTGGATAGAAAATAAAGATAGCAACCAGAATGACTGCCGGTGCCAGACATGCAAGTACAAATCTTCTCTGTGCTTTTGCTCTGTTCATTCTTTTCCTCCTTCTCCTTTAAAAACGGTGAGTTATGATAACTCACCGTTTTCCATACTGCTGTAATATTCTAAAAACTATTCAAGGTTGTCGGCACATTTTTCCCATGTTTCAACAAGCTGTTTCTGCCAGTCTTCTACTGTCATATCACCTGTGTTGATGGATTCAGCCGGTCCGTAAACGTTTTTCTTCATGTCAAGACCTTCGATTGGTTTTGTTGTTGCCCATGTACCTGTAACAGATACTACATCGTCTGCTGCGGAAGCTGCATATACATCTTTTGTTGTTCCTTCTGGAAGTTTGTCAGCTGCGCCTTTAACCGGTGCAACAACCGGTGCTGCCGTTTCTTCGCCTGTTTCTTTGTTTGTTGTTTTGTTGTTTAATAAGATATCTACAACTGTGTCAGAGTACATAAATTTAACAAACTTCTTGGCAAGATCCATATTTGGAGCTTCTTTCGGAATCCACATCTGTTCTGTGAACATGTAAACAGCCTGGCTTTCGTCTCCGGCCCACTTCGGTGCCGGCATCATGCCCCATGAGAATGTATCCGGTGTGGAGTTTGCCATTTCAGCCATTACCCAGTTACCATTTGGCATGAATAATGCTTTTCCGTCGATTACATTCTGCTGGTTGATCTTGTATCCACCATCAGAGTTTGCATTTGCAACTGTATCTTCCTGTGTATATTCCGGAGATACGAGTTTTCCAAGTGTATCAAGAACTTTCTTTCCTTCTTCGGATGTCCATGTATTCTTGTCATATTTTAATGCTTTGTTATAGAATTCTCTTCCGCCTGCCTGTTCAAGCATGGAGTAGATTGTTGCATCCAGATATCCTGACTGCGGGAATGTAAATAAGGAAACACCATCTTTCTTAGCCTGATCTCCTAAAGCGAAGAATTCATCCCAGTTTGTAGGTAATTTATATTTTGCGTTTGCTCCTTCAAACAGGTTTTTGTTATACCAGAATCCTGTTGGTGTGTAGAAGATCGGTGCAAGATAAATCTTACCGTCTCCGTATGGCTGAACGTCTGTACCGTCAAGGATACCGTCGATCAATTTTCCTTTTAATTCATCGTCGAATACATCGGAGATATCAGCGATTGCATTTTCTTTCAGCATGTTTTCCGTGAAACCGCTTTCCTGTCCCAAATTATAGTATACAACGTCCGGATAATCTTTGTTCTTGATATCCTTTGTCAAGTCTTCATCCAGTTCGGAAGAAATTTCAAGTTCTACTTTTACGCCTTCATTTTCTTTTTCGAAAGCTTCTGCGATATCTTTCCAGATCTGTTCCCCATTACCGCCGTTGAATGCAGCTACTTTTAATGTCTTTCCATCGCCTTTGCTTCCTTCGTCTTTCTTATCACTGCTTCCGCATCCTGCAAGTCCGGAAACCGCTAATGCAGAAACAAGTGACAGAGCAACCAGTTTCTTAACAAATTTCATTTTCATACTATAGCTCCTCTCTCTGCCTCTGACGCCCTGGCATAAATACATACAAAAAATAGATGGTATGCGTCATCTACCATTCATGTTTTTTAGGAAGGGTTTGTTCTCGCCAGATTTTGCTCCCTTCTTAAATCATATCATCATTATAGCTCTATTCCTTGTCCCTTTCTATCTTTCTTTTGCTGTCTTTTTTATATTTCTTGCTTTTTTTGTGCACTCTATGTATTATAATATTAAATTCACAAGATTCCCCCGAATACTTTGCACAATTTTTCCACATATTTCGAGGAGGTTTTTCAATGAGTAACCGACAATATTCCATCAAAACCAAAGATATCAAAAAATTAAATTCAAGATTATTGTCTGTATCCACGGCAAAAGACGACGGAGACTGGCAAAGCGTTCCACACACACATGCTTTTACAGAATTATTTCTTGTGGTAAAAGGGGAGGGGACGTTCTTTTTTGAACAAAGCAGTTATGCAATTTCTTCCGGTGACCTGATCATCACGCCTCCTTATACCGAACATACGGAGCGTTCTTCCAAGTACGCTCCGTTGGAATACTATGTTCTTGCCATAGACGGAATCTCTTTTCTTGATGCAGAAAGCGAAAATTCCGAGCACACCTTATGCAACCTAAAAAATTTTCCGGATATTCTCGACCTCTTCCGTCAAATGTTCCAGGAAATGCAGGAAGCACAATACGGTCATGAGGAAATTTGCCAAAATCTTCTGGAAATCCTTATTCTTAAGATCATCCGTTCATGGAAATTGATTCCTGTGCCGATTCACTCTGTAAAAATGACCAAGGAATGTGCTCAGATCAAAGAGTATCTGGATATGAACTATGCCAATCATATTACATTGGATACCCTTACATCCCTAACCCATATGAATAAATATTATATGGTCCATTCTTTTACAAAGTATGCCGGTCTGTCTCCGATCCAGTATTTGAACAACCACCGGCTGGAAGTGGCAAAAACCCTTCTGGAAACATCCAACCACTCCATCGCTTATATCTCTTCTGCCACCGGATTTTCCTCTCAGTCTTACTTTACACAGGCTTTCCGCAAAACCTATGGTATTACTCCTGTAAAATATCGACAGCTTCATACAAATTCCGAAATAACCGCCGGACAAAAATAAACTTAAAAACTCTCCGCACATATCTCCTTGATATGTATGGAGAGTCTTTTTATATAGATGCGAATCGGAATACATTATAAATGTTGATCAGAATAATGACAGCCATCAAAAAGATAAACAATTTATTTACATTTTCTTCACTGATTTTCTTATTGATCCTGCTTCCGATCGTTCCTCCAAGTATCCCCCCTGCTACCATAAAAAGGAAATAAGACACTCTGACATTCGGGATTGTTCCTGTCACGATGGTCTGTGTAATACTCGTAAACTGAGAAAACATGATAATATAAAGAGAACACAGTGCCGCTTCTTTTGTAGACATAGAAAAAAAGTATGCCAGTACCACAAGATTGATCGGTCCTCCGCCGATTCCCAGAAAACTTGACATAATCCCAAGCAGGATACCGATCACGATACAAAGCCATATTTGATCATACTTTTTTGTCTGTATCCTTTTTTTATAAATCGTATAAATCAACGTTCCAAATGTGATGATGATCAACACGATTGCCTGGGTCATACCAACCAGATTTTCATTTCCTACTTTTTGTTTCATCATCTGGAACATACTTTTTCCGGCAATTCCTCCGATGGCAGCTCCCACCGCCAAAGCGGTTGCTGTTTTGATGTTTAATTTTGCCGATCCTGCCTTAATATTTTTATACACCGACACGACAGACATCGCAAATACCGTACATCCGGATAAAAAGCTAATGCTGCTTACACTCATGATCCCTGTTGCATCCAGAACAGGTTTTATGATTACTCCTCCGCCGATTCCACATATAGAACCGATGGCACAGGAAAGAAGACTTACCGCCAAGAAAAATATAACCATACTCTTTATTCCTTTCTCTTTTCTCTGCTATTTACTATACCTCTTTTTCAGAGCCTCTTCCACACATTTTTCTCTTATTCTATTATAACTTGCTTTTCACGCCTGTTTGTATTATTGTTGAATCATTCGAAAGAACCATTTAACAGACAGAACAGGAGTGTAAACTATGAAACAGCCTAATATTGTTTTTATCATGACAGACCAACTGCGCGGAGACTGTCTCGGATATGCCGGGCATCCCGATGTCAAAACTCCATATCTGGATACTTTGGCATCCAGAGGCGTCTTCTTCGACCATGCATACAGTGCCTGTCCAAGCTGTATCGCGGCACGTGCCGCACTGCATACCGGAAGGGAGCAGTTTCATCACGGAAGACTTGGCTATGAAGATAATATTCCGTGGAATTATTCTCATACCATGGCGGGAGAGCTTTCCAAAGCCGGTTATTATACACAATGTGTCGGGAAAATGCATGTGCATCCTTTGAGAAATTATCTTGGATTTCATAATGTGGATCTCCATGACGGCTATCTCCATGCTGCCCGCTATGCCGGTGTGCCGTATCAGCAGTCACAGTTTGTTGCGGATGATTATTTTTACTGGCTGAAACAGGAATTGGGAGTGTCTGCCGACGTGACCGACACAGGTCTTGACTGTAACGGTTATGTGTCACGCCCATGGATCTATGAAGAAAAATATCATCCTACCAACTGGGTAACAGACCGAAGCCTTGATTTCTTACGTAGGCGTGATCCCGGAAAGCCTTTCTTTTTAATGGCTTCCTACTTACGTCCTCACCCTCCGTTTGATGCACCGCAATACTATTTCGATCTATATAAAGATAAAAATCTTCGCCCGCCATTTGTGGGAGACTGGGAAACAGACGAATACCTCAAGCGTGACGGCCGTATTTTCGACTCAAAAACCGGTCCGCTCGACCCGGAACTTGTAAGACAAGCACAAATTGGTTATTACGCCTGCATCACCCATCTGGATCATCAAATCGGCCGTCTTATCATGGCACTGGTTGAACAGGAAGTATATGATGATTCTGTTATCATCTTTACTTCTGATCACGGGGAAGAACTATGTGATCACCATATGTTTAGGAAATCCCGCCCCTATGAAGGCAGCTGCCGGATTCCTCTTCTTATTGCCGCCGGTAAAAATGTGCTTCCGGATTTGAAATCTTCCGGTGTATGCCATGCTGTTGTGGAACTGCGGGATATCATGCCAACCCTTTTGGAAATTGCAGGTGCAGACATACCGGATACCGTCGACGGAGTCAGTCTTCTCCCTCTTACCAAAAATCCTGAATCATCTGTTCGCCCATGGCTTCATGGAGAACATTCTTATGGGGAATTTTCCAACCATTGGATTGTTTCCGAAACAGATAAATTTATCTGGCATTCATATACCGGACAGGAGCAGTATTTCAACCTGAAAGAAGATCCTCACGAACTTCACGATCTGATACAGGAGCCTTCCTGCCAAAACAGAATTTCTGTATTGCGAAACCACCTCATTTCTATATTAAAAGACCGTCCGGACGGCTCATGTGACGGCACACGTTTGATTGCGGGACGTCCTCATCCGGTTACATTACCTCATGCGGTAAATCCATAAATCCGAAAAAATGTCTGTGGGCGTGCCCACAGACATTTTTCTAATTTTCCTGTTCAAAATTAAATTTCATACCAGATAATTTCATTTGCATCCAGGTCAAGGTCAAAGCTTGTTCCGTCTCCCTTGTATACTGTTGTGCTTTGTGGTTCATATGTATTATTTACTACACAATACTTACCATTTTTCACATATGCGTGTACTTCTACGTTGAAGTTTGTGCTGAACCATTTATGCAGATTTTCTTCATCATGGGAAGACCAGATGATAGAACGATATAACAGACGGCTGTTTTCAAAGCTATACGGAAGACCGCTGATATAGACACAACGACCTTTTCCGAATTCGTTTACTGCCAGCTGCACTTCTTTATCTCTCTGTACAAGAATGGTTGTTCCGTCAAGTGCGTAAATATTTTTCTTTCCTTCTCCGAAGTCAATTTCTTTTGTGCAGTCTTCTTTGATGAAGTGTTCATGTTCATCCCAATTATATTTATCTACATTTAATGTAAATCCTGTTTCTTTTTCTACACCCATAACAGTAGCAAGCTGGAAGAAATGTCCTTCATACTGATGAGCCGCCGGTTCACCGACACCGATAAATCCACCGCCATTGTAGATAAATTTCTTAATGGCTGTTACGATAGTTTCATCTGTCCAGTTTTCCCCGCCTGTATATGCCGTATCTGCATCTCCTACATTTAAGATAACATCGATGTCATCAAGGATTGCCGGATTGTTTCTGATATCGTCAAAGCTGATGAATTTCACATCAAACGGCGCACCGCTGAGTGCTTCGATGATTCCTGCATAAGAGTAGTTCTGTTTGTAATAGATTGCATGATGAACCATATGATTTCCCCATGCACGCATTTTACCCCAGCAGTTTAATACAGCTACCTTCTTAATACAGTATGGTGTTGTACCTTTGATATTGTCATATAATGTACGGAACTCCTGGCATACGCTTTCTACATAATCAATGAATTCCGGGAATTCCATGGCGAGTTTCAGATATCCGCCGTATCCGATACGGTCAATCGGTTTTCTAAGGATTGCACGTCTTGCCGTTACCCAGTTTACTTTTGCTTCTTTTACCGGATCTCCGCCTTCGTGGAATGTATCCGGGAAGAAATACGGCAAGAATCTTCCTTCTGTATATTTTACACCTTCGATGTCACTGATAAGACGAAGTGTACATCCGTTTCCGACACTTCCCACAACAGCGTCCAGACCAATCTGTTTGAACTCGTCCATAAATGGCTCTGTTCCGATCCAATGATCTCCCAGGAACATCATTGCTTCTTTTCCGCATTCATGTGTGATGTCTACCATTTCTTTTGCAAGTTTGGCAACTTCTCTTCTCTGGAATGCCTGGAAATCCTTAAATTCTTTGGACGGGATACGATAAGTATTGTTCATGTATCCTTGATCAATGATATATTCCGGGCGGAATTTATACCCTACTTCTTTTTCAAACTGTTCCAGGATATATGGACTTACAGATGCAGAATATCCATACCAGTCTACATATTTTTCTCTTGCCAGTTCATCAAAGATCAATGTGAACTGATGGAAAAATGTTGTATAACGAAGTACGTCCACATGTGGGTTATCTTTGATATATTTGCGCAGACGTTCCATTGAATATTTATGTGTCTTCGGCTGACGAACATCAAATGTAATCTGCTTTTCAAAGTTTGTCCATCCGTTTGTAACCGCATTGTACATATGTACCGGGTCCCACATGATATAAGCAAGAAAACTTACCGTATAATCATGGAATTCTTTTGCATTATGAATCGTCACATCACCTGTTTCGGAGCTATAATCCCATTCACTTACAGGGACCACTTCTCCCGTTGTACGGTCAATGACTTCCCACCATCTTGTAATGTCATCATGGTCGTTTACCTTCAGCATGTCCGGATACAAATGGTTCATCAGATGAATAGACAGCTCACTTTCTACTGCAGTATAAAATGGTGTCATGATATACATCTGCTGGATTTCATCCGGATTTGCTTTTGCCCATTCATTATCTTTTCTTGTTGTATAATATGTAGAATATACTTTTGCATCTACGTTTCTTAATTCTTCCGGATAATCTGTCCCGTCACAATCACGAATCGCATCTGCTCCCCAGCGCTTCACCAGTTCCAGTGTTTCCGGTACCACATCAACATCTGTAGGTATTGTCACTCTACCACTCGTACACTCTTTCACATTCATTCTCCTCTCTCAATGTTAAAATTTACTGAATCTATATTATAAGCATACGAAATCATATCTGATTCGTCAATTTTCTTCTTGCTTTCATTTTTAGAATTCTTGCTATGTTTGAATATACATTCTTCAGATTTTGATATTTTATTCGTTCTCTAGTCATGTGTCGGAATAAAAGAACCTGTCTGCATTTTTTAGTGATATTGCTTTTCTTTGTTGTTATTTATACGAAACTGTAAAATTTCTTATAATTCTATAAATTTTGTTAATTTTTTTATTTGTAATATGATAAAGATTGTGTTAAGATTAATACATTAAGGCGATAAAATAGTAGAGTTATGCAACAGGTGAAAATTCTTGTTTCTTTTGCATATAGTAGCTTATAAGACTAATCGCTAACAATATTTATTCTATAATTTTGAAAAGGAGGGTCGGAAGGTTATGTTGATTCGCCGTAAGGCGGACACAATATTTATTACATAGGAGAAAAACCATAAAATTTAAAAATTGGAGGACTTAATATTATGGAACAGGCAACAAAGAAAAAAGGCTATCCTATTGCCTTTTACATTTGCTGTATCACTTACACATTTGAACGTTTTGCTTTCTATGGTACAAAACCGCTTTTAGCTCTTTTCCTTACAAAAGCAGTTGCAGAAGGCGGACTTGGTCTTAGTCTTGGAGAAGCGGGGCCTATCGCAGCATTATTAACATCTCTTACATATTTAACACCTATTGCCGGTGGTTGGATCTGTGACCGTTTTATCGGTGCACGTTATGCTGTTTCTCTTGGATGTCTTGTCATGGGAATCGGATATTTCCTTGGATGGCAGGCTTACAGTGTCCCGATGGTATATGCGATGATCATCGTAGTGGCTATCGGTACAGCTTTCTTTAAAGGAAACCTTGCAGCTATCATCGGACGTCTGTTTGACGATCCGGAAAAACTGGATTCAGCATTCTCTATCCAGTATTCTTTCGTAAACATCGGATCTTTCTTTGGTTCAATGATTTGCGCTACATTATATATGACAACATTTGCAAAAGGTGATGTATTAGGATTCCGTCAGGTATTTCTTCTCAGCGGTATCCTCGTAATCGTTGGTGGTGTACTCTTCACATTATCCTACAAACTCCTTCAGGGTCAGGGTATCAAACCTTTCAAATACCTTACAGATACACAGGGAAATGTTATCGGTATGGAACAGAAAGAAGCAAAAGAAAAATCTACAGCTCCTCTTACAAAACAGGAGAAAAAAGGTGTTATCGCAATCATCCTTGTATCTTTCCTTTCTGTAATTTTCTGGCTCGCTTACTATCAGCAGGATATCGTGCTTACAGTATATCTGGAAGACTTCATCGACAGATCCGTTGGCGGATTTACATTATCTCCGGCACACTTAACAACAACATGGAACGGTCTGCTTTGTATCTTCTTAAGTCTTGCAGCTGCCAAACTTTGGGCTAAACTTGCCAAGAGACCGCAGGGTGACTTAACAATGTTCCAGAAAGTTACATTATCATTCGTATTCCTTGGATTAGCTTATGTAATGTTAATCCTTACAGAAGTATTCCGTGGAGTTGGTGCACCGGCTAGCCAGAAAGGAAGCGTATGGTTAATCTTCTTATTTGGTATCTTCCTTACAGTCGGCGAAATTTGCTTCTCACCACTTGGTAACTCTTTCGTAAGTAAATTCGCTCCAAAGAAATACCTCTCTTTATTAATCGGTATCTGGACATGTGCTACATTCGTAGCTTCAACAATCAACGGACAGACAGGTAAGGTTGTTGAAAAAATGGGTAACTTCCCGGTATTCGTTACATTCGCTATCGTAGCTTTTGTATGTGCAGTTATCATGTTCTTCTTATGCAAACCATTAAACAAACTGGTTGCTGAAAAAGACGAAGAAAAATAATTTAAATAACAACCATTTACAGCAAAACAACACATCCCACCGGAATATTCCGGTGGGATGTTCTTATGTCCTATTTTCTTCTCTGCCTGCACGCCTCATACATTAATATCCCGGCTGCCATAGCTGCATTCAGTGATTCCACTTGTCCGTGCATTGGGATTTTGATTTTCCGGTCTGCCCTGGCACAGATTTCATCTCTTAATCCGTTTCCTTCATTTCCTATCAGAAATGCCGTTCCCTTTGTATAATCCGGTTTATCATAAAAGCAACTGTCATCTAAATGAGCTGCATAGGAAATGATTCCGCAAGCTTTCATCTGTCGAATTGCTTCCTGCAAATCTTCTGTATAAACCACCGGCATCCTGTATATGGAACCCATTGTGGAACGAATTGTTTTCGGCTGATACAAATCCACACAATCTTTACTCATGATAATTCCCGTAGCTCCTGCTCCTTCTGCAGTACGCACGATTGTTCCTACATTCCCCGGATCTTGAAGATTATCAAGCACGATCAACAATGGTTTTTGACCGTTTTTCTCCTGAAGCAATTCCTCAAAATCATGCTGTTCTTTCTTTATTACAGCGAGAATCCCCTGAGGTGTTTTTGTGTCGGACACATACTCAAATACTTTATCGCTTACTATTTCCGTCTTTTCTTCCAATCCCTTTAAAACTTCTGTGTTCTTTCCAAAAAAGGTTTCTGAAACATAAACTTCCGTTACCCTGTCCTTCGGAACTTCTTTCATCATCCGAAGGCCTTCCACAAGGAAGACACCTTCTTCGTTTCGTACTTTCGCTTTTTTCTGAAGCTTTAATATATGTTTTACTTTTTGATTTGAAGTACTTGTGATCATCGTCTTCTCCTTCGCGTTTCTTCTACTTCTCTTTCAACCCCAATTTCACTTCTAAAATCCGTTCTACCGACTCATTGATTCTTTTTTCTGATATATCTCCCGAATTTACTGCATTTAAAATTCCCTCATATGCCTCTTCAAAATCTTCCGGCATCAGAATTACATCTGCTCCCGCCCGAACGGCTAAAACCGCTGCTTCCTCTGAAGAATAGCTTTCGGTAATTGCTTTCATATTCATGGCATCCGTAAATACCAAACCATCAAATTTCAAATCTTTCCGAAGCATTTCCGTCACAACTTTCTCAGAAAGTGACGCCGGGATTTTATCATCAACAATATTTGGAAGTGAGAGATGCCCTACCATGACACATTCCGTCCCTGCCTCTATTGCAGATTCAAACGGAATCAGTTCTCTGTTTTTTAACTGTTTTTCCGTACATTCCGAATAAACCGTTCCGTCATGTGAATCTCCCGATGTATCTCCATGTCCCGGAAAATGTTTCGTAACCGTATAAATGCCCTCACTGTGAAGCCCTTTGATCTCCTGCTCCACCATTTCGGCTACAAGTTTTGGTTCCGAACCAAAGGAACGCTCTTTCATCATTGTATTTTCCTGATTGGTCCATAAATCGGCAACCGGTGCATAATTCATATTAAATCCAAGTTCCTTTAAATAGGAGCCGATCGTTTTCCCCGCATCATATGCATTTCTGCCGTCTTCGGATGCACCGATATCTTCCATATTCCCGACATTTTCAATTCCAAACGCTTCGTTTCCCGCAATACGTGCAACAGTTCCTCCTTCTTCATCAACCGAAAGGAATGGTACTGCTCCGGTTTTCTCTTTGCTTAATTCTTCTATGGCACGATTCCACTCTTTGATCTGATCCGGTGATTTCAAATTTCCTCCCATCATGATCAGACCGCCCACCGGCCGTTCTTCATACGCAGCCTTCGTAACATCTCCTACTCTGTAAGTTCCTTCCACTCCTGTGAGTGCATCCGGCGTGATAACAAACATCTGGGCAACTTTTTCTTCCAAAGTCATTTTTTCTAACACACTTTGTATTTCTTTTTGATTCTCTTTTGTTTCTTCTTGACTCTCCTCGTTTTTTGCTTTTGTGTTGTTATCTTTTTCTACCGGTTTCTCCTCCAGGCCTGCCTGACTGAAAAAGATAACAGCCGCAAATGCCATTGCAGACACCAGCATACAGGAGATTCCCAAAATCCATCTTGCCCGTGTGCTTCTTCTTTTCTTTTTTCTGCTCATTTCTAACCCCTTATGACTTTCTATTTTTCATCGAATAAAAGAGTATTATATAAAACCTTTCGTGTCAACACCTCCGTCCGGTTCTTTTCCTGAAATTTTATTAAAAGAAAAAATCACCCGGATTTTTTCCGGGTAATTTTTATTTAACCGCACATACAGCAACAAAAGACGGTACATGATGCTCGTGCAGATTTCCTTCTCCATTGGTATCTTCGTATAAATCCGTTATATGAAATCCTGATTTTATCTGTCCCCCAAGCTGTTCTTCCAGTGTGTGTGAGAACTGGATTCCCCAGTCATTTTTTATACATTCTTCGTACAGTTTCTTATCTTTCAAAGGATTAAAAGGCAATGCATGGACCAGACATTCTTCCTTGTCGTCAAAAATATAGTTGATACCGATATCATATCCTCCAAGCAGCTTCCCGCCCTTTTTTAACACACGATAACATTCTTTGAAAACAGGTTCCACCTTTTCTATATAACAATTTGAAACCGGGTGGAAAATCATATCAAACGTTTCATCTTCAAACGGCAGTGGCTTTGTCATATCTGCCTGTATAATTTCCACATGATATTGTTCTCTTTCAGCTACCATCCTCTCGCTTTCACATTGTTTCGAAGAATAATCCAATACCGTACACTGTGCTCCCAATGCCGTAAAAATAGGAATCTGCTGCCCTCCTCCGCTGGCCAGACCCAGTATTTTCTTTCCTTTTAAAATTCCAAACCATTCTTTTGGAACCGGCTTTACCGGAGTCAGTCGGACATTCCATTCTCCATGCCGTGCTTTTTCATAAATCTCATGAGAAACTGACTGTCCCCAAATCCATCCGTCCTCACACCATTTATCAATAACATCTGCGTTTATATCCTGATATCCCGTATTCATAGTTCACCCCTCTTAAACTTTAAATCTGTAACCAACGCCCCATATTGTTTCAATATACTGTGGTTTTGACGTATCATACTCGATCTTTTCTCTGATCTTTTTAATATGTACCGTTACGGTTGCAATATCGCCGACCGATTCCATATCCCAGATTTCACTGAACAGTTCATCTTTTGTATACACGTGGTTCGGATGGCTTGCAAGGAAAGAAAGAAGATCAAATTCTTTTGTTGTAAATGGTTTTTCTTCTCCGTTTACCCACACTCTTCTTGCTGTTATATCAATCTTCAATCCACGGATTTCAATTATTTTATTTTCTTCCACATGGCTTCCGATCAACCTTTCATATCTTGCAAGATGTGCTTTGACTCTTGCCACCAACTCGCTTGGACTGAAAGGTTTTGTGATATAATCGTCTGCTCCAAGTCCAAGCCCTCTGATCTTATCAATATCGTCTTTTTTCGCTGATACCATGATGATTGGCATATCCTTGGCATCCCGTACCTTTCTGCAGATCTCAAACCCATCTACCCCCGGAAGCATCAAATCCAGGATCAAAAGGTCATAATCTTCTTCGAGGGCTTTTCTCAACCCTGTTTCTCCGTCATTTGCAACTTCTACTTCAAAACCGCTGAGTTCCAGATAATCTCTTTCTAAATCAGCGATTGCTTCTTCATCTTCTACTATAAATATTCTACTCATATATTGGTACCTCCTGATATTTACGGATTACAAAATACATTACCGTTCCCGTTCCAGGTTTACTGGTCGCCCATATCTTTCCACCATGCTCTTCAATAATCTTCTTTACAATGGAAAGACCGATGCCGCTTCCTCCCTTGGAAGAATTGCGGGAAGCATCCGTTCTGTAAAACCGATCAAAAATATACGGAAGATCTTTGGCTTCAATCCCTTTTCCGTTGTCTTCCAGTTCAACCTGGATAAAATCCCCCACATCTTTTACTCTTAAATTGATACGCGGTCTGTCCTTATCCATATATTTTAAAGAATTGCTGATAATATTGTTCACAACCCGCATAATCTGTTCTGCATCCGCAATGATCTTGATATCGCTGTCCACATAATTGAAATATCCAAATTCCACACCTTGGCTCTCAAGCTCTGACGAAAGATTTTCCGCACAATCATTAAAGTAGTCATTGACCAGGACCGGACTAAAATTGTATGGAATTCGATTTGTATCAATCTTCGTATATAAAGTCAACTCATTGATCAGCGTATTCATCTCATTGGCTTTATTATAGATCGTCTTTATATACCGATCCATCTTTTCCGGTGTATCTGCCACTCCGTCCATGATTCCCTCTACATATCCTTTGATCGCAGTAATCGGAGTCTTCAGATCGTGGGAGATATTGCTGATCAGTTCTTTGTTTTCTTTATCGTTTTTTAACTTTTCCTCTGCATTTTCTTTTAATCTGCGGCGCATGGTTTCAATATCCTGGCAAAGCTGTCCGATCTCATCGTCCTTTTCCGGATGAAGTTCAAAATCCAGCTCTCCTTCCGTAATGCTCTTAACCGCAATCTCCATCTTTTCAATCGGGCGCAATAAACTTCCGTAGATCCATAATACCATCAGCATCGCTGTCAAAGCCAAAATCAGCATCACACTGACCGCCATGCTTATTATGAACTCATGAACTTCCGGTATCTGATTCAAGGTACTGATAGACTGTTCAAACTGCCTGTACTGATGTCCGGAAATTCCATAAGCCTTTTCGATGGCATTTACTTGATACCGTGCCACACACCATACTACAAGCCCTGTCAATACTGCCGGCAGGATCGTGATAATAACAAATGAAATGATAAGTCTTGTCTTTAATTTCAAAACAATTCTTCCTCTCCCGTAAAAAGTCCTGTATACAGTATAACATGAAAAGGAGCGCCCCACACGTAAGCGCTCCTAAAATTTTCTAAACTTTTTATAAATATTTTTTCAGTATTTCAACCTTATCAAGTTTTTCCCACGGAAGATCCAGATCATTACGTCCAAAGTGTCCGTATGCTGATGTCTGTTTGTAGATCGGGCGTCTTAAATCCAGCATTTTGATAATTCCTGCCGGTCTTAAGTCAAAGTTTTCACGAACAATCTCTACCAGTTTTTCATCTGAAAGTTTTCCTGTTCCGAATGTATCTACCCATACCGATGTCGGCTGTGCAACACCGATTGCGTAAGAAAGCTGGATTTCACATCTGTCGGCAAGCCCTGCCGCCACAATGTTCTTTGCCACATAACGTGCTGCATATGCACCGGAACGGTCAACTTTTGTACAGTCTTTGCCGGAAAAAGCACCGCCGCCGTGACGTGCCATTCCGCCGTATGTATCAACAATGATCTTACGCCCTGTCAGACCGCTGTCCCCATGAGGTCCTCCGATCACGAAACGTCCTGTCGGGTTAATGAAAAACTTTGTATTTTCATCGATCATCTTCGGATCAAGAACAGGTCCGAATACATATTTTTTAATATCTTCATGAATCTGTTCCTGTGTCACTGCCGGATCATGCTGCGTAGATAAAACAACCGCTTCCAAACGGCTCGGTTTTCCGTTTTCATCATATTCTACGGTAACCTGAGATTTTCCGTCCGGTCTCAAGTAAGATAATGTACCGTCCTTTCTTACTTTTGTAAGCTGCTTTGTCAGCTTATGTGCAAGAGCGATCGGATACGGCATATACTCTTCTGTTTCATTTACCGCATAACCGAACATCATTCCCTGATCTCCTGCACCGATGGCCTCGATTTCTTCCTCTGACATGGTATGTTCTTTTGCTTCCAGAGCTTTATCTACACCCATGGCAATATCGGAGGACTGCTCATCGATCGCAACCAGAACGCCGCATGTATCGGCATCAAAGCCGAATTTTCCTCTTGTATATCCGATTTCTCTTACTGTATCACGGACAATTTTCTGAATGTCAACGTATGCGTTTGTTGTAATCTCTCCCATAACCATAACAAGACCTGTTGTGGTGCATGTTTCACATGCCACACGGCTCATCGGATCCTGTTCCATTAAAGCATCAAGAATTGCATCTGAAATCGCATCGCAGACTTTATCCGGATGCCCCTCTGTTACTGACTCAGAAGTAAATAATAATTTTTCCATGTTTCCTTCCTTTCTTTTTCTCTCATGTGGATTGACCGATTCCACCGGCCGCGTGATCATCCGCATTTACCTGTGGAAGTGCAAAAAAATCAGCCCACCATAAGCGGACTGTTATATTTCACGATATATCAATCCTCTTATTGTTCGATTACTCGCTCAGGCTGGCACCTTCCGTTTCCGGGGTTGCCGTGGCTTCTTAGATCCTATGTATCTCCACCACTCTGAATAAGAGAAAATATAAAATTATTGATTTGTTTGTTACCATACGAAATGATAACACTCCCCACAATATTCTGTCAAGGGATATTCCGATCTTTTTCCGAACATAACAACAGGGATACAGTCTTACTGCCTGCATCCCCGACACTTCTAACTTACTTTCAGTTTGAATTTCTGGATTTCTTTTTCGCTTGATACTTTTTCTATCTCAGCACCCAGTTCTCTCAATTTCTCTTCGAAACATTCGTACCCTCTCTGGATATACACAATGTCATCTACAATCGTAATACCGTCTGCTGCAAGACCTGCAAGTACAAGAGCCGCTCCTGCACGCAAATCCGGTGCACTGACTCTGGCCGCGGAAAATCCCTCTACTCCTTCGATGGTTGCCGAATTTCCTTCTATTTTAGATATCGCGCCCATTCTTGCAAGCTCATCAAGATATTTAAAGCGATTCTCAAAAATGCTTTCCGTAATTGTACTTGTTCCTTCACAAAGAGCTAATGCCACCCCCATCTGAGGCTGCATATCCGTCGGGAATCCCGGATATGGAAGAGTTTTCACCTGTGTATGATGAAGCTTACCTTTTGATACAACCCGCACCGCATCATCAAACTCCTCAACTTCGCATCCGATTTCCTGAAGCTTCGCAATCGTTGCTTCCAAATGTTTCGGAATGACATTCAATACAGTCACGTCGCCTTTTGTGATTGCTGCTCCGAACATAAAGGTGCCTGCTTCAATTTGATCCGGAATAATAGAATATTCCGCCCCATGCAGTTTGGAAACACCTTTAATCTTGATCACATCGGTTCCCGCACCTCTGATATTTGCCCCCATGCTGTTTAAGAAATTGGCAACATCTACTACATGTGGCTCTTTTGCAACGTTTTCAAGAATCGTCATGCCTTCCGCCATGGATGCCGCCATCATGACATTGATCGTCGCCCCGACACTTACAACGTCAAAATAAATGTGGCTTCCTACAAGCTTTTGTGCATCTGCAATGATCTTTCCGTGTTCAATCTCCACTTCGGCACCAAGTGCCCTAAATCCCTTCAGATGCTGATCGATCGGTCGGCTTCCGATGTTGCATCCTCCCGGAAGTGCAACTTCTGCATGTCTGTATTTTCCAAGCAAAGCACCCAAAAGATAGTAAGATGCTCTGATCTTTTTTATATAATCATAATCAATATTGAAATCATGTACAGAACCACCGTTGATCTTTACCGTATGACGATCCGTTCTCTGGATCTGTGCTCCGATTCCTTCCATTGCTTCCAGTAAAACATTGATATCATTCACATCCGGAAGATTATCAATATGGACTGTTTCATCCGTCATTATCGCAGCTGCCAAAATTGCCAGTGCCGCATTCTTTGCTCCGCCTATCACAACTTCTCCCACAAGCGGATTTCCACCCTTAATAATATATTGCTCCATATCACACCTCGACTACTTTCAATCGTATTCGTATTTATTTTAATCTGTTTAACTTCATCATTCGTTAACATTCTATTCACAAAAGACATTCTTACTGATTTAGTATAACACAAAATCACTGTTTGTAAAACTTTTTTTCAAGATTAAAATTGATATCTTTGTGAAAATCAATAATACCTCCTGCACTGTTTTCTATATTTACATCTTCTTCTTAAAATTTCATGGTATAAAAGGAGCTCAATGATATCCATGGAAGAGGATTCTCTTTTTTGTTTTCTGTAGCTTTGCATATCCATCTGCCGGTTTTCTTCCACTTCCTGTTTCATATCCCGTTTTTCGTCTTCTTCCATCCTGTCATAAATCCTGCCGGACATCAGATACAGCATCAGACGATCCGGATACTCATCGTATATCATGCTTCCTTCGTATTCCATCCGGTCACATTCTTCTTCTACATACGGCAATACCTTCTTTGCCGTGATCGGATACATGCTTTTCATATATTCCAGATCTCTTCTTTCTCTTTTTTCTTCATCATAGTCTTTAAAATCCTTCGGATAAGCCATATAATAAGGTAATTTGTGTTCCATATCGTCTGCACTTCCCATCTGATATACTATACTTTACCATATGCCAAAATCAGCCTTTTGCAACTTGTTTTCTTTTTCTATCACAAAAGACAGAAAATCACACTTGAAATACAACATATTTTTCACAAAATATGCTAGACTGTTGTTAAGAAAAGGGGGATTTTCTATGAAGCATAAATATAAACTTTTTCTGACAATTATTGTTTCTCTCCTTCCTCTCATTGCTGCCTGTATCGGAATTTTTATCCTCCCCGACCAAATTCCGGTACACTGGACAAACGGACAATCAGACCGGATCGGAAGCAAGTGGGAACTTCTTGTATGTCCTGTATGTTTTCTTTTGCTTTCTTTTATTACCTATCAATGTGTGCGTGTTTCTGGATATCTGTCCAGACCTTTTTCAGACAAGGCAATGGATACGTTGTTTCTGCTTTCTGTTTCTGTTGTTTCCGCTTTGCTCTTTTTGCTGACTTGCGGCTGGATTTATCAGGCATACGATTACAGTGTTTCTCCTCTTCCGTCTTTTCTCGGTTTCCCGGACTCAGAAGGTCGTCTGGGCTTCCTGATTTGCGGTATCATCCTCTTTGCCTGTGGTGTTGTCCTTCGGCTGCTTCCGAAAGAAAAATGTTCCTCTTTTATGGATAAAAGCCTCGGCCACCCCGTTCGCGGATACAAGACAGGATATATTTTCCTTATGATGCTCGGACTTCTTCTCATTCTTGGAAATATCCTCATCTCCACTGCAACAGCCAGTCTGCTTTATTCTTTATTCGTCATAATACTAGGAGGATTTTTCGGTATGATTGCAGTAGTCATCGCAAGCTGTTGAAAATGCGAATCATTCTCTTTCGAAAGGAGTGTTTTTTATGTCCAAAGAGGAAATCGTAATGGATGTATTTTGGATTTTTATTACCTGGGGATGCGGTGCCCTGTTCTATGCCATCGGCGGTCATGCGACGCACGCCGATTACCCTGTCCATTTCTGGTCCGGTGATGAAATCCCAAAGGACAGATGTCTGGATATCCCTGCATATAACAAAGAACTTGCCCATATCTGGAAAATCTATTCCGTTCCCCTTTTTATAACCGGTATCACATTTATCTGGTTTCCTGTTATTTCGGCTGTTGTTATGTCACTTTCCATATGCATTGGAACGATATGGCTTATCAAAAGCTATCGGAAAATCGAAAAGAAATATATCATCAAACAAAAGTAAAAGAGGGAATCTCCCGGATTATAGCCATGATCCGGGAGATTCCCTCTTTTTTATTTTGTCAGGATCACTGAACCTGACGCTCTTTGTAATGATGTGCTTCTTCCAGCATCATGTCTTTTACTTTCATCAGTCTGATCTGAGAACTTCGTTCATTCTCATCCAGTTTCATCGTAATATACTTGATGTTTTCCTGTGTTTCCGGAATGATAACGTGCTCCAAAGCGTTTACACGTCTCCTTGTCTTTTCGATTTCCGCTGCCATAAGCTGACAGGATTTTTCTGTTTCCGCAAGTTTTAGCATATCCGGGAAAATATCCGCAAGTGATTTTACCGCTCCGTCCAAATCACTTGATGTGAAAGCGAAACCGTAAGAATAGATATCATTCGCATCTGACGTCCTTGTCTTTGTATCGAAAACCGGAGTATCCACACTCATGACATTTTTCTGTCCTACCGAAAGTTCCACAGATTGTTTCGGCATCATCAAAGCAGTTCTTAATGTTGCCTGTGACATTCCTGCTTTTGCAATGACAAAATTTTTATTTGCCGACTTGATGCCCGCTTCCACTTTCTTACGGAGTTCCATATTTTCTCTTACAAGATCAAGGAACTGACGCATCAGCTCGTCACGTTTATCTTTCAAAAGTTTATGGCCTCTTGTAGCAGTGACTAATTTTTTCTTTAACCGCGTGAGTTCCATACGGGTTGGTGTTACCTGTGTAGATGCCAAACCAGTTCACCCCCATTTCTATTTGCCATAATACATATCCAGATATTTATCATCAATACGTTTCAGTTCACTTCTCGGCAGAATGGAAAGCAGTTTCCAGCCAATTTCCAAAGTTTCTTCAATGGATCGGTCTGTGTTGTATCCCTGGGATACATATTCTTTTTCAAATGCATCGGCAAATTTTGCATAGATCAGATCGATTTCTGTCAAAGCTGCTTCTCCGAGGATGACCATAAGCTCTTTTGCTTCTTTTCCTCGTGCATATGCGGAGAAAAGCTGGTTCATCGTATTGGAATGATCCGCACGTGTCTTCCCTTCCCCGATACCTTTGTCTTTCAGACGTGACAAAGACGGGAGAACATCGATCGGAGGTTGAATTCCTTTTCTGTAAAGGTCACGGCTTAAAATGATCTGGCCTTCTGTAATATATCCTGTCAAGTCAGGAATCGGATGGGTCTTATCTTCTTCCGGCATGGTAAGAATCGGGATCATCGTGATACTTCCTGATTTTCCGTTTTGACGTCCCGCTCTTTCATAAAGAGAAGCAAGGTCTGTATACATATATCCCGGATAACCACGACGTCCCGGAACTTCCTTACGGGCTGCAGATACTTCACGAAGGGCATCTGCATAGTTTGTAATGTCCGTCAGGATTACAAGTACATGCATATTCTTCTCAAATGCAAGATACTCTGCTGCCGTCAATGCCATACGAGGCGTAGAAATACGCTCGATGGCCGGGTCATTTGCAAGGTTGATGAAAAGAACGGTACGGTCAATCGCTCCCGTTTCTTTGAAGCTTTCGATAAAGTAGTTGGACTCTTCGAAAGTAATACCCATTGCAGCAAATACTACAGCGAATGGTTCATCTGTTCCGCGTACCTTTGCCTGTCTGGCAATCTGTGCCGCAAGCTGTGCATGTGGAAGACCGGAAGCAGAGAAAATCGGAAGTTTCTGTCCACGTACCAGCGTGTTCAGTCCATCAATGGCAGATACTCCTGTCTGGATAAACTCTTCCGGATAACTTCTGGCTGCCGGGTTCATCGGGAGTCCATTGATATCCATGCGGGCTTCCGGAAGGATTTCCGGACCGTCATCGATTGGACGGCCAAGTCCGTCAAATACACGGCCAAGCATATCTTCCGAAACTCCAAGTTCCATACTCCGTCCCAGGAAACGTACTTTACTGTTGGAAAGGTTAATACCTGTTGCACTTTCAAACAGCTGTACCAATGCCTCGTCACCGTTAATCTCCAAAACTTTGCAACGACGTTTTTCTCCGTTTGCAAGCTCGATTTCTCCTAATTCATCATATGCGACATCTTCTACTTTGCGGACCAGCATCAAAGGTCCGGCAACTTCTTGTATGGTTCTGTATTCTTTTGGCATGTTAGAAGTCCTCCTTTCCAAATGTGTCCGCTATTTCTTTGCGAAGTTCGTCAACAATCTTTGTGTATTCTTCATCCAGATTGTCTTCCAATGTATATTTGAAACGTCCGATTTTTTCACGGACTGCCATACCGATCAGCCTGTTCATGGACGCACCTTCTGACAGTGCTTTTGCAGATTCCTCATAAAAGGCAAGTACCAGTTTCATCATCAGATACTGTTTCTTCAGAGAAGAGTACGTATCGATTTCATGGAAAGAGTTCTGATGCAGGAAGTCTTCTCGGATAGATCTCGCTGCTTCCATCTTCAGACGGTCTGAAGGTGACAGAGCATCCATACCTACCATTTTAACAATTTCATCCAGTTCCGCTTCTTCCTGAAGCAGTCCCATCATTTTCTGACGGTTATCCATCCAGTCTTCTGCAACTTCTGCATTAAACCATTTTTCCATATCCTGCAGATACAAAGAGTAGCTTGTCAGCCAGTTGATAGCCGGGAAGTGTCTCTTATACGCCAGATTGGCATCCAGTCCCCAGAATACTTTTACGATACGAAGGGTAGCCTGGGATACCGGTTCGGAAATATCACCACCCGGAGGAGAAACGGCCCCAATTACGGAAAGTGCCCCTTCTCTTTCATCCTTTCCGAGAGAAACCACATGTCCTGCACGTTCATAGAACTGTGCAAGTCGGCTTCCAAGGTAAGCCGGGTAGCCTTCTTCACCAGGCATTTCTTCCAGACGTCCGGACATTTCACGAAGAGCTTCTGCCCAACGTGACGTGGAGTCTGCCATCAATGCTACAGAATAACCCATATCACGGAAGTATTCGGCAATCGTGATACCTGTATAAATAGATGCTTCACGAGCTGCAACCGGCATATCGGATGTATTGGCAATCAGAACGGTACGTTCCATCAGAGATTCCCCTGTTTTCGGGTCTTTCAGTTCAGGGAATTCATTCAGAACGTCTGTCATCTCGTTGCCACGTTCTCCGCATCCGATGTAAACTACGATATCTGCTTCCGCCCATTTTGCAAGCTGATGCTGGATGACCGTTTTTCCGCTTCCGAATGGTCCCGGAACAGCGGCAACACCCCCTTTTGCAATCGGGAAGAATGTATCGATAACCCTCTGTCCTGTTACGAGAGGCATTACCGGCGGAAGTTTCTTTTTGTAAGGACGGCCCTTACGAACCGGCCATTTCTGCATCAGTGTCAGTTCTTTTTCTCCATCCGGAGTATCCAGAACCGCAATAACTTCTTCTACTGTAAATGTACCGGCTTTGATTTCTTTTACGGTTCCTTTTACATTCGGAGGAACCATGATCTTTTGCTGTACGACAATGGTTTCCTGTACGGTACCAAGTACATCTCCGCCTTCTACCTCGTCACCGACTTTTGCCACAGGGACAAACTCCCATTTTTTATCTCTTTTTAAAGACGGAACTTCTACACCACGCTTCAGGCTGTTTCCGCCTGTTACCTTCATGATATCGTCAAGGGGTCTTTGGATTCCGTCATAAATACTCGTGATCAGACCTGGTCCAAGTTCAACGGACATCGGTACTCCCATAGATTCTACCGGTTCTCCCGGTTTCAGACCGGATGTTTCTTCATATACCTGTACAGAAGCCTCATCACCATGGATTTCAATGATTTCACCGATTAATCGCTGTTCACTTACACGAACCACGTCGAACATATTGGCGTCACGCATTCCTTCAGCAATAACCAGCGGCCCTGCCACCTTTTTTATCGTTCCTTTGCTCATTTCGACAAATCACCTGCTTTCCTAATTATCACCGAACAGAATATCGGAGCCTACCGCCTGTTCTACAGACTTCTTTACCCCTTCGATACCTGCTCCCGTATTACCGTTGATTCCGGGAATCTGAATCACGGCCGGTACGATTGAATCTTTATATCTGTTTATCTCATGCTTTAAAACAGCTGCCAGTGCTTCTGTAATATAGATAATTCCCGTGCCGTCTTCAGCAAGTTTTAAAAATGTTTCTTTTGCCTCTTCCGGGCTGCTTACGGGATGTGCTTCAAGACCCAGAGCGGCAAATCCGTAAATACTGTCATAATCGCCGATAACTGCTATCTTATACATACATTTCCCTTACCCTTTCCCGGATCGACTCTTCCGGAAGCTCATTTTGCTTTCCGGTTAAAATGATTCTTACCGTTTTAATTTCATTTTCCCTTGCGAGTACATATGCTACAACAGGGCCAATGCTGAACGGATTATAAAGCTGAGGACGGATGGTTTCAATGATCCTGTTGTCACACCAACATTCAAAGGCTGAGGCCGATTCTTTTAATGCCTCTGCACCGCCTTTGTATTCCGTTCCTTCCAGATATTCCCGGATTGCATCCATTCCATTTAATGCTGCTTTCATTAAAGCATCAATGCTGACACTGTCACATTCTGCCATCGCTTTTTTCATAAATTCCATACTCTTTGCGGTTTTTTGTGAACGAACTGCAATTTTGATATCCGCTACCGCTACCGTAGACTCTGCATAGTCTCGGATAATTGCATCATCTGTTTTCTTTCCCGCCTCATAGACAGCATCCAAAGCCGCTTTATCTATGATAACATCACAAAGCTGTCCGTCTTGTGTATGAAGAAGTGCTTCATACGCCTCTTCCGCCGCACCTGCCATAAAATCAGGAAGCTTTCCAAATTCCTGGTTCTTTACGATTTCCAACATCTCTTCTCCGGAAATAACCGTATCTTGAATAAAAATACCGGGAATTTCTTTTTCTGCCGCAGCCTGTTTTATGGCTGCCTTCAAATTATGGAACAAATCCGGATAGGAAATCACATCGAAAACCGACATATCATCCACCAATTCTCTGACTGTTTTCCATGTTTTTTCCCGTTCACATGTTAAAATCGCTTCTGCATCTGCCGACGTATCCGGATTTCCCCATCCTTTTTCCTGAAGGAGCTGAATGCACTGCTTTTCATCCTTGCAGGCGAGAAGCTGGTCAATCACAGCTTTGGAAAACAAAGATACCTCCATTGCCCTGATTCGCGCAACCGCATAGGTATATTGATTTTTTGCCATTGGTTAAATCCTCCTTTTCGCGGAATTGCGCAGTTTTATGAAAATAATAATTGCTGTACTTTGTCTTGCAGTTCATCCCTTCCGGAATCAAAAACAGCTCTGAATGAACAATTCTCTTCGATTCCGTTGTATACAAGAATAAATCCGCCATCCATTTCCTTTTTTTCTTTAGAAACAATCAGGCTGCCGCCCTTTTCTTTGGCAATTCGGGCGATTTCATCTGCCAGACCTGCCGGCATTCTTTCCAGATCCTTTTCGGAAAACAGGATCTCCCCTTCTTCAGGAAGTGCAAACCGGGCAATCATCTTTTTGATCGTATCAAAATAAACCCCTGTTTCCTGACTGCAGAACTGCTCATACGCCTTTTCGATCATTTCGGAAATGATCTCCTGCTTTGCTTTTAAAAGTGCAGTACGTCTTTTTTGCTCATCGGATGATTTCAGCCTGCTTTGATATGCGGTCAGTTCTCTTTCCGCTTTTTCTTCTATCGCAGCTCTTAATTCACCTGCTTCGCTCTGTGCTTTTGCAAGGACAGCCTCTGCCGTTGCCGTTGCATCTGCTTTTTTCTGTGCTGCAAGGGCATCTGCTTCTTCCAGAATCTGGCTTATAATCTTATCCAATCCAGTCATTCTCAAGCTCTCCTTTACTCTTTAAATTTCCTTATGCTACCTGAATTGCCGTTACAGCAAGGATGGAAATCAAAAGTGCAAGGATTGCATATGTTTCTACCATTGCAGGGAACAGCATCGCTTTACCAAACTGTTCCGGTTTCTTTGCAACGATTCCGATAGCTGCTGCAGATGTTTTTCCCTGATGGATCGCAGAGATCAAACCTACGATACCGATCGGAAGACAAGCCGCAAGAATAAGAAGCCCTGTCTTTACATCGATGTCTGCTACCGTTCCGCCAAGAAGACCGATCTTTGATAATGTGATAAATCCAACAAGCAGACCGTAAATACCCTGTGTACCAGGCAGAAGCTGCATAATCAATACTTTTGCGAATTTCCCCGGATCTTCTGTTACAACCCCGGCTGCCGCCTGACCTGCCGTACCTACTCCGATTGCAGAACCTGCACCTGCAAGGAACACCGCTACTGCTGCACCAAGTAATGCGTAAACAATTCCTAAATCATTCATTATTTCATATCCTCCTTAATATCCACATACTTTGTATTTGCTTTGAACGGATTGAACGGCCGTCCTCCGCCTTCATAAAATTTTCCAAAGAATTCCACATACTGAAGACGGTTCGTGTGTACATATGCACCAAGCAAGTTAATCGCAATGTTAAATGTATGTCCTATGATAAAGACTACAATAAACAAGATTGCTCCGGCGATTCCTCCGCCAAGCATACTTCCCATCTGGTTTACAACAGATGCAATAACACCGGTCGCAAGACCAAGAGCAAGAAGACGTGAGTATGAAAGTACATCACTTAACCATCCTGTAATGTTATAAAGATCGTATGCTCCAAGTGCAAGGCGAAGTGCCGGATTTTTACTGCTTCTTCCCGACATCAGAAGAAGTCCGAGTGCACCTGCAATGGCCAGCACTTTTGCAAGTATATTCAGTGCCGGCGGGAATACGATATGCATCTGTGAAATGGAATAGAACAGACTGCTTGGAAGCAGCATCATGATCAGTCCGATCAAAAATACAAACCAAAGCACCACATCACACACAAAATCTTTATATCGTTTGTCCCGGATACATACATATCCTTTAATTCCAAGTCCCGTAAATAAATGGATCAGACCAAACAGCATGGAGAAAATCAATAATTTCATCGGGTCATTTAACGGCACAAACCATAATGCCGGGATGCTGACCTCGTGTCCGAAAAATACTCTTGAAACTACATTTACAACATCTCCGAAATATCCTCCGAATAAAATTCCCCATACCAAAGTGGAAATACCACAATACATGAACATACGAATGGATTTTGAAAGTCCCTCCGGCATCCTTGGATATTTTTTCAGCAACACCGCACATACGGCAAAAATAATAAGTCCGTATGCCGCATCCGAAAGCATCAGTCCAAACAAAAATACATAAAATACAAACATGATCTTCGTTGGATCAATCTCTCCTTTTGCAGGAAGCCCGAAGGATTCCAGAACACCTTCTACCGAACCTGTTGCCTTTCCGTTTTCCAGAAGCACCGGAGCATCTTCGCCTTCTTCCAATTCTTCCGTTTCAATGAAAAGATCATATTTCCGGTTCAGTTGCTTTTCCAACTTTTCTGTTTTCTTTTTCGGAATATAGCCGCTTACAATAAAGGTGCTTTTTGTCTGCGGCATCTCTCCCAATACTTCGTATTTCTGAGCCCTTGTTCGGTAATAGTCGGAAAGAATTTTCAGATTTTCCCTGGATTTTTCCTGAGCTCTGATTTCTACCTGCAAGGATGCAATCGTCTGTTTGGCTTTTTTGATCTGCTCTTCCATGTTTTCTTTTTCCCTTGCGGGAACTTCTGAAATCACTTGTGCCGGTTTTGCAAAACCTACGGCTCTCAAAGCCTCTTCCAGTTTATCTGCCTCACTCCTCAGACACACCGCCGTCAGACAAGTCTGATCTTTATCGGCAGAAATGATTTCGATGTCAACGGCTGACAGATCCGGTGCATTTTCCGCGATTTTTGTATAGATTTCATCCTGAGAAATAACACTTCCGATACTTCCGATAAACACTTTTGTTTTCTTTGTGCCATCATAATCCATAGGAATCCCAAGAAACAGCCACGGTCTTAAAACTTCTATCTGAGTCTGCATTTTAACAATTTCTGCCAGTTCTTCCGCCTCTTTCTTTTTCAGCGATAAAAGAAGCTGTGCCGTCGACATCAGTGTTTCTTTTTCTTCAACAACTGCCGCAAACGCTTTTTCATCTATCAGTTTTTTCCCTTCCAACGACGAAAGCATTGAGGTTTTTTCCGGAGCTTTTTCCTGTAGCACATCCAAAGCCTGTTCCAAAACGGAAACATCTTTTTCAAACTGCTGTCTGGATTCCAATGTATCCATTTTAGAAAGTCCTTCGGCCTGTGCCTTGGAAGTCTCGATCTCGATGACTCCAAATTGCTGAAGCTCTTCCAGTATTGCCTTACGGTCTTTTTTCATCGCGCAGATACTGATTCGCTGCATCTGCAATACTGACATATGGAAACTCCTCCTTTCCTTTTTTCAAAGCCTTAAAACAAATTCGACAAAATCATATCGACTGCCTGGGCTTCTTTTTGTTTTGCTACTGCCTTTAAAGCTTCCACCTCTTTTACTGTTTCTTCATCAAAAGCACTTTCTCCTGCTTTTGATTGCTGAATAAGGTCATCAAGCCCCTTCTGAGCTTTTTCCTTTGCTTCTTTGACAGCAGACTTTTTCAGGTCATCAGCCTGACGTTCTGCTTCGGCAAGTATTTCCGCTGCCTCTGCATCGGCCTGTTCCAGAATGGCTTGTGCTTTTGCCTCTGCATCCTTTACGGCCCGAATTGTTTCCTGTATCACTTGCTCACCACCTTCTCAGATTATCAATCTGTCATATATAAGTTAATATTATCACATAATTTTTCATACTGCAAATTTTTAACATTCAGCTGTCGTATTATTGTTCTGTTTTCTTTCTTATTATAATACAATTTCATAGATTTGAAACTTTTTGTAACTTTTTACTTCTTTTTCTACTTATTAATAAGTACCTGTGAAATCGTGCTCTTTTTCCGTTGATAAAGATTTAACACTTTTTTAATTTTTTACCTTTTCCAATCCAGATGATGAAGATGTCCTTCCTGATTCATTCCTGCAAAATGGTTCTGGCGTAGTGCCTCATATAAAATGATCGCTGCGGAATTTCCAAGATTTAAGGAACGGATATCACCAATCATCGGTATCCTGACACAAGTATCTTCATAGTCTACAAGAATTTCTTCCGGTATTCCCGCACTTTCTTTTCCAAACATAATATAGCAATCCGGCTCATACTGTACTTCCGTATATGTTTTATGTGCCTTTGTCGTTGCCATATAAATTTTTGCTCCCGGATTCTGTTCCAGAAAATCGTTGAAATCAATATAAGTCCGTACGTCCAACTGCTTCCAGTAATCCATTCCCGCACGTTTTAGATTTTTCTCTGTCAATCTGAAACCAAGAGGCTCGATCAAATGCAGTCTTGCTCCTGCAGCTACACACGTTCTTCCGATATTCCCCGTATTTGCCGGAATTTCCGGCTCATGTAATACAATATTTAACATTTTTCTCCTCCTTTATACATCTGAAACCATTCATCTTCTGCCGGGCGGTCGGTACACCGTCTTTCTTCCCCGTTAAAAATGATCTTATCGTTTCCTTTTTTCATCTTCCCGATCACTACGGCATGAATTCCGTTTCTTTCACAACATTCTGTAAAATAGTTTCCGTCTTTCACTATCACAAGCATACATCCTCCTGATGCCAGCTGATATGGATTCAACCGGAAAAATTCACAAATTTCCACTGTTTCCTGCCGGATATAAAATTTTTTTAAGTCTGCTTCAAATCCGGTTCCTGTTGTTTCAGCCAACTCCCACAATGCTCCGAGTATTCCTCCGTCTGTCACAGGTTTCAAAAAATCAATTCCTATCTTTCTGATCTTTTCTATAGTTTTTGCCAGGAACAGACACTCCTTTTGTTCTTCCAGAGGGTTGAGAAATGTAGGAACAAAGCGTTCCAGAAGTTCTGTTTTTCTTTTTTCCAATACTCTTATGCTTCCCTCCAGTGCAATCGGATTGATCAAAATCAAATCTTCTCCGTCATAACCCTGGCTGTCCTGGTTTTTTCTTTTTTCTTCACGCCCAAATGCCGACACCCACACAGAAAACTCTTCTGTTTGCGGCTGCACACTTGCCTGTACATGTAAGATTTCAATATTTTGAAGGGCTGCAGCTTCCTTAAGACATTCCATCATTTCTTCCAGCTTGTGCTGACCTTCTGTCTGCGGTACAAGGACAGATACTCTGATTCCAAACGGGATGCCCCCTTTTGCCGCCACCTCATTTACGGCTCTTGCTGCCGCATACACACATAATTCCTTTTCCGTCCCTGTCAGGACCGCTTCTGCCGTCAGAAGATTTCCTTCCAGACGCGTGCATTGTTCCCAAACATGATACGGCATACTTTTATTCTGCTCATTTAACTTTTTATAAACAGACCTCTGATAAGAAGTCTGTGACAAAATTCCTTTTTTCATAATTTTCCTTTTCTGTCTAATCGTGATTTATTGTTTTTCCTTTACTTCTTCTACAACTTCCTCGATTGCTTTCTGATCCTGATCCTGCACTGCTTTTTCTAGCTTCTCTACGATTTCTTCATCGTCAGATTTTGTTCCCACATAGATTTTGTGGTTTTCTCCGGGATATACGGTTTCATTAATCAGTTTTCTGCTGCTGTTTTTCTTTCCTTCCTTGACGATCTTCCATAATTTTGCCTTAATCTTAGGTGTCCCTTCCCCTGCATCTTTTAATTCTCCTGCATTTAAATCCTCATCCGCAATATATTCTGTTTCCGGTTTTTCCTCTTCTAAAATTTCACTTTCAAAAGAAATCTTTCGGTCTTCTTCTCTGTTTTCTTTCCCATAAATGGTACAGACAAGATTTTCCTCTTTGTCTATGTAGGTTTCAATGTAAACCGGAGTTTCCAGATTGTTTTTAAATTTCAGATTCTTTTTTTCTCCAATACCGGCATCCATTCCCGGTTCCACATATGCGGTTTTTTCGTCTGAGGCTTTGCGTTCTGTAATCTCAAGCTCTGCCCGCAATGCTGCATTATATAACACGGAAGCCATCTGTCCCATAGTAGCCGGATATACTTCTTCTTTTACGTTTGATTCTATGTATTCTTTTAGTACCCTCTTAAAGGAAAATTCTTTTTCCGGCATCAGTACGGTTCCATTGACCATGCCTGCCTGCAACATCAATTCTTCTTGTTCCTTCGTGTCTTTGATCTTTATGGAAAAGGTACCAAGTTTGTCCTCAATCATCTGCAAATCCTTTTTCTTTATATCCGGCTTGTCCTTTTTCGCCTTCACTTCCATTGTGACAGTCTTTCCGCCTGTAAGTTTCGGAAGACATTCTTTCAGAGATTTCACGGCATCTTTCATATCCAGGCTTTCTCCGCTTTGTTCCTCTGCGATTTGGAACACTCCGCCGACTCTTGTAATCCCGGCATCTCTTGCTTCTTCATAAAATCCGGCAGTCTTTTCCTTCAGGATTTCCTCTGCCTTTTCTTCATCCAGTTCATAGTCTTTTGCATACTCTATTTTTTCTTTTTTTGCTTCACGGATTTTTCTGTAACGGCTGAAAAGATTTCCCTTCTTGGCATAATCCGCCGCTTTTTGAAGCAGTTCTCCCGTCTGTACCTGTTCAATCCCAAGTTCCTCTACAGATATCCTTGCTTCTTTTTCTCCGTCTTTTACTATAAGCGTTGTGTCTTTTACATTCTCCCAGTGCCGCTCAATCTTTTTCTGTGCCTCCCCTTTTGTAAGCCCCGAAACATCCACTCCCTGAACATACACATTTTGTTCGATCTGCCCCGGTTTCATTTTATGCACATATCGATATACAGACGAATAAAAAACCACAATTACAAAAAGAGCGCATAAAAAGACAAGACCAGCCAAAAGCATGATCTTTCTTTTCTGCGCCCCACTCATTCTTCTTTGTGTCCTTCCCTTTTTTCTGTTCTTTCGATTCATCAATCACTCACCGTACTTTCCTGCCTATAACAAATACGGCAAAATCATTGTCACTACCATTGCTATAATGACGATCAGTACAACAACTGCTATAATCTTTCTTGTTTTTTTACTGTAAAAATTCATTTTCCATTCGTTCCTTTCCTGCAAAATCTGTGCTTTTATTTTATACTCTTTACCGTGTTTTTGCAAGAAATCTCCATCACAGCCGCTTCATGATTCAGAGGATTTCTTTTCTGATAATCAAATACCAAAAGCGTTTCTTCCTGTTCCATACCGCCATTTACCCGGTAAAAGAATTTCTCCATATGAGTCATTTTCCGAAGCTTTCTGCTGTCGCACTTTCCATAATCCTTCAGATAGACCGGATTTTTTTCTTCCTCATCGTAAAATTCTTTTAGAGTTTTTTTATCAATCCGCTCTTCCCCTGCAAAATCCGGTCTGTTTTTCACATTTTCACGCAAATAAAGATCATAGATTAACAATTCTTTATAAAATCCTTCTTTTTCCGGAACCGATTTCCGTATAAAATGCAACAGGTGCTCATATCGTGCAATCCTTGTATGACTTCTTCCAAAAAGTCCTTCCATCTCATAGTAAAGGCTGAAACTTTCAAAGAAAGAAAACGGAGAATCAAATTCTTGTACAATCCGGGATAGTGTATGAGAAAACTGTCCGCTGTTGTAATACACCTCCACGATTTCTTCTATTTGTTTCAACCGTACGATATCACCATACGAAAGCCAGTTTGTGCTTAATACTTCATAAGGCGGCCTGTCTTTATAGACCAACCCGTATTCTCCGGCATGTTCCTGCATATAAGATCCTTTTAGCACTTTCAAAAATCCAAGTTGGAGTTGCTCCGGTTTTAATTCATAAACATCATTAAAGGAACGGCCAAAACTTTTGTAATCCTCATACGGAAGTCCGGCGATCAGATCCAGGTGCTGATGAACATTTCCTTTTTCTTCAATGCGAAGCACGATCTTCTTTAATTTTTCAAAATCCATGGTACGATGGATTTCCCGAATGGTGTCCGGGTTTGTGGACTGCACACCGATTTCCAACTGAATCAGTCCCGGACGCATTTTCCCGATCAGCTTCAGCTCGTCTTCATTCAGAAGGTCTGCCGATACTTCAAAGTGAAAATTTGTCACGCCGTTGTCATGTTCATAAATATAATTCCAGATTTCCATTGCATGATCATGTCTGCAGTTAAACGTACGATCCACAAATTTTACCTGAGGTACCTTCTGATCCAGGAAATACTGCAGTTCCTTTTTTACAAGATCCATTCTCCTGAATCTCAGACATTTGTCAACGGAAGAAAGACAATAACTGCATCGGAACGGACATCCTCTGCTCGTTTCGTAATAAATGATCTTATGACGGAACAGACTCATATCGTCATACACAAACGGAACCTCGCTTAAATCCATCACCGGCCTCCATTGATTGACACAAATCCTTCCATCTTCTGTCCGATAAGTGATTCCGTCCGTCACCGACAAGTTTTCTCCCTCACCATGATAGTATTTCATCAGTTCACGAAATGTTTTTTCCCCTTCTCCTTTCATTACTCCCGTTACTTCCGGAAGCCTTGTCAGGACCTCTTCCGAATCGTAAGACACTTCCGGTCCCCCAAGCCACAAAACCGTATTCGGCAGAATCTTATGCACTTCTTTTACCAGTTCCTGTATGTAATCCAGATTCCAGATATAGCAGGAAAAGCAAAGAATATCCGGATTCCTTTTGTAAAGATCCATCAGTATTTCATCAATCTGCTGATTAATCGTGTATTCTGCGATTTCTATTTCTTCATGATACTCTTTTGCATATGCTCTGAGGGAATAAACCGCCAGATTGGAGTGAATGTATTTGGCATTGACGGCACCTAAAACAATTTTCATATGTACCTCTCCTTTTTGTTATTTTACAAGTAATTCTAAATTTATTTTTCTGAAATTTATTGACATTTGGCTCAAAACACGCTAAACTTATGACTCGTGCAGCCGGGGTGTTAGCGGTACCTTGTACCTACAATCCGCTATAGTAGGGGTGATGCTGTGCCAAGGGCGTATTCTTGTGAGGCTGCCTCCGGAAAGTGGCGTTGATATTTCGGGTCTCACGCAACTGGACTCCGTGAATCGTGTCAGGTCGGGAACGAAGCAGCACTAAGCGGAATCTCCCGTGTGCCGTGAGGGTGCCTGGGTTGAGTTAACTGCCGGAGTAACGCTTGGGAGATGCGTTCGACGCACAGTGCACAAAAAAGAGCAGAAGACTGCTCTATTTTTTTTGTCTTAATTCTTTAAAAAATGTCTTCAGCATCTGACTGCATTCTTCTTCTCTGATTCCCGTTGTCAGTTCCACCTGATGATTAAACTGTGGTATCTGCAAAAGATTCATAACAGAACCTGCACATCCGGCTTTGGGATTCATACACCCTACCACAACACGCTTCATCCTCGATTGTACGATCGCGCCGGAACACATCTGGCATGGTTCCAGCGTCACATACATGGTACAATCTTCCAGTCTCCAGTCATTCATCTTTCTGCTTGCCTTACGGATTGCCTGTAATTCTGCATGAGCCAGTGTATTTTTATCTATGTTTCTTCTGTTATAACCCCGACCAATGATCTTTCCCTCATAAACAATCACACATCCTATCGGGACTTCCCAAATGGCATATGCCTTTTTTGCCTGTTTAATGGCTTCTTTCATGTATTTTTCATCTAACTTATACTGAAGCTCTTCCCTTTCTTTTTGTTCTCTTAACTTTTCTTCTTTTGAACGTTTTTGTCCCATACTTTTACCCCTGTTTCTTTCTATTCTGTCGGACGTGTTCATTATACTCTAATTTGATGTACCTGTCGACACCAATACCCAAAATCGGAACACAGATCCTTCTCACCGTCAACAAGTTCTAACATGTCATTTTCAAATTTTATAAATCTCGGAAATCCGAAAGCCTGAGCCGCTCTTTCTTCTCTTTCGCACCAGATTCCCGGCACTCCGAGAAAAAGTGTATTTCCATCTTCAATAAAAGCAAGGTGATGATAATTATAATACCCATGCAGAAGAAAACTGTTATTAGCCAAATGCCACTCTCTTCTGACAAGCCGTGAAATCTCCTGCCTTTTGATTTTCGTGCATTGGAACGGACATGTTGACGCACACTCCTGTTCGCATATTTCCGGTTCATCCACCGTTTCTTCTTGTTTGTCTTCCTCCGGCTTTAATTCTGTTACATCAAAAATTTTCCCCACCGGCTCTTCTTCCGAAACTTCTTCCGCCTTTTGTTCCTCCGGTTCTTCCGTCACCTGCACCTCTTTCTCCTTCGGCTCTTCTTCCTTTGTTTCCTCTTTCAAAAGATTTCCTGACACAGGCTCCATCTGCCTGATATCGATGGCTTCATCCGTCCAAACCGAAGCATATCTTGGAATCTCATCCTGGCATAAAATAAATCCTTCTATCTTGTCAAAGCACTCCCGGCCTCCGGTATCTTCCTCATGATATACCAGTCGATAGTTTAAAGCCGGACTGATATTGGTAAGTTTCCCCTGATAGATACCATAGCAATGATCTCCTTCTCTGTAAAACAAATATAACGACAATTCTGTCGGACTTTTCACTCCCCATCCTCTCCCATGGATGCTTACAATACATTCTTGTTCCGTAGATTCTACTTTTGAGAATCCGATATTTTTGACTCTTTTTCCTTCTTGATATTCATAAAGATAACAGATAAAACGCTTCACCTTTTTACCCCTGTTTCTTTTTATCTCAATCTATGCCCGTCCCCGCAAAAAAAGAACCGAAAGACATTTTCTTCGGTTCTCTTCCTGCTTAATATTCCTCATTCAGATACTGCTCCAATGTTACATTCTGCTCTTTAATACGCATGGCATCTTCTACTCCCACATAACGGTAATGCCAGGGTTCATAAATGATCCCGGTTTCGTTGGATTTATCTTTCGGGTATCGCAAGATAAATCCGTATTCATAGCAATGCTCCATAAGCCATTTCTGATCATCTGTCTGTCCCTGTTTTTCATCCAATCCCTGATATTCTGTCGAAACAATGTCCATGGCAAGCCCTGTTGCATGTTCACTTTCTCCCGGCCATGCTATCGATTTAGCTGTTTCAACGGCAGCCTGATAGTAATTCATCCCCTGTCCTGCATAATCAACCATAGATTCATTAAAAAGTTCTTTTTGTCTTTCTACCGACCGGTAGGCAGAACATACATAAAGGCTGTATCCTTCTTTTTCGGCTGCTGCAAGCATTTCCTGCAGTGGTTTTAATACTCTCTTGTCCACCTGATGGCCCTCATCAATATTGGCAAGTTCCGGAACATATCCTTCTTCCATCGGGTGAGAGTGATTTATAAGCATCAGATTCCACGGCCTTGTTTTTTCATCCTGTGCCTCCAGCTGTTTTTGTACTCCGTTCATTTCATCCTGAAGCTTATCGTACTTTTTTGTTTCTTTTTGAAGAACTTCCTCTGCTTTCCCATTCTCAACATATCTCCCCAGTGCCGTACCTCCAAGAATCCCCACAACCAACAGAATCAGACAGGAAAAAACATAAAATTTTACCGGATTTTTCATTTTTCTCATCCGCTTCCCGATCATATATATCATTATTTTCCATTCTTCTTTTCTCGTTCTTTTCATTGATCGTTCCTTTCTTTTTATACTGCAGCTACAATGTGACCCAATGTAATTTTTCTTCTATGTCCGGATCTTCCGAACAAACTGCAGCATGAAATCCATGAAGCTTATCTTCATACTCCCTAAAGTAAAATTCCTCAGAAAATTCTTCCGGCTTCTTTAAAAGTTCCGGGCACACTCCATTCCCGATCTTAATCTCAAACGCGTTCAAAGGAAGCTTCATTCCAAGCCTTGTAGCTTTCATAAAACTTTCTTTTAATACCCAGTACCGAAAAAATACTTCCGTCCTTTCTTCTTTTGTCGGTTTATTTTTAATATATTCCCATTCCGACCGACAGAAAAAGCGTTCTGCCACATTCATTCTAAGCGTTCCTGTCATTTCCAGATCACAGCCGGTTCGGACAGACTTACTATCCGCAACGGAACAGAAGACAAAATGTCCCGAATGAGACAGATTGAACACATTTTCCCCGGAAAGACCGCTTTCTTCCAGAGCTTTCTGATACAATACCCATACTCCGACACTTAAAGCCTTATCCTGATGATATCTGATCTTATCCGCTTTTTTCTGTCTTTCTTCCGGTACCTGACGATAATATTTCTCGTATGTTTTACCTTCCATCAAAGGGGATACATCCGCAATCCAGGTTCGAATCATAGTTTCTCCTTCACATTATCTTTCTGAAAAATGAAGCTGCATATCGTTCCACCTGGCTCCCCCATGTTCCGAATCTGCCACTCCGTAATTCACAAACCCATGGCTTTCATAAAATGGAATCAAATGATCCTTGCAGGTAAGTACAACCCCTTTTTTCCCTTCTTTTTTGCTCAATTCAATCAGTGCATCTACCAGTTTTCCTGCAATCCCCTGACGTCTGTACTGCGGAAGTACATTCAGCCCGAATACTGTCTGATACATACCATCCGGTTTGTGAAGTCCCGTATCATGATACATTTCATCCGGAAGATGAGGCTCATCTGTCACTGCCCCGTTTATGAATCCGATGATTTTTCCGTCTGCTTCTGCTGCAAGAAATTTATCCGGGAATGCCTGTAATCTTTCCAGAACATCCTTTTCGCTTGCCGCTTCTTCCGGCGGAAAACAGATTTCCTCGATTTCTGCGAGAATCTTTCCTTCTTCCGGTTTTACCTTTCTGATTTTTACTTCCATTATGTTCACCCCTTGTTGTTATAAAAAAACGAATCTCTGAAAGATTCGTTTTCGTCATATCATATCTCTTTTATTGTATCACTTTTTATTTCCTGTCGTCCATAATGATTTTCAACAAAAATTCTCTTGCTTTCGCCGCTTCTTTTTTATCCATGGCTTCTACCCCCTTTAACGGGTATTCCAGTCCAAGCTGCTCATACTTTTTCGTTCCCATGGTATGGTACGGAAGCACTTCAAGCCCTTTTAAGTTTCGGAATCGGGAAATCAGATGTCCGAGCTTCTCCAGTTCCTCTTTCCCATCTGTGATTCCCGGTACTACCACATGCCGCACGATCATCGGCACCCCTGCTTCCTCCAGTGCTTCTGCAAAAGCAAGAACCGGAGCCTGTTCCTGGCCGGTTAAATCCTTATGCCCTTTTGGATCACTATGTTTTACATCCAAAAGAACAAGATCCGTCACTTTGAAAAGTTCCTGGAATTCTTCTTTCCTCTGGTTTCTGTATACAATGCCGGATGTATCAAGACAGGTATGGATTCCCTGTTCTTTGGCTTTTGTGAAAAGCTCTGTCAAAAACGACAGCTGCAAAAGCGGCTCTCCTCCCGTCGCAGTGATCCCGCCTTTTTTATAAAACTTTTCATTATGTTTATATAATTCCAGCAGCTCATCCACTGTCATTGTATTTCCCCGGTTTGGTTCCCAGGTATCCGGATTATGACAATACTTACACCTCATCGGACAGCCCTGAAAAAAGATGACAAAACGAATTCCGGGACCGTCTACGGTCCCGAAACTCTCTGTGGAATGGATATATCCCTGATTACATTTCGTCATGGAATGTTCTGGAGATAACCTCATCCTGCTGTTCTTTTGTCAACTTATTAAAGTTTACTGCGTATCCGGATACACGTACAGTAAGCTGTGGATACTTTTCTGGATGAGCCTGTGCATCCAGAAGCGTATCTTTTGTAAATACGTTAACATTTAAGTGATGTCCGCCTTTTTCAGCGTATCCATCCAATAAACCTACCAGGTTATCAATCTGAGCGTCACTAATCTTCATATCTTTGTCCTCCTTCTCTCGGTCGCCTGTTTCTATTCTTCATCCAGACTTGCATTCGGTTCGCAACATGCACAGTCCGGTTCTAATTCAAATGCAATATCATCAAATAAAATCGCATCATCTTTTCCAAGTGCTCCAGGAATGATAGAGAATGTATTGGAAATTCCATCCTGAGCATCTTTAAACGGAAGTTTGGATACAGAACTTAAAGAAGCAACTGCTCCATGGCTGTCTCTGTGGTGCATCGGGTTTGCTCCCGGTGCAAACGGTTCTCCTGCTTTTCTTCCGTCCGGTGTGGAACCTGTATTCTTACCATATACAACGTTTGATGTAATTGTAAGAATAGATGTTGTCGGGATACCTCCACGATATGTGTGGTTTCCTTTTACATAGTTCATGAATTCATGAACGATATCGTAAGCGATTTCATCTGCACGGTCATCGTCGTTTCCGTATTTCGGGAAATCTCCTTCTACTTCGTAGTCTGTAACGATTCCGTTTTCGTTACGAACTGCTTTTACTTTCGCATATTTAATCGCTGATAAAGAATCGGCAACAACAGAAAGTCCTGCAATACCTGTTGCAAACCAGCGTGTCACTTTCTTGTCATGAAGTGCCATCTGTAATCTTTCATAGCAGTATTTGTCATGCATATAGTGGATGATGTTAAGTGCATTTACATATACACATGCAAGCCATTTCATCATATCACGGAATCTGTCCATTACTTCATCATAATCCAGATATTCGGATGTGATCGGACGGTATTTTGGCCCAACCTGTTTTCCGGAAATTTCGTCTACACCGCCGTTGATGGCATACAGAAGACATTTAGCAAGGTTTGCTCTTGCTCCGAAGAACTGCATTTCTTTTCCCACACGCATGGAAGATACACAACATGCGATTGCATAGTCATCACCATGTGTCACTCTCATCAAATCATCGTTTTCATACTGAATGGAGGATGATTCGATAGATGTCTTTGCACAGAAACGTTTGAAGTTTTCCGGAAGTCTTGTAGACCAAAGAACAGTAAGGTTCGGTTCCGGTGCTGTACCAAGGTTTGACAGTGTATGAAGGTAACGATAGGACATCTTTGTAACCATGGAACGTCCGTCGATTCCCATACCACCGATGGATTCTGTTACCCATGTAGGGTCTCCTGAGAACAGCGCATTGTATTCCGGTGTTCTTGCAAATTTTACAAGACGCAGTTTCATGATGAAATGGTCTACAAATTCCTGAATCTGTTCTTCTGTAAATGTACCGTTCTTTAAGTCTCTTTCTGCATAAATATCGATAAATGTAGAAGTACGGCCAAGAGACATAGCTGCACCGTTCTGTTCTTTGATTGCAGCAAGGTATCCAAAGTATAACCACTGAATTGCTTCCTGAACATTTTCAGCCGGTCTTGAAATATCAAATCCGTAAATATTTCCTAATTCTTTTAATTCTTTCAGTGCTTTGATCTGTTCGGAAAGTTCTTCTCTTTCTCTTGTAACATCAGAGTACATAATCGTTCTTGTTGTATCTTTCTGATGCTGTTTGTCTTCAATCAGTCTGTCTACTCCGTAAAGAGCGACCCTTCTGTAATCGCCGATGATACGTCCACGTCCGTATGCATCCGGAAGCCCTGTGATGATGTGGCTAGAACGGCATGCACGCATTTCCGGAGTGTACGCATCAAATACACCGTCATTATGTGTTTTTCTATGTTTTGTAAAGAAATCAACGATCTGCGGATCCACTTTATATCCGTTTTCTTCGCATGCTTTCATTGCCATACGGATACCGCCGTACGGCTGCAGAGAACGCTTGAACGGCTTGTCTGTCTGGAATCCAACAATTTTTTCTTTACTTTTATCAAGGTATCCTGGTCCATGGGAAGTGATAGTGGAAATGATCTTCGTGTCCATATCAAGGACTCCGCCTTTTGCACGTTCCTGTTCGGATAAATCCATTACCTGTGCCCATAAAGCTTTTGTAGCTTCGGTAGGACCTGCAAGAAAGCTGTCATCCCCTTCATATGGTGTGTAGTTTTTCTGGATGAAATCTCTGACATTAATTTCTTTTTCCCAGATTCCTCCGCGAAAAGATTCCCATTCTTTTCTCATGTAATAATCCTCCTTCAAAATTTACTCTATATTAAGCAATGTTAACTTTTTATGCGCCTATTATAACGATTTGTCAAAACAGTGTCAACGCGTTTCATGTACTATTTTAGGAACAATTCTCGATATTTATGCCAGAATGCCCATTGTATTTGAAAAAATACAAAAGTCGCTGTTCGAAAAGAATAATTTTCTCTTCGAACAGTGACTACGTTATATTTCACAAAGATTGCCGGCGCTGGCAGTCTATTCCCATCTGTTAAAATAAAAACGCATATATTTTAGTGAATTTTCACTAAAATCATGTTATTATATTCATAATACAGTTAATATTGAACAATATTTGAGAAAGGAGAAAAAACTATGGGATTTCTAAAAGATAAAACTGTGATTATCACCGGGGGAGGAAGAGCCGTACTCAGCAATGGCAGCTGTGGTTCTATTGGATACGGAATTGCCACAGCCTATGCGAAAGAAGGTGCTAACCTTGTTTTGACAGGACGAAACCTAAAGAAATTGGAAGATGCAAAAGAAGAATTGGAACGCTTATACTGCATTCAGGTTTTAATTATACAGGCCGACATCCATGCAGGACAGGATAATGAAGCTGTTGCGAAAATGGTTGTCAAAAAAGCAATCGAAACATTCGGACATATTGATGTACTGATTAATAATGCACAGGCTTCCGCATCCGGAGTGACTCTGGCAGACCATACGTCGGAACAGTTTGATTTAGCTATTTATTCCGGCTTGTATGCGGCATTTTATTATATGAAAGCATGTTATCCATATCTTAAAGAAACAAAAGGCTCTGTTATTAACTTTGCGTCTGGGGCAGGACTATTCGGAAACTATGGTCAATGTGCATATGCGGCAGCAAAAGAAGGAATTCGTGGACTTTCCAGGGTGGCAGCTACAGAATGGGGACCAGACGGCATCAATGTCAACGTGATATGTCCTCTTGCATGGACAGCACAACTTGAGAACTTTGCAAACACTTATCCTGATGCATTTAAAGAGAATGTAAAAATGCCACCGGCAGGACATTACGGTGATGTAGAACATGAAATCGGACGTGTATGCGTACAACTGGCTTCTCCTGATTTTAAATACATGAACGGTGAAACTCTGACTTTGGAGGGCGGCATGGGACTTCGCCCATAGTTTACGTGTTGAATAAGAGGGAAATACTGATACTTGAAAATCGCTGTAGCCCAGTAAACACAAAGGATACAGCGATTTTCAAGTACTATTTTATAAACAATTCTTGATATTTTATAGGTTAAATTATGTCATTTACATTATTCACACCAAACATGTAAAGCAACCCACTTTTCTGGTTAACCTAAAGCACGAGTGGCAATTACAGCAATCAGTATTAAAATTTTTCCATAAATCCATACATTCGGCCACTTATCCACGATATTCATATCTTCCGGCTCTTTTCCCCTGATTCTTCCAATCGCGTAAAGAATCTCAAATAGCACGACTAATATACTGAACACCAGGCACACTGAAACAATCATATCGCTTTCCACCAGTGCCTCCAACATGGAGCCCGCCTTTCCGGTCAGATAGGCTGTATGTGCTGACAGCAAGATCATGATGACAAGGGCAACATTGATAACAAAATCCACAAGGTATACAATGTCTTTCGTCCTGAGTTTTCTTTTTTTCTCTTCCATAACGATACCCTCCATTTCTTTATTTTTATATGTTTCTTAGAGTTCCGCCATTTTCTGTATGATCTCCCTGTAGAAGGCATTCTGGTCTCCTTCTTCTTTCAGTTCTCCCAGGATGACACCGTCTTTCAAAA
>CALFLL010000075.1 GCA_937880845.1 uncultured Drancourtella sp.
AGCTATTTTCTCCACCTGCCTAGCAGGTGGTTTATTTTATTTGCCATACAATAAACAAAAATGGCGAGATCTTACTCTCGCCATTTTTCATACAATCTCATTTAAAAACACTTTCGACAGCGGCTCTGTACTCTCCATGATTATCTGTATTTCCTGTGGAAGGTTTTCGTATACTTTCTTTTCCCTGTCTCTTTGTGCATTGTACCCAAACAAAACGGTTACAAGATCCGATATTCGGATTTTCGAATATCCGTCTTGAATTTCCGATTTTTCTGCCAAAAGATTTTCTCCTTTTCTTCCCGTAACCTTCCACACTCCGGTATTGTCCAAAAGCATGGTATCCTGTATAAAGATTGAAACGGTAAAATCTCTATTTGCCACAAACATTCCCAAAAATGTTTCAAGGTGAATCGCTCTTGCCATGATGACGGGTACCTGTTTCCATTGCAAATCCGGAAAATAGCGGTTTAATACCTCTTCTTCCTTATCCGACACCGCACTTGTGGAAACAACGGAAGCCTTTTTTTCTTTCAGCCATGTAAGGATTTGCATGATCCTTTCCGGATTTTTCAAAAGAGGTTCTCTGAGTTCTCCCCGGTTCCCGTCAAATGCAACGGCTGCCATTCCGGTTATATTTTCGTCTTCTTCCAGAAGCAACATACCGCCATATTCGCTTTGCTGTTCTTTCATCAGCATATGATAATACCCCTCTGTCCGAACCGTCCGTACCTGATATATATCACCTAATATCCCTTCCGCAAAATCTGCCATCGCTCTTCCATCGGATATATCCGCATATCGAATCTTCACTTTCGTATTTTGGAAATCACTCAAATCATCTAACGTAATTCTGCACTGTTTTTGTTTATAGATAAATCGGAATCCATGCGGATAATAGATGTCTTCCGCAGCAGGCATTAGAAAGGTGAAAGGTTCTTTCCTTTTGTACATCTCTTTTGCTGCCGTTGTAAGAAGTTCTGTCATATATCCTTTTTTGCGATATTCTTTTTTGGTGGCAACTGCAATGATATAATGAAGAAGGAAATTCCCTTTTTCACTCCTTACCATATATGGATTTAGCTGGAGCATGGAAACAGGCAGATTTTTGTCTTCTATCACATAAATTTCATTTTCGGCTGTTTTCCATTGATAATAATAATTTAGAAAAGAGGCATCATCTTCTGTGAAAATCTCCTCCCACAACGGTCTTGTTATGCCGTGTTCTTCTTTTAAAAGCTTTCGTGTTCTCATTCTCAACTTACACCTTATCCCATCTGTCCACAACCTTTACAGCCTGCACAGCCATTCTGTCCCGGCGTTACATCGTAACTTAAGTTTGTGATTTTTTCCAAACAACAGATAGCCTGGGCTGAAATCCCCTCACCGCTTCCTGTAAAGCCAAGTCCCTCTTCCGTAGTTGCTTTAACATTCACCTGATCTGTTTCAATCTGAAGCGCTTTTGCAATGTTTTCCCTCATTTCTTCGATATATGGCCTCATTTTTGGTTTCTGGGCAATGATAGTGGCGTCAATATTTTCCACAACATATAAGTGTTCATCAAGAAGATTCGATACATGTTCCAACAGTTTGATGCTTGATATTCCTTTATATTTTTCGTCCGTATCAGGAAAATGTTTCCCAATATCTCCAAGAGCCGCAGCTCCTAAAAGTGCATCCATAATAGCGTGAAGAAGAACATCTGCATCAGAATGTCCAAGCAACCCTTTTGCATAAGGAATATCCACACCGCCTAAAACTAATTTCCTGTCTTCTACCAATTTATGGACGTCATATCCCATTCCAACTCTCAATTTTTTCTCCTCCTTTTCATTTCTCTTATTTTATCATATCTGTTTCAAAAAGGCACTTATTTTACGCGGAACGCTTTCGGTGCATATTTGTAAACAAGAATCAATGCAGCGGTAACATAAAGGATTGTCACAATCAGTACACCCACCGTGAATGCAAGACCGCCGGTCTGTATTTTAAGACAAATAAAGCTGGCCACATAAACAGCCATGTTGATCCCTTTGAAAAACGGATTTTTCACATTCATTTCTTCGGAATACGGTTGAAACACATAATATAAAAACAAATGGTGTACAGTAAAAAACACCGATAGCATCAGCACCGCAGCACAAAACAGGATCATTTCCACGTCAAGCATACCAACTTTGCAAATCATCCTGAACAGGATCACCGCAAGACAAAGTACTGCTCCTACTACCAAGTTATATCCTGCTATTTTTTTCAGTCTGATCTTGAAATTCGTAAGAATTACTTCCGGAGTCCGGTAAAATCCAAATTTCAGCATACTTTTATCACAATTATAGAACATTGCCTTACATGCTTTGTCCGCTACTGTAATGACATACATGATGAAAACAAGAATCGGAAGTCCTTCCGTGATTTTTGCACAGATGTCATACGCAATCTGCTGATTTTGAATATATACGATAATACCTACCGACAGAAGAATCCCGATAAAAATCAGCCTGTAGTAGATTGGTCTTAGCAATTGTCTTCGATGCCTCAGAAAAAAAAGTTTGTTAAAATACTCATAGCCTTCCAGTTTTTCAAGTCCATGTGCTGCTCCTTCTTTCAAATCTTTTTCTTTTACTCCTACTTCGCTTCCGATCTGTGTTTCCTTTGCATCTTTGATCATTTCAGACGCAATCCACTTTGCTTCTACCGTCCGATGTAATTTTTGTCCGTATCCGCCGTATCCTTTCAAAACATAAAAAGCACATGCAGACCCTAAGACTACGATTACGGAAAATACTGCAGGATGAAGCAAAAATCCTGCCGTGATAACAGGAATTCTCAAAAACAGTGATCCATATGCTGCCAGAAGTCCTACTATGATCAACATCCATGCCCATCCGTTATTTCTGCATAAAACCACTCCTTTTTTGTCAAAAAACCAAAGATTGAAAGCTTCTCCCATGGCTCGTGTCATCACCATAACCACCCAGAAACCAAATCCTTCAAGAAATGTCCCTCCGCTAAAATGGAACAGTGCCAGAAGGCAGAAAAAGTACCACAGAAAGAACCATCCATATGTCCATAAAAAATATGTTTTTGTATACAGTTCCGCATCCATCTTCATAAAGTTGATGCAGACATGTTTTTCCCGCGTCACTTTAAAAACAATACTTTCCTGCAAGGAACCTGAAATACAGGTTAAAAAAAACAGGATAGTTATGATATAATCACCCCTCTGTTCTATCGGTGTATCGAAAAGTGTAAGAGGAAAAACAACAAAAAACAGTAAATATAATATGATTCCAAAAATACTCCTGGTCTGTTCTGTGATCAGTGAAAATACAGTCAAAATCTGCTTTAATTCTCGGTTCCCGTAAACACTGTCCGGAATTCTTTTTCCTATCACCCAGATACGCTTTAAATAATATAGAAATACATTAACACTCATGGATGAGCGCACCATTGTAAGTTGTTTTAATGTTCTAATCATCTGTTTCCTCATCTTTCAATAATTCGATAATCTGTTCCTCAAAATCTTTTCTCTTAGGCATCTCATGATTAATCTGGTTTAGTCTTCCTTCAGTCAACACGACGATTTCATCGCATAAGTCAGTCGCAAGTTGCAGGATATGTGTAGAAAAAATGATAATGTGATCTTTTTTCATGCTTTTTAACAGCTGTTTCATTTCCAATGCCACTACAACATCAAACGATGTAAGCGGTTCATCCAACAAAATAACCGGAGGTTTTGCTATCATAAAACAAATCATCTGAAGTTTATTCTTCATTCCATGAGAATATCCTTTGATCAGACGTTTCCGGTCTTCCGGAGCAATCTGTATCAAATCAAAGTACTGTTCCATCGTTGTCCCCGGTTGCAGTTTTTCCTTATTGATATCCATGAAAAATTTTACAAATTCTTCTCCTGTTAAAAAATCAGGCAGAACCGGCACAGAAAGCACATAACCGATTTCATCCGGAAGAAGAGTATGCACCTCTTCTCCATCCATACAGATCATCGCTTTTCCTCCATCCGGCTGAATTTCGTCACTCAGGCAGTTGAACAAGGTCGTTTTTCCGGCACCGTTTCTTCCCAACAGTCCATAAATTTTTCCTTTTTCAAATGTAAAGGAACAATCTTTTAATACCGTCTTATTCCCAAATGATTTTTCTATCTTTTCCAGTTTTAATTCCATACTTTTCCCTCTTTTCTGATTTTATACAGATTATACAGGAATATTTTTTCAAATTCAATGATCCAAACAGTTTTTTTATAACAAAAAAACAGGAAGCTTTCTGCTTCCTGCCTGTGAGTAGCGGGAACTGGATTCGAACCAGCGACACTACGGGTATGAACCGTATGCTCTAGCCAACTGAGCTATCCCGCCATATTATGTTTAGTAACTTCTTACTAAATGGGACCAATAGGGCTCGAACCTATGACCCTCTGCTTGTAAGGCAGATGCTCTCCCAGCTGAGCTATGATCCCATATAAATAGCGGGAACTGGATTCGAACCAGCGACACTACGGGTATGAACCGTATGCTCTAGCCAACTGAGCTATCCCGCCATATTATGTTTAGTAACTTCTTACTAAATGGGACCAATAGGGCTCGAACCTATGACCCTCTGCTTGTAAGGCAGATGCTCTCCCAGCTGAGCTATGATCCCGTATCTTTTGCATCATCCGCAATCGACTCATTTATTATACTATCATCATACGGCAAATGTCAACACTTTTTTTAATTTTTTTGCGGTTTGATTTTTTCAAACCAAACCGCAATGTTTTTATCTGTTTTATACGATTCCTTGTGCTTCCATTGCTGCCACTACCTTTTCAAATCCTGCAATATTGGCACCGACAACGTAGTTCCCTTCAAAGCCATATTTCTTTGCTGCTTCTGCTGCATTATGACAAATATTTACCATGATGTCTTTTAACTTTCCGTCCACTTCTTCGAATGTCCAGCTTAAACGTTCACTGTTCTGTGACATTTCAAGTGCTGATGTTGCAACACCTCCTGCATTTGACGCTTTACCCGGTGCAAAGAGAACGCCGTTTTTCTGTAAGTATTCTGTCGCTTCCATTGTTGTTGGCATATTGGCACCTTCTGCAACGGCCATACATCCATTCGCTACAAGCTGTTTTGCATCTTCCAAGTGAAGTTCGTTCTGTGTCGCACACGGAAGAGCAATATCACATTTTACAGACCATACACCCTTCCCTTCGTGGTACTGAGCATTTGGACGATAGTTTGTATATTCTGTCAACCTTGCACGTTTTACTTCTTTGATCTCTTTGATGGCATCCAGATCGATTCCTTCTTCATCATAAATCCATCCTGTGGAATCGCTCATTGTAACAACCTTGGCACCCATCTCCATCGCTTTTTCTGCTGCATAGATGGCTACATTGCCCGCTCCGGAAATTGCAATGACTTTTCCTTTCATTTCTTTTCCTGCAAGTTTCAACATTTCCTCTGTGAAATATAATAATCCGTATCCTGTCGCTTCTGTTCTTGCCAAAGATCCTCCATATGTCAGGCCTTTTCCTGTAAGGACTCCTTCGAATACGCCTCTGATCCTCTTATATTGTCCGAACATATAACCGATTTCTCTTGCACCTGTCCCGATATCTCCTGCCGGTACGTCTGTATCAGCTCCTACATATTTGCATAATTCTGTCATGAAACTCTGACAAAATGCCATAACTTCTCTGTCTGATTTTCCTTTCGGATCAAAATCGGATCCGCCTTTTCCTCCACCGATCGGAAGACCTGTCAGTGAATTTTTGAAAACCTGTTCAAATCCGAGGAACTTAATGATTCCGAGATTAACAGACGGATGAAGACGCAGTCCTCCTTTATATGGTCCGATGGCACCATTGAACTGTACACGGTATGCTTTGTTTACATGAACTTGTCCGTTATCGTCTACCCACGGCACACGGAAAATCAACTGTCGTTCCGGTTCTGTCAATCGCTCCAGAAGTGCTTCTTTTCTGTACTTCTCTTCATTTGCTTCGATTACAACTCGCAAAGATTCCAATACTTCTTTTACTGCCTGATGGAATTCCGGTTCACCCGGGTTCTTTTTTACTACTAAATCAATGACTTCATCTACATATGACATGATCTTTTCCTCCTATACGCTGCACGAATTCGGTTTTGCTTTTACTCTTTAACACTGTAAAGCTTTTTTATGACAATGTCAAGATTTTTTCTTTATTCCTGTACTTCTTTCTTGTTTTTTTCCATCAGCTTCATATGAGCAAATTCTTTTCTCACAAACAGAATTGCCAGCAACGCCGCAATAAAATCGGCGATGGGTGCGGAATACATGACCCCGTCAATCCCCATAAATATCGGTAAAATCAAAATAAGCGGAAGCAGGAAAATAATCTGTCTTGTTAAGGATAAAAATACTCCTTTTACCGCTTTTCCGATGGAAGTAAAGAAGTTTGCCGTAATCGGCTGAATTCCATTGATAAAAGTAAAAAATAAGAAAATACGGAAATAATTCTCTGCGAATCGAAAATATTCCTCGGATCCGCTTCCAAAAAATCCGATGATCTGCCGCGGAAATATCTGAAAACATAAAAATGATACCGTGGATATGGTAATTGCAGCAGTCAAAGCCTTCTTATATGTTTCCTTCACTCTCTTAAAATTTGCTGCCCCGTAATTAAAGCTGATAATCGGCTGCATACCTTGAGAAATTCCGATCACAATCGCAAAAAATATCATATTTACCTTTGCAATGATTCCTGCACAGGCAAGAGGTATTTCGCTTCCGTAAGAAGAGCTGGCACCGTAATAAGTCAAAGTATTGTTCATCACGATTTGAACCACCATCATGGCAAGCTGATTACAAAACGGAGAAATTCCAAGAGATAGTATCGCCAAACAGTATTTTTTGGACGGAATCAGCGATTTCCACCGAATTTTCATAGTCTTAAAATGAAGCAGATAACATATAACAAGAATTGCCGATATAACCTGCCCTGCCACAGTTGCGAGTGCAGCCCCTGCCATTCCCATATGAAAAACAAAAATAAACAATGGATCCAATATAGTATTAATAATGGCTCCAATCAAAGTACAAATCATAGAAAATTTCGGACTTCCGTCCGCCCGTATCAGATTACTTCCGCCTGTTGTCAAAATCAAAAACGGAAATCCGAACGAAGTAATTCCGGTATACGTCAGAGAATAGTCAAGAATCTGATCCGTTGCTCCAAACAGTTTCATAAGCGGGTTTAAAAAAATCCGTACGACTACACACAAAATCACTCCAAGAAGAACAGCCATTCCGATGGCTGCTCCTGCAAACCGTTCTGCTTTTTCCTTTTCTTTTCGTCCAAGACACAGATTAAAATTTGCTGCCCCTCCGACTCCGCATAAAAGTGATAGTGCAGTGCACGTTATGGTAAGAGGAAATGCAACATTTGTCGCCGCATTTCCAAGCATTCCTACACTTCTTCCGATAAAAAACTGATCTACCATGTTATAAAGTGCACTTACCATCATAGCAATGATACTTGGCACTGCAAATCTTGTAAGGATTTTTCCGATGGGCTCTACACCAAGTGGGTTTTCGTTTTTTATGTTTTCATTTGTTTTTGTCATTTAATTATTTCCCTTCTGTTTTTAATTCTTCCAATTTTTTAGCGGCAACTTCTGACATATTTTTTAATTGTTCTGCCAGTTTATCTGCGTCCACATTACTTTCCTTTGCAAGATCCCCCCACCATCCGATTAATTTTTCTTTTAACTCCCTATAAAGTACTTTTCCTGTATCTGAAAGGGAAATTTCATATGTTTTTGCGTCATCCGGACGTCTTTCTCTTATGATATATCCACTCTGTAAAAGCTTTCTCATTTCCCGTGTTGCCATAGCCTCATCCATTGACATCGCATCACACATTTCTCTTTGGCTGCAATTCGGATTCGCTCCGATATACATTACGAAAAAATAGCTGGCATATCCGATTCCGTATTGTTTTACCAAATCAGACAAATATTTCTGGGCCTGACGTCCCAAAATCGAAATATATTTTCCTATACTACTGGTCGGCATGACCTTCCTCCTTTATCTATTTGATTTAAAAATTCAAAAGAAATTATAATACCCTTTTCTTGACCTGTCAATTATATGTTTGGAATTTATCCACAGAAAAACAGAGGCAGAATCGACTCTGCCTCTGTTTTTCATTGTCTTCTATTTAAAATAGTTAACTCCCGATTCGAAAATCTTAATATCCTGTTCACCATAAATGTTAATAGCAACACCATCTGCACGTCTCTCGGAATGAGCCATCTTTCCAAGTACCCTTCCGTCCGGACTTGTGATACCTTCGATCGCTCTGTAAGAGCCGTTGACATTCCATTCTTCATCCATGGATATATTTCCTTCAAGATCACAATATTGTGTAGCAACCTGTCCGTTTGCAAAGAGTTTATCAAGCCATTCTTCGCTTGCCACAAAACGTCCTTCTCCGTGAGAAGCAGGGTTTGTGTAAACTCCGCCCAGTTTTGCTTCCTGAAGCCACGGAGATTTATTTGTAACAACTTTTGTATAAACCATCTTTGAAATATGGCGGCCAATCGTATTGTATGTAAGTGTCGGAGAATCTTCTGTCTGTCCTACGATTTTTCCGTATGGTACCAGTCCCAATTTAATCAATGTCTGGAATCCGTTACAGATACCAAGAGCAAGACCATCTCTTTCATTCAGAAGTTTTTCTACCGCTTCTTTCAATTTCGCATTCTGGAATGCGGTTGCAAAGAATTTTGCAGAGCCATCCGGTTCATCACCTGCGGAAAATCCTCCCGGGAACATGATGATCTGTGCTTTTGCAATTTCTTTTTCAAACTCTGCCACAGAATCACGGATATCAGATGCATTCATATTGCGGAATACTTTTGTGATGACTTTTGCACCTGCACGTTCAAATGCCCTCGCACTGTCATATTCACAGTTTGTTCCAGGGAATACCGGAATAAAGACCGTTGGCTGCGCAATCTTATGTTCGCAGATGTGAATGTCTTTTGTATCATAGCATGTAGTATTTACTGCTTCTTTTTCTTCGTTTTCACCGGAAAGCGTTGCAAATACCTGTTCCAGTGTACCCTTCCATGCTGCTTCTGCTTCCTGAAGTGTAATTTCTGTATTTCCGTAAGCAAATATGCCGTTGTCTGTCACTTCACCGATCATGGTGTATGTGATGGCAAGCTTATCTACTTTATCTGCCGGTACTTCCGCAATGATATCACCAAATGCCGGAGCAAAGAAATCTCTTGGATCTACATTGTGTTCAATCTTAACACCCATTCCGTTTCCGAATGCCATCTTGCTGACTGCTGCCGCAATACCATGGCGATCCAGTGCATATGCGGAAACGATATTTCCCGCCTGAACATCCTGGCGGAATTTGCCGTACTGCTCCATAACCTTATCGTAAACAGGAAGGTTGTAACCGTCCTTGTCAATACGAAGCCATACAAGTTTGTTTCCTGCCTGTTTCAGTTCCGGTGTGATGATATCTTTGATCTCTGCAATATCAACGGCAAAAGAAACAAGTGTCGGCGGCACATCAATATCCTGGAACGTACCGGACATACTGTCTTTTCCTCCGATGGATGGAAGTCCATAGCCCATCTGAGCACTGTATGCACCAAGAAGTGCTGCAAACGGCTGGCTCCATCTCTTTGGATCTTCTGTCATACGGCGGAAATACTCCTGGAATGTGAAGCGGATCTTGCTGTAATCTCCGCCGGAAGCTACGATTTTTGCGATGGATTCTGTTACTGCATAAACAGCTCCGTGATACGGGCTCCAACTTGACAGGTATGGATCAAATCCGTAACTCATCATGGATACAGTATCGCATTTTCCTGTCAGTACCGGAAGTTTTGCTACCATGGTCTGTGTTTCTGTAAGCTGGTATTTTCCACCGTGCGGCATCAGAACGGAACCTGCACCGATGGAACCGTCAAACATTTCAACAAGTCCTTTCTGGGAACATACATTGAGATCTTTTAATGTAGCAAACCATTTTTCTTTTACGTCTGCCACATCTTCTCTTTCTTCCAGAATGCTGTCTTTTTTATTCGGAATTTCCACAAACACTTCTGTTTCCTGATGTGCTCCGTTTGTGTCAAGGAATGCACGGGAAATATTTACGATTTCTTTTCCTCTCCAGGATAATACAAGACGAGGTTCTTCTGTAACAACCGCAACTTCTACTGCTTCCAGGTTTTCTTCTTTTGCATAATTTAAGAAAGCCTGTACATCTTTTGGGTCAACAACAACAGCCATACGCTCCTGAGATTCGGAAATGGCGATTTCCGTTCCGTCAAGTCCTGCATATTTTTTCGGTACTTTATCAAGATCCACGCGAAGCCCAGCTGCCAGCTCACCGATGGCAACAGATACACCGCCTGCACCAAAGTCGTTACATTTTTTAATCAATTTACTTACTTCTTCTCTTCGGAACATTCTCTGTATCTTACGTTCTGTCGGTGCATTTCCTTTCTGTACTTCTGCTCCGCATGTTTCAATGGATTCCTCTGTATGTACTTTGGAAGAACCTGTTGCACCGCCGCATCCGTCACGTCCTGTACGTCCGCCGAGAAGAATGATGATATCTCCCGGATCGGATGTTTCACGGATAACCGCACGTCTAGGAGCTGCACCTAATACGGCACCGATCTCCATACGTTTTGCCACATAGTCCGGATGATAGATTTCTTTTACAAGTCCTGTTGCAAGACCGATCTGGTTTCCGTAAGAGCTGTAACCATGAGCTGCTCCACGCACCAGTTTTTTCTGTGGTAATTTTCCTTTTAATGTTTCCTGCATGGATACTGTCGGATCTGCCGCACCTGTCACACGCATTGCCTGGTATACATAAGTACGTCCTGAAAGCGGGTCACGGATGGCACCACCAAGACATGTTGCCGCACCACCAAACGGTTCGATTTCTGTCGGATGGTTATGTGTTTCGTTTTTAAAGTTTACAAGCCATTCTTCTTCCACACCGTCTACTTTCACCGGAACAACGATACTGCATGCATTGATTTCTTCGGATTCTTCCTGGTCTTCCAGTTTTCCTTCTTTTTTCAGCTTTCTCATAGCCATCAATGCGAGATCCATCAGGCAGACGAACTTGTCTTCTCTTCCTTTGAAAATCTCACTGTGTGTATTCAGATAATCACGATATGTCTGTTCGATTGGTTCTTTATAATCCCCTTCTCCAAAAGTTACATTCGTAAGTTCTGTGGAAAAGGTTGTGTGGCGGCAATGATCAGACCAGTATGTATCCAACACACGAATCTCTGTCATGGACGGATCTCTATCTTCTTCTTTTTTGAAGTAATTCTGAATATGAAGGAAATCTTTGAATGTCATGGCAAGTCCAAGGGAATTATATAGTTCCTTTAATTCTGCCCCTTCCATATCTTTAAATCCGTCAAAAATCTTCACATCTGCCGGTTCATCAAACTTTGTCACGAGTGTATCCGGTTTTTCCATACCTGTTTCCCTGGAATCTACCGGGTTGATGCAATGTGCCTTGATGGCAGCAAATTCTTCTTCCGTAATATCACCATCGATCACATAAGTTGTAGCTGTCTTGATCACCGGAGTTTCATCTTCTTTGATAAACTGTACACACTGTACCGCTGAATCTGCTCTCTGATCAAACTGTCCCGGAAGATACTCTACGGAAAATATCTTTTCTGTTTCTTTTACCGGGAATTCTTCTTTATATAAAATATCTACCGGAGGTTCCGCAAATACACCATTGCACGCTCTTTCAAATGTTTCATCCGAAAGATTTTCGATATCATAACGAATCAGCACACGCACATTGGTAACCGCTTTGATCCCCAGATAGCTTTTGATTTCATGTCTTAATTCTTTCGCCTGTACTGCAAATTCCTGTTTTTTTTCTGCATATACACGTTTTACACCGCTCATGAATATCCTCCATTCTTTGTACTTTAATAAGTCGTTTCTTTTATTTAGTGTATCATATTTTTCTTGATAAGTGTAATTAATATATTTAAAATTATTTATAAGTTAACCTAATTTTTTCTTTTTCCTGTTCCAAAACTGTACCCCAAAAGCAACCACAAGTGTGATTACAAGGGACGCGAGGAACATGGTCCCGATACGTATGGTCATATCAAAAAAGAATCCTTCCGGAAGCATCCGAATCATATAATCTTCTGCCGGATCAAACATCCACAGATCATTATCAAAGAAAATCTTATGAAAAATCACAAAACATTTATCAAAATTTACAGAAATTGCAACTGCAAACATTGCTGCCAGTATAACAAAAGCCCCGACCGTGATTTCATAAACTTTGGGAAGTAATCTTTTTAAATCTGCTTTTAGAAAAATAAGAAACACAACCGATACAATAAGTACCACAACAGCATATTTTCTAAGTGCAAATCCGCCAAGGAACAAATCCCTTACTTCTCCCATGTGAAATCTGTCCTGATCGTTAAAAAAGTCCTGTTTTTCTCCGTTAATGTTCGTATAAACGGAGAGCTCCTCCCTGTCTCCTTTCAGATAAGCCATCATCTTTTTTGTCACGTCCATAATGTCATCCATTTCCATAGGAAGCGTTTCCTGAATCTCATATTTTCTGTACTCCTTTTCATAAAACCCGAAATTTCCGTAGGTAGCAACTTCAAATGCCGTTAAAAATAAAATCAATATAAGAGAAACGGATGCCGTTACACCTAATGCTCCTTGCAGCCATTTTTTCTTTTTCATATTCTGTTCTTCCTTTCTGTCCGTTTTATACCCTCTAGTATAAAATACTATTGCCACTCTTTCCACTTGTAATTTTCCTCAAATTTACTTATAATTAAAGTATATTTATAAGGAGGACTAATGATGGATATTAACTACGAATTATATAAAGTCTTTTATTATGTTGCCACAACTCTGAGTTTTTCCGAAGCTTCCAAACAGCTTTACATTTCCCAGTCCGCTGTCAGCCAGTCTATCAAAGCACTGGAAAAGAAACTGGATCAGGTGCTTTTTATCCGCAGCACCAAACGTGTTCAGCTGACTCCGCAGGGAGAAATCCTTCTCCGCCATGTCGAGCCTGCCATGAATCTGATCCGGCGCGGGGAAAACCAGCTTTTAGAATCTTCCTCTACGGGAGGACAGATCCGTATCGGAGCAAGCGATACCATCTGCCGGTACTTTCTTGTTCCGTATCTTGAAAAGTTTCACCGCAGTTTTCCAAATGCTCACATCAAAGTAACAAACCAGACTTCCATCAAATGTGTGGATCTTCTGGAAAACGGACAGGTAGATCTGATTTTTATCAACTATCCAAATAATTATATCAATAATCTCTCTACTTTGAAAAAAATAAAGACATTCCACGATGTCTTTATTGCAAATGAATCTTTTGCCCATCTGAAAGGGAAAAAGCTTTCCTACAGGGAGCTTCTTGATCAGCCGATCTTAATGCTGGACAGGAAAAGCACCACCAGCGAATTTCTGCACGGCCTGTTCCAACAAAATCAGCTTGATCTTGTACCCGAAATCGAACTCAGCAGCAACGATCTTTTGATCGACCTTGCAAAAATCGGTCTTGGAATCGCGTTTATCCCGGATTATTGCCTGAATCGGGATTCAGAAGGACTTTTCATTGTGGAAACGGAAGATGAACTTCCGGAACGTCAACTTTTGATTGCATACAACGATCGAATCCCCCTGTCCAAATCCATCCAGGCATTTCTGGAATACTTTTAAATTAATTCTTTGTTTCATCCTGCCGTATTCTGTCTTCCTGCCAAAATGCGGCAGTTTCTTTTCTTACCTGAGAAACATTCGTATGACTGATCCTATTCCATTCTCTCGGAAAGACTGCCTGATACTGTTCCTGCAGGAAACGTTCATCTAAAAGAAAGATCATGCCACGGTCCTGATCCGTCCGAATGACTCTTCCCGCTGACTGTAATACTTTGTTCATTCCAGGATATAAATAAGCATAATAAAATCCGCTCATTCCTCTTTCATCAAAATATTGTTTCAGAAGTTCTCGCTCCAGACACACCTGCGGCAGTCCCGCTCCTATAATCCATGTCCCGATCAGTTTTTCATCCGTCAGGTCAATCCCTTCGGAAAAAATTCCTCCCATCACACAAAATCCGATTAGGGTTCCTTCCCGTCCTTCTTCAAAATAATCCAGGAATTCTTCTCTTTCTTCTTCGCTCATCCCGGAATCCTGTATCACACAAAATACCTGATTTTCTTTGTCCAGTTTTCGGAATGCTTCGTATACATCTTCCAAAAAACGATAGGATGGGAAAAAGGCAAGGTAGTTTCCCTGTTTTGCCTGAATCGTTTCCCACAGATACCGGGCATATCTGTCATACATTTCTTCTCCCCGTCTTGTGTATCTTGTTGTCACATCTGTCCCGATCACGACTTTTCTGTTCTCTTCCGCAAACGGAGTATGGGCATAAACCGCATAGTCGTCAGATGCCGTACTCAGAAGCTTTTTATAGTACTGGATCGGCAAAAAGGTTGCAGAAAAAAACACTGTGCTGACACCATAATTTAGATACTCGTTTAAATTTACTGCCGGATTGACACAGAAAAGACGGACGTAAAAATTCGCCTCTTCTGTAAGTTCCGTATAAATCAGATAATTTTCATCCAGTCTGTCGTGAATATTCAGAAAATCCCGGATTTGAAAATAAAGATCCAACACTTTTTCCCTGATTTCTTCTTTATGACATTCTTCCAAAAAACGTTCCATTTCTGTCATTACATGCATCAACCGAATGACAATATGTGAAACACCGGAATAAACAGCATACCCGTCACATTCTCTCTTTAATTCCAACAGCTGTTCATTGCATCCGGTCAGTGCCTTTGTCAGTTTTTCATCTTCCGTCCTCACCAGTCTTCTTACTTCCAGAATATCCTCTTTACAAAGAGATGCACTGTACATACTGCGTCCTCGTTCTACCAGATTATGTGCTTCATCGATCAGGAAAAGATACTCTTTTTTACTTCCTTCTCCAAAAAATCGTCTTAAATGTGCATTAGGATCAAATACATAATTATAATCACAAATCACCGCATCCGTCCATACTGAAAGGTCCAAAGACATTTCAAACGGACATACCTGATGCTTTCTTGCATATTCCTCAATCTTTTCTCTGCTCATATCATCCGTATGTGTCAACATATCAAATACCGCATCATTGACCCTGTCAAAATGACCTTTGGCGTACGGACACGCATCCGGGTTACACTCTGCCTTCTCACAAAAACAGATTTTATCCCTTGCGGTCAGGGTAATAACCTTACAGGAAAGCCCCTGCTCTTTTAACATCACAAAAGCTTTTTCCGCAACTGTTCTTGTAATTGTCTTGGCAGTCAGATAAAAAATCTGATTGGCAAGTCCTTCTCCCACCGCTTTTACTGCCGGAAATACCGTTACCATTGTCTTTCCAACTCCTGTGGGTGCCTGAATAAACAGTTTTTTCTTTCTTAAAATAGACCGATAAACCGATACTACCAAATCTCTTTGTCCTTCCCTGTACGGAAAAGGAAACTCAATCTCTTTGATGGAACGGTTTCTTTTTTTTCTCCATTCAATCTGAAAAACTGCCCATTTCTCATACTTTTTAATCAGTTTCTGAAACCATGCTTCCAACTGCTCCATCCGGAAATTTTCCCGGAATCGCTTGATCTCTTCTGTTTCCATCTGACAATATGTCATCTGGACGGTAATTTCCGTCAATTCTTTCTTTTTTCCATAAATATAGGCATAGCATTTTGCCTGTGCAAGATGTACACCCCTTGGCTCTTCCAATGTATCCAGTCCCTGGAGAATCCCTTTGATTTCGTCTATGATGACTTCGTTTTCTTCATCTATGATTCCATCTGCTCTTCCTTCCACGACCAGAAGGAACTGCTCACATGGTATCTCTATTTGAAGCGGTACCTCCGCATGGTATGATTCCCCCATCTCTCTTTGGATCTTTCGATGAATCCTGCCTCCAAGAAGCATGGCTTCCTTATCCATCTTTCCTCCCATACGGTTATCCAGATCACCTTCACGTAGGATAAATTCCACCAAATTCCGGACTGAAATCCTGATTTTTTCGCGTTCTTCTATTTTCATTTTCTGATCCTCTGTTTCTTTTGGATTCCTCGATTCCTCTTTTCTGTTTCCTATCATACCATATACAGGACTTCTTTGCATTACGCCTTTTAAAAAGGAATACAAAAAAGCCTTTGCAGTTTTCCGGTTTTCATCGGATTGCAAAAGCTTTTTGTTCCATATAACTTCTGATCTTATCTTATGCTACACAGAATTTATTCAATGTCGCTTCAAACTCATGGTCGATTTCTGCATACTGCACAGTGAGAGTTTTGGTTAAATCAAGACTGAAAACACCTAAAATGGATTTCGCATCAACAATACATCGATTGTAAAAAATATCAATGTCAAAATCGCATTTTTCTGCAGATGAAACAAACTCTCTAACGTCTTCAGGAGTTAATCTGATATGTCGTTCGTGTTCCATACTCTATACCTCTCTTTTCTATACCGACAGTATTATGCCATCTTCTTTTTTAAAAATCAATTATAGAATCTACCAATTATTTACCGTTTGTTAATGGTTATTTATTAGTTTTGTCCAAATTCTCCATAATCCCACTTTTATTTTTGATATTCCGGCATATCTTTTCTGTAATGAACAGGCATGTTCTGACGCTGTAGTTTTTTATTTTTCCGCTCTGAAATAGAAATACTTTTTCTGAATCCCTCCCAAAGTGTTTCCCATTCATTCTCTTCCTTTGAAAACTCTTTTGGAAGTTTCCATTGCTTCTCTTCATCCTTCATAAGAATCCATGCCTTTTTCTTTGGGTGTATCATATAGACACAATGATTCTCATCATAAATAACAAAATCTTCCAACGGAAACCGATTCGCAAAATGCCCTGCAATGGCAAGTAAAATGTCATGTTTCGGTGTAATCTTGGCATACAAAATTCCCCGGTTCAGTTCCCGGAATCGAAGGAACTCCTTCCATGCATGTGCTTCTCTTCCCACAGAACGGCTAAGTTGAAATACTTTTCTAACCTCCGGATGGGACAGGTTTTCCATGATCTTATGTCCATCCGGTATGTTTCTAGCTGCCATCATCGTACGCAGGATGGCTGTCCCTTTTTCTGTGTCATTTGCCAAAAGTGCATAGCTGATGTCACCGTACACATCCGCTCCCAGATTCTTTCGAATCATTTTCCGAACGGCATCTGCCTTGTGTTCATTCTCTTCTACTTCATAATATTCGCAAAACATCTCATGCTGGACCGATCCCCACAGACAGATCCCTGCTTCTTCATCTGCCCGGTCTGTCTTCCATGCATCATAAACTGCTGATAAAATTCCTGTCATGGTATCTGTACAAAGAAATCTTCGTTTCATATCTTCACTTCCCGAAAGTTCATATCATCAAACAACGAAAGCTGCCTGTATCCCATCTCACTTATTTCTTTTGGAAGACGTTCCCCCGATTCCAGAAGATTTCTTAAGATATAGTCCTCTTCCATCCGGATAGGGTACATCATTTTCCCGCTGCAGGTGACAAAATAAACGGCTCGCTTTAATACAACTCCCATTTTTTTCAAATCTGAAAAGTCCAAATTACCAAAGCGTCTTGCTTTTACAATTCTTCGTGCAGATGTATATCCGATTCCCGGAACACGGAGCAGCAACTTGTAATCTGCACGGTTGATCTCAACCGGAAAATATTCCAGATGCCTCAGTGCCCAGTCACACTTCGGATCCAGGAAGACGTTAAAATTAGGATTTTTCTCCGTCAGAAGCTCAGATGCGGAAAAATGATAATATCGCAAAAGCCAGTCTGCCTGATAAAGACGATGTTCCCTTAAAAGCGGCGGACCTTCATCTGTTCTGGCCGGTAATGCCGAATCTTCATTCACATGGATAAAAGCAGAATAAAATACCCTCTTCATATCAAACTTTTTATATAAGGCTTCCGCTACCTGAATGATCTGAAAATCGCTTTCCGGTGTGGCTCCGATGATCATCTGGGTACTCTGTCCCGCCGGAACAAACTGCGGGGCGTTTCTGTAAAGGGAAAGTTCCTGTCTGTTTTCTTCTCTTTTGTTTTGAACAAGACGCATGGGAGTCAAGATATTCTTACGGCTTTTGTGCGGTGCCAGTCTGTGAAGGCTTTCAGCAGTCGGAAGTTCCAGATTCACACTCATTCTGTCTGCCAGAAATCCCGTCATCTGAATCAGTTCCTGAGAAGCTCCTGGAATTGCCTTTACATGGATGTAACCTTGAAAATAATATTCCCTCCTGAGCTTCCAGAGTGTTTCGTAAATTAATCTCATCGTGTAATCAGGACTTTTTAAAATACCGGAACTTAAAAATAATCCTTCAATATAATTTCTGCGATAAAATTCGATGGTCAGTCGACAGACTTCTTCCGGTGTAAAGGATGCTCTCCTGACATCATTTGAAGAACGGTTGATACAATACTTGCAATCAAAAATACATTCATTGGTAAAAAGAATCTTCAAAAGAGAAATACATCTTCCGTCTGCCGAAAAGCTATGACAAATCCCTGCCCTTTCACAGTTCCCGATTCCCTGTCCGTCTCCTTTCCTTTGTGTCCCGCTTGATGTACACGCCACATCATACTTTGCCGCATCAGAGAGGATATTTAATTTTTCATATAATGTCATTTCTTTCTCAATACGAAATGTATCCATCCATCTTTCCTTCTTCCATCTCGAACATCCGTTCTTTTCCTTTATATTAGCACATATGTTCGAATATGGCAAGTAAAAAAAGACGGTGCCATCAGACACCATCCCTTTCTTATTTCCATATACAGTTTTTCTCCAAAACCTTTACAAGTTCCAGAAGTCCTCTTTCATCTTCTTCATCAAATCTCCCGATCAGAGGACTGTCGATATCCAACACTCCCACAATCCGGCCATCGCTGTGTATCGGGATCACAATCTCTGAATTGGATGCACTATCACAGGCAATATGTCCTTCAAATTCATGGACATTTTCCACACGATAAATCCGGTCTTCTGCAACTGCTGTTCCGCATACGCCTCTTCCTTTTGGGATACGGATACAGGCTGTATTCCCCTGAAACGGTCCAAGCAAGAGTTCTTCTTTATCCATAAGATAAAAGCCGACCCAGTTTAAACCGGATAATGTATGAAAAATCAATGCAGATGCATTGGCAAGGTTCGGGATCGGATTTCTTTCTGTCCCTGTCAGAGCCTCTAACTGTGCTTTGAGTAATTTATAATCTGTCACTATTCAAACACCTTTTCCACACTATCCAGATATTTGTCCAGATAGTCTTTTTTTACATTAAAGAAAGATTCTTCCTCTACGATCTCAGAAAGCTTTGGATCAATCGGCATTTTCCCAAGTACCGGGATTTCCAGCTCTTTTGCGATTTCATCAATATGGCTGTGTCCGAATACTTCAATCTTCTTTTTGCAGTCCGGACATTCCAGATAGCTGAAATTTTCTACGATCCCAAGTACCGGGATATTCATATCTTTTGCCATATGATATGCTTTCTTTACGATCATACTGACAAGATCCTGCGGTGATGTCACAATGACTACCCCGTCTACCGGAAGAGACTGGAATACCGTAAGCGGGACATCCCCTGTTCCCGGAGGCATGTCTACAAAAAGATAGTCCACATCTCCCCACATAACATCGGTCCAGAACTGAGTCACAACACCTGCAATGATCGGCCCTCTCCAAATGACCGGAGTATCTTCTTTTTCAAGAAGAAGATTCACAGACATGATCTTTGTTCCATCCTGTGCTTCTCTCGGAAGCATTCCGTCTTCGTTTCCAAGAGCCTGTTCATGGATTCCGTACATTTTTGGTATGGAAGGGCCGGTGATATCTGCATCAAGAATTCCTGCCGTATACCCCTTTTCGATAGCCAGACGTGCCAGGGAAGCAGTTACCATGGATTTTCCGACTCCACCTTTTCCGCTGATGACTCCGATGACTTTTCTTACTGCTGAATATTTGTTTGCCGGCTGTCTGAAATCTTTCTTCTGACTCTGGCATGTAGATGCATGTGAACAGCCTGCACAGCCTTCAGAAGGACAACCTTCCTGTTTCTTTTCTTCTGACATTGTTTTTAAACTCCTATTCTTCTACTTCTGCGATCAGTTCTATTTCACAGAGAAGATTTTTTGGTAATGTTTTTACTGCAACGCAGCTTCTTGCCGGTTTGGATGTGAAGTATTTTGCATATACTTCGTTAAATGCTGCAAAATTGTCCATATCACTTAAAAAACATGTTGTCTTTACAACATGATCAAAATCTGTTCCTGCTGCTTTTAACAGTTCCACAAGGTTTTTGCAAACCTGTTCTGTCTGTCCTTCGATCGTATCGGATTCTACTGCATCCGTTTCCGGATTGATGCCGATCTGTCCTGCTGAAAAGAAAATTCCGTTCAGGATATATCCTTGAGAATACGGTCCTAATGCTTTTGGTGCTTTTTCTGTAGCAATTACTTTCATCATAATTTTTCTTCTCCTTTTTCTGTCCATATTCGCAGTTTTACTGCGTCTTTTAATAGTATACACTTTTAATTGTCTTTTGGCAATTCTCTCGTTACATTCTTCAGCCATTTATAACTTCGAAATCTTCGGAAAGTGATTGGAAGTTTGATCAGTTCATCACTCAGTAAAATCATATAAACCACCGGTACCGGTGCGTGGAAGAAAAATGCTGCCGCAAATCCAAGTAAAATGGAACATCCCCACATGGTTCCTACATCCAGAAACAGTCCAAATCTTGTATCTCCTCCGGAACGGAAAATCCCAACAACCAACGTAGAATTTAATGCCTGTGCAATGACAAAATATGCCATGACTCCAAACATAAACAACAGGTATTGTTTTGCCTGTGGCGTAAGGGCCAAAAATGTATTTGCAATCGGAGCGGCGATCAAAATCACGACACTTCCTGCGATTCCGAAGATCAAAGACAACGCAATAAATTTTTTTCCATATACTTTTGCCTCTTCGTACCGCTTGCTCCCAATGGTCTTTCCAAGATAGATGGCCGTTGCATGGGAAATCCCAAATACAATGACCATGGCAAGCTGTCTTGCAACCTGAGCAACAGAATTTGCAGCCACAGCCGAACTTCCCAGATGCCCGATAATAGCTGTATTGGCCGATGTTCCAAGTCCCCACATCAATTCATTCATAATCACCGGAAGGGAATATCTAAGGTAATCTTTCAGCAAAACCGGATTGATCTTCCACATATAGGAGATATGTACCCGGATATCCTTGTTTCTCCATTTTGCATACCAGATAACAATGAGCATTTCTACCGTTCTCGCTGTCAAAGTACCGATTGCGGCTCCCTCGATTCCCATGGCCGGAAATCCAAGAAGACCAAAGATCAAAACAGCATTGATGGTAATATTGGTAAGAAGAGAAATACTGTAAACGACCGTGGAAATCACTACCCGTTCAATACTTCGTACAATGTTTAAATATACCTGAGTCACAGCCATAAAGATATACGCAATACTCACGATCCGCAAATATTTTACCCCTTCTGCAATGACTTCCACATCCGAAGTAAAAATCCGCATCAGTGTTTCCGGCATTGCCATGGCAGCTGTAAAAAATACAATAGCTGTCAAAATCCCGCCTGTCAGTCCCATCCCCAGTATTTTTTCGATGGTCTTTCTGTCTCCCTTTCCCCAGTACTGGGCCGTCAACACCGTAGCACCTGACGTAATTCCAAAAAAGATCAAGGTCATGATAAACTGTACCTGTCCTGCAAGGGAAGCTCCGGAAAGCACTTTCTCTCCCACTCTCCCAAGCATGATGACGTCTGATGCCTGCACTCCTACATTGATCAGATTTTGTATGGCAATTGGAATAACAAGCCCCAATACCTGACGGTAAAAATTTTTCCAGTCAATATTCAGATTCGCTGTCTGCACGTTTCTTTTTTTCATATCCTTCCCCCTTCTATTGATGTGACACAAAAAAATAACAGACTGTCTTTTTTACAATCTGCTATTTTCGTTGTTAATTCAAGAAATTTTCAATGATCACTGCTTCCGCTTCTTCTTCATTTAGACCAAATGTCTGAAGCTTCAGAAGCTGTTCATTATTGATTCGCCCGATGGCCGCTTCATGTATGATCTGAGCATCTACATTTCTTGCATCGATTTCCGGGATGGAACGCACCTGTGCATGATCCATGATAATGGAATCACATTGGATATGTGCGTGACATGCACTCTCACCGATGGCACGCGGATGGAAAGTTTGAACAGATTCTCCTTTTGCAACGGAACGGGAAACAATCTGAGCCGAGCCTCCGTCACCGTTTAAGACAACTTTCATATTGGAAACTGCATTCTGCCGGTCATGAGTCATCAGTTTTTCCGTGACATTTAACCTGCTTCCCGCATCCATGGTGATATTTGTCTCTCTTACCGTAGAATCCACGCCTTTGATCTGAACCGTATCCATAAAAAAAGAAGCACCCTCTCCAAGATGGATCTCGGTAACCGGATTTAACACTCTGGCACCGGTTCCTTCCCCTTCTCCGTAATGTTTTTCTTCATAACGTACTACCGCGTTTTTCCCGATGTGGAAAGTATGGATACCATCGTGTCTTGCTTCATCACATCCGGAATTATGGATTCCGCATCCTGCCACGATGGTCACATCCGCTCCGTCTTCCACATAAAAGTCATTATAAACAATATCTGTCATTCCGGAAGCTGAAACAACAACCGGAATGTGAACAGACTCTCCTTTTGCATTTTTGTCAATATAAATATCGATTCCCTGACAATCTTCCTTTTTCCTTATCTTTACATGTTCACTGTCTCCGTGACAGACAGAAACACCATTTTGACGAAGGTTATATGCCCCTTCCTGTTTAAATCCCTGTCCATCTATCATGCTCAGTACTTTTTCTGTGATTTTATCCAGCAACATTATCTTGTACCTTCTTTCTTCTACTTTTTCATACAATATGGATGAGTCATGGCTTCTCCTGTAAGTTCCGGCATGATCTCAGAGGCCGGTCCGCATGTTTTCACTTCACCATTATCAATGATCATGATCCTGTCTGCCATTTGTATGATTCTTTCCTGATGAGAGATCAACAGGAGGCTTTCTTTTTTATTCGTATGTATTTTTTCAAACTCTTCTACAAGCATTGCGAAACTCCACAGATCGATTCCCGCTTCCGGTTCATCAAAAATACAGAGTTTATGTTTTTTTACAAGCACACCGGCAATTTCAATCCTCTTCATCTCACCTCCGGACAAAGTTGCATCGATCTCTCGTTCCAGATATTCCTCTGCACAAAGTCCCACGCGGCTTAACAGACTGCAGCAGATATGCTTCGGAAGCTCTGTCCCTGCTGCAAGATTTAACATTCTTCTGACTGTCATTCCCTTAAATCTCGGAGGCTGCTGAAATGCAAAGCCGATTCCCGCTTTTGCCCGTTCATAAATCGGATATTCGCTGATATCCTGCCCATCCAGAAAGATTTTTCCGGAACTTGCCTTATAAATCCCCATCAAAAGCTTGGCGATCGTTGATTTTCCGCCACCATTTGGTCCGGTAATAACAAGCATTTCTCCGTCTTTCACTTCAAAACTGACATTTGTCAGAATTTCCTGCTTCTTTCCATCTTCTATCACTTCATATGAAAGGTTTTCCACCTTCAGCATCTTTCCCATCTCCTTTTTTCTGTCTGTTATTATATTAGTATGTGAAAAAGATGTTGTAAAGCAAAACTGCTTTTACAACATCTTTTTTCTTATTCTTTACTTTCTATATGCAGTGCTCTCATGGCATTCAAAATGGCAATGACTGCTACCCCTACATCGGCAAACACTGCTTCCCACATATTCGCCATTCCAAATGCTCCAAGTATCAATACCAAAATCTTGACTCCTATGGCAAACACGATATTCTGTTTTACAATATGAAGTGTTTTTCTTGCCACCGCTACGATTTGAGCAATTTTTACGATATTGTCATCCATCAGGACCACATCTGCCGCTTCAATGGCTGCATCTGATCCCATACTTCCCATGGCAATTCCCACATCTGCCCTTCCAAGTACCGGGGCATCGTTAATCCCATCTCCTACAAAAGCAAGTTTTGGACGTTTTTCTTCTTTTTCCTGTTTTTGTTTCAACTGTTCCAGAAGTTCTTCTACTTTCTCCACTTTATCTCCCGGAAGCAGTTCTGTATAAACTGTATCAATCTGCAGTTCTTCGGCCACTTTCTCTCCGGTTTCCTTTTTGTCTCCTGTCAGCATGACCGTGTTTTTCACACCTGCTTTTTTCAATCTGCGTATCGCTTCTTTGGAATCCTCTTTAATCATATCGGAAATAATAATGGTTCCCAGGAAACAGCCATCCAGAGCAATATACACAACCGTTCCGATTCCCTGATAAGGAGAAAAAGCAATCTTTTCTTTTTCCATTAATTTCTCGTTTCCTGCAAGAAGCCGTTTTCCTTCGTATTGTGCTTCAATACCATATCCGGAATTTTCTTTTACATCACTGACTTTTGAATTCGACGTATTTACATCGTTTTTTCCAAAATATGCTTCTCTTATAGACTGGGCAATTGGATGATCTGAATATTCTTCCGCAAGATATGCCAGTTTCAGTAATTCTTCCTGTCTGTCTTCCGGCAAAATCTTTGTAACCTTAAACTCTCCCTTTGTCAAAGTTCCCGTCTTATCAAATACGATTGTTTCCATATCAGCAAGGGCTTCCAAATAATTGCTTCCCTTTACCAGCACTCCGATTTTGGATGCCGCACCGATTCCTCCGAAAAAGCTGAGAGGTACGGAAATGACCAAAGCACACGGACAGGAAATTACAAGGAAAATACATGCTCTTTGAATCCAGTCGCTCCAGCCGCCTCCTAAGATGACCGGAGGTATAAATGCAAGAAGTACTGCAGCGATCACCACGATTGGAGTATAGTATTTTGCAAACCGTGTAATAAAGTTTTCCACTTTTGCTTTTTTACTGCTTGCGTTTTCCACCATTTCCAGGATTTTGGCAACTGTGGAATCCTCAAATTCCTTTGTAACACGAACACGGATGATCCCGTTTCCATTAATACATCCGCTGATTATTTCTGTACCTTCCTGGACTTTTCTTGGAACCGATTCCCCGGTCAGTGCAGACGTATCAATCATCGTGCTTCCTTCTGTCACTACTCCGTCAAGCGGAATTCTTTCACCCGGTTTTACCGTAATAATGGTACCGATTTCCACATCATCCGGATCTACCTGTGTCAGCTTTCCGTCCATTTCTACATTGGCATATTCCGGACAGATATCCATTAATTCGGCAATGGAATTTCTCGAACGGTTTACCGCATAGCTTTGGAACCATTCACCTACCTGGTAAAACAGCATGACTACAACCGCTTCCGCATATTCGCCTACTCCAAATGCCCCGAATGTTGCAAGACACATCAAAAAGTTTTCATCAAATACCTGACCTTTGGCTATGTTGCGGATTGCCTTGTATAAAATATCCCATCCAATTACAAAATAGGGAATCAGATAGAGCAGAAAACCTTTTGGAAACGTGTCCATTCCTGTGATAACTTCCGTTTTTTTCAAGATCAGAAGTACGATATAAAGGAAAAATGCAACACCGATCCTTACAATCATTATTTTTTGTTTCTTTGTCATAGAAATCTCCTTTTATATCGCCTTTTATTTCATAATAATCTCACAGTCCGGTTCCACTTTTCTGCAAATACCGATTACTTCTTTCATAATCTCATCGAATCTGTCTTCCTCTGCCTCGATAGTAAGTTTCTGCATCATAAAGCTGACAGTTGCTTCCTGTACCCCTTCGATTTTCCTGATTTTATCTTCCATTTTTGCAGCACAATGTGCACAGTCTAAATTCTGCATTTTAAATTTTTTCTTCATATTTTTACCTCCGCATATCATTGATTGTTAAAACATATGAACAACTATTCATATATAGTATAATACATTTTCTTCCTGTCCTTGTCAATATTTTTTGATAAAAAAAACAGATTCCCACATTTATGAGAATCTGTCTTTTTCTTTATTCATCTCTGTCTTCAAAAGTTTCTTTTAATTTATCCATAAACCCTTTTTTCTTTGGTTTTTCTTTTTCCGGCTCTGCCTGATTCAATGTGTTTCCTGTCAGTGCATCAAACTTCTTCAATACTTCTTTTGCTTCTGCACTTAACTTTTCCGGTGTCTGGATAACCAATGTTACATATTGGTCCCCACGTACTTTCGGATTACGAACAGACGGAACACCTTTTCCACGAAGACGGACTTTTGTATCCGTCTTTGTTCCCGGTTTTACTGTATATAAAACATCCCCGTCTACTGTCTTGATCTTTACATCTCCTCCTAAGGCTGCCTGAGCAAAAGAAATCGGCGCCGTAGAGAAAATATTCATATCCTGTCTTTGGAAAATCGGATGTCTGGACACTGTTACTTCTACAAGAAGATCTCCTCTTGGTCCTCCGTTTGTTCCCGGTTCCCCTTTATCACGGATTCTTACGCTTTGCCCATTATCAATACCGGCCGGAATTGATACCTGGATTGTTTTTTTATTGGATACATAACCTGTTCCGCCGCAGTCAGAACATTTTTCTTTGATGATTGTACCTGTTCCATGACAATCCGGACAAGTCTGTACATTTTGAACCGTTCCGAAGAAAGACTGGGATGTATAAACAACCTGGCCTTTTCCTCCGCATCTCGAACAGGTTTCCGGACTTGTTCCCGGCTTTGCTCCTGTCCCGTTACATTTCGGACATGGATCCTTTAATACGATCTCAATTTCTTTCTCGCATCCAAAAACCGCTTCTTCGAATGTAATGCGAATACCCTTACGAATGTTCATTCCTTTCATAGGACCGTTATTCGCACGGCCTCCTCTTCGTCCGCCGCCGAAAAAGTCTCCGAATATATCTCCGAAAATATCACTGAAATCTGCACCGTTAAAATCAAATCCACCAAATCCGCCTGCTCCGGCTCCTGCACCGCCATCAAAAGCCGCATGGCCGAATTGATCATACTGACGACGTTTTTCAGGATCACTTAATACAGCATACGCTTCAGATGCTTCCTTGAATTTTTTCTCTGCTTCCGCATCTCCTGGATTCATATCCGGATGATATTTCTTTGCAAGCTGACGGTATGCTTTCTTTAAAGTTGCATCATCGGCATCTCTGGAAACGCCCAGCACTTCATAGTAGTCTCTCTTTGCCTCTGCCATAACCGTTTACCTTTCCTTTCTGTTAGTAAGAAAATCCGCACACGCACAGAGATTGCGCCCGTGCGCAATCTCTATTTATCGTGCTTTTCAATTATACTTCTTTGTAATCTCCGTCTACAACATCGTCATATCCTTCCGGTGTCGGACCTGCCTGTGAAGCATCGCCCTGTGGATTCGGACCTGCGCCTGCTGCACCCTGCGGGTTAGCCTGTTCATACATCTTTGTGAATAACTGCTGAGAAGTTGTCATCAGTTTTTCTTTTGCTGCTTTGATTTCTTCAATCTGAGCTTCACCCATTTCTTCCGGATTCGGATATTTTGCAAGAATATCTTTTAATGCCTGGATATCTGCTTCTACTGCAGATTTTCCTGCTGCGTCAATTTTATCTCCAACATCTTTTAATGCTTTTTCTGTCTGGAATACAATCGCATCTGCTTCGTTCTTTGCATCAACAGCTTCTTTACGTTTCTTATCTGCTGCTTCGAATTCTGCTGCTTCTTTTACAGCTCTGTCAATGTCTGCATCAGACATGTTAGATCCGGCTGTAATTGTAATGTGCTGTTCTTTTCCTGTTCCAAGATCTTTTGCGGATACATTTACAATACCATTTGCATCAATATCAAATGTAACTTCAATCTGTGGTATTCCACGTGGTGCCGGCGGGATTCCGTCAAGTCTGAACTGTCCGAGAGATTTGTTATCTCTTGCGAACTGTCTTTCTCCCTGTACAACGTTGATATCAACTGCTGTCTGATTATCTGCTGCTGTAGAGAAAATCTGGCTCTTCTTTGTAGGAATTGTTGTATTTCTTTCGATCAGTCTTGTTGCGATACCACCCATTGTTTCGATAGAAAGTGAAAGCGGTGTTACATCAAGAAGAAGGATATCGCCTGCACCTGCATCACCTGCAAGTTTTCCTCCCTGAATAGATGCACCGATTGCAACGCATTCATCCGGGTTTAAGGATTTGCTTGGTTCTTTTCCTGTCAGCTGTCTTACTTTATCCTGAACAGCCGGGATACGTGTAGAACCACCTACAAGAAGTACCTGACCAAGGTCTGATGCACGAAGTCCTGCATCGGATAATGCTCTCTGAACAGGTTCTGCTGTTTTTTCTACAAGATCGCTTGTCAGTTCATCAAATTTTGCTCTTGTAAGATCCATATCAAAGTGTTTCGGTCCTTCAGCTGTTGCTGTGATGAACGGAAGATTGATGTTTGTTGTTGTTGCGGAAGAAAGTTCTTTTTTCGCTTTTTCTGCCGCTTCTTTTAATCTCTGAAGTGCCATTTTATCGTTAGATAAGTCTACGCCTTCTTTTGCTTTGAAATCTGCAAGCATGTAATCTGTAATCTTCTGGTCAAAGTCATCTCCACCAAGTCTGTTATTACCTGCTGTTGCAAGAACTTCAATGACTCCGTCACCGATATCAATGATGGAAACATCGAATGTACCGCCGCCAAGGTCGTATACCATAATCTTCTGTTCTTTTTCGTTGTCAAGACCATACGCAAGTGCTGCCGCTGTAGGTTCGTTGATGATACGCTTTACTTCAAGACCTGCAATCTTACCTGCATCCTTTGTAGCCTGACGCTGAGCATCATTAAAGTAGGCCGGAACCGTGATAACTGCTTCTGTTACTTTTTCTCCCAGATATCCTTCTGCATCTGCTTTTAATTTCTGAAGAATCATTGCGGAAATTTCCTGTGGAGAATATGCTTTTCCGTCAATCGTCACTTTTTCGTTTGTCCCCATTGCTCTTTTAATGGAAGAGATTGTCTTATCTGCATTTGTTACTGCCTGACGTTTTGCAGGTTCACCAACAAGACGTTCTCCTGTTTTTGTGAAAGCAACAACAGACGGTGTTGTTCTTGCGCCTTCTGTATTTGCGATAACGGTTGGCTGACCACCTTCCATTACGGCTACACAACTGTTTGTTGTACCTAAGTCAATACCAATGATTTTGCCCATGATAATTCCTCCTAAAAATATAGTTTCTATTTTAATTTTGTTAGTTTGCTACTTTTACCATACTATGTCTTACAACGCTGTCGCGGTATGTGTATCCTTTTTGGAACTCTTCCACAATAATATTTTCTCCTTCTTCTTCATCTTCTATATGCATCACTGCATTATGAAAATCCGGATTAAATTCCTGTCCAAGTGCTTCGATTTGTTTTACACCTGCATCTTCCAGCGTTTTCATTAACTGTTTATACACTTTATCCATCCCATCTACAAACGGATCTTTCTTTTTTTCTTCATCCACTGTCTGGAAACCGCGTTCAAAATTATCAATAATCGGAAGTATTTTTTCAATAATATCTTTGGCTCCGATCTCATACATTGCTGCTTTTTCTTTTTCTGTACGTTTTCTGAAATTGTCAAACTCAGCCATCTGTCTTGTAACACGGTCTGTCAATTCTTCAATCTTTTCGTCTTTCGGATCTTTTTTGTTTTTTCTCTTGAAAAATCCTTTTTTCTCTTTTGCTTCTTCTGTATCTTCATCCTCTGTTTCACAAGACTCGGATGTTTCTTCTACTGTATCTTCTTTTTCTTCACATTCTTCTTCCTGTGCCTGTCTTTTGGCTTCTTCAACGGCTTCTTTTACCATTTCTTCTTGGTTTTTGTTTTCTTCCACCAGAAATACCACCTTTCAGTTTCTTCTCTATTCTTTTCTATGAAATATCGTATCCAGTTCTGTCTGCAGCGTCTTCAAGGTATCCATAACATGCTCGTAATCCATACGTTTCGGTCCGACAATCCCTATCGTTCCCTGCATACCTTCTCCCAATTCATAAGTGGCCGTAACAACACTGCAGTCTTTCATATTCTGTACCGGTGTTTCATTTCCGATATAAACCTGTATGCCTCTGTTATCATTTGATAATGTCTGCGTCACCAACTCTGAAAGCTGCTGTTTTTCTTCAAATGCACTGATGATCTCCTGTGCACTCTGCTTATCAGAAAGTTCCGGATACCGAAATATATTTGTTGCCCCGCTTGTATAAATCTCCATATCCTGATCCAACTGAATTGCATTTGCAACCGTATCCAACACATCACTGATCACTCCGCTGTGGATTCCCGCCTGTTCTTTTAGTTTGGCAATCAGTCCAAGTGTGATCTGATCAATGGACATCCCGTTTAACGTCGTGTTCAGTAGCATATTCAGTTTCAGGAGCGTTTCATTATCAAGCATCCGGTCAACCCGAAGAATCTGGTTCTTTACAATGTTGCCTTCCAGTACAATCACTGCAATCAACTGTTCTTCATCAACCTGTGAAAGCTGGATGAATTTCAGTTTGTTCTTTGTACTCACCGGTGCAGATACCATCGTCGCATAGTTGGTACTATTGGCAAGAACCCTGGCAGCCTGTTTTAAAAGCTGATCCATTTTATCTGCTTTTTCCAACATCTGCTCTTTCATCTCGGTTACTTCCTGCTCTTTATCCTGCATTAACATATCGACATAAAGCCGATATCCTTTATCCGACGGAATACGTCCCGCTGACGTATGAGGCTGTACGATATAACCAAGTTCTTCCAGATCCGCCATTTCATTTCGTATCGTGGCCGAACTTAAATTTAAGTCCGTATACTTAGAAATTGTTCTGGAACCGACCGGCTCACCTGTTTCCAGATAATTTTGAATGACTGCTTTTAAAATCTTCAGCTTTCTTTCATTCAATTCTTTTATCGCTTCCATCACGCCTCCTCCTTCCGTCTTATTAGCACTCATCTTTTTCGAGTGCTAACATCTACGGTTAATAATGTACCACTCCAAAGATATTTTGTCAACACCGTTTCAGGATTTTTTAATTCTAAAATGATTTTTATTCTTCTCGATGTATTCTCTTTTTAATATCCTGCATTCTCCGGTCTGTCTGGGCGATCGTTTCTGCACAGTCTTTCAATTCCGCAGCCAAATATTCCAATTCTTGTTCCGGAATATCCTTTTTATATTTGATCTGGTGTTCCAGGCTTGCCCAGAAATCCATAGCAACGGTTCTGATCTGCACTTCTACTCTCATCGGTTTTTTACAGTCTGAGAAAAAGACAGGTATTTCCAATATGATATGATAGCTTCTGTATCCGTTCGATTTTGGATTTTTAATGTAATCCTTGATTTCAATCACCTTGATATCGTCCTGGCAAGTCAGCATATCTGCCACTCTGTATATATCGTCAATAAAAGAACAAATGACACGAATGCCTGCCACATCATTTAAATTTTCTTCTATGCTTTCTGCTGTCAGAGGTTTCCCGAGCTTTTTTAATTTTCCGGATATACTGACCGGCCTTTTCACCCGGCTTTGTATCGTTTCAATCGGATTTCTGTTTCCGATAAGCGAAAGTTCATCATTTAACACTTCCAGCTTTGTCGTCACTTCTCTGATCGCCGAACGATAACGCATCATCAGCCGTTCAAAATTCTGAAGCTTCTCCATTACATTTTCAGTTTCACCTTCTAAAAAAAATTTGAGCAATTCATCTCTGTTTCTTTCTTCTGTAGTCATGATTGATTTCTCCTTTTTCTTCTAATCCTGAAGGAATTGAGCCATCGCATAATTACTCAGATCGATTCCTCTTTTTGTAAGTCTGATTCTGTCTTCCTGTTTCTCAAGAAGTCCTTCTTCTGTCAGCCTTTCTGTTTGTTTTCCATATATCTCTTCAGGCCAGATGCCAAACTGTCTATGAAATTCTTTTCTTGAAACTCCCTGCATCATACGAAGTCCCAAAAAGAAAAATTCTTCCTGTGCCTCACGCACCGTAACCTTGTGGATTTCTGCTCTTTGCATTTTCTTTTTCTGTTTTGACGTCATTTGCGGATATTCCATCCAAAGTTCCACATAACGCTTTCGATCCGACAGATTGGTAAACCTTTCCTCTTCAAACAGCGAGGAGGCTCCGACTCCCATTCCGATATAAGGGGCTCTTTCCCAGTACCCGATATTATGCCTGCATTCGTATCCTTCTTTTGCATAATTTGAAATTTCATATCGGCTATACCCATATCTTTTAAGAAACATTTCTGTTTCTTCATACATACTGCGTTCTGTATCTTCATCCGGTAACGGAGGATACCCATCCACGGGCTGTCCGTCACCATACAGTTCCCCAAACTTTGTTCCTTCTTCTATAATCAGGCTGTATGCCGAGATATGCTCCGGAGATAACCTTACCACTTCTTTTAATGTATCTTTCCAACTTTCCAAAGTCTGACCAGGTATCGCAGACATCAAATCTACATTGATATTATAAAATCCTGCATCCCGTGCCGCCTGAAAGGTAACCAAAAACTGTTTCCACGTATGGATTCTCCCAAGCAGTTTTAATTCTTTATCATCTGCTGACTGCAGACCGATACTCAACCTTTTGATCCCCGCTTTTTTATATTGCAGCATCCGGGTTCTATCAACAACTCCCGGATTCATTTCCATTGTAATCTCCACATCATCCGCCATGCAGAAATTTTCACTGATCACATCCAAAATCCCTTTTATCTGCTCCGGGTGCAAAACAGACGGAGTACCGCCACCAAAGAATATACTTTGCACCTCATAATCTCTTACTTCTTCCTGATAGCTTTCACACTCTCTTTTCAAAGCCTCTACATACGCTTCCCGCTCTTCCCTTGTAGATACTCCGGACAAAAAATCACAATACGCACATTTCTGCACACAAAACGGAATATGCACATATATCTCTAATTTTTTCATTCTTTTCCAACTCCAAAATAAACATTGGGGACGGGTTCCTTTGCATCGGTACACGTCCCCAAAAATTCAAAAACAATTCTGACTATTTTTCTTCCAATTTTAATACGCTCATGAATGCTTTTTGTGGAATTTCTACGTTTCCGACCTGGCGCATTCGTTTTTTTCCTTCTTTCTGCTTTTCGAGAAGTTTTCGTTTTCGTGAAATATCTCCGCCGTAGCATTTTGCAAGGACATCTTTTCTCATAGCTTTTACGGTTTCTCGTGCGATGATCTTTCCGCCGATTGCTGCCTGAATCGGTATTTCAAAAAGCTGTCTTGGTATTTCTTCTTTTAATTTTTCGCACATCTTGCGTCCTCGTTCATAAGCGCTTCCTTCAAAGACGATAAAGGACAGGGCGTCAACTTCTTCTTTATTGACCAATATATCCAGCTTGACGAGTGATGATTGTTTATATCCGAGGATTTCGTAATCGAAAGATGCATATCCTCTGGATCTGGATTTGAGTGCATCAAAGAAGTCGTAGATGATTTCATTTAATGGTAAATGATAGTGAAGTACCGCACGTGTTGCTTCAATATATTCCATTCCCTGATATTCTCCACGGCGTTCCTGGCAAAGTTCCATGATCGCTCCGATGTATTCGGACGTTACCATGATTTCAGCTTTTACCATCGGCTCTTCCATGTATTCAATCTCGCTTGGCTCCGGAAGGTTGGACGGATTTGTCAAATTGATCACTTCGCCGTTTGTCTTGTGCACTTTATAAATAACACCCGGTGCCGTCGTTACAAGATCCAGATTGTATTCTCTTTCCAGTCTTTCCTGAATAATCTCCAGATGAAGGAGTCCCAGAAAACCGCAACGGAATCCGAACCCAAGGGCAATGGAAGTTTCCGGTTCAAACTGAAGGGATGCGTCATTTAACTGAAGTTTTTCCAGGGCATCCCTTAAATCCGGATATTTGGCTCCGTCTGAAGGATACATTCCGCAGTAAACCATAGGGTTTACCTTTTTATATCCGGGAAGCGGCTTTTCACATGGATGTTCTGCATCTGTCACTGTATCACCGACACGTGCATCTTTTACGTTTTTAATGCTTGCAGTAATATATCCTACCATTCCGGCACTTAACTCTTCACATGGAATGAAGCGTCCCGCTCCGAAATAACCAACTTCTACTACCTCTTCTTTGGCTCCTGTGGCCATCATTCTGATTTTCGTACCTTTTTTTACAGTTCCTTCTTTGATACGGCAAAAAACAATAACTCCCTTATAAGAATCATATACAGAATCAAAAATCAATGCCTGAAGCGGTGCTTTCGGATCTCCTTTCGGTGCCGGAATCTTATGAACGATTTCCTCAAGTACCTGGTCTATGTTCAAACCTGTCTTTGCGGAAATCAGAGGGGCATCCTGTGCTTCAATTCCGATCACATCTTCTATTTCCTCAATGACTCTTTCCGGTTCTGCACTTGGAAGATCGATTTTATTGATAACCGGTACTACATCCAGATCATGATCAAGAGCAAGGTATACATTGGCAAGTGTCTGAGCTTCTACTCCCTGTGCCGCATCTACAACAAGAATTGCTCCGTCACAGGCTGCAAGACTTCTTGAAACTTCATAATTAAAATCCACATGTCCCGGAGTATCGATCAGATTAAAAATGTATTCTTCTCCGTTTTGTGCCTGATACACGGTACGGACCGTCTGTGCTTTGATTGTAATCCCACGTTCCCTTTCAAGATCCATATTGTCAAGCACCTGGGATTGCATTTCCCTGCTTGTCAAAAGACCTGTTTTTTCAATGATTCGATCCGCAAGTGTAGACTTGCCGTGATCAATATGTGCGATAATGCAAAAATTTCGTATATGTGTCTGCTCTATTGACAATTTCTATTCCTCCGATTTCTTGTTCTCTTTAACTGCTGTACTGTACAATGAAAAGTTCAACTGCCATGGAATCTGTAAGCTTCCCTGTCTTCACATCTGTTTCTGTCTGAGCACAGTCTTCCAGAATCTTCCGCAGGTCTGTTATGGAGAACTTTCTGCTTTGTGTCAAATATTTTCCCACCGCAAAGGGCGGAACTTTGACGCTTTCGCTGATTTCCTTTTTCTCATACCCTCTTTGGTGCATTTCTTTTACTTCCATTAAAATCCGAAACTGCCTTGACATCAGAAAAAGGATCCTCATAGGCGGTTCTTTTAATGCAAGCAGGTCATAATAATAAGTCAATGCCTGTTTCTGCCTTTTATCTGCCACCGCATCAACCATATCAAAAATCTGATTTTCAATGTGAGTCGTACAGATTTCTTCTATATCGTGTATCGTTATTTCTTTTTTCCCAAGGGTATAACAGAACAGCTTTTCCAGTTCCCCGTGGATATTTTCCATGTCTTCCCCGACTTTGGACAGGAAATACTTTGCAGTTGCCTGTGTCATGGTCTTTTCTTCTTTTTTTACCATTCCCAGTATCCATCTCAGAAGCGTATTGCCATCCTGCCTTGTCAGTTCCACGATCCTGCCCTTTTCTTTTACCGCCTTATAAAGTTTGCTTCTTTTGTCTACTTCCGTTTCTATAAAAAGGAAGTACGTTGTTTCAGGCATCTCTTTGATATAATCGGCAAGTTCCGGGGTTGCGTTTTTGAAAAATCCGGTATCTTCCATTACGATCAGACGTCTTTCAGCAAAAAAGGGCAGCGTTTCTGCCAAATCTATCACTTCTTTTGTGTTAACTCCCTTTCCCTCATAATACTGATAATTCATCGTATCTCCGTCCGGAAGCATAGCTTTAGAGAGCCTATCTTTATATTGTTTTTTCAGATAGCTCTCTTCGCCGTATAATAAGTATATTTGTTTAAATTGTCCTGTTTTTAAATCTTCATTCAAACTTTTCATAACGCTATTCTAGCATATATCCTGTTTTTCCGTAAACACCTTAATCTAAAAATTTTTGGATCTCCATCGTCTTTCCATCCGTTCTTATTGTAATGGCTCCGGAATCTTTTGTACAGATTATCGGGATTTGCTTCTCTTCCAGTCTTTTTAACGTTTCCGGATTTGGATGTCCGTATCTGTTTTTCTTGCCTGCCGATATCAGGGCAAAGGATGTATTGACTTTTTCTAAAAATGCTTCTGATGTACCTCCTTTTGATCCATGATGGGATACTTTTAAGATTGAGTAAAACGTATGCTCCCGAAAGGACTGCAACAGTTCTTTTTCTCCTTGTCCTTCCAGGTCTCCTGTAAATAACATGGAAAAGTGTCCATAACAGACTTCCAATATCATAGAAGCTTCATTTCCTTTTTCTCCTTTATACTCCTGCCCCGGTCCAAGGCATGTAAGTGTTACCTTTCCGATTCGCATACGTTCTCCTTTCTTTATAATCTTTACCGTTGTTCCAATGTGTTCCGCTTGTTTCGCCACCTGTTCCAGACTTTTGTCCCACACATTTTGCGACGGAAGAATCAAATTTTTTATAGGAATCCCTGTTTTCCTTCTTTCCATCATCTGCAAAATGCCACTGTAATGATCCTGGTCTCCGTGGGATAAAAAAGCATAATCGATAGTTGATACACCTCTGCTTTCCAAAAAAGGTTCCATACAATATCTGGCAAGTTCTTCTTTTGATGTACTTCCTCCGTCAATTAAAATAGTCGTCCCCTGGGGAGTTCTCAAAAATATTCCGTCTCCCTGTCCTACATCCATCATGGTAATTTCCATTCTTGTATCCAGAAGTTTCCATTTTCCTAACAGTAAAGCAAGACCACAGGCCAAAATAAGCAATACTCTCTTTTTTCTTTTCTTCCTGCACAAAAAACACAAAAGCAAAAACAGATAATAGCCGGTCACTTGCCATATCATCGGACACCCTGTAATGATCCTTGAGAAAGGAAACCTCAATGTAAGCCCACAGCTCCATTCGTATACTTCTAATATTCCTTCACTGACCAACAACACTAAATCCGCCAAAATCGGGCAAAAGATACAAAGCACACTTCCAAGAAGTCCTGCCCCCATAACAAGTGACATAAGCGGAATCACCCACAGATTCAAAAGGATCGAATACAATGGAAATTCAAAATAGGAAGTCAAAAGAATCGGAAAAGTGACAAGTTGAATGCATATACCCGGCAATGCAGCTTTTAAAATTTTTCTCCCGAACCTTTCCCCTTTCTTTTTTTCATCTTTTTTCAGATGCCATTCTTCCATCAGACAATCACTGATAAAAATAGCCGAAACAGAACCGAATGACATCAAAAATCCGGAATCCCATAAATACAAAGGTGACGGCATTAAAATCGCAGCAGCCGAAAGTACAAGGGATGTAAGCATGTCATAAACTCTTCCACTCACCTGACTGCCCATTCTGATAAGATACATGAACACAGCCCGTCTGGCCGAAACACTAAATCCTGTCATGATTGCGTAAGGAATCAAAACAAAAGTGCCAGCTGCCGCGCCGATCAAAAAAGAACACCCAAATCTCCGTAACTTTCGATAAAAAAACATTCCGACAAAAGACACATGAAGACCGGATACGGCAAGTAGATGGGCAATCCCGTTTTTTTGATATAATTCTTTTGTCTCCGGTTCCATGCTACTTTTGTCTCCCAACAAAATTCCGCTTAATATAGCACCTTTTTCTTCTCCCATTCGGTTCATAAGTTCCTGTTTCCAATTCATTCTTAGATTTGTGAGCCATTCTTTCCAATATGAAATTTTATTATTGAGCATTGTGATTTGTTTTGGAATGATACTTCCATAGATCTGTTTTCTTTGATAATAAGAACGGGAATCAAAATTTCCCGGATTTGATGCGGTTTCAAATAAATGAAATGTGCCGCTGACCTGAATCTGATTTCCGATCTTCAGATTTCTGAACTCGGAATCATAAATAAGATAGTTTCTTTTCCCGGAATCAAGATACCAGGTAGGTCCCTTTTCTCGTTCCTCTCTTTGGTAAACGGTTCCGGTAATTTGGACTTCCTGACCATCTTTTTTTATAAGTTCCGGCGGGATCTCCCAGGAAGAACCCGCCAGAAAAACTGCATATCGGATGATCAGACACAGGATACACACCATCATTAGTGGTCTGTTTCTCAATCTTTTTTCTCTCCTTCTACAATATCAAGATTTCGTGATAATGGTTTATCAAGCCGCACGCTTTTTCCAAAATCAATGTTGCTTTCCCCATTAACGGAAATCTGTACCTGACTTACATTACTGCTGTCAATAATTGAATTAACAATAGAATAAATCAACACCTCGGGTTTTACATTGGATGTTTTGTTCATCAAATTTTCTTCAAAATTCACATAACAAATCTGATCTTTTGTGGATACGCTTAATACTTTTGTGTTCTCGGCAAGTGTTCTGTACGCTCCCGAAGAAGATGGCCCTTTTATCAACTGTTCGATGATCAGTTTATCCATGGAAATATTACTGTTATATCTTACATTGTTAACAGTTTCCCGAACAAGTTTATCTCCTGTTTTATTGGCAAAATACAACGTTAAGGAAGTAGACTGATAGGAATGTAAAGAAGAACCCACATTTTGTACAAAGTCTTCTGCCCTCATCAGCCCCATAGGAGTGCCGTCTGCTTTCAGCAGGGGTTTGTCTTCGATAAAAATCCCCACATAGCTGACTCCTTTTATCTGTACCAACGACTGAACAATAGCCGCTCTTAGAAGGACTTCCTGAGCCTTATTCAACTTTTCATAGTTTTTATTAAAATGAAGTTCCAGTTTTTTTTCATTCAACACAAAACTATCTACATTTACCTTTTCCTGAAACGGAGAAACATAATCTTCTGTTTCTTCTTCCGGTTCTTCTAATGCATGCAACACATCCCGAACCTGTTCTTTGGTTGTTCCACCTGTGTTCTTATACGGAACTTTTACAAGTTCTGTTTTATCCGTACTTAGATAATAAAGCGTCTGTTCTCCGCTTTTGACTTTATCGCCTTTTCCGCAACCTGCCAGGAGGCTGATCATCAAAAGAAAGAGCAACATGACTGCCAAAATTCTTTTTTTCTTCATAATTTCCTCCTGTTATTTTATATTTGCCACATAATTCAGCGGAATCCTTATCGTAAAGGTTGTCCCTTCCCCTTCTTCACTATACACCTTGATGGCTCCTCTGTGCATAATAATGGCATTTCTTGCAATGGACAGACCAAGACCTGTTCCTCCGATTTCTCTGGAATGAGATTTATCCACACGGTAAAAACGCTCAAAAATATGTTCCTGTGCTTCTTTTGGAATACCGATGCCGGAATCAGCCACTTTTAAATAGAAGAATTTATGATCCGCATTCAACGAAACATGGACCCATCCGTTTTTATGATTGTATTTTACTGCATTTTCCACAAGATTGCTTACTGCAAGAGAAAGTTTCGTTTCATCAATCTCCGCTTCCACCGGGCGGAACATTTCAAAAACAAGTTCAATATTTTCCTTTTCTGCAATCGGACGCAAACGTTTGAGGATCTTCTCCACTACATCGTTGATATTTTTCATTTCGATGTTCATATTGTTGGATGTCTTGTCCATCTTAACAAGAGTAAGAAGGTCATTGATGATTTTATTTTCCCGTTCGATTTCTTCCGACATATCCCCCATAAACTCCCTGTACAGTTCTGCCGGTACTTCTTCTTGTGCCAGAAGTGAATCCGCAAGTACTTTCATGGATGTCAACGGCGTCTTTAATTCGTGGGATACATTGGATACAAACTCCTGTCTCGATTCATCCAATACCTTAAATCTTCCGATCATTTTGTTAAATGCTTCGGAAAATTTTGTTGTTTCGAAAAATGTATTTTCGTGGAGATAATCTTCGTCGTAACTTTCTGTCATGCTCTCTACCGATTCCGTGATCCGATTCAACGGTCTTACCATATACATACTGATGAAAAATCCCACAACTGCCAATACAAGCAAAAAAGTAATGATAATGATATCCATTGTCTGCTCCAGATTTTCCAAATTGTCAAGAATATTGTCTGTGGAAACACTGACCAGCATCACTCCGATGACCTTGCCGCTTGATGCTTCCTGTATCGGAGATGTTACTTCAATATAATTGTTTTTTTCATCATAATGACTTATGGTTTCACCCTCAAAGCATTTCACCACATCACCGGAAACTACAGTCTTTCTCTGATCCAGATCATAGGTATCTGCAACAATACGGTAATCCTGATCGATCACCATTACCCTTCCATTATAAATGTTAGAAAACTGAGAAAGTTCGGCATCAATCGTTTCCGGGATTTTCTCTGACAAACGATCTGCCACCGAAAGCTGATTACAAAGAATGATACACTGGTTTTGTATCTCTGCCATGCGTGAAGATACCATATGACTTTCGTTGGAATGAAGTACGACCGCTCTTAAAATCAAACACGGAATCATTCCCACCAGGATACTGAGCAGAATAATAAGAAGACGAAGACTTCTGAACGGATGGTTTTTGAATTTCACTTTACCCTCTAAAATAATAACCAACTCCCCATTTCGTATAAACATACTTCGGATCACTTGGATTTACTTCAATCTTTTCACGAAGTCTTCTGATATGTACGTCTACTGTTCTTGCATCTCCCGGATATTCATATCCCCATACAAGGTTTAACAAATCTTCCCGGGAATATACCTTGTTAGGATTACGTGCCAACAGTTCCAAAAGATCAAATTCCTTTGCCGTAAGATTGATTTCCTTTCCTTTGGAATAAACCCTTCTGCTTTCACAGTCAAGTTTCAGATCTCCTTTTATGATCACTTTTCTGTTCTCCGGTTCCTTTTCCTTTTTGCTTGTACGGCGCATGATTGCCTTGATCCTCGCCTTTACCTCTAAAATATTAAACGGCTTTGTAATATAATCGTCTGCTCCGTATTCCAAACCGAGGATTTTATCCATGTCATCTCCCTTTGCCGTCAACATGACGATCGGAACATCGGAGAACTCACGAATCTGCTGACATACTTCAAATCCATCCAGTTTTGGAAGCATAATGTCGAGCAGGATCATGTCATATTTGTTTTCCCTTGCATATGCCAATGCTTCTTCTCCGTCATAAGCACAGTCTACTTCCATGTTGTCCTGCTCCAAGCTAAACCGTATCCCCTTTACTATTAATTTTTCATCGTCTACAACCAATACCCTTTTTGCCATGTTCTTCCCTCGCTAAATTGTAATCTTATCTTTAATTTTTTGAAAAACTCCGTCTTTGATTCCCGGAATTTCCTTTATTTCTTCGATTGAGCCAAACTTTCCATGTTCTTTTCGATACTCAAGGATGCTTTCCGCTTTCGACTCTCCTATGCCCGGAAGTGTCATCAACATTTCTTTATCTGCCTGATTCAGATTCACTAAAGAAGCTCCGCTTTCTTCCTGGCTTTTGGGACTGCTTTCCGGAATCATCGTTTTTGTTTCTTCTTTGTCCGGCACATCAATCTTCGCTCCGTCACTTAATACTTCAGCCTGATTTAGCCAGGAAGCATCGGCATTTTCCGTCATCCCTCCTGCCATCTCAATGGCTTCATAAACTCTGCTTCCCGAAGGGAGTTTTACAATCCCTTCTTTTTTTACTTCGCCACAGACATATACGATGATTATTTCCTCTTTCTCATTTTTTTCTTCTTTATTTGTTTCCCCGGTATCTTTTGTATTTTGCTTTTCCGATATAGGCACCTCCGAAAGAGAGTCTTCCTCTTCTTTCCCGCATCCCGAAACAGAACATATCATATAAAATACAAGTAACCAAACAAAAAAGATTTTTTTCTTTTGCATATTCTTTTACCATCCAATCTCCGGCGGCAAAAGCCCTCTCTATGCAGCTAGTTCTATTGTAACGAATTTCTTTTTAAATTACAACTCTATTTCCACTGGAAAATCCCAATTCCGGCAAGAGCAATCCCAAGTCCGATAGCTTTTCTCCATTCAAAAGGACTTTTGTCCATTCCGAACAAACCCATTAGCTCTATAAGATATGCTACGATTAACTGTGCAATGACGATCAAAAGTGCAGCTTTAGCCGGTCCCAGCTGATCCATACTTTTAATCACGGTCCACGTGATACCGGCTCCAATGGCACCACCAAGAAGCATGTATTTTGGCTGCACACTCCATAATGCTCCCACGGAATCCCGTCCCGTAAAAAGCCACACTATAAAGCAGACACAAAAAGCAGAGAATTGAACCCACATATTGCTGACCCACATTCCGGCAGTTTTTGTCACCTGCGTATTAAATACTCCCTGTACACTCATTAGTGCTCCCGATATTAATGCAATAACAAACCCGATCATAACTGGAAATCCTCCTTTTCTTCTTAAAAGTGTATTCTTTCCAGATGACCGGGTCTTTATTCTTTATTCTAAAATCTCATTTAAAACCGATACCATTTCATCAATTTCTTTTTCCGTAACGATCAAAGGTGGTACAAATCGAACAACCTGCTTTCCGGCTCCAATGAGCAAAAGTCCTTTTTTCAGAGCTTCCTCTGCAATTTTTGCAGAAGAAATGCTTACTTCAATTCCCTGCATCAGCCCTTTTCCTTTTCGCTTCTTTACCGTTTTTTTCGTATGTACCAGTTCTTCCAGTTTCTCAGACAGGTATAACCCCATCTGTTCTGCATGTTTTGCAAGATTTTCTCTTTCAAAAATTTCAATGGTTTTTGCAACTGCAGTACAGGCTAGCGGATTTCCTCCATATGTCGTTCCGTGATCTCCCGGTTCCAGTGAATATTGTGCCGTCTTTTCTGTCATGGCAAATGCGCCGACCGGAAATCCGTTTCCGATGGCTTTTGCCATTGTTACAATATCCGGTTTCACCTCTGCCTGCTGATATGCAAACATCGAACCGCTTCGCCCCATTCCACATTGAATTTCATCGCAGATCATCAATATATCCTGTTCTGTACAAATAGACCGGATTCCCTGCAGAAACTCTTTTGATGCCACGTTGATTCCGCCTTCTCCCTGAATCGGTTCCACAATAATGGCACACGTCTGTTCTGTAACAAGAGATCTGACACTCTTAAGATCATTAAATTCAGCAAACTTTACGCCTGGAAGCAACGGTTCAAAAGGCATTCTGTACGCCTCATGCCCTGTAATGGAAACCGCTCCAAAACTTCTTCCGTGAAAAGAAGATTGCATTGCAATAAACTCGTATCTGCCGTTTTTCCTGGTATATGCGTATTTTCTTGCTGCTTTTAAAGCTCCTTCTATTGCCTCTCCGCCGCTGTTTGTGAAAAAGACACGATCCATTCCTGTAATTCTTTTTACTGCCTTTGCCGCTTCTTTTGTTTTGGTATGATAATACAGGTTGGATATGTGGCAAAGCTTATCCATCTGTTCTTTTAATGCATCTTCCCATTCCTGATTTCCGTATCCCAGCGAAGTAACTGCATAGCCTGCCGCAAAATCCAGATATTTTTTCCCTTCGGTATCATAAAGATACATCCCTTCTCCGTGGTCCATAACAACCGGAAACGGTTCATAGGTATGTACCAATTCTCTTTGTACCTCGTCCATATACTGTTTATCCATGATAGTAACGACACTCCTTGTCATTTAAAATTGCTGTTCCGATTCCTTTATGGGTAAAAATCTCCAAAAGCAGACAGTGTGGTATCCTTCCGTCCATGATATGCACTCTGGAAACGCCATTTTCCAGTGCGTGGATACACCCTTCTAGTTTTGGTATCATTCCTCCTCCGATGTATCCATCTTCTATCAAATGGAGTGCTTCTTTCACAGAAAGCTCCGGAATCAGCGTAGAAGGCTCCTGAGGATTTTTATAAACCCCCTCTGTATCCGTCAAAAAAGCCAGCTTCTCCGCATCTATTGCTGATGCAACCGCACAGGCAGCCTCATCTGCATTGACATTATATGTTTGGAATTTCTGATCCAATCCGACAGAACATATCACCGGGAGAAAATCTTTCTCCAAAAGATCAAATAGAAGTTGAGGGTCTACATCCTGAATTTTCCCGACAAACCCAATATCGTGACCGTCTGCATATTTTTTTGTAACTTTTAAAAGTCCTCCGTCTTTTCCGCTGATTCCGACTGCTTTTACTCCCAGTTCTTCTATCAGTCCTACCAGTTTTTTATTCACTTTTGAAAGAACCATCTCCGCAATTTCCATCGTTTCTTCATCAGTCACACGAAGTCCGTTGATAAATTCCGGTTCTTTTCCTATTCTTTTTACCCATTTACTGATTTCTTTTCCACCGCCATGTACGATGACAGGTTTAAATCCGCAGAGTTTCAAAAGAACAATATCTTGAATGACACTTTTCTCCACCTCTTCGTCCATCATGGCACTTCCGCCATACTTTACTACAATGATCTTACCGTGAAAACGCTGAATATACGGAAGTGCTTCAATTAAAACTTCCGCTTTGTCCAGATATTTTTTCATATATTGTTCCATTTTATCCTCCTAACTTCTGTAATCTGCATTAATCTTAATATAATCATATGTCAAATCGCATCCCCATGCCGATGCCTCTTGTTCTCCCATCTTGATATTTGCCACTGCCGTCACTTCCGGCTGAGATAAAATTTCTGTTGCTCTTTCTTCGCTATAATCCACTGCCGTTCCGTTTTCTATGATCTGTATCCTTCCCGCTTTGCTTTCAAAATACAGATCAACCTTTTCCGGGTCAAAAGAAGCCCCGGAGTATCCCATGGCACATAAAATTCTTCCCCAGTTTGCATCATGTCCTGCGATAGCCGTTTTTGTCAGATTGGAACAAACAATAGCTTTTGCAAGGATTTTTGCCTGTTCTTTTGATTCGCATCCTGTTACTTTTGCTTCAAATAATGCTTTGGCTCCTTCTCCGTCTCCTGCAATCATTTTTGCAAGGTATACATTTACTTCATGAAGTGCTTTTTTGAATATTTCAAAGTTTTCTGTTCCCATTTTAATTTCTTCGTTTTCTGCATTTCCGTTTGCCAAAAGAAGAACCGTATCATTCGTTGAAGTATCACCATCAACGGAAATCATATTGTATGTATCTTCGATATCTTCACTCAATGCTTTTTGCAGTGCTTCTTTTCCGATCACCGCATCTGTCGTAAGAAATGCCAACATAGTACACATATTTGGATGTATCATACCGGAACCTTTTGCCATTCCTCCTATGGTAACCGTTTTGTTTCCGATTTCGATTTCTATGGCAAGTTCTTTTTCTTTTGTATCTGTTGTCATAATGGCTTTTGCTGCCTGCGTCCCGCTTTCCAAATCTGTTCCCATTGCTTTTGCCATCTGAATTACTCCTTCTCTCATACGTTCCACAGGGAGCTGTTTTCCGATAACCCCTGTTGAACCAAGAAGCACATTCTCGGATAAAATACCAAATGCCTGTGATGCTGCTTTGGCTGTTTCCTCACAATACAACATTCCTTCTTCTCCGGTACACGCATTTGCAATTCCCGAATTGACAACAACCGCATGAACCATTTCTCCGGAATCTACGATTCTTTTATCCCATTTTACCGGTGCCGCCTTTACCACATTTTTGGTAAATGTTCCTGCAACAACACAAGGGGTTTTACTGTAAAGTAAAGCCATGTCCTTTCTGTCTTGATATTTAATTCCGGCAGCCACGCTTGATGCTTCAAACCCTAAAGCCTTTGTCACTCCGCCTTTTACTATTTTCATATTCCATTCCTCCATTATCCGATAAATACTGTAATATTTTCTTCATTTAACGCAAAATCGTAGTAGTTCAAATCTTCTCGTTTTGTCCACCCTGTTTTGCTCCAAAATGTATTTCCAATATCATTTTCAGTAAATGCAATCAATGAAACCTTATTGATTCCCTCTTTTTGCAATGCTCTCATAGACATTTCCGCCATCTTTTTTCCGATTCCTTGGTTTCTGTATTTTTTGTCCACACACACATGATAAAAGCAACCGCATCTGCCGTCATGCCCACATAAAATGGAACCTACCACTTTTCCTTGTATTTCTGCCACAACACTGGTAAAAGGATTCCTCTTCAGGAAACGTTTTACTCCTTCTTTTGAATCATCTATACTACGGATGCCAAATCCTTGAATCGTCTGCCACAACTGATAAACCTCTTCATAGTCCTCTTCTGTCATTACACGTATTTTCATATTTTATGGAAACATCGGCACAAGATTCAATCCCTGATCTTCCGGAAGGTGAAACATCAGGTTCATATTTTGTACCGCCTGTCCTGCCGCTCCTTTCACAAGATTGTCCATAGCCCCCATCATAATGATCCTTCCTGTACGGACATCAATTTCAAAATTTATATCTACAAAATTACTTCCTTCCACCCATTTCGTCTGTGGATATACCTTATGATCCAGCAGTCTGATAAACCGTTCATTACCGTAATATTTTTCATAAATTTCTTTTACTTCTTCATAAGAAATCATCTGTTTTAAAGATGCATAAGCGGTAACAAGAATCCCTCTGTTCATCGGTACAAGATGAGGAGTGAAATTAATTGCTGCATAATGACCTGATGCATAGGAAAGCTGCTCTTCTATCTCCGGTGTGTGACGATGGGAAGTTACCCCATAGGCCTTTATGTTCTCATTTACCTCACAATAAAGATTATCCAGCTTGGCTCCTCGTCCTGCTCCTGACGTTCCGGACTTTGCATCGATGATCAATGTTTCCGGATCAATCAGCCCTTCTTTCATCATTGGATATATTGATAAAACAGAACAAGTCGGATAACAACCCGGATTGGCAACAAGCCTTGCTTTTTTTATCTGCTCTCTGTTTATTTCACATAATCCATAGACCGCTTCCGAAAGGAATTGCCCGGAAGGATGTTTAATCTGATACCATTTTTCATAAACGTCTTTCTTTTTGATTCGAAAATCTGCACTTAAATCAATAATTTTCGTCTTACTTAAAATGTCTTCATTCAGCATGGAAGCACAAAATCCCTGTGGAGTAGCCGTAAAAATCACGTCCACCTGCTCTGCCAGTTTCTGCATATCATCATCCTTACATACATCTTCTACAATCTTAAACATGTTTTGATATACTTTGGCATAATGTTGATCGATATAAGTTTTGGAACCATACCATTCGATTTTTACATCTTTATGTCCCATGAGGATTCTGACCAATTCTCCTCCTGCGTATCCTGTTGCTCCGATAATCCCTGCCTTTATCATATTTATACACCCTTTCTTTTTCTGTAGCTATCAGTATACCTCTTGTTGCTTTCTTTTACAAGCATATTTCGAATATTTTTGTATAATTATTTGTAATACTGTATTATAATTCACTTCTCCCGATAACAAAGTTTTCTCAAAAGAGCGTTTACATAAAATAAAACAGCCGGCACATTTTTATAGTGTGTTGGCTGCTTTACTTTAAATCTCTTCTTCTACAAAATGAACCGGAAAACGATTCCAGTATCCTTTATATACTCTGTCTTTGTTTCCATCCAGATTGATCTGGTACATTCGGAAAGTAATATTTTGATTTTTAGGCTGCACCAATTCCTCATAGGAATACTGATATTTCATACCAATCTGTTTCATCACTCCACCGCTTCGCGGATTTTTTATATCGTGGGTAGCTGTAAGATAAGGAATCCCATCCTTTCTTACCTGCTCAATGACCGTCCTTCCCGCTTCCGTCATAATCCCCTGATGCCAAAATTCCTTCTTCAGTCCATATCCCAGATCATGGCTGTCACCCGCACTCACATCAATATAACCGATAGGACTATCATTGTCTTTCAGACAGACGGCATAATAATATCCATCCGGCTGTTTATAAGTTTCTTCGATTTTGTCCTTAAAAAAGCATGTTGTTTCTTCTATATCTTTCACCAGAAACCATGGTAAAAATACATTTACTTCTTCGTCCTTCAAAATAGAATACAACGCTTCCATATCATCTTCCGTAAATTTTCTTAAAATCAATCGTTCTGTACTTAGTTTGTCTTTCATTACCTGCACCTTTTTACATTACCTCATCAATCACTCTTTTGGCATTCAGATACCAGATTTTTTCCAACTGTCTTTCCGTAACTCCGGATTTTTTCAGTGCATCATATAAAAGAGGCATTTCTCCAATATCTTTAATTTCCATTTTATCCGCTCCGAAAAAGCCATCAAAATCTGTTCCCACAACCACAAAATCTTCTCCGCCTTTTTGCATCATATGTTTTACATGAGCAGTCATTTCTTCAACGCGGCACACATTGCTTTCTCCAAGGAAATTCTGGTAAAAATTCAGTCCGGCAATACCGCCTTTTTCCGCCAGTGCCCGGATCTGGTCATCAGAAAGATTCCTTGGATGGTTTCTCAATGCTCTTGCATTAGAATGAGATGCCGCAGGAGGCTGTTTGCTATACCGGATCACATCCCAGAAACCTCCTTCCGAAAGATGGGAAACATCCACGATCATGCCAAGCCGGTTCATCTCTTCTACAGTTTGGATTCCAAAAGGCTTCAGTCCTTTTTCCATGATCTTTGCATCCACACTGTTTGGATATCCAATGCAGTTTTCGTAATTCCATGTCAGGGTAATAAGGCGGATTCCCATCTCATATAATTCTTTGACGCGTCGGATATCATCATGAATCACTCCGCCTTCTTCCACCGTAATAAAAACGGATATCTTTCCATTCTTTTGATTTTTTTCCATCTGACTTCCGTTTTTGGCCAGAGCAATATCGTCTGTATACATCCAGATCTGCTTTTTTAAATACGTCACCATCATCTGAATGTATTCATATGCCTGTTCATAACGGGATTTTCCCAGGAATTCGTCCATACACACATAACAGGCAAAAAACTGTGCAGCAGAATCCGCACGTTTCATTTTTTCAATGTCTACTTTTAAATCGTTCTTTTTTAATGTCTGAGGCATATTTTTCGAAACCAATTCATATATCGTATCACAATGCATGTCAATTAAATTCATAAGCACCGGCTCCTTTTCATAAACTGATACCATTATAATCTAATATAAGCAGAAAGGAACTAAGATATGAAACAGAAATCTCCTTCCATCGGTATCGTTGTCTGTGCACGAGAACGCGGACGCGTTTTTACAAGCCTGCCTTATATCCAGGTCATTGCAGATCATGGCGGCCTGCCTTTTTCTATTCCCTTTTTCGAGGATGCTTCCGATGCATTTTTTCTTTCCTGCCAGAAAAAATTCGACGGCTTTTTATTTTGCGGAGGAGGAGATATCAACCCACTCCTTTCCCATGCTTTTCCTTCCGAATATCTCGAAAATACGGACTATGACTTTGACCTCTTTCAGCTTCGGTTTCTCACCTTTCTTTTAAAACATTCTAAAAAACCGATTCTTGGGATCTGCAAAGGAATGCAGGTACTAAATATTGCCTGCCGTGGGACACTTTATCAGGATCTCTCCGAAAATCCGGAGTTTTTTCATCACAATCAGTCCTCTTTTTGCCGTCACCAACCCTCTCACCTGATCCGGGCCGAAGAATCTTCCCTGATCCGGAAAATTCTCGGAGAATCTGCATCCGTCAACAGTTTTCATCATCAGGGAATCCTTCAGCCAGGTACCATCCTTACTCCCACTGCTTACTCTCCCGATGGTCTTATTGAAGCCGTAGAAGGAAAAGAGCATCCCTTTCTTCTGGGTGTTCAGTGGCATCCGGAATGTATGTATCTACACTCCCGAAAAATGAGCCGTCTGTTTGAAGCATTTTTAAATGCCTGCTCCTGATCCAGACTTACGCTATGCTTCTTCAAACGGGAAAGAAATTCCCCACGCTTTTCTCATGCTGTCCATCTGTTTCATCATATACAAAGTTTCACTGTGCGGCATTTGCGGACATTCCGTCTTTCCTTCCCGGATTGCCTGCATCGCCGCACGTACTTCGTATTCAAATCCTGTAATCTGCTTTGGAACCATCAGTTCCCGCATCATCTGTTTCTTATTGTCAAACACCTGGATTTTATTTACATTATTGACATTCCATGCAATCAGGTATCCCTTGTCCCCATAAACAATCCCTGCCTGTTCGGTTCCTCCAAGCATACTGCTGTGCATGGATGCCATACATCCGTTTTCAAACCGGAAAAATGCAGTATTTTGTGCATCCACCCCTGTTTCCAGTTTTGTACAGACAGTCTGCATTTCCGTTATCTTCTCATCTGTCACCATCCGTATAAAACTCAATGGATAAATGCCCACATCCAGAAGTGCACCGCCTGCAAGTTCCGGCTTGCGAAGCCTTTCTACCTGACTGATCTCGTATCCGAGATTTGCTGTGATCATATGGATTGTTCCGATTTCTCCCGACTGTATGATCTCGTTGATCATCTTTCTTGACGGAAGGAATCTTGTCCACATTGCTTCTCCTGCAAAAATTCCGTTTTCTTCGGAAATCTTCAACACTTCCTCTGCCTGATCTGCATTTGCCGTAAATGCTTTTTCACATAGTACCGGCTTTTTGTATTCCATGCAAAGTTTCATATGTTCATAATGATGGGAATGAGGTGTTGCCACATAGACAAGATCCACCTTCGGGTCAAGCAGCATCTCTTCATAAGAACCATATGCTTTTTCTATTTCAAATTCTTTGGCAAACGCCTGTGCTTTTCCCAGACTTCTGGAAGCAATTGCATAGCCGTTTGCATCCTCCATTTCCTGTAATGTCTTTGCCATTGTCCGCGCAATGTTTCCTGCTCCGATGATTCCGATATTCATATCTGTTTCCTTCCTTTTCCTTATTTAAGAATCTTCTTATAATTTTTACACAATCTCATGTGGATCGGATACAAAATGATACTCCGGTTTCCCTAATATTGACAGGCATGTTTCGATTCTGGAAGCCTCTAAAAGAGTAACCGGTTTGTGAGCATCATATCCAAAACATACCCTGTTATTTTTTCCGACATATTGAAAAAATTCCCTGCATGGATACGCATATGCTTCTCCTGTTTCATACGATAACTTTCCGTATCTTAAGCCATTCAGATTAATTTCCAAAACAGCACCATGCTTTTCTGCCGCAGCTACAATTTTCTTTGCAGCTTCGTCACAAGCATCCGTCCATTTTCTTCTTCCCAACATAAAGAAATCAGGGTGTGCAATATAGCGGGTCAATCCAAGTTCCAGTGCCCGTTCAATTTGTCCTGCATAAAAAAGAACATCTTCATCATGATTAAAGAAATCATAATTGTAACCATCTACATACCGAAAATGTTGTCCGATGATCATATAATCGCACTTCTTTTTCATTTCAAGCAAATATTCTTTCTGATCTTCAAAATACTCAAATTCAAATCCAACAAGCACTTCTATCTTGTTTTTATATTTTTCTTTTAGATCATATATACTATCCAGATATTCCTTCATGTCTTTCTCATGCATCCGCTCATTCGGAATTTCAAATCCCGGATATGCAATATGTTCGCTGAATCCAATCGTGTTCATTCCTGCTTCAATGGCCGCAAGAATATACTGTTCATCTCTTCCGAATGCATGTCCGCATCTTGTTGTATGTGTATGTAAATTATATGTTTGTTTCATCCTGCACCTCTAAAATCTTTCTTTTTGTTCTTAATCCACAAAAACAGTTCCGTCCCATTCCATCCATTTTTGAAGCATTTTTTTATCATATGGATTGATGTTTTCCGGTAATTCCTCTTTTCCGAAAAATTTATGTCCTAATGTTTCGACTGTTTCCTGTAAAAGCGTTCCTTCATATTCTTTTGTATAAAACTGAATCCCGGTATAACAGCACACATCTCCGTTTGGATATGTTAATATCCTATCTTCTCCGGAAAAAATACCAATCAAGCTCAGTTTGCCGATTTTCAGTCCTGTTTCTTCCCGAACTTCTCTTCTTGCCGCCTCTTCAAACTTTTCTCCCAGTTCCATTGCTCCCCCCGGAAGTCCCCACATCTGATTGTCTTTCCGATGTTGTAGCAGAATTTTTCCTTCTTTATTTTCAATGATCACTCCGCATCCCGTTACCATTAAAGGGGCATGACCAATGGTTTCTCTCATTTTTTTTATATATTCCTTCCTATATTCTTTCCATTTATCTGGCATCTTTTCCTTTCCTCTTTTCTTTTTCTATCTTTTTATATTGTTATTCTATCAAGTTTTTCTCCCTTTTTAAATCCCCGGATGACAAATTCCCTCTTTTCCTGTACAATAAGAAAAGATTCAATTAAAAGGAGTTTTATCATGAGTATTTTAAATGTAGAGCACCTGACACATGGGTTTGGTGACCGTGCCATTTTTTCCGATGTTTCTTTCCGTCTGTTACGTGGAGAACATATCGGTCTTGTTGGTGCAAACGGAGAAGGAAAATCCACATTTTTTAATATTGTAACAGGACATCTGACACCGGATGAAGGAAAAATCGAATGGGCAAAAAATGTCCGTATTGGCTATCTGGATCAGCATACAGTCCTGGAAAAAGGAATGACAATCCGTGATGTATTAAAGTCCGCTTTTTCCTGGCTTTTTGAAATGGAAGAAAAGATGAACCGGATCTGTGATTCTCTCGGTGATGCCTCTGAAGAGGAAATGACTGCCATGATGGAAGAACTCGGTACGATTCAGGATACTCTTACCATGCATGATTTTTATACCATCGATGCAAAAGTAGAGGAGGTTGCCCGTGCACTTGGTCTTCTTGATATCGGCCTTGAACGGGATGTCACGGATTTAAGCGGAGGACAGCGTACCAAGATCCTCCTTGGAAAACTGCTTCTTGAAAAACCGGATATTCTTTTGCTGGATGAGCCTACCAACTATCTGGACGAAGAACATATCGCATGGCTGAAGAGATATCTCCAGGAATACGAAAGTGCCTTTATCCTCATCTCCCATGATATTCCGTTTTTAAATGATGTGGTAAATATCATTTACCATATGGAAAATCAGGAATTAAACCGCTATGTGGGAGATTACACCCATTTTGAGGAAGTCTATGCCGTGAAAAAGGCACAACTGGAAGCAGCATACCGAAGACAGCAGCAGGAAATCAGTGAACTGAAAGATTTTGTTGCAAGAAACAAAGCCCGTGTTTCTACAAGAAATATGGCCATGTCCAGGCAGAAAAAACTGGATAAGATGGATATTATCGAACTTGCGGCAGAGCGTCCAAAACCGGAATTTCATTTCCAATACGGACGTACTCCGGGACGTTATATTTTTGAAACAAAAGATCTTGTCATCGGATATGACGAACCGCTTTCCAAACCACTTTCTCTTTCCATGGAACGTGGACAGAAAATCGCTCTTGTGGGAGCAAACGGTATCGGAAAGACCACTCTTTTAAAAAGTATCCTTGGCCTCATTCCTTCTTTAAAGGGTACCTGTGAACTGGGTGAAAATCTTCAGATTGGATATTTTGAGCAGGAAGTAAAAGGAGAAAATACTTCTACCTGTATCGATGAGATCTGGGCAGAATTTCCGTCTTTTACCCAGTATGAAGTACGTTCTGCACTTGCAAAGTGCGGTCTGACTACCAAACATATCGAAAGCCAGGTGCGTGTATTAAGCGGTGGTGAACAGGCAAAAGTCCGTCTCTGTAAGCTGATCAACCGTGAAACGAACATCCTTCTTTTGGATGAACCGACCAACCACCTGGATGTGGATGCAAAAGATTCCCTGAAAAAAGCACTTCAGGAATATCGCGGAAGTGTTCTTTTGATCTGTCACGAACCAGAATTTTACCGGGACGTGGTAAACGAAGTATGGGATTGTACCAAATGGACAACAAGAATCATTTAATAAAAAGGCTCTGTAATGGAATAAAATCCGTTACAGAGTCTTCTTTCTTTATCTGATCCATCTATAAGATCTCATGTTCCGCCATATTTCTTGGAACCGTCCGTAAATATTTTACTGCCGGATAACCGATCAGCATACACATTCCAATCGGTCTTCCTTCTTTGTCCAGATATTGCATGGCTTCTTTGGAACAGCTTGTTGCCGCTTTCAGATAACCATTATAGAGGACACCAAGTCCCAGTGCGTTTGCCATCATTTCGATGTTCTGTGCGGCAAGTCCCGCATCATCTAATCTTTCTCCCATAATATAAAGTACTGCCGGAGCATTTCGAAAGAGAAATTCTTCTTTTGGTTCCCTGTCTTTTCCTCTGTAAAAGCTTTGCAAAAGAACCAGTTCCATACTTTTTTCTCCTTTTCGACGTTCTATTTCTTCTTTGATCCCACCAAAAACCAGTTCTTTTAATGTAGCCAGATTTTCCTGGACAAAAACAAATTTCATCTTTCTTTCATTTTTCGCCGTTGCGGTATAAGAAGCAACCTCTAACAATTTTTCTATCTTTTCCCGTTCAATCGGCAAATTTTTAAAATTGCGGATACTCCTTCTGAATTTTACCGCATTGGCAAAAATATCCGGATCAATCTGAAATTTCTCTTTTTCATAAGGTACGGCCGTATCCATCCGGTATTCTGAAATTTCCACTGCATTTCTCGGACAGACTGCAACACAATGTCCACACAGAATACAAGATTTTTTCACCTTCGCTTTTCCATTTTCCATTTTCAGTGCGTGTCCGACACAGTCCTGAATACATTTTCCGCATCCCACACATAACTCTTCATTAATATAAACCATTTTCTTCTCCTTACCATTCTTTCGGAAGTACATCTAATGTCTCCCAATTATTAATAAATGCCATTTTCTGTGCATTTTTTAAAAGTGTATGAATCAGTGTTTCATCTTTCCCATATCTTTCATAAATTAGTTCCAGTTCTTTTGTCATGTTGGTATCGCTTACGGTACGATTATCTGTATTGATATTTACTATCAGTCCATTATCCAAAAACTCCAGAAGAGGATAGTCTTCCCAACATGAAACAGCCTTTGTCTGGAAATTACTCGTAGGACAAAGTTCAATTCCGATACCGGCTTTCCGGTAATCTTTCATCAGCTCTTTATTTTTTTTCAAGGCAATTCCATGGCCAATCCTTTTTGCACCTAATTCTAAAGCACACTTTACATTATCCACATTCCCGGTTTCCCCCGAATGAATCGTAAAGGGCATCCCGATTTTTTTCGCTTTTTCAAAAAGCTTTCTGAACTGCTCTGTCGGATAAGTAGCCTCATCTCCTGCCAAATCAAGAGCACAGACTCCTTTTCCCAAAAATTCCCCGGCTGTTTCAAGCATTTCCGCATTTTGCTCAAGAGAATGTTGCCGCATGGCACAGACGATCACCTGATATTTTATACCATATTTTTCCTTGCCCGCTTCCATTCCCTGAAGGACAGATTCAATGACCTGTCCGCAGGAAAGCCCCTGATGAACCGACAACATTGGGGCAAACCTTGCTTCTATATACTTTACATGATCTTTGGCACTTTCCTCCATAAATGCCTCAGCCCCTTCCCGGAGTCCCTTTTCATCCTGAAGACAACTAAGAGGAAGATCAAACTTTTCAAGATATGTCCGTAACGAAGTGCAGTTTTTATTGGCCTGGATCATTTCATCCGTGATTTCCTTTCCGGTATACCGTTTCATCATTTCTTTTGTAAGAGAACCGTCAAGATGACAGTGAAGATCAATCTTAGGCAGCTTTTTAAAATCCATATTATATCCCCCTTTCTTCCTCAACTCCATAAAAGAATTTTTTTACATTCTGTCTGTCAGGCATGTCCTGCCGTTCCATTTCTTCCAGAACTTCTTCTACATTATAAGGCACTTCAATATTTTCATATGAAATGCTTTTCCCAACTGTTAAAATCCCCGCATTTGCGATATTTTTCTTCTCCCCAGGACATCCAACGGAACCACTGTTAATATACCAGTGCTTTTTATCTTTTCCCCGCTGCACAGACGGAGTATGTGTATGCCCATACAAGATTACATCTGCTTCGATTTCTTTTTCTTTCCATTCATGTGTAAGGTAAATCACCTTTCCGTTTATGTTCAGATATTCTTCACAGGGAAGATTTTTAAGGAATGCCCTGGAATTTTCACTAATCCTTTCTGTTTCCCATTTCAGGTATTCCACCTCACACTGTCCCAGTTCCAGGCTGTCCCAATGAAGATTTTCCATATACTGTTCCAGATAGTCTTCATGATTTCCACGTACACAGCCTGAAAGCATAGGCAGTTCTTTTATTCTCCGGATGGTTCCTTCCGGATAGACCCCCATCCCTACAATATCACCACAACAGATAATCTGAGTACAACCTTTTTTCCCCATGGATTCTATCACTGCCTCAAGAGCCGGCAGGTTATTATGAATGTCGGAAATCACTCCGACTTTTATTGTTATATCATCCTCTTCTTTCTTGTCAATCCAAATATCCGATGCCGACGTCAAAACGGCAAACACCAAAATTCCTATTCTTTCCACTGCAATACTGTCCATGAAAAAATCAGTCATCAGCATGATGACCGAAGAAAAAATCGTATCCAGTGTTAACCGCAGTATGATACTTGCTGATTTGTTCAGCCATTTTAATTCTTTCAGTGCTTTTGGAAGAGCCTTTGCAAAAATTTCAAACGGAAATCCTATGATTGCTGTCACAGCAAAGAAGAAGAAGACACTGGCCAATGAATCATATTCCAATCCAAAAATATTTAAAATAACTCCGCCAACGATCGCCTCGGCCAGAAAAACAATAAGGATCACTCCACCTACGATTCCGATTCCTGCCAGATTTCCCAGTATCTTTTGTATCCTTTTATTCATTTTTGTCCTTTCTTATCAGCAATTCCAGTTGATTTTTACCGGATTTGGCTCATCTTCTACGGCAGAAATTTTCAGAGAATCATATGCATGTTTTAGTTCTTCTTCTGCCAGTTGATCGTACACTTCCATCTTTTCTTCTAATCCTGCGTGATCGTATGCTTTTGCTGCTGCTCCGTAAAATAAAAATCCCAGTGCATTTGTCGGAGTCTGAATAACAGAACAGGCTGTTGATACTGCTCTTGCCGCAGCCTGAACAATCGGATCTTCTTTTGCATCACGTGCCGTCTGCACCGCCTCTTTCAATACAGGCTTTACCTCTTTTAATGTTTCCTCCCCCTTGATGTATCGTTCACAGGCCGCAACCGCTTCCTGCAAAGAAACATCCTCACCGCATCGTTTCCGGTAAATCGGAAGATACTCTTCTTTCGCATAATCCACAGTCCATTTTATCAATGTTTCTTTACTTTGTATTTCTATCAGCCTCATAAGAGCAATACATTCTTCTGAATCGATTTTCCCAAGCATTTTTCTTAATTTTGCCATCTTTTTTCTCCATTTCGTTTTTTTCGCCTTTTATTTTATCACAGACTTTCTTTTCTCTCCATACTTTCTGAATATTTCTATATTTGAAATCTCCTTATCATTCATGTATAATGTCATAATAGTAACTATTGAACCAAAGATAAAGAAAGGGTTTTTTCATGCAATCAAAACATGGTTTTTCATTGAAGCACATACCTTTAAGGTATATCCTCCTTTTTCTTCTGCTTGTCTACATCGCTGCTTTGATTGTTCCTTATATTGCACACAAACCTGTTTCGTCCTCTTATAAAAAAGAATTTAAAAAGCGGAATTTTTACGGTACTTCCGTTGGACCAGAGCGTGTTGCCTATATCGACGATAATACAGAAGCACTTCTTTACCGTCTACATATGATTGAAGAAGCAAAAAAAGAAATCATTGTTTCAACCTTCGATTTTAACGCAGACAAAGCCGGGCAGGATATAATGGCTGCTCTTTTACATGCAGCCGACAGAGGAGTTTCGGTCCGGGTCATCGTTGATGGCATCAGCGGATTCATGGACGTAAAACGTGATCCTGTGTTTGCTGCCTTTGCCTCTCATCCCAATGTGGAACTCCGTATTTATAATCCTGTCAACCTGTTGAAACCATGGAATATCCAGGCACGGCTGCATGATAAATATGTGATCATCGACCACAGTATGTATCTTCTTGGCGGAAGAAATACTATGAATCTGTTCCTTGGAGATTATTCTTCCTCCAAAAATATCGACCGTGAGCTGTTCATCTACGAAACAGAATTTACAAAGCAGTCTTCTTTGCAGCAGCTTCGTGACTATTTTGAATCTGTTTGGTCACTTCCGGACAGCAAAGATTTTTCCGGACGCAGGAAATCCCAAAAAGAAAAAGAGGCTTATAGCAAACTTCAAAACCGTTACAGCTACCTTCAGAAAACATATCCACAGGCATATGAAAATTGGAATTTTGAGGAACTGACTTCGGAAACAAATAAAGTATCCCTTCTTTCCAATCCCATCGAATCCGAAAACAAGGAACCTTGGATGTGGTACTCGCTTCATCAGCTGATGATGCAGGGAAGCCAAACGACCATTTATACACCTTACATCATCTGTGGCAACGAAATGTATGACGATCTGACAAAGTTAAAAGAAAAGGATATCCCGGTAGAGATCATCACCAACGATGTGGCAAGCGGTGCCAACCCATGGGGATGTACGGATTACCTCAATCAAAGGAAAAAAATCTGGTCAACCGGTGCCACCGTATATGAATTTATGGGAAAACACTCCTCCCACACAAAGGCAGTCCTGATCGATGACCGCATGAGTATTGTCGGCTCCTATAATCTGGATATGCGAAGCACTTATCAGGACACCGAGCTTATGCTTGCTGTCGATTCCCCCGAATTAAACAGCATGATTCGAAAAGAAGCCGAACACGACAAAACATACAGTAAAGTAATGGGAAACAATGACGAATATATCTACGGAGAAAATTATAAAGAAAAAGAAATCCCGCCGTTAAAGCAAGTCTTTTACTTCATTCTCCGAATCGTCATCATTCCGTTTAGAAGATTTTTATAATGTACAAAAAGTGGAATATCATCCGAAAAAAGTATCGGAATGATATTCCACTTTATCGTCTGGTGTCCATTTTTACTGTTCACATATGTATTCATCAATAATTTCCTTGATGACCGGTGAACATCATTTGCCGGAAGGATTCTTCTCCTTACAATTTCCGATAGTACAGGCCCCGGTCATTTCCTGGATATCTGCCAGTGTTCTTGCTCCCTTGTCTAGTGCATCCACGATTTCTCCTTTTGTCACATTGGAACAATAGCATACTATTTCTTCATTTTTCATTTTCTCATCCTCCTTTAAGTGTCAAATTCTACATAATACAGTCTGTTTGCATCCGCATCATAAATCCCTATTGTAAAATTAAAGGAAGCTCTTTCCAGAACTTGGGAATCAGCAGATTTCCTTCTTCATCATCTAAATACGGTCCTATAACACGGTTTTCTTCTGTAATCCCATATACAAGAGCAGTCAGATTTCTATCTAGCGGAAGAGGATGCCAGTTTTTCTTTTATCTCATCTTCCACCTTACGATCGGAAAATCGAAAAACCTGACAGCTTGTTCCATCTCCATGAAATCCACTATGTGTGTCGGTTTTCGACTCTTCTTTTGCCGTACTCAAATCAATTTCCAATACTTTTTCATTAGGAAACTCCCTTTCTTACTCCTGCTTGTGGATGTACATTCTACTTAACTCCGTCTCACCCTCCCCTTGTACCATACACAAAAATTCCCATCCATAGCGTTCATAAAAAGACGTATGATCTGTAAGGAGATACAAGGTGTCCACCCCTTGCTTTTTCATATCTTTACATACATAATCAAGCAGTTTACCGGCAATTTTCTGTCCGCGATACTCTTCTTCCACATAGACGGCACAGACATTCGGTGTTAAATCTTTTCGATCATGAAAATCGTTTTCGATCACGCCCAGGCCGCCTATGATCTGTTTACCCGAAACAGCCACATACCATTGTGGAACGCTATTTTTGTTTTGAATACATTCCTCCATGCTATTCTCATACTCTTCAAGAGGGATTCCCCATTTTTCATGAAACCACCTAGCAGCAGATTCCTTTAGTTTTGGCTCTTCTTGTATTTTTATAATTTTGTAATCATTCATCTTATCTTTTCTCCCAAAAAATCGTCTTGAAATTTTTCCTTCATATTTGTTTTTATTGGTGAAATCTGTCAGAATATAAGGAGAGAATATGCTAATCTACTGTCGTCATTATTTTAAATACTTCTGTGTATATGGGCATACGGCAAAACAAAGTCCGCACAAATCCGTTTCGATTCCTGTTGCCTCTTTCATTCTCTGAATCTGCATCTTTTTACATTCTTCTCTGTGAAAGATTTTTTCTCTTTCCATTCCCGGTGTCCACACCGTACCTGTCAATGCTCCTGCCGGGCAGTTTCGTACACAAACATTACATGCTCCACAGAAGCTTTTGTTCACAGGAGTATCTGCCGGTAACGGTGCATCCGTAAGGAGGCTGGAAAGCCGAATGGCACTTCCGTATTCTCTTGTGACTAACAGACAGTTCTTTCCAATCCAACCAAGTCCCCCTCTTGTCGCAACGGTTTTATGAGGAAGAGGCGTCCTCCATTCCCGGTCTGTTTCCACAACTTTTGTCGTATTTGCAAAAGAGCGGTATCCTCTTTTTTGAAGCAGCTTTGCTCCGCTTGTTACAATATCATCTAACTGCTCATTCAAAGAATGATATGCCTCGTAATACTCTTTTGTAGGTGCGGTTTTCAAACTTTCCACAATGTGCTTCGGAACCGGAACAGCCACGGAAACTCCTGTCTTTAAAGGACCTGACACAATTTCCGTCAAATCTGCGATTCCTACCAGTTTGGCTCCTTTTTCTCTCAGTAAATGAATCAGCTCTTCTTTTAATTCCTCTCCCATATTCCATACACCTTCTTCCGGTTTCGTTAATTATCCTCTTTCCTTGTCCAGCTTTGGATGATCGCTTTCACAGAACGGTTCATCTCTTCCCTGAATTCTGCCTGGAACTTTCTTTTTGCATATCCGGAAATATACGTTTCCAGTTCAGCATCACCTTTTCCAAGCTTTTTTCGAAACATTTCTTTGATATCATCCACACTTCGATCCGGGTATCGATCCTTGAAAACCATATCATTGAGTTCGAATCGTTCCGGTTTTTTTCGGTTCTTCTGCTGTTCTGTAGGTTTCCCAAATGTAAGCAGAATACATGGGACGGCATACTTCGGCAAATTAAGCAGTTTTTGATTTTCTTCAAAATTTTCCAGGATATCTCCGATATAACAGGAACCGATTCCAAGAGATTCTGCCGCTACCACCGCATTCTGGGCAGCAATCATACAATCCTGAACAGCTAAAAACAAATCGGCTTCTGCCAGAGCCGGAACCTCACTTCCACAATACCGAAACATTTCATACCACTTCTGATAATCAGCCAAAAATACAAGTACCAAAGGTGCAGAAGCGATAAATTTCTGATCGTCACACCGCTTTGCCAGAATCTCCTTCACTCCCTGATCTTGAACATCAATTACAGAAAAAAGAGACATGTTCCCGGCAGTCGGAGCCTGTATCGCCGCTTTTAAGATCACTTCTTTTTCCTCATCGGTAACAGGCTCCTTTGTATATGCCCGAACCGATTTTCTTTGAAATAATTCCTGAATCGTATCACTCATTCCTAACCCCTCCTTATAACTTTTTCATCATCCGTAAAAATGTTATTCTTTCCTTTTTTCTTTGTTGATTTCATCTAAAATACTTTGAAATTCCGGGCTGTCCTGCAAAAATGCAGTTTCTTCGTCCGCCTGTAATAATTGTATCATACTTTTCTGCATTTTAGATCCGATTCCTTTTTCTGTTTCTTTTGTTTTAATATATCGATACAGAGGTGACCGGTTTATGTCCCATTTGTGTGTCAAGGACTTCAACATCGGAATCAGTACTTTGATACACTTTCTTTTCTCTTTGCAGACAGAATACAGTTGAAAATGTGCCGTATAGCGATTGTATTCCCCTTTGATAAACAGCTTCAAATCCGTATTCAGCAATGTTGCCGGCTAGCGTGGCGATATGTCTTACGACTGCCACCGCTGGAGAATCACTTTGTCGGCTGCTGTCATTTTGCACTTATTTTCCTCAGAAAACCTATTTTATTTATCTAATATTTTTTCGTAAATCCACAACAAATTGTGATTGTTGATTTCCTTTGAAATTCTAATTTATAATTTATCGTATGTAGCGTATTTTTGAATAATCCCCACACATGTTTCTTCCGTTTTTCCTGTTTCAGGATTTTTTGGAGAATGAATATTATAAAGATATCCTGTATTACCATATCTTCCCTTTTTTTGTTCATTATAATATTCTTCATCCATACAAATATTTATAATTTTTACGCACATAACAACATGGTTTCCCTCAGGTTTAAGTTCTTTTTCCCACATATATTCGCACTCTAGGTTTAAAAAACATTCTTTAATTTTAGGAGCATTTACTTTGCTCGCCGTTTCAACGGTTAAACCAGATAATGCTATTTCATCATTGTCATATCCATTATTATCTATGGTCCTCATACATTTAAGAAATTCATTTTTTGAAGGAAAATTAATGACACACTGTTTCGTACTTTTTATTGACGAATACATATGTCCATGTTTATTGACACTGGAAAAAATACAATAATACCCCTCTTCACCTGTAAAGGTCACCCATGATTGCATAGTGGCATTTGGCATACCATTATCTTTATAACTTGTTACAACAACGAGCGGTGATGGAATTGCCATAACATGTTCCATCCAAGAAAAGCCATAAAGTTTTGACTCATCAATTGTTTTTGGACAAATATCAAATTCTCTTTTCATATACTTACTCCTTTCGCTTATGGAAATACAAATTGATAAATTTTCCTTTTTTTTGAATTTTCATTTAAAAAGCATCACTCACTCTGATCGCTTAATTCTAATTTATCACTTTCTTACAACACAATTATGCAGTATCTCTAGCTTAGAACAATATTCTTTTCGTTTTTTCAGAATACGCTGATTGATCTTCATATTGCGGTTCCCTTCGTTTTCTTACCTTTATGATAACAAACAGAAAGAAAACCTACAATGGAACTTTTTTCAACTTACAGATCAAAAAAACAACCACTGGTTACATCAAAATCAAATGATAGCTTTTTATTATTAAACTATAAAAAATGACGGAGAAACCTCCGCCAAATGTCAAAGTATTATTAAAGTAAGTCGTCCTTTTTCTCCTGTCTTAACAGTTGCCCATAGTCTTGACCATTACAGCTTTTTGGACGTGCAGACGGTTTTCCGCTTCCTCAAATATATACTGAGCGTTGGACTCAAAGACCTCCTCCGTAATCTCCTCCCCTCTGTGTGCCGGCAGACAGTGCTGTACTATGGCATCTGGTTTAGCCTGATTCATCAGGTCTTTATCTACACAAAATCCTCTAAACGCTGCTTCTCTGTCAAAATATTCTTTTTCCTGTCCCATAGATGTCCATACGTCAGTGATGACAACGTCAGCCTTCTTAGCCGCCTGCATGGGAGAATCTGTTAACTCAAACTTATCACCATAACCGGCAGCAAACTCCAGGATTTCCTGAGGTGGGTGATACCCTTCAGGACAAGCTACGGACACCTTCATCCCCACCTTTAAACCACCCACTATCAGGCTGTTCATCATATTATTTCCATCACCGATAAAACACATTTTCAATCCTTCTAGAGAGCCCTTATACTCTCGAATCGTCATTAAATCCGCCAAAATCTGGCATGGATGGCAAAAATCTGTGAGACCGTTGATCACAGGCACATTGCCATACTGAGCCAGAATTTCTACCTCATCCTGATCAAAGGTACGAATCATAATGCCGTCCACATACCGCGAGAGCACTCTAGCAGTATCTTTGGCAGGTTCGCCACGTCCAATCTGGGAACCTTCTGCCCCCATCACCACAGCATAACCTCCCAACTGATTAATACCCGCCTCAAAGGATACTCTCGTTCGCGTAGAAGATTTTTCAAAAATCATTCCCAGGCATTTTCCTTTAAGATAGGAATGTTCAATACCATATTTTTTCTCGTATTTCAACCGGTCGGCCAAATTTAAAATATCCAGAATCTGTTCACCGGTCAAATCCAACAACTTTAACAGGTGTTTCATAGATTTCATCCTTTCTAGTATAGAATAAATTAAATTTCTGCTATATATTTTTGAGATGATGTATGGTA
>CALFLL010000076.1 GCA_937880845.1 uncultured Drancourtella sp.
TTCTGGTTTGCTACTGATATAACTTTTCCCATTCTTCTTTCTCCCTTCTGATATTCTCTCGCAGATATTTTTCAAATGTACTTCGTTTAATTAAAACTTTTTTTCCAATCTTATAAACTGCTCCTGCCTTATGAGATAATCTTACGATTGGCTTATATCCAAGATTGTAATAATCCATAGCTTGTCTATAACTTATAAATTCATGTTGCATAAATTCTATATCTTCATCATCAATAAGATGAGAAAACATCCAAACTTTTCCATGCATCTCGAATCCCCTTTTCTCCGAACTAATGTTCCCTTATTTTTCATGGAATTGCTCAAGATACTCATCAAAAATTTCTCTGTTTATCAAAACAATTCCATCCATTCTGTAAATCGCTCCTGCATCATTTGCTAGTTCCATCAATTTTTTATGTGACAAACTATATACAATTTCAGCTTGTTGATAACGAAGAAATTTTCTTCTAAGTCTGCGTGCTTCTTCTTTTACCTCTGAACGCTTCTGCTGGTTATAATACATATTTTCTGTTTTCAAATCTGTTTCCCCTTTCAACTTTTATTCGACCACAACGAACATTGTTAATGAATAAAAAAAGGGCACTCTCTGAAAGATTTTTCTTTCAAAAAGTGCCCTCAACAATCTATATTGTTGGAGTAGTATTACTGACAACTAATCACCATTCTTCATGATGATTCATGTTTGAATACAAATTTGTTGTCAAATTGTTGTCAAAAAGAATTTTTGTTGTCAAATTGTGAAGATTTCTTACTTTCTTAGTACAACTTCGCTCCTGCCGGAATCTTATCATCCAGAATCAGAACATTGAGTCCTTCTCTTCCCTCTACAAGATGTGTAGCAGAGATAATCATACCACATGAATCAATTCCCATCATCTTACGTGGAGGAAGATTTGTGATTGCAAGTAATGTCTTGCCAACCAGTTCTTCCGGCTCGTAATAATCGTGAATACCGCTTAAAATCACGCGATCTTCGCCACTTCCGTCGTTTAATACGAACTTCAGAAGCTTCTTAGATTTCGGAACTGCCTCACATTCTTTTACCTTTACAGCTCGGAAATCTGACTTGCTGAATGTCTCGAAATCAACCATATCTTTGAATAATGGTTCCACTTCTACGTTAGAGAAATCGTATGTTTCTTTCACTTCAGCAATTGCTTTTTCCACTGTTTTTTCAGCCGGAGCGAACTGTGCAGCGTTGTTTGCTTCGTTCTTTGCAGCTCCCATGCTCTTCATTGTCGGGAATAACAGTACATCTCTGATTGCCGCAGAGTCAGTCAAAAGCATACACATACGGTCAATTCCGAATCCGATACCACCTGTCGGCGGCATACCAATCTCCAGTGCATTTAAGAAATCTTCGTCTGTTGTGTTTGCTTCTTCGTCTCCCTGAGCCAAGAGTGCTTCCTGTGCTTTGAAACGCTCTCTCTGGTCGATTGGATCGTTCAGCTCGGAGTAAGCATTTGCCATTTCCCAGCCGTTCATAAAGAACTCGAAACGTTCTGTATATTCCGGATTTTCCGGTTTTTTCTTTGTAAGAGGAGAAATCTCAACCGGATGATCCATAACAAAGGTTGGCTGAACAAGGTGTTCTTCTACATATTCTTCAAAGAACAGGTTCAGGATATCACCTTTCTGATGTCTTTCTTCAAATTCGATTCCGCGTTCCTTTGCGATTGCTTTTGCTTCTTCCGTTGATTTGATCTCATTAAAATCAACTCCGGAATATTTTTTAACGGCATCTACCATTGTAATACGTTCAAATGGCTTTCCGAGATCCATCTCTACGCCGTTATAAGTAATCTTTGTTGTTCCAAGAACATCCTGTGCCACATGGCGGTACAGGTTTTCTGTCAGATCCATCATGCCGTGATAATCTGTATAAGCCTGATATAACTCCATCAGGGTAAATTCCGGATTGTGACGTGTATCCAGTCCTTCATTACGAAATACTCGTCCGATTTCATATACTTTTTCAAGTCCTCCGACAATCAGTCTCTTTAAATAAAGTTCAAGAGAAATACGGAGTTTGAAATCTTCATTTAATGCATTGAAATGTGTTTCGAACGGTCTTGCTGCTGCTCCGCCTGCATTTGCCACAAGCATCGGAGTTTCTACTTCCATGAAGCCCTGGCTTCCAAGATAGCTTCGGATACTGCTGAGGATTTTGGAACGTTTGATAAATGTATCTTTCACATCCCTGTTCATGATCAGGTCTACGTATCTTTGTCTGTATCTTGTATCTGTATCAGTCAGTCCATGGAATTTTTCCGGCAGACTCTTAAGACTCTTTGTAAGAAGTGTTACTTTTTCTGCGTGAATTGAGATTTCGCCGGTTTTTGTTTTAAAAACCGTACCCTGGATTCCGATGATGTCACCGATATCAAACTTTTTGAAATCTTTGTAAGAATCTTCTCCGATATTATCTCTTGCCACATAAGACTGGATGTTTCCTTCCAGATCCTGGATATTGCAAAAAGAGGCCTTTCCCATCAAACGCTTCTGCATGATACGTCCTGCTACGGAAACTTCTCTATTTTCCAGTTCTTCAAAATGATCTTTGATTTCCTGGCTGTGGTGTGTCACGTCATATTTTGTGATAAGGAACGGGTCATCTCCTCTTTCCTGCAGTTCTGCCAGTTTATCACGGCGTATCTGTCTTAAATGGTTGATATCCTGTTCCTGCATATTCTTCTGCTGTTCTGCCACTTCTTTCACTCCTTTTTCTTATTGAACTTCTTTTGCTCTTTTTCTTAGATAGACCGATTGATCTTTAATACTTTATATGTGATCGCACCGGCTGGTGTTTCTACCTCTACGACATCTCCGACTTTTTTACCCATCAATGCATGTCCTACCGGAGATTCATTTGAAATTTTTCCCTGAAGGCTGTTGGCTTCTGTTGAGCCTACAATCTTGAATTCGATTTCTTCGTCAAATTCATTATCATGAACAAGTACTGTACATCCTACATTGATCTTTTCCAGGTCAACTTCTTCTTCTACGACAACTTCTACGTTTTTAAGAATCTTTTCCAATTCGTCGATTCGTGCTTCGATATCTCTCTGTTCGTCTTTCGCTGCATCGTACTCTGCGTTTTCTGACAAGTCTCCCTGCTCTCTGGCTTCTTTAATCTTACCTGCAACTTCTTTACGTTTTACGACCTTTAAATTTTCCAGTTCATCTTCCAGAGCTTTTAAGCCGGCATACGTCAAAATCGTCTTCTTTTCTTCCATTTTATTTACCTTCCTTACATAAATAAACTATTATGCAGCCCGAAACCCGCTGCAGAATTTCATAACTTATTCTACTTCCGTAATTTCATTATTATACCTAACACATTCCGGCATGTCAAGATTTCCGCCGGATTCACTGTATATTCGGCTGTTTTCCAATTTATTTTCACAGTAGTTTTTCATACAAAAGCCGTTCTAATTCTTCATAACTTTCTACGGAATTGATTTCTGCTCTTAAACGGGCCGAATTCGGAAGTCCTGCCGTATACCACGCAACATGCTTTCTCATTTCCCTGATCCCGGTAAAACCTCCTTTGTATTGAATCTGAAGTTGGGCGTGACGAAGCATCATATCCTTCACTTCGGATATGGATGGTCTTTGGGAAACCGTCCCTGTTTCTTCATATTGAATCATCTCACGAAAAATCCACGGGTTTCCCTGGGCAGCACGTCCTATCATAATACCGTCACAACCGGTTTCTTCGGTCATACGCTTCGCATCTTCTCCCGATGCGACATCTCCGTTTCCGATCACCGGTATGGATACAGCTTCTTTTACCTGACGGATAATGTCCCAGTCCGCTTTTCCGGAATAATACTGTTCTCTTGTGCGGCCATGAACAGCCACCGCCGCCCCGCCTGCATCCTCAATGATTTTTGCAATTTCGACGGCATTGATACAGGTATCGTCAAATCCTTTTCTGATTTTTACCGTTACCGGTTTTTGGATGGCTTTTGAAATTTTTGATACAATCTCATGTACCAACTTGGGATTTTTCATTAATGCAGATCCTTCTCCGTTTTTTACGATTTTCGGAACCGGACATCCCATATTAATATCCAAAAACGCAAACGGGAGTTCCTCAATCTGCTTTGCGATTTCACTCATGATATCCGGATCTGATCCAAACATCTGGAGTGATACCGGCTGTTCTTCCGGATGAATCTCAAGCAGGCTTTTTGTATTTTTGTTTTTATATAAAATCGCCTTGGCACTGACCATCTCCATACACACAAGGCCTGCTCCCTGCTCCTTACACAAAAAACGAAACGGAAGGTCCGTCACTCCCGCCATTGGGGCAAGAATATACCGGTTTTCCAGTTCGATATTTCCTATCTTTAATCTTCTCATTCGGTATATTCTCCTATTCCTGTAAGTCTTCTCCAAGGAAAAATACCTTGTAGTAAAGCTGAAGAGCTTCCAACAACTCTTCTTTTGTCCTCTGCAGTTCTTTAATCTTCAGTGCGCTCCCTATTTCATCAAACATGGCATCCCCTTCCTTTGATGTCACTTCAAAACAAAGAGAACCATCTTCTTCATATACAAGGGTCAGAATCCCTCCTACATCATGTACATACAATACACACATGATCTTCAATTCATCTTTAATGTGATCCGGAAGGTTATCAAAATCCGGATTCAAATAGTATTTCTCTTCATATGAATTTGCTCCACATAATACAATTTTATCTTCGTACATATTTTTCTCTCCTGTTTTTATTTATACATATCCATAAATTCCTCTGACCGATACCTCACCGGAAGTAACCTTTCGAATCTCTCCTCCCTGTGTTTTCACGATCAGTTCCCCGGTATCTGCAATACCTGCCGCCACTCCGATCCACTCATGTCCCGGTTCCAGTACACACACTTTTCTTCCCAGATTTACCAGATATTTTTCATACTCATCTTTGATAAAACTTAAATTTTCCCGTTTCTTAAATTCTTCATATAAAACTTCAAATTCCTGCAGGATCCGGCATACCATATCCTCTCTGCAGATTTCATGTCCGGATTCTGTTTTTAAAGATGTCGCCGTATTTAAAAGTTCTTTCTCAAATTCCGTCTGATTGCAATTCACACCAATGCCAACCAAAACAGAATCCGGTTTTTGATCTTTTAATGTCATTTCCGTCAAAATCCCACAGACTTTTTTCCCATTAATCACAAGGTCATTTGGCCACTTAATCCGAACATCCACTTCCTTTTTTGCACAGATGCGGATTGCCCTTAGCACCGCACATGCTGCCAAGAGTGTAAGCATAGGTGCTTTCTCCGCCTCAAAGGACGGTCTTAAAAGCATCGTCATATAAATATTCTCTCCATATCGGGATTGCCATACCCGTCCTCTTCGACCGCGTCCCTCCGTTTGGCTCTCAGCCAGAATGACAAGTCCCTGCTCCTCTCCCTCTTTTGCTGCCTGACGTGCTCTTACATTGGTTGAATCCGTTTCGCCGTATACCTTCCGCTTTCTGCCAAGCCATTTTGTTGACAAATGTTCTGAAATTTCTTCCTCCCTCATAAACCATGTCCCCCTTCAGATCCAGACTATTTTTTATCATATCACACTTTTCGCTCTGCGTCTTGTCCGACTATATTTTTTTACTCTTCAGTTAATTTTACTTCTTGAAATGCCGAAAGCATGATCGCTTTGGCCACATACACGAGATTTTCCGGTTCGTACAACCGCGTGCCGTTATAGATGACATCTGCGTCTTCTTCCACTTTCTCGTTCTCTGTTACCATAAAACCTTCCGACTCCGGTTTCTTTGGTGTGATTACCGTTACATCCATCCCGGCTTTAACGCATCCTGTTATAAAACCGTTCGGCATACTGTCCTGTTCTTTTTCGATGCATACAATCTTCAGCCCTTCCAGATATCCAAAATTTTCCCGGATTGTCAGAAGATCTGCCAGTATTTCTATCGGGCAACATGCATCCGTCATTGCATTCCACACCGGTATATGGCTGTATTTAGCTACCAACTCTGCGTGTACATGCGATCCTCCATAAAATACAATACCATCAAACATTTTTCCCAGTACTCCGGCCGTTTCTTCTATTATTTCCGGACAGCCGGATTGAATTTCGTTTCCATATAAGTAGATTGGGATTGCTCCTTCTTCTTGTGCGGCAATCATAAATGCGGCCTGCATTTTCATAGATGGGGTTTCAAAAATCATCCCGATACGTTTCCCCTTCATGAGATCTTCCCGAATCCCTTTTTCTTTCTTTTCTTTTAATTCAACAGCCAGATGAATCAAATATTTGATTTCATCCGGAGTTCGGTCTTTCAATGTTAAAAAACTGTTCCCTTTTAAATTGATCCTCTGCTTCCGAATGATCCGGACCAAGACATAAATAAACTTCGGAAGTTCGCTTTCTTCTTCCGTTTCCATATATTTTTTATATACAAAATCCAATAACTGATTTTCTTCGTAAATCTGATACTTTGGTATTTTAAAATATTTGGCACTTGCCTCCAGCATGGACAGATATAAAATTTCATCCGTTGCTCCAAGCGGCAGTTTCAGCATAAATTTTATCTCTCTTTTTTCTTTCTCCCAGATATCTTTTAACAACTCTTCATACGCCTCTTCCGTCTGCTCGCTATGAATATAATAAATCAGACCTTTTAATCCATATATCACACGCATGGCATCATAATATCCGATTTTCATATTTTGGACACTTCGTTTCTGATGAAACTCCAAAATACTTCCAAGTTGTACTCTCGGAGCAATCTCATATACCGTTGTTTCTTCATCCAGTTTCACTTTCGGTTCTCTTCCCGGTCCGTAGATCCGTACCGTGATAATGTCCTTATATCCTCTTTTTACAAGAGAATTTAATGGTACATTGTTGATCACTCCTCCGTCCAGATATGTTTTGCCATGTAAGGGTTCATTTTTAAATCCAAGCAGATATGCACTTGCCAGCAAAAAATCTTCCAAAAGGCCTTCCGGAATCTGATCCAAAGTCAGATCCAGTTCTTTCATATCCGACAACGAAAATGTCAACAGCGAAAAATCAATACCGGCATTTCTGATCTTGTCTTCGTCAATCACTTCATGAATCAGATTTTTCAACGGAGTTACATCAATGCCTCCTTCTTTCATCCGTTCCCATAATTCTTTCAGAAATTCCCGGATGGTTATCTCATTAGAAAAAAGCCGCTCCATCCAGTCGTCATCTACATCCATCACTTTTGAAAAAGCCATTTCTTTCCATATATGTTCCGCCTTATCTACATCTCCCATACATATCAAGGCACCGTTTAATGCACCCACGGAAGTACCGGCTACTGCCTTGATCTTTATACCGGCTTTTTCAAGTGCTTTCCAAGCTCCGATCTGGTACGCTCCACGTGCACCTCCTCCATCCAATACGATTCCATATTCTTTTGATATGTCAATGACCGGTTTCATTTTTATCACCTCTTTTGGATTATGATACTACTTCTTTTTATTATACAGACCGGAGCAAAAAAATAAAAGGAATTTCCGCTCCCCGGAAATTCCTTTTGTCTGTTTTCTCTTTCTATTGTCAACTCCCTAATGGAACCAATGTCCCCCTATCTTAATTCCTCGGTTGATACCGTCACCGAAATGCAATGCATTACCTACCGGGCTTATTCCTGCCAGAGCGTCTTTAGCTGCCTGTCTGCATGACGCCGGGATATTTCCGGAAGCAAGTACTCTGTCCAGCTTTCCTGTCTGAGCCGGTCCGAACTGTCCTCTTTGATAAATGACACCACGGAGCGTACTTGCATACCCTGCATTCAGACGATTCATGACAACCGCTCCTACTGCTACCTGTCCGTTATATGGCTGGTTTCCGGCCTCACAATAGATCAGTGCTGCCAGAAGATTTTCATCCTGTGCCTGAACCTGTCGTGCTCTTGCAGCTTCTGCCGCCTTCCTTGCTTCTTCCGCCTTTCTTGCCTCTTCTGCTTTTCTTGCTTCTTCCGCTTTTCTCGCTTCTTCGGCCTTTCTGATCTCTTCTGCTTTTTTTACAGCCTCATCTTTCTTCTGTACTGCCGTTTCTGTATAGGACATGACGTGTTCTGCAACTTCTTTTGCATCGACAGAAGCTACCGTCTGTACCGGAGCCCCCTGCGGTTCTCTCGGATAAACAGAAACCTCTCCGTCATAAGCAAAAGCCTGTATATTTACACTTGCTGTCAGAACAAAAGCGGAAATCAATCCTGCCGCCATCCCTTTTTCGAATCTCTTTTTATGATGATTCATTGTTTTCATAATAAATAATCCTCCTTAACTTTTCCATACAACTTTGTTTTACACATCGCATATGTAAGGTTTTGAACAACTTTTTGTAATATATTATATGTTTTATTTTTACTTTTATTACAAATATTACGATTTTGTTACATTCCTTGCAACGAGGCTTATACTAACAGAGATTCACACTTTTGTCAACTTTAGAGGTCGATTTATGACGTTTTTAATAATTTTATCAAAAAATCTACTCTTATTTTTATATATATTGCACATTTTTAATCGTCAGACAATTTTAAAAACTTGTTAAAACTATTTTTCATGTAAATATTCCATCAAAAGAAAACTGTTTTTTCTTCGTCACATTAACGTAATATTTACAACGTATTTTTAACACGCTTTCATAAAATTTTCAACACATGATTTTCTCTTAAACGCAAAAAATCCCGAAAACCATTTTCATGATTTTCGGGATCATATACGCTTTATTTAACCGGAATCTTATTCCTGTACATATGGCATCAGAGCGATATGTCTTGCTCTCTTGATTGCTACCGTAAGAGCTCTCTGATGTTTTGCACAGTTTCCTGTAATTCTTCTCGGAAGAATTTTTCCTCTTTCGGAAACGTATTTTCTTAATTTTGCTACATCCTTGTAGTCGATTTCGTTATTTTCTTTTCCACAGAATACACAAACTTTTTTTCTTCTGCGGCTTGGTCTTCTTCTCATCTGAGAATCAGCTTTATTTGTTTTATCGTAAGCCATCGTTCTTACCTCCAATACTAATTAAATGGTAATTCTTCATCAATTCCGTCCGGGATATTCATAAAACCGTCGCCTGCATCCACACTCGGTGTCTGCTGCGGAACTGACGAAACCGGGCCTGCCTGATAATGGCTCTGATGTGCGTCACTGACACTCTTGCTTTCTGCAAATTCCTGTTCTTCTACAACAACTTCTGTTGTATAGACTTTCACACCATCTTTATTTGTATAACTTCCCGTCTGGATACGTCCGCATACTGTAATACGGATTCCCTGACGAAAATATTTCTCTGCGAACTCTGCTGTCTTACCAAAAGAAACACAACTGATAAAATCTGCAGACTGTTCTCCGTCACGTTTAAACCTTCTGTCAACAGCAAGGGTGTAACGTGCGATTGCCAACGGACTATCTCCTCCCTGGGAATATCTCACCTCAGGATCTCTTGTCAGGCGTCCCATTAAAATTACTTTATTCATATATTTCCTCTTTTCTTCTTTATGCTTCCTGTTTCACGCATAAATATCTGATCACGTTGTCCATGATACGAATTCTGGATTCGATTTCGCTTGGAGTTGTGGAATCAGATTCGAAGTGGATGAAATAATAATATCCTTCTTTCATCTTCTGAATTTCGTAAGCAAGTCTTTTCTTACCCCATTCATCAACGTCAGTAACATTTCCACCGAAACGTGTAACTAAAGCTTTTACCTTTTCGATTACTTCTGCTCTGGCATCGTCTTCGATTTTTGCATTGACAACAACAGCTAATTCATATTTGTTCATGTCGTTTGCACCTCCTTATGGTCTTTTGGCTCCCGGTCCTGACTACTGCCGGGGACAAGGATTATTATAATATATCACAATTTGGTACTATACCATGTATTCCTTGAAATTTCAAGCTTTTTTGATGATTTCTTTTGTATTTTTTTCAACATTTTTTCTGGATATCATAATCTGATGCCCGCATCCCCGGCATTTCAGCCTGAAGTCCGCTCCTACCCGCAGGATTTCCCATTCAAAGCTTCCGCACGGATGTTTCTTTTTCATTTTGATGATATCCCCAACTTCAAATTTTACATTCTCCAATGCTTTCCCCTCCTTCTTAATTCTGTTCTATCTGATACCCCTGCACGATCAGTCTGTCTTCATTGTTGGCTTTTGTACAGGTAGAAAGGGTGACAACCTTTGCATTTTCAGGCACTTCGATTCCTGTATCATAGAAGGAATGTTCTTTTCCGAACTTGATAAAATCACGGAATGCCTGTACATCCTGAAACGCGGTCGTATATGCCTGTGAAGTATCATCCACTTCTCCCACAGCAAAAATCTGGTATTTTAATTCTTTTCCATCCGGTGTGTAAATATAAAAATACGGATATTTATCATAGAAGCTTTTTTCTTTATATTCTTCCAGTTTTCCGAACATGGATTTACTGTTCATCCTGTGGCCGTAAATAATACTGTTTGCATCCGTCATATTTTTATTATTGTATACGTTTAGGAATATGGCTCCGTATGTATTCGGATAACCTGAAATTGTTTTATCCAAATATTCCTGATTATCCTTTCCCTGCACTACCGGATAATTAATAATGGAAGGCTCATCAAAGCGAATCCATGCAATGATATCTTTGTTTACTTTCCAAAGTTCCTCAAAATCCACCGTATACCGTTCTTCTTCCTCCTGTTTTTGTATCCCAATATCTTTCAGATGGTCATATTCCTGATCCCCTTTGTGATATCCTTGGAAAATAGTAAAGAGTTTGTATGCAGATATACAGAATATAATAATGGCAAGAATCAATATGACCGTGCTGATCACCCCGCCTTTTTTCTTGCCTTTTCTTTTCTTTCTTCTTTCCTCTATCGTCCTTTTCATTTCTCTCTCCGTTTTCTCTTTCTTTTTTTCTTTCAGTATACCGCATTTTCTTCTTATAAAAAAGAAAAATTTAAACATAAAAAATCGGTCATCCGCCGCCCATAAGGCGGTGAATGACCGGAAATATTTCTACAGGATCATCAAATCTTTCGGGAAGTGTGTCAGTTTTTCCGGACCGTTTTCTGTGATCAGTACCGTATCTTCGATACGTACTCCTCCCCAGCCCGGAATATAAATTCCCGGTTCCATTGTAATGACGCATCCAGGAAGCATGGTTCTTGTTCCTTTTTGTCCCAGGAATGGTTCTTCATGGAGATCAAGTCCTACTCCATGTCCCATTCCGGAATAATAATATTCTTCATATTTTGCGATTATTTTACGGATTTCTGCATCCGGTTTTGAAGTCGGAACACCAGGACCCATATTTTGAACACCGATTTCCTGTGCTTCTTTTACCAAATTATAAATTTCTTTTTGTTTTTCTGACAGATGTCCCACACCAAACGTCCGTGTCATATCAGAAATATAACCATTGTATTTTGCTCCGAAGTCAATAAGGACAGAATCTCCTTCTTCTACTTTTTTATCTCCCGGTTTGCCATGCAGCAAAGATGTTTTCGCTCCTGAAATCAGGATTGTTTCAAATCCGACATCCTGTGCTCCGTGCATTTTCATGCTGAATTCCAGTCTTGCACATAATTCTCTTTCTGTAACACCCGGCTTGATATAAGGAACCAGTTCTTCCAATGCCTTATCGGCAATTTCACACGCAATTCTTGTGTTTGCTATTTCTTCCGGAGATTTTACATAACGAAGTTCTTCGATAATATTCCTTATCGGTACAAGTTCGACAGAATGATCTGCCAGTCTGCTCCTGATTTCTTCATATTTGTCAAATGTTGTAAAACATTCTTCGAATCCCAGTCTTTTGATTCCTGCTTTTTCACAAACACTTTCCACAGCCTTTGGTATACTGCGGTCATAAAGATGCCAGTTTATAATTTCATAATCAGGGCAGGATTGTTCTGCCAGTTCTGTAAAACGACTGTCTGTAATAAGATATTTTCCTTTTGGGCAAATGATCACATATGCCAGTTCATCCGGATATCCGCTTATATATTTGACATTGGATTCTTTTGTAATATAAATTCCATCTAACCCTTTTTCTTCTAAAATTCCCAATAATTGTTCCATCTTATTCATAGCTACGCTCCTTCTGTCTGATATAGCTCAATATCTCCCCATTTTCCCTTTGATCAGTTCCATTTTGTGCCGATTCCTGCTTCTACTGCTTTATCGTAGATTGCTTTTGCTGCAATTAAATCCTGGGTTGCAACACCTACGCTTTCAAATACGATAATTTCCTCATCATTTTCACGTCCCGGAATTTCCCCTTTGATAACCTGTCCCAGATCTCCTGTGAAATCATCTTTTGTGATGATTCCCTGTTCTAATGGAATCAGGATATCACCTGATTCGGAAAGAACTGCTTCTTCTGAATCAAAATAGATTTTGGAAGCTCTCGGAAGAATGGCCGGATCCATTTCCTGCATATGATGCTGATATGCACCTACACAGCTGATGGTTGCTCCTTGTTTTACTTTACTTGCATCAAATACCGGTTTTGTGGACGGAGTGACTGTGATCAAAAGGTCTGCTCCTTCCACAGCTTCATCTGAAGATTTTGCTGCAATGATTTTTGCTCCGTATACGTTCAGTTCTTCCTGCATACGTTTTGCAAATGCTTCTGTACGTTCATAGCTGATATCGTATACTCTTACTTCTTCCAGATTTCTTACCGCAAGCATTGCTTCCAACTGAGCGGCTGCCTGTCCGCCTGTTCCGATCAGTGCCCCGATACGGCAGTCTTTTTTTGCAAGCAGGTCAAATGCTGCACCGGAAGCCGCACCTGTACGCAGCTGTGTCACATATGTACCATCCAGAACAGCTGTCACAACACCTGTTGTTCCGTCGATCAGAAGCACCTGTGCAGGCGCGGACGGAATCCCGTTATCAATATTGTGCGGGAAAATATTGACGATTTTTAAAGATGCTGTATCCATCTCTTCTACATAAGCCGGCATAAACAGAAAGCTTCCGTCGTACTTTGGAGCCTGGATGTTTGTTCTTAAAGGAGAATCGCATTTTCCTTCTACAACAAGACGAAATGCTTTTTTGTCTGCTTCAATCGCATCTTTCATAGTGAATACTTTTTTAATGTCTTCTTTTGACAGCAATAACATTTCTTTATTTCCTCCTCTGTTATTTTATTTTTTTAATCCGGCATCTAAATCCCAAGGCTGCATTGCTCCACCTTCTTCTGCCGGTCTGCACATTTTTGCATAAATGTTAAGGCATCCCTTTTCTTCTTTTAACGGAGGGCATACCCAGTTTTTCTTTCTTTCTGCCAGTTCTTCGTCAGGAACAAGAAGATTTACCTCTCCGTTCGGAATATCGATCACGATTTCATCCCCGTTTTCCACAAGTGCAATCGTACCACCGTCATATGCTTCCGGAGAAACATGTCCGATGATGGCACCGTAATTGAATCCGGAGAATCTTGCATCGGAAATCAGTCCTACACTCTTATGAAGTCCAAGTCCGATCAGTGCATCAATACTGAGCATGAGTTCTTTCATTCCCGGTGCTCCCTTGCAGCCTTCGTAACGGATTACAATAATATCACCCGGAACGATCTCACCTGACTGGATTGCTTCAAAGGCAGCTCTGTCGCCATCAAATACTTTTGCCTTTCCTTTCATGTATTTCACTTCTTCGTATACCGCTGTCGGACGTACGATTGCTCCGTTCGGAGAAAGATTTCCTCTTAAGATTTTAAGTCCCGGTTCATGGAATAACGGTCTTTCCAGTGAATGGATGACTTTGTTTTCCTGAGGAGTTACTTTTGAAAGCAGTTCTTTCCATGTGCATCCGTACATCGTCGGCACATCTGTAAACAGCTTGCCCTCCAGCATCTTCATAACGTTCATGACCCCGCCTGCATAGTGAAAATCCACTACGGTATACGGACCGCTTGGAACAACGGCATTGATACAGTAAATTTCTCCTGCATATTTTTCGAAATCTTCCAATGTCAGATGGATTCCGAGTTCATATGCATAAGAAAGGATATGAAGCACTGCATTTGTAGAGCCTGCTACTGCCATGTCAAACATGATCGCATTTAAAAGTGTTTCTTTTGTAATAAGATCAGACGGCTTTCTTCCTGATTTTACAAGCTGTACCGCATATTTTCCTGCTTCTCTTGCTCTTCTTAATTTTGCATTGTCTGATGCAGGAATCGTAGATGTTCCCGGAAGAACAAGGTTTAAAACTTCTCCGAGCATCTGCATTGTGTTTGCAGTTCCCATAGACGGACATGCACCAAAAGACGGGCAGACATTGTCTTCCATTTCCATCAGTTCTTCTTCGGATGCTCCGGAAAATCTTGCTGAATCAAGATCAGCTTCCACAACCGTCTTTCCACAATGCTGTCCCGGCTGCATGGAACCTCCCGTTACAACCATGGACGGGATATTAAGACGTGCTGCCGCAAGATAACATCCGGCAATAATATTATCGCAGGATGCAATCATTACAAGTCCGTCAAAGTTATGTACTCTTGATACAAACTCTACGGACATTGCCACAATATCTCTTCCCACCTGTTCATATTTTAATTCTTCTGCTCCGTTTGCGATATTTCCGCATGTAGCCGGGATTCCGAATTCTACCGGCACGCCGCCTGCTGCCCAGATTCCTTCTTTTACCGCTTCTGCAATCTGACGGAGATGAGCCGATCCCGGAGAACCTGACATATAAGAATTCGGAACTCCGATATGTGGTTTTTTACGGATATCTTCATCAGAATATCCGGCCGCTTTCATCATTACTCTTCTGTGTGCGGCTTCTGCACCATTCCAATATTCTGTCCCCATAGATATTCCTCCTGTTTTCTTATATTTCTCTTTGATAATTTATTGACAGTCAATCCTTTATTATAGATAATAAAGGAAAAACCATATGTAGTATATTAAATTAATTTAATACACCCGTTCATTTTTACTTATGGACTATTTTGGGGTCAATACTTCGTTGAATCTTTACCGAATCTAATGACATTCATAACTTTTTTTAATGGAGGTATCCTATGAATAAATACCAGACTATCCTTAGTGTCTGCGAAACCCACAGCATTTCAAAAACCGCTTCTCTTTTAAATTATACACAGTCTGCCGTCAGCCAGGCTATTAAAAATTTTGAAAAAGAACTTGGTGTGGAGCTTTTTATACGTTCCAAAAACGGAATGGAATTAAAACCGGATATGACCGAAATCATCAAATCCCTTCGTGTTATCTGTGAAGAAGAAAAACACATTTTTTCCATTGCCGCTTCTCTTACAAATCTTGACAGCGGCTTTATCCGGGTAGGAACAATCCAAAGTATTTCTTATCACTGGCTTCCGGGAATCATAAAAGAGTTTTCCGCTCTTTACCCAAATATCCGTTTTCAGGTTACTATAGGCGGCTTCGATGAGTTGAAAGCCAAACTTCACGCAAATGAACTGGACTGTATTTTCGTATCCGGTTTTTCTGTTCCGGAATTTCCGTTTTTCCCGCTTGGAAATGATGAACTGATGCTTGTCACCCCTATCGGACATCCTCTTTCCGAACATCTGTCTGTTTCATTATCAAGTATAAACAACTACGATTTTATTCTGTCTTCTGACGGACTGGACTATGAAACCGGAAAAATTTTTGAATTAAACCATATTTCTCCGCATGTCCGATACCAACTGAATGAAGACTTTGCCACACTAAAAATGGTAGAACAGGGTTTTGGTATTACCATTCTTCCAAAACTCCTCTTAAAAGATGCTCCTTTTCAGGTTTGTGTCCGTTCTTTTACGGAACATTATTCCCGCACACTTGGCATCGCTTTCCCATCCGGCAGCACCCTTTCCCATGCTGTACTAAAATTCCGCAACTTTTCACGGGAATGGAGTAAGAAAAATTTACATGACTAGCCTACGTTATTTTTTATTTTATTTTAATTATTTCATTCATTTTTTTATATAGAATTTATTGATTCCTTACGGAAATGAGATACAATAATATTTATAAATGATTAAAGGCAGGTTATATGATGAAAGAAAGATTTTTGCAGTTTATGTATGGTCGATATGGCTTGGATCCTTTTTCAAAATTTTTATTGATAGCAGGCCTTGTTCTTTTGTTTGTTTCAGGACTCTTTGAACATGGAGAAATCCTTTATCTTTTTTCTCTTGTTCTTTTGGTTTATTCGTATTTTCGTATTTTTTCCAAAAATCACACAAAACGTTATGCGGAAAATCAGGCATATTTAAAATATACAGCCGGATTTCGCAAAAAATGGATGTCGCTGAAATCAAACTTTGTCCAGAGAAAAGATTATCATATTTACAAATGTCCTTCCTGCGGACAGAAAATCCGTATCCCGCGTGGCAAAGGAAAAATTGAGATCAGATGTCCAAAATGCAGTACGCATTTTATTAAAAAGAGTTGACCCTCCTTTTTATTTGAAATACAGATTTTATTTTTACACACGAAAGGAGTTTTTTCATGCTCGATTATATGGTTCTTTATCAAAGCGAAACCGGCAATACAAAGAAAGTTGCCACTACGATTTTTTCAAGTCTTCCGGGAATGTCCAAAGATTTGAGAAGCTTAGATGAGTTGTCGGATATTCCGGAAGCCGGAACTTATTTTATCGGTTTTTGTGTACACCGAGGGACATGCAGTCTCGAAGTTGGAAATCTTCTTTCTTCTCTTTCCTTGAAGAATGTAGCTTTATTCGGCACATGTGGTGCCGCAAATCTGGAAAATTATTATAAAAATATCGAAAACAGCGCTCGTATCTGGCTGGAAGATGACAATCGTTATCTGGGTGGATTCTTTTGTCAGGGTAAGATGCCTCTTCAGGTAAGACAGCGTTATGAATCGATGTTGACCGGGAACGAGAAGCATGATTACCATCTGAAAATGCAGCTTCTGAATTTTGACGAAGCCATGATCCATCCTACAAAGGAAGATCTTCAGATGGCTTCCCGTTTTGTGACTACATGTCTTGAAAAGTTGGACAATACATCACAAACTCAATAATCACATTACAAAAGCGGGCTTTTACTGCCCGCTTTCTTGTTCTTGTCTTGTATATACTTCATCTATAAACTCTTTTTTATCCACTACGGAAATCAATACATCTCTTCCAGAATACGTATAAATATAAATTCTGTCCAGCGACATGGCAAGGGAAGAAATCGGGTTTGTTGTTTCCTGTAAAAGACGCACATCCTGAATCGGAATCCTATTTCCAAGAAGTCCCACTTTTATGATAATTTCATCCTTTGTGACGAGAACATAATTCCGGATATACATAGGTATGAGAAATACTTCAAGCATTGCAAAGATGAGGAGCATCACTATGAATTCTCCTATCTGACCATTGATTCCCTCTCTTATGACAGACAGAAGCGTACCGAATATAACGATCTGAAGGAAAATCAGGATTCCCCACATCCATATTGCAATCTTTCCTTTAAATTTCAGATCACCCGGATAACTTGTATCATCCTGTCTGATTTTTGTGGTTCTCTCATTTGTTTTCTTTAATTCCCGCTCTACTTCCACATCAATATTTTCTTTATAATGTTTTCTTGTGTATACAACAAAAGCGATAATGACTGCCACCAATGCGATTATAACAAACAGGAAATATTTTCCAAGTCTTCCCCATGTAATCGTGGCAAACGTAATCCATGCAAGACTTGCCGTTACCACAGGACCCAAAAGCATCATACAGTTTCGATTACTCATATCCACAAATCCCGTTCTTTCGCTTTCTTTTACAGAAGAAGACAGTGCCTTCTGGTTAAGAAGAGCAATCAAAATCTGGATGATGACTCCGGTTAAAATATTCTCCTTGCCGCCCCAGGAATCCGGCTTTCCCAATGCCCCAAAATGTTTCGGTATGGTGTCAGGAAGATCCGGATACATAACTGCCGTATAAATGATCGTTGCCAAGACGATTCCCCACATAATTATAACGGAAATTTTCTCCGCTAACCTGTAACTATTCCATCTTTTCATGTTCTTTCATCTCTTTCTGCTTTATTTAATATAAAATCCAACACAATTCATGTTGGTATCAAAGGAAATGGTAAATTGTGCCTTTCCATCTTCAAATTTCGCCATCACAATAGCAATAGCATATTCTCTGTCGGTATCTTTATCTTTTTGTCCGCTTACCTTTGTTCCGCTGATTTGTTCGAACTCCCCTAATGTTTCTATTGTTCCTTCAATTCCGGCTCTAATCTGTTCCTCGGTCACATTTGCCCTGATTCCTTCTCCAAGCATACCATATGCCTCATCAATCTTTCCGGTACAGGAAAGTTCTGCTATTTTTTCCGCCTTTTCGACCACTTCTGATTCTTGGAATTCATCTGACAGCTTACTTTGACATCCCACCATCATAACCGCCATTATGCACATAAAAACAACACTTACGACTCTTTTTCCACATTTTTTCATGATTTTCCCTCTCTTTCTATCGGTATGCTGATGTTCACGCAATACCCTTTTTCTGTTTTCCCTGCCTGCATTGTCCCGTGATAGATCCGGATCACTCTACGTACATTTTCCAGCCCCACTCCCATATGTCCTTTTTTCTCTTTTTCCTGTTCCGGGCAGGAATTCTCCAGACAAATCACAAGAAATTCTCTAATCCTGTCAATTTTTAAGGAAATAAATGCTCCCTCTTTTGTTTCGGATGCAGCTTCTTTTGCATTATCCAGTAAATTGGTAAATACGGTAGTAAGGTCAATATCTCTCATAAAAGATACATCTGCTTCATTGATATGGATCTGAAGTTTGACCCCTTTTAACTCCTGAATATTCAGCTTTTCATTTAAAATGAGATTGAGCATTCGATTATCTGTATAGATTACTCTTTCCAGGCTTCTTAACATTCCGTCAATATCCCTGCAGTATTGATCTGCTGCTTCCAGATCGCCAGAGTGATAAAGTTCTCCCAACATATGCATATGATTTTTTACATCATGGATGACTTTCCGTGAAGCCTGGTATTTTTCCTCAAGTTCTTCATACTGATGCATCATCATCTTGTTTTGCTGCTCGTAAAGCCGATAATCCAGATGTTTTCTCTGCTGATCGATCATATAACTAAAAGAATAAATAATCAGAAAATGGATGACAATGATGATAAGGATCATGGCACAAACCGCCCCATATCCATATAGCATTAAAAATATGTCCCCATTTATATACAGTGCAATCAGCACCGCCAGAATCAAAAACGGAGATACCAGAAATACCACTGTCTGAAAATTGGAAAGACTGACCTTTTCTTTTTCCCGGAAAATTTTTACAAAATATCTGGAAATAAAAATATATTCTGTTGCCAGTATCAAAAATCCTCCTGCATTCAACAGGAAAAAATATCGATACAATGTATAAATGACCGATGTGCCGTAGCCAAATCCCAAAAAAGTTAAAAGCATGACAATGATCAGATAACTGCCAAACAGTACCATTGAAAATAAAAGAGTCCGTATAAAAGCCACCTTTGTTCTTTCAAAAAGCAAATAAGAAATCAAACATATGATTACTACTCCTGTCCCTGCATAAAGAATTGGTTTTTCTCTTTGAAGCATTAATACGGAAACGAGAAATAAAAGAATCATGGCAATGATATAAACAGCCTTTCCAAATCGTCTTTCTTCCTTTTTTCTGTCCAAAAAATGCCAGACCGCGTAAATATAACTTATACAGTAAACAAGTTCTGACAGCCTTACCAAAACTTCTTCTATTTCTTTTCCCTTTCTTTTTACAATTGTCCTGCAAGATATGCATTTAGTTCTTCCCGAAATGACTTTCCTTTTTTCTGCGAAAGAGGAATCACACTTCCATCCATCAAAATAATGTCATAACCTTTGATCAGTTTCACTTGACTTAAATTGACAACAAAACTTTTATGCGGCATGGTAAAACCGTATTGTTTCATTTTTTCCAGACATTCGCCAATCTTTTCCTTTTGATGATACACCCCCTTCGTCGTGTATACAGCCAACTTTCGAAACAGATATTCAAAATAGTAAATATCATCTGTCTTTATCCGTATCCTTCCTTCTTCTGTTACAAGTTCGATGGTTTCTGTTTCTTTTTCTTCCTGTTCCAAATATTGGATTGCCTCTTTTATCTGTCTTTTAAGTTCCTCTTGTTTCACCGGCTTTAACAAATATCCAAAAGCATGGACACCAAATGCATAACCTGCATATCCACCGTAATTTGTAATATAAATGATCTTAACCCGTTTATCGTATTCCCTAATCTTTCTGGCTGTTTCAATCCCGTCCATCCCCGGCATATCAATGTCCAAAAGTAAAATATCAAATCCTTCATATCCTTTTAAAAGATTTGTTCCGCTTAAAAATTTTTCTGTTTTCCACTCCCCCCTTGAAATCATCTTTATATGTGAGATGATTTCATCACAAACAAGTTCCTGGTCATCGCAGACTGCAATTTTTATCATTCTTTTCCTCCCTCCCTTGTTGTGTTTTTATTATAGTTCCCGCCTTTCATCTCTTCAAGCATTCTGACATAAAAGAAAGAAATCTGTGCGTGAAATACAAAAACCTCTTTTACCGGATGTTACTTTCGGTAAAAGAGGTTTTGTATTTTAAAATGCCTCAAGCAGTTTTTCTACATTTTCTTCTTTGGTTGCCCATGAAGTACAAATACGGATGACGGTATGGTTCTCATCATATGTTTTTTCATGGTTTACGCAGAATTCTTTTTCTATCTCTTTCAGTTTTTTATTTTCTACAATCACAAACTGTTGATTTGTAATACTGTCGATATAAAAGGAATATCCTTTTTCCTGCAATCCCTTTTTCAATTTCATCGCAAGCGTATCTGCATGGCGTCCCATTTCCAGATACAAATCCTTTTCAAATAATGTTCCGAACTGGATGCCAAGCAGTCGTCCTTTTGCCAGCATACCGCCTTTTTGTTTGATCAGATAACGGAAGTCTTCCTTCAGTGCATCATTGTTGATCACCACACACTCACCAAATAGCAGTCCAACTTTTGTTCCCCCGATATAAAAAGCGTCTGTCAGCTTCGCCAAGTCAGGAAGTGTCACGTCGCTTCCTTCTGCTGCAAGTCCATAAGCCAATCTTGCACCATCCAGGAACAGATACATACCACACTCATCACATACTTTTCTCAAATCTTCCAGTTCTGCCTTTGTATACAATGTTCCCAGTTCTGTCGGATGGGAAATATAAACAAGCTTCGGCTGCACCATATGCTCTCTTGAACCGTCTGCCCAATGAAGGTCATGTTCTTCTTTTACCTGTTCTGCCGTAATCTTTCCGTCTTTTGAAGGAAGTGCCAGTACTTTATGCCCGCATGCTTCAACAGATCCTGTTTCATGCACGTTGATATGTCCCGTCTGTGCACATACGGCTCCCTGGTGTGGTCTTAATGCTGCAGAGATGACCGTCAGATTGGTCTGTGTTCCGCCTACCAGGAAATGAACATCGACATTTGGTGCATCGCATACTTTTTTAATCTGTTTTCTTGCTTCTTCACAATAGGTATCTTCCCCATATCCCGGTGTCTGATCCATATTAGTTTCCATCAGTCTTTTCATGACCTCCGGATGTGCTCCCTCTGCATAATCATTCTGAAATAAAATCATGTTTCTACCTCCTGATTTTTTATTTTTACATAAACTGTGCAAAGACAGACGCTCCTACTACCGTAAGAAGTCCCGCCACAGCGATTGCCAGACTGCTCATTGCTCCTTCGATTTCTCCCAGTTCCATTGCCTTTGCCGTTCCGATGGCATGAGAAGCTGTCCCAAGTGCCAAGCCTTTTGCCACAGGTTCCCGAATCCGGAATAATTTATAAACAACATCTGCCAAAATTCCTCCCAAAATCCCGGTTATGATAATAACCGCAACGGTGATGGTGACAATTCCTCCCAATTCTTCCGACACGCCCATTCCGATCGCTGTTGTAATAGATTTCGGAAGAAGTGTCACATATTGCTGATGATCCAACCCGAATAGAGCAGCCAAAAACAGGACACTAAGAAGGCTTGCCAGCACTCCGGATATGATTCCGCTGATCACAGCCGTAAAATGTTCCTTTAAAAGAGAAAGCTGTTCATAAAGCGGAACTGCCAGTGCCACAGTAGCAGGTGTCAAAAAATAACTGAGATATTTCGCACTTTCATTATAATGTTCATATTCAATCTTTGTAATACATAATACTCCCATTACGATCACCGTCGCAAGTAAAAGTGGATTTAAAATTGCCAATTTATATTTCTTTTTTATTATTAACCCGATTTCATAAGCCGCCAGGCTCACTGCCGGACCAAAAAACAAAGAATTGGAAATCATTTCTTTCATCTAATGTTGTGTTCCTTTCTGCTTCTTTCTTATGATTCCTTGAGTTACCAGTCCGGTAACTGCCATGACAATAACGGTTGTTAATACCGTAATCACTGCCACCGAACCTAGGATGGGTCTCAGATCCTTCCATGCCGTCATAAGACCCACTGCTGCCGGAATAAACATCACAGGCATGATTGCGATCAAAAGTTTTGCGGCCTCTTTTACCTGATCCAATTTTAAAATTCCTGTTTTTAATACCATGACCATCAAGATAAGTCCATACACACTTGCCGGTACCGGAAGCGGTATCAACTCATGCATCGCTTCTCCCACAAAAGAGATAAGTAAAATAATCATGAACTGTCTTAAAATTTTCATCTTTTGTTTTTCCTCTCATTGTTATTGTTTTTTATCCAGTTTATATACGACAAGCATATCCACCATCTTGTCATAACTTTTCACTCCGTCTTTTTGTCCGTTTGTTTTTAAATAGGCATCATTGATCTGATTGGATACCTCTGCAATTTTCCCGTCATATTTCTCCCAGTATGTATCGTTTTCTTTTAAATCTTTCTTTGCACTTTCAGGGAGCATTGCATAAAGCCGATCATAAGCATTTTGATCATATTCCCATAATAAATTTGTGGCGTAAAGCCATCCTGATAATGCAGCACTATATTGAAATTGAGGCATTTCCGAGGTGCTGCATGCAAGCCATGCAATGAAATTTGCCTCCTGCTCCTGCATAAATCCTTTCAGATGAGAAAGCTCGTGACACATGGTAAACGGAATATTATATTCCTCCATATCACTGTTATAATTCGCTTCTACGGTGAAAGGAGAATAAATCCCTGTCAAAGACTGATAGGATAAAAATTCCGGCAATAGCAATCTTTTGGGCTGAGGATAATATCCTTTTAATTCTTTATATGTTTCTCCAAGATTCTGCATGGCCCGCACTGCATTTTTTCCGATATCTTTATCAAAAACAAGTTCTCTGTTTTCATCTCTTTGTACCTTGGATTCTGTTTTGATCACATCTTCCGTCAGCAGCATACACGTCTGTTCCAACTCTTCCTTTGTATATTCCCGTGGCTGTATTCCGCTTCTGTTTGCAAAAGATGTTGTATGGTAGTTGATCCCGCAGTTTATAACATATAAGAAAAACAAAACCGCTGTTACACAAAATAACACGCGGATAGTCTTTCCGGTCCGATACCGATTCCATGCTCCATGTATGATCGACAGAACAATATAGATAAATCCCAAAACCAAAACGATAACCAGAATATAGAGTCCGATTTCTGCTGCCGAAGTAGGTACCAGACCAAAAATCCTTCCGATGATTCCTGTTAAAACCGAATAAATATGGGACACATACCAATCTGCAAATCCTTCTATATAAATACCTGCAAGCAAAAGCAGTACCGATATGCCCAAAAGCCATATCGGTACAAGAACGCTTTTTTTCATTTTATATCTGTTCTTTTTCTTTCGTTTTTTCACGATCTACTCCTCCCGGCTCCTGTTTCGGAAATATTCTTTTGTACGGCAGACATCCTTTTCAACCTGTTTTTTGACTGCTTCCAGAGAATCAAACTTACAGATTTCTCTGAGAAAAATATAAAATTCCACTTTCATGGTTTTCCCGTACAAATCCAAATCCATGCCCGGAATATATGTTTCCACCGTGATTGTAGTATCATCATCAATCGAAGGGCGGGTTCCTACATTGGTAACACCTTCATATCCCATCCCGTCTATATATGCCATAACTCCGTAAACACCCGGCTTCGGCAGGTTCTGCACTTTTTCATATTGTAGATTGGCAGTCGGCATCCCGACTTTTCTCCCATTCCCTTTTCCGTGTATGATCTTTCCTGTTAATGTATACAACTTTCTTCCTCCACTTGTGTTCTCAACGAATATTATGACATTTTTCTTATCATCAATCAAGTAGGTCTTGAAGTGCATTTGGATCTTTCCATTTTTCGGCATTTCCAAAATCTTTTAAGTTGACTTTCACTGTTTTATCTGCAAATTTAATTTTCAATTCCTCATCTCCCTTCAAATCAATAGTCTTTCCTTCCACATTTATCGTATCTTCATCCAGATAGGTAAAACTTACGTGTGCATTTTTTTGAAGAGGTCTATGGAACGGATTGTTTTTCTGTGCTTCGATAACTGCTTCATACTGATTTCCGTCATAAAAACACGCTGTCAGATGTTCTCCTTCTTTTTTGGGCTTAATTGTAAGATCCGTTACTCCTTCTACCTGACCATAACTAATCGTAACATCCGAGGAATCCACGAGCCATGTCCGCTGTAAATAATAAGTCCATCCTCCAAAGGCGATCATGCAGACTGCCGCTGTTGCCGCCGCTGTTTTCCAGATTCTTTTTTTCCACTTACGAAGGGGACGTAATTCTTTTTTGTTCTTTTCTATTTTATAAGGAGATACGATTTCTTCTTTCATAATCTCATAATATTCTTTACATTCCGGACATTCTTTTAAATGTTCCCTGACCAGTTCATTACTTGCCTTACTTGTAAGCCCATCTATATAACTTGGCATTAAATCTTTTACAATATCACATTTCTTCATAATTCTTTCTTCCTTTCATCAGTTTTTGTTTTGCCCGATAAAAACTCACACGTGCCCAATTTTCATTTTTCCCAAAAATATCTCCGATTTCCCGAAAGGAAAAGCTCCCTGTAAGTCTTAATAAAACCACTTCCTTTGATATTTCATCTAAAAGATGGACTCTTTTAAACACCTCCATCTTTTCTTCTCTCATACAGATATCCTGTTCCATTCCTTCTGTACTTCCACATACGTCTTCTTCCAGAGGAAGCGTTCCTTTTCGTTTTCTTTTGTCTAGCTCCTGATACCATAAATGCTTGGCAATCTGACAAAGCCATGTAGATATCTTACATGTTCCGTCATATTTGTTACTTGAGCGGATTGCTTGATAAAAGGTTTCCTGAGTCAATTCTTCTGCCATCGTTTCCTCCCGGCACATTGTCATCAAAAAGCCAAATACCATTTCTGCATATTCCCGGTATACCGCTTCCATATCCATCTTTTTTTCACCCCCTTTATTCCTTTATCCGCTTTTTTCTCTTTTCGTTACAAATTTTCGAAAAAATTTTAAAAAATTTCTATCATCATTCCCAAGCAGAAAAAGGGTCCCATGGGAAATGCTGTTTTTCTTCCTGATTTTTTACATATGATCAAAAACAGGCAATAAATTCCGCTAAAAAAGACTGCACACACAAACGCAGACAGACATTTTTCCCATCCCAGTACCATGCCTGATACTGCCATCAATTTAATATCTCCTCCGCCAAACGCACCTGGCCGGATCAACGTAATCAACAACATGGGAACACCGACAATAAAAAATCCGCATACAAAAGAAAACATTTCTTGTTGTCCGAACAAAGTACGGATACAGCCAAGTACGGCAATGCCCCAAATATAAATATTCGGTATTTTTTTCGTTTTCCAGTCAGTCACTGCCACTTTTATTAAAATCAAAACAAAAAGTATCATAGTCATTTTGTTCATAGCTTTCTCTTTTCTGTTGTAATCATATCCTTGGGAAATGCATTATCAGAATGATAATGTATAGATACTTTTATTATAGACTTTTGAGTATAGATTCGTCCAGTGTCATTCAAAAAATCCCGAAAGAATGGGTGTAAAAATCTCCATCTTTCGGGATTTTATATTCGCTTTTATTTTTTCTTTTTGTTCATTTGGTCTATAAATGCTTTTTCCTTAACAGTCATTTCTATCCAAGCAGGACGAAATCCGCTTTTTAAAGCATTTTTCACTGATTTTATATTGGACCATGCGCAACAATAGAAAGGTATCTTTTCACGTTTTAAAACCTCACCTGCTAATTTACTCGTCACTGCACATGCAATCCCCTGTCTTCTATATTCCGGCAAAACATCAATTCCTATCTGCCACATCGTATCACAGTCCGCGGAACAGGCTGCCAGGCCAATCAATCTTCCTCTGTCATATGCACCAACTCCCAATATATCCAATTCTTTTCTTGTTTCACATAATGCATTGCCCCATTGCGGAAGATAAAGATCCTTAAGAGCATTTTGTTCTAACACTCTCATCTCGTACTGACAAGGTAATTCCTGAAAGATATTCATATCCGGCAAAAAATACTCTGCCATAAAACAAACTTCTTTATCATATTTCCTAAAGCTTTCATTAAACACATACATGTTGGGTGTTTCAAAACAATGTTCCATAGAATACTTATCTATATATTCCCGAACAATATCTTCATACGTCTTATCAATAGAAGCTACAATATTATTTCCATAAGAAATTAAATTACAAATAAAAGGCAGTTCGAGATACTTCCGTGCTTTTGGTGTTTTCACAGATTCTACAATTACATTCTCCGTTTTCATGAAATCATCTGCAAGACAATTTGCATCAACGGCTGACTGAATCATTGCTGTCCGTATTATTTCTTTATTTTTCATAAAATATCACATTCCTTCGTGGCTCACTTGTCAGCCCTTAAAATTCAAATACAAAAAAACTTCAAACCTACCGGAATGAAGTTCTTAAAAAGAGGCGCAGACCGGATTTGAACCGGTGGATACTGGTGTTGCAGACCATTGCCTTACCACTTGGCTACTGCGCCATATACTATATTATATTAACACATTTTCCGGAAAATGCAAGCAATTTCCGGAAAAAATGACTCCGACGGGAATCGAACCCGTGTTACCGCCGTGAAAGGGCGATGTCTTAA